>DAOTXL010000001.1:0-2984 GCA_034435455.1 Anaerolineae bacterium
GGCTTTGCCCCCTCCCAGATCGGCGCCGGAGCTTTTCGGGGGGCCAATGGAGAATGGAAGCTACGCCATGTGCAACTTTTTGTGACAGGTCATACCCTGCCCCCTCCTCATCCCCCGGCCCCCTTCTCCCTCCGAAACAGGGAGGAGAAGGGGGAGAAAAGGTTTCCTCCCCCTTCCCGCATCGCGCAGCAACAGCGGGGAGGGGGGGGCAGAGGGAGGGGAAGGCCGGTGCAATGCCCGGCGGGTTCCAAATACCTCTGGGAAAATCAAGTTGCACATGGCGTAAGCTGTTGGATGGCGTATAAAAACTTGATTCATCGCAAGGCATAGAGGGACAAAGGTTTACAGCAAAGGCGCAGTCTTGGATTTTGATTTATCAACCAAGCTCTCAGATCATCCGTGTCACCCAAAGGGAATATCGGTGCAGTCGGGGGGATGAGAAAGGAGGTTAAGATGTCTGCTCGACAACGCCGATGGCTTGTTTCATTTACCCTGTCAATGTTGCTGGCCTCGCTTGTTCTGCCGGTTCAGGCCGATGACTGGTGGGTCGGCAAGATCGTCGGCCTGTGCAAAGGCACGCACATCTACTACGGCCCAGACGAGAGCTATGGCTACCACACCATCGTGCCGGAGGACGACTGGGCGGTGAAGATCATCGGTGGCCCGCGCGGCGATTGGTGGGACACCAGCCGCAGGGAGGCCGGCGATCCCAGCAGCATACGCCTGGGCGAAACGATCTGGCGAGTCGGATATAGATCGCTTCTCGCGGCGAATCTCCCTGCTCAGAGAACTGCCCGATCATTTATATTGCCGGGAGCTTGCGCTCATCGGAGACCAGACGAGGGCAACATATTACTACACCCGCTCGGATCGTCCTCGACGCTGTCCCGGCTTTCGCATGGTATACCAGGGAACAGGCAGCCCCTTGATCTTCACCCTCAAACCACCGTAATCCTGGAAGACGATAGGTACTCGAGGGTAAACGCAGGCGGTACCCTCACCCTCTCGGTCCATTGGAGGCTGGCGAGTTTGCTCTGTACCTGCCTGGTGGTACAATGTAGCCACATGAGAGGCACATGTGAATCTGCCGCCCCGGCGGGAGGCCTGCTGATGGAAGGCGCCGCTTTTCTGGCGAAGCAGATGGTGATAAAATAAGAGGCAAGAAGGCAGAAGTGAGGTCAATGATGGGTCCAACCGCCTTTCCCCGGCATATCGTCTGGAGCACGGATACGATAGACCTGAGCGACCCGTTTCAGCGCACCTGGTATCTACGCCAGGTGCTCCTGCACGGACGGGCAGAAGATATTCGCGCCCTGGATCTGGACGAGGTGGCACGCCGGCTGGACGACCTGGACCTGCCCCCGGCCATCTACCATCTGTGGCGGCGCTTTCTGGAGACGCGCCATGCTGCGCGGTAAAGGTCTGCTGACCCCCTTACAGAGAGCATGTCTGGCCGCTTTCGCCGGCCTCCCCGACCAGGCGCACTTTTACTTGAGCGGCGGCACCGCCCTGGCTGAATTCTACCTGGGGCACCGCCTGTCATTTGACCTGGACCTATTCACGCCTGAGGAGGCGTTGATCCTCCCGACCTCGTACCAGATCGAAACCACGGCTCCCCGTTATGGATTGCAGGTCTCGGTGGTCCGCCGCTTTGCAACCTTTGTGGAACTGGTGATCGGCAGGGATCAGGACCAGGTCAGAGTGGAACTGGCGCTGGATTCGCCTTTCCGCCTTGAGCCGCCATCGCCGACGGAAATCGGGGTGATGGTCAACAGTTATCGTGACCTCGTGGTGGATAAACTGCTGGCATACTATGGGCGCGCGGAACCGCGTGATGCAGTAGACCTCTACTTTATCTTGCAACAGGAGCCGTTAGACCCGTTGTTGCTCCTGGCGGCTCGCAAGGATCCCGGATTTGACCTGTACTGGTTCGCTGTGGCCTTGAACCGGGCAGTGGCATTCCCCGACGAGGAAGAACGCTGGCCGGTTAAGATGTTGGTTCCTTTTGACGCGCTGGATCTGAAGCAGAAGTTTCAGGATTGGGCATTGACCCTGATGGCCAGGATCACAGAGAGGTAACCATGCTCACTCCCGGCACCGTTCTGCAGAACCGCTACCGGATCGTTTCCCTCCTGCCCGGAGGCGGCATGGCCACCGTCTACAAAGCCTACGACACCCGCCTGGAGCGCGAGGTCGCCCTCAAGGTCATCCGCCGGGGAGCCTTTCCCCCGGAGCAACTGGAGCGCATCCTCAGACGCTTCGAACGCGAGGCCAAGGCCCTGGCCCGCCTCACCCACCCCAACATCGTCGCCCTCATTGATTACGGCGAGCACGAAGGCTCCCCCTTCCTGGTCATGGAGTATCTCCCTGGCGGGACGCTCAAGAGCCTCCTGGCCGAACGCGCCGGCCGGCCCCTCCCCTGGGAGAAGGCCGTCCGCCTCCTCCTCCCCATCGCCCGCGCCCTCCACTTTGCCCACCAGCACGGCTTCATCCACCGCGATGTCAAGCCCTCCAACATCCTCCTCACCCGCCCCGGCGAGCCCATGCTCTCCGACTTTGGCATCGTCAAACTCCTGGAAAGCGAGGAGACCACCCTCACTGGAACCGGCGTGGGGGTGGGCACTCCCGAGTATATGGCCCCGGAGCAGTGGACGGGCAAGACCACGCCCCGATCGGATGTCTATGCCCTGGGGGTGGTCCTCTATGAACTGGTGACCGGGCGCAGGCCGTACACGGCGGACACCCCGGCGGCGGTGCTCCTGAAGCAGGCCACCGAGCCGCTGCCCCCGCCCCGAAAGTATGCGCCGGACCTTCCGCAGGCGGTGGAGCGGGTGCTCTTCAAGGCGCTGGCCAAAGACCCCCAGGACCGCTACCCCGATATGGCCGCCTTCGCCGGGGCGCTGGAAGCCCTCCTGCGCCTGGCCGCTCCCGCCCCGGTACCGCTTCCCACCGGGGCGGAGACGGTGGTGCAGGCGAGGCGCGCG
>DAOTXL010000002.1:0-105766 GCA_034435455.1 Anaerolineae bacterium
AAAACCGGTGGCACCCTATGGGTGAAAACCACTGGTATCCTATGGCCGAAAACCGGTGGCACCCTATGGCCGAAAAGCGATGGTACCCTATGGGTGAAAACCCATGGCGTATTATAGGGTGGTAATTGACATCGCTGCGCTGGCCTGTAAATCGGTAGTCAGTGGGCATGGCCCCGTCCAGGGGCCAGCGTTCCACGCCATAGGGATGGTGCCGGCTCTCGGCCACTTCGCCGCTGTTGTTCAGCGCCACGCTGGTGGTGCCCAGGCCTGTCCCGCACGCCGGCAAAGGGGATGATGGCGGCTTTCGGTCGCTAATCAGGATTCATGGTGGGAGCAAAGCCAAACAGAAACGGCCCCTCATCACGTTTGTGGGCAGGTAAGCGCGCTTGGGTTGTAAGGAGATAGCCAGATGGTGGTTCTACATAGACTGAAAACACTGCTTCCTTCGGGCAGCCGGCCAGCATTATAGACAGGGAGGCATTTCCATCCTGGTTGCTAACTGCTGCACCAATCCCAACAGCGTAGGAGCCTTCAACGAAGCACTTCACATCCGCTAACGGCAGCTCATTGTCATCCCATGTCCCATTTTCATTCGTATCAACCCAAGTCTTGACCGTAGTGCTCCATTCACAGTCTAGGCTTCCGCATCCAACAGCGAGTACTACGATCAGAGCCAAGAGACCCAATGGCAGCAGCAGTTGTTGATGGTACATTTTCTTTCTCCCCAGTGGTACTACAGGCTTTGGCTGACTAGAAAGAATCCACTTCATTGTTCTCGATAGCCCTCAAAGTAATTGTACCTCGTGAGGTCTATCGGGTATTTACAGCCTTGGCTGGAACAGTTCCAGTTGCCTGGAGGAGGCCAGCTAGTCACGGTAAGAACGTAGAATCTAAACGCTTCTGCAAAGTCTTCACTACGATCAGGTATGATCATAAAGGCGCGCACCTGTCCCCAATAATCTGAGAGGAGATCGTCTTTCTCAGCCCAATAATGCCCCATTTCATGAACGATAGCTGCAAGATTCGTATCGGGTTCCATGTAAAGCTTGCCCCGATACTCATATCCACCATAGTTCCCATTTGGATCCATGATTTTCGTCCACCATGGCTTGACTTCAGTTTGCATGATCACGGTAATGCCCCCTATGAATCTACGCACATCTCCCCCAAAACGCCCGGCAATGTGCTTCACAGCTTCTCCGACACGTTCTACCTGGGCTATCGTCCACTTGATATCGTCAGCTTTTATTGTAACGTCGGCTCCCCACAGCAACGTTCTCAGTTGATACGTCTGTTCCCAACAAGCAGCGATCCAATTCTCGATCTGAAGTGAGAATTGGTAATCCCACCAATCCTGTTCTGTTGGCGGTCTCCCATGTTCCTCCTCGAATTGCTCTTCCCACTCTTTGTCCCAGTGTCCCGACGGGTCAATGTATCTGAGTGGATTCCCCAGAACATACGAGTACCTGTTGAACGCCTGCGGATTCCCCCCCTCCGGCACCAGCGTATCGGCGCTCAGCCAGCGGGCCAGCGCCGGGTCAACCCAGCGCGCGCCCATCTGGTACAGCCCCAGGCTCTCCTCCTGGCGCTGGCCGGTGTAGCGGAAGCCGGTCGGCGTCGTCCCCCAGGTGTAGCGCGTCTCGCCGTAGGGCTTGTAGCGCAGCTCTCCCACCCAGGCCCCGCTGCCGTTCAGGACCTTGACTGTGCTGCTCAGGTGGTCCCCCAGCAGGTAGTATACCACACCTCCCTGCCGCAAGGCAACTCGCGTGCCCCCGGCATAGTAGTAGCTGGTCGCCACCCCGGTGGTGATGTTCTTCTCGTAGTGCGCCCCGATGTAGATGGTGGTCACCCCGCCGGCCACCTTCTTGACCAGCGCGCCGTGGCCGTCAAACAGGTGCAATGCACTTTGGAAGTGCGTTGCACCTGCCCACAAGCCACTGAAACCGATAGAAAATGGTCAATGAGAGAGCCGACCTACGTGTGATTGATGCTGTGCTGCGGCCTACCCCATAGCAATCGTCCATGTGCCTTCTCGAATTGCAGGATGAAGAGAATATACAAAGAGCCACCACAAACACCTGCAAGGTACAAATATGTCATCTTAAAGAACAGTATTGAGATTAATCCAGCAATAATCACCATCCAACCTATGATGCGTGAGTAGATGGAAAGTTCAGAGAAACGACATATATAAAACTCATTGCCAACCTTATGCACCTCTGAAATCCGAGGACGGCTCATAAAGGCTGCTCCGGCACCACAGACAGTGCTCACCAATGCTTTCTTCCATTCGAGAGCAACGTGGCCGAACACTACATCGACGATCAAGAAACCCAACACCCAACAGATCAGTAGTAGAAATTGATAGAGGAGTCTCCGTTGTATGGCGCGCAGTATTCGTTTCATTAAACTCATTTTGACGCCTCCTCAACCAGATTATGGGGGGCCAGGGTACTGGAGGCCATTAGGGTTAGGTTTTGCCCAGAAGTTGGAGTAGGGGGCTGGTACCCATGTACCTGGTCCGGTCTGCTGCATCTTGGGCGGTTCAGACACTACAGCGACTACCAATGCATCTGCAGTACGAATTGCCTGATCAGCAGCCAAAACAATCGCGGGTCCCCATCCGATGGATTTTTTTGCAGCTCTCAGCAGTAACGCGACGAAACCGGGTATGCCTGCCCCCTTGGAAGGATCGATTCTGTCGAAATTTGCCTGATAGTATGAGAGCCTCCACTGTCCAGAGAACACAGGGACGCCGTGAGAGTAGTCATAGATTGGCTGGTAAACACCGGGACGACTTGCATTGCCCAATACCCGATGAAGAGGTGCATCGCTTACCGGCTCCCCTATCCATTCATCTGGAACCTTGTTGCCATAAGGATCGCTAAGTACATAGGGGCCTTTTCCCTGATAATCAGCGAGGGTAATACCAGGGATAGGAACGACGCCACCACTTTCAGGACCTACAATCTTGAATGTATTACCATTGCCTTTGAATATGCAAGGCCCCGGTCCTGCTGTTATTGTTGTGAGAGTGTAGTCGTACTGGGCTTCGTGCAATACCCACATGAAATATACATCGGCTTGCCAAGCGTTCCAATACAGTTCCCAGTAGCTTCCGTATGTATTCTGTAAATACTGTTTGATCTCATCGTCTGTAAAGTGCCCCGTTGGATCCACAAAGCGCAAGGGATTACTGTCGACATAACTATAGCGGTTAAACGCCTGCGGATTCCCCGGCTCCGGCACAATCGTATCGGCGCTCAGCCAGCGGGAAAGCGCCGGGTCAACCCACCGCGCCCCCATCTGGTACAGCCCCAGGCTCTCCTCCTGCCGCTGGCCGGTGTAGCGATAGTCGGTGGGAATGCTGCCGGCGCTGGTGCGCGTCTCGCCGTAGGGCTTGTAGCGCAGCTCTCCCACCCAGGCCCGCCGCTGTTCAGGACCTTGACCGTGCTGCCCAGCCCTGCCCTGAGCCTGCCGAAAGGTGGTCCCCCGCCGGGGAGTATACCACCTTTGGCCGGGGGCGTCAACCTGCCGCGCGGGGGGCGGATGGGGCGCGCACCCTGTCTGCCTGGCCGCTTGCAGCCGATGTGATCCCACAAAAGACACTGAAACAACCAAAAATGACCGGCCAGGAAACCCGTCTATAGGCTGGCCAAGTTCCCTCGGTACATAAGCAAGGCACCAGCCCAAAATGCCCACCCTGCCACCATCAGATCTTTCGCCAAATGTATCAGTATGTGAGTCTGAGGGTCAGCAAGGTCCAGAAGAATGCTGGTCTCCAATATTATCAGAATCAATATGAATATTCCTACGAACAACTTTCCTATTAATGGCCACCTGTTTTTCAATATACTTTGTCCAGCCAACAAACCACCAACGGCCCAGAAGAGACAGACAACCAGCAAGATAACCCCACCCGTCACAAACGCATTCTTTGCACCGTTTGAATCATCGAGATAGACCAGGGCCGATGCAACCAGCATCACTAACCCTCCCAGTATGGAAAAAACGCCCCAAGAACGGTAAAAACGACCGGAACGCCTCATTTCTCACCTCCATCAGGGCAGTGAGTAGTTGTCATTGGACATGAGATCAGGTCGAGGGCCATTATTCAGAGTAGGTATTCTACCTTCGATCCAATCTCCTTCTGCGACATCTACCACCATCTGGGCAACTGAGACGGTCAGTGCTGCAGCTCCAGAGGTCAGCAGTACCTTTGTGATGGGTTCCGGGTCCACTGCGCTCGCCGGCCAGCTCACTATGACCATAGCTCCACCAACGACAATGCCTGCGGCCTCCACCGCCATCTTCCCCCACTTCAGCTTCAGATTGATATCAATAAAGTTGTTGGCTCCTTCGGTCCAGTCCTTGCTTAAAGACGGTGCTGGCAAGTCCTGGCTGCCCCGGTAGTAATTCGTCCTTCTGTAATCCCCAAACCCCTTCTCCTTGCCACTCTGGAATAACACCCACCTGTCCGCGCCGGAAAACTTGCTGAGGCTGGCCTCGGTTTTGCTGCCCAGATCCCATAGCGCCAACCGACCCTCCCCAGTCTTGACAAACATCGCCTGGCCCTGCCACGATACCTGCCGCCCCCCTTCCCACTCTGCACCTGCACCGACCAGGATGTCGCCGAACCGGGCAGCACCGAGCATCGCTTTGAAGTCATCGGCAAACGAAGCCCACAAAGCACTGGCATCCATCGCTTTCAGATCAGGATTCCCATCGGCGTCTACGAAACCAAAGAGCACCGCAAGCTCCTCGTCGCTAAAGTGTCCCGTGGGGTCTACGTATCGAAGCGGGTTATTGTAAACGTAACTGTAGCGGTTCAGCGCCTGCGGCTTCCCCGCCTCCGGCACCAACGTATCCGCGCTCAGCCAGCGGGCCAGCGCCGGGTCAACCCACCGCGCGCCCATCTGGTACAGCCCCAGGCCCTCCTCCTGCCGCTGGCCGGTGTAGCGATAGGTCGTCGGCGTTGTCCCCCCGGTGTAGCGGGTCTCCCCCCAGGCTTTGTAGCGCAGTTCCGCCACCTCGACCCCGCCGCTGCTCACCGTCAGCGCCGTGCTGCCCAGATGGTCGGTCAGCAGGTAGTATACCACACCTCCCTGCCGCATGGCAACTCGCCTGCCCCCGGCATAGTAGTAGCCGGTCGCCACCCCGGTGGTGATGTTCTTCTCGTAGTGCGCCCCGATGTAGATGGTGGTCTGCCCGCCGGCCACCTTCTTGACCAATGCGCCGTGACCGTCGTAGGTAAACGTCGTCGTCTGGCCGGTCGCATGATCGGTCACCGAGGCCAGGCGGTTCTCATAGTCCCACACCTGCTCGTAAGCCACCCCGTCCTTCAGCCGCCAGGTCATATTGCCGTTGGCATCGTAGCAGGCCGCTGAGGCCTGCGGCCCCACCACGAAGCGCAGCGCCGCGTTCCAGTAGAGGCCCTGCTGCCCGACAATGACGTTCAGCCCGTCGAACGCCGCGTCACCGGCTCCCTTGTCAATGATCGCCTCCCCCCCCTCCGCCTGGACGGTGCGCCCGTCCACCACCACATAGTCCACGTACAGGTTCCGATCCTGTCCACCAACGTTGCAGTCGTTGGGAAACACCACCTCGATCTGGTCGTTGCCCGACAGGGTGACGCTCTTCTGGTAGGTCGTCCAGGAGGCGGCCACGTTGGTCCAGGTCTGTTTCTTGACCCCGTTGACCCACAGTTCCATCGTCGCCCGCACGCCGTCGTTGCAGGGGGTGCTGTAGGCCCGGATCTGGACCGTCTTGCTCGTACCCCCGCTGCCGCTCACCCGCCGCACGGCGTGCGGCCGGGGTTGGCCGGGGTTGGGATAGGTGTAGCTCACCCCCCCCTTGCTGGTCAGGTTGCCGATGGCGTCGTACTGATAGCTCTCGCTGTACTGCCCCTGGCCACTGTCGCCCCCGCCGGCCGAGGCGCTCAGCAGCCGGTCCAGGGCGTCGTAGCTGAAGCTTTGCGTCTGCGGGCCGCCGCTGACCTTGTAGTCCTGGATGGTCAGCACGTTGCCCACCGCGTCGTAGGTATAGCGCAGGTCTTGATGCTGGGTTGGATTGTCTGCCGGACCGGTCTTGATCTGCTGCAAACGCCCCTGGCCGTTGAGGGTGGTCCAGGGATAGTACACGTTATCCACCCGCCGGCTGTTGCCCAGGGTGAGCAACTCCACCCGGCCCAGGGCATCATACTCGGCGCTTTGCACGTAGGGGCTGCTGCCGGTCAAGCTCTGCGGCAACCCCTGGCTATTGTAGCCGGTCGTCACCACCTCGCCATCGGGATAGGTCATCGTCTTCACCCGGTCGGCGGCGTCGAAGCTGTACGACGTGTCGTAGGTCACGCTGTCGACCTTGACCTGCTCTTTCGTCACCCGCCCCCGGTTGTCGTACTCGTACAGGTGGCCGTTGCTCGACTCGCTGTAGGTGTACATCAGCCGCAGCCGGCCCCAACTGTTTTTCGTCGTGGCGTCGTTCTTGTGGTTGTCGTACTTGTAGTACACGTCGTCCGAGCTGCCGGGATAGTCCTTCTTGGTCAGCCGATTCAGGTCGTCGTAGAAAAAGGAGAGGGTCTGCCCCTTGGCGTCGGTCTGGCCGGTCAGGTTGCCCAGGGCGTCATAGGTGTAGCTCCAGTCCCCCATGTCCGGGTCGTGCATGGCCGTCTTGCGGCCCAGCAGGTCGTAGCTCATCGTCGTCACGTTGCCGGCGGCGTCGGTCACGGTCGTCAGGTTGTCGCGCACGTCGTAGGCGTAGGTGGTGCCCTGATAGCTATACTCGCCGTAATCGTCCAGGTAAGCAGTACCGGTGTGAACCCGGTAACGGAATTGCCAGGCACGACCGGCGGCCCCACTCAGAACATTGGTCCACCGCTGGCGCGTGGCCGGATCCCCTTGCTTCCACACTTCCACGCCAAAGACCCCTTGCCGATCTATCTCCAGGCGAAAGGTGTACCACACGCCGGCCTCAAAAGCCAGTAGATTATGGTTGTAACTCGAAGTGCCGATGTACCATACAGCCTGAATTTGACCATTCAGGACGTTGATTCCCCACCGCCGGTAGTCCGAGGTATTCCACGTGCCGTCCTCGACAAACAGGATAGCCGTGGCCGAAGGGGTATCAATCCGAAAGCTGCCCTGCACGACATTGTCCCCCTGTATGGTATCGTTGGTCCGGGTGAGGCCGTGGTTCCAGTCGCCAACGCCGATGACCTGGGCTACTTTGTCGCCGTCCAGGGTGACGATGGACGCCCCGGTCTGGCCGGGCCACTGGCCGGTGTCCAGGACCCCATCTTCAAAGTCATCCTCGAAGCGGTCGGCCGTCTCCTCCACCTGAACCAACCGCCCAAAGGCGTCGTTGTAGGAAAGCTTAAAATGGCCGTTGGCGTCGGTGGCGGTGGTCGTCCAGCCATCGTAAGCGGTGACGGGGCGAGTGCCGTCCGGGTTGGTCACCTGGGTGGTCCGCCCCAGGGCGTCGTAGGTCGTGGTCGTGCCCGGATAGCTGCCGTTCCAGTGCCCGTCGCGGAAGTAACCGCCGACCACGCCCCAGTACTGCGGCACGGTCACCTTCTCCTGCAAGCCCCGGGCGTTGTAGTGAGTGTCCACCAGGATAATTTCGTTGCCGGTGCGTCCCTCGCTCTGGCTCTGGATGAGCCGCCCCAGGCCATCGTAGAACTGCCAGGAGTCGAGGGTGCCGGCCTGGCCACTCTCCTCCCGCCGGCTCGTCTTCAGGCCGGGCGTCGGGCTCTGGTCGTAGTAGGTGTACTCGATTGTCGGCTGGGAAAAACTGTCACCGGGCTGCACCACCTCCGTCAGCCGGCCAAAGGGGTCATATTGATACCAGGTGCTGTCGCCGTTGTTGGTGTCCCACACGCGCTTCAACTGCCCCGGCAGGCCGGTGCCGGTGCCGGTGTCCGACTCGTTGACCTCGTAGTACTCCCGTTCCTCGACCGGCGTGTAGCTGCCCACTGTCGGCCGTGTCACCCGCCAGGGGAAGGTGTGGTACACGGGGTCGTACTCGGTCGTGGTGGTGCGCGCCCCGCCCGTGGCCCATTGTTGGTAGTCGGTGCTGTAATCGCTGTAGGTCGTCTCCTGGGTCACGTTGCCGTAGGGGTCGTACTCGTAGCGGGTATCGGCCAGTTTCCAGCCCCCTGTCCACTGCAGCACCTGCCGTACGCCGCGCAGCTCCCCCTTATTGCCCGGCGGCAGGTTCCAGGAGGGCGGGTCGTTCGCCTGGCCATAGACGTACCAGGTCGAGGCGCGGCATTGGTCGCCGTTCGGGTTGTCGGGGTCCACCTGCCCTTCGTACACGTTGACGAAGGCCGGCCTGTCCACGATCCAGGCTGCCGTGTTGGGGCAGTAGCCGGTCAGGGTGGTGCGGTAAGGAGTGGCCGCCGACTCGCTGGCATACTCCTCCACGTGGGTCAGGTTGCCGTACTGGGTGGTGCCCGAGCCGCCGCAGTTCTGCCACTTGAGGTTGTAGTAGTATTTGGTCTTTTTGCTCTGGCACGTGCCGCCGCACGTCTCGTCCACCACCTGGCTGGCGTAGATAAAATGCACCCCCTCCGGCCAGGTCGTCTCCCGACCGTCGGCATAGGTCGTCGTCGTCCGGCTGTACTTGACCCCGGCTCCGTCCTGGACCTGCGTCTCCACGATTTTGCCTTTATATGGGTCTTCCGGATCGCCGGCGGTCTCCGGCTCCCCCTCATCAATCGTGTTGTCGAACCAGGTCACCGTCCGCCGGTCGGCTCCATTGACCGTCTCCTCCACCCGCCCGAAGCCGACCAGCGAATGGAAATAGGGGGCCGGCGGATCGGTCTGCTTCATCCCCTCCTCGTAGTAGTTGTACCCGTACACCATGCTGGGGCCGATGCCGGGGTTAAGCGTTTTGCTGCTGACCACTTGCCTCATCAGGCCGTCCACCAATCCACCACATGGGGAGTGAGGGTTAGATGTATTGCCATAGGGGTTATAGTAACACCACGCCGTGTACGCGAAGGTCAGAGTGCCGCCGTAGCCGTTATTCACCGTGGTCAGGAACGGGCGATTGTATTCGATCCCATAGCTGGCAATCGGCTTTTCAGTGTAACTGAACTGAATGCCCGGCAGCGGGTTATTGGGGTAGCCGCCCAGGCCGTACTGGGTGATGCCGGTCAGGCGCAGTGACGGGCCGGCCTGCTGGTAGGTGAAGCGGTACTCACGCAGGACAACCGGATTGCCGTTCAGCGGGTGGAATTCGACCCTGACGCCCATCAGCTTGTACGCCGAGCGGGCCACGAAGGTGTTGGGGTGCGCGTCGAACCCTTTGGCCTGGACGTCGAACACCACCACATACTCGGCGTGATTGTCTCCCTGGCCCGGATTGGTGGTGTAGCGGATTTCGTGGGGGTAGGTCTCTTTCCAGCTATAGCCTGCAAACACCGGACAGTTCTCATCGTACTGCCGCTGGGAAGCGTAGGAGGTGTAGGTAATCTGCACCTCGTTGCCGTGGGTGTCTACGATCCGATCCAGATAGGCGCCCAGGTACTCGTACTTGACAGCCCCGTTGTCCGGGTTGTTGAGCGGGCCGATGCGGAAGGTGCGGCTGCTGCTACCCTGTTGCTGCGCCGCCGTCGGCCACAGCCAGGTGCCGTTAGGCGGCCCGGCGTCGTAGTCGCTTTTGCCAAATTCGTAGCAGGTCCCGCTGCGGTCCCACACCTGGAAGTAGCCATCGTTTTCCACGCGGGCCCGGCGCTGGTGTCCCTGCCCATCCCAACAGCCAAACTCGTGGGTCCACCGCCGCGCAGTGCTCCGGATGCGCAGAAAGCTCTCTTGTTGCGTGCGATAGGCAACTTCCGTTTGCTGGCAGCTCCAATCCCCATACTGTCCGCATGAGCTCTGCGAAAGCTGGGACTCGTATACCAACGGCTCAGACACTCCGTTGAGGGTGAGGGTCCCGTTCTCAATGCTGCCCAGGTCCAGAGTCCAACCCACGCCCAGCCAGCTGCCGTCGGTGTTATCCGCACCATACATGCCGTTGACCGTGCCGCCGTTGTAGTGTAAGGTCAGCGGCACCCGCAGGCCCCCCGCCCCGGCCGGCACCTCCAGGTCGTAACTGAACGACGAGTCGCCGCTGAACAGGCTCACCTGCCCGGCCTCAATGCGCGGCAGGAAAAAGACGTCGTCCTGCCCCATGATGCCGTAGCCGCTAAAGTGGGCGAGTTGGGCCGTCAACCGGTTGCCGGTCACGTCCAGCGTGGCCGAGATCGGTGTCCACACCCTCTGCTCCTCGTCCCAGGTCATCAGGCGCAGGCCGTCCTCCACCAGACCCGCGACCTCGGTGTCGCTGTAAGTGACCGTGACCGTGACCGGTTGGGCAAAGGGGGGTGGGAGCCGGCCGGGCTGGCCGGCCGGCCAGGCCGTCAGCTCGAAGCGGTAGAACAGGTGGCGGTCGGGCGCCAGGTCCAGCGGCGGTAGCAGTTGGCAGCCGGCCTCCATCGGCACCGCCGCTGCTCCGGCCGGAAACTGCACCGTCACCCGCCCATCGGCCGACAGCAGCGTCCCGCCGCCGGGCGGAATAAGCGCCTGGCCGGGCGACAGGACCGGCAGCGGCGTCGCCGTCGGGGTGGGGGTGAAGGTCGGGGGCGCCGTCGGGCCGGGCGGCAGAGTGGGGGTGAGGGTCGGGGTGACGGTCGGGAGTGGGGTTGGCGTTAAGGTGGGGGTGAAGGTCGGGGTCGCCGTCGGGCCGGGCGGCAGGGTCGGGGTGAAGGTCGGGGTCGCCGTCGGGGTGAGGGTCGGCGTCCAGGTGGGGGTCAGGGTCAGAGTTGTCGTCGGCAGGAGGGTGACCGGGGCCATCAGGGGGGAGGGCAGACCTGGCGCCTGGGGAAAGGACCCAGGCATTGCCGGGCCGCCGGGTGCCCGGTCACGGCCGATCCCGGCGGCCTCATCCCGCACCGCCGCCGCCACCGGACTGAGCAGGCTAAAGAACAATGATAGAATGATGGAAACACTTAAAGACACCAGGACGGTTCGACTTTTTCCTCCGTTTGTGGCCGGCTGTTGGGTTCTCATCGGTTCCTCCTCTTGATAAGTTAGCCGGACCCCTCCCCTTGTCCTCCCCCAGGAGGGAGACAGGGGGCAGGGAAGAGATCGCTGATTCCAGTATAGCACAGGCCATTCACCAAACGACTCACCAAATGACTCACCAACGCCGCTGACCCTTGCGCAGGTCAAGTCTGCGCAAGGATTCACTACCGGACACCTTTTCCCACGCTCGGCCTGGATGGAACATCCAGGCCGGAATATCCGAGAGCGCCGGATGTGCCATCCGGCGTGAGCGGGATAAAAAAGATGTCCTGCTCATCATCCACGATGAGCAGACGACATTCCGCTCCCGTCACGCCTTCTTCCACCCTCCGATCCCCAATATCTGCTCCTGCCGCGCCCACATCTCGGCCTGCCCCTCCTCGTCGGCGTGGTCATAGCCCAGCAGATGCAGCAGGCCATGCACCACCAGCAGGTGCAGCTCCTCCTCTACCGGGTGGCCCAACTCCCCGGCCTGCGCCACGGCCCGCGGATAGGAGACGATCACGTCGCCGAGATACCCCCCCGCCTCGGGCGCAGCAATGAACGGGCCGCTATCCTCCAGGAAGCTGAAAGCCAGCACATCGGTCGGGGCATCTATCCCCAGGAAATCGCGGTTCAACCCCTGGATGCCTTCGTCGTCGGTGATCACCACCGTCACCTGGCCGGGAGCCCCCTCCTGGCGCAGCAATGCCCCGGCCACCGCCTGCACCCGCTCGACCGCAATCAGAGAGGCAAAGGCCGGCGCCACCTGCACCTCCACCTCCACCTCTTCCCTGCCTCCTGTCTCCTGCACCCTCACACCTCCACTTCCCGCCCGTCCGGTCCTCTCACCTTCACCGGTTCGGGATACTGAATCCGGGGATGGAACACCCCTTGCAACACGTCCAAAAAGGCTTCCCGGATCCCGTCCAGGTCGCGCAAGGTCAGGTCCGAGTGATCCAACTCCCCCTCGTCCAGTTTGGCCTTGATCGTCTGGCGCACAATCTGCTCGATCTCCGCGGCCGACCTGGCCTGGGCGCTGCGCACCCGCGCCTCGCAACTGTCGGCCAGCATGACAATGGCCGTCTCTTTGCTCTGCGGCCGGGGGCCGGGATAGCGAAACTCCTCCGGGCGGACGCCCTGGCCATCGTCGCCAGCCGCCTTGACGGCGGCGCGGTAGAACGACAGCGCCAACCCCGTCCCCTGATGTTCGGGGATGAAAGCCTGGATGGCCGACGGCAACCGGTACTTGCGGGCCAGCTCCAGCCCATCCGGCACATGGCTGATGACGATCTGGGCGCTGGTGCGCGGGTCCAGCCGGTCGTGAGGGTTGATGTTCCCCACCCGGTTCTCGGTGAAAAAGAAGGGCCGCAGCGTCTTGCCGATGTCGTGATAGTAGGCCCCCACGCGGGCCAGCAGTCCGTCGGCGCCGATGCGGTTGGCCGCCTCTTCGGCCATGTTGCTGACCAGGAGGGTGTGATGGTAGGTGCCCGGAGCTTTGAGCAACAGTTGGCGGAACAGGGGATGGGTGGGCCGGGAAAGCTCCATCAACTGGAACGGGGTAATCACGTCCAGCACCGCGCTCAGAGCAAAAAAGGCGGCCAGCGCCAGGCTGGCCGACAGCCCCCCGGCCACAAACCCGGCCAGGGCGCGGATGGTCACCTTCAGCAGGTCCGGATCCGAGGCCAGCAGGCCGAACAGCAGGATGACGGTGGCATGGGTCAGGGCCACGGCCAGGCCGGCCCGCAGGAACGAGTTCAGCCGCTCTGCCCGCCCCAGGGTCAACGCCCCCATCAAGGCTCCGGCCAGGAGGTAGACCGTCATCTCCAGCGAGCCGCCGACGATAAAGGCTCCGATCAGGCCCAGCGCCACGCCGACGACCGTGCCCAACACCGGCCCAAACAGCACGGTCAGGATCATCGTCAGCGCCGGCAGGGGATAGAAATAGGGGGCGACGGTGCCGGTGGCCGGCAACATCAGTTTGCCGATCGCCACAAAAAAGGCGACGAGCACAAAGGTGACGACCGAAGCCCGGCCCCGCGCCCAGAACTGGGGCTGGAGGCGCCAGATAAACAACCCCAACAGGGCCGTGGCCAGGAGGGCAAAGGCCACGGTGCCGGCCACCGCCTGCCAGCGCAGGGCCTGCTGGCGCAAGCCAAAGGCATCCAGCGCCTCGACATCCACCGGCCGCACCACGTCGCCGGCCCGCACGATAGCCTCTCCCCGCCGGATCGTGACCGTAACCGGTGGAGTGCTCTCGCGGGCCTGCTGCCGGGCCTCCTCGGTGCGCGCCGCGTTGAAAAAGGTGTTGGCCGTCACCAGCCTGCCGGCCACGGCCTCCACCACAGCCGCCTGCTCATCTGTCAGGCTGTGGCTGATAAAGGTAGGCACGCGATTTCGGACGGTAGCCACCTGGCTGTCCCGGATCTCCCCTTGCATGGCCCGCACCAGGACGCGCACCGTCTCTTCCCGCACCTGCTGCCACTCCTGCTCGTTCAGGGCCAACACCTGCTCAATAACCTCCGGCGTCAGGCTCAGATCGGGGATGGCGGTCAGCCACCTGGCCTTCTGCCCGGCAGAAGCGTAAGGGTCCTGGCGCACACTGCTGATGTAATCCAGGATCTGCCGGGCGCGGACCTCTTGTGCGCGGGCGATGGAAGGGTCCGGCGGATCGTAGAGGTCCTGCACCAGGGCAGCCTGGGCATCCTGCGCCTGGCGGGTCCGGATCGGGCTCTCGTAGGTCAGGTCGGCCGGGGCGCGGATGTCCTCCGGGCTGACGTCGCCGGCGTTGAGGGTCACCCGGTTAGAGGGCAAAAGATCGGTGAGGAGCACGGTGCTGGCGACGACCGTCAGCAACAGGCTGAGGGTGATGGCCCGTGCCAGGCTCCCGCGGCCGCCTGTCCTGGCAGGCAAGCCAGGGGAACCGGGCTGCCGGCGGGAAGGGGTCGCTCGCCTCACGGGGCTGTCATCCGCAAAAGTTCGCTCACCACCTCGTTGATCAGTTTCCCATCCGCCCGGCCGCGGAGGCGGGCCATCAGCGGCTTCATGACGGCGCCGATCTCTCTGGGCCCCCTGGCCCCCACCTCGGCGATGACCTGCCGGGCCTCGGCCTCGATCTCGGCCCGGCTCAGTTGCTGGGGCAGGTAGGCCTGCAAGACGGCCAGCTCGGCCTCCTCCTCAGCAACCAGGTCTTCGCGTTTGCCCTTGCGGTATTCGACGATCGATTCCTGACGCTGCTTGACCTGCTTGCCGATGAGGGCCAGGATCCCCCCGTCGTCCAGGCTGACCCGCGCGCCGCCGGCGTCCAGCTCCGTCTCGGCCTGCCTGATGGCCGCGATCACCGAGCGGATGGCCCGTTTGCGCGCCTCATCCTGCCGGCGCATCGCCTCCTTCAGGTCCTCCATCAACTGCTCTCTGAGTGCCATCGTTCCCCCCTGGAAATAGAAACGGCTTGTGGCCAATATCCTTCTGACATTGTCAGATTGGACCTCACCCCATCCCCCAGGGGGTAGAGGAGAGGTCGATTTACCGCCCATGACGTCAACTCCACCGTGTCAAATTATAGCTTTCAAGGGAAGAGAAGTCAAATCTGGCCCCAGGTGCCAGGTGGCGTGAACTGCCTTGCCCTTGAACGGCTTTGACAGTTTGCCGAATATGCTTTACAATGGAAAGACGAATGCGTTCTGCTTCGAGATCTTCACAAACAACAACCGGTAAGTGGAGGAGTGGATGACCGTGTACAAGAGTGATAGGCTGCGCAACGTGGTCTTGTTGGGGCACGGCGGCTCGGGCAAGACATCGTTGGCGGAAGCGATGCTGTTCAACACCGGTGCCGTGAACCGCCTGGGCCGCGTAGACGAGGGGACCTCGGTGGCCGACTGGGATGATGAAGAACGCCGCCGCAAGATGTCTATCAACGCGGCGCTGATCCCCTGCGAATGGCAGGACTATAAGCTGAATGTGATCGATACTCCGGGCTACATGGACTTTGTGGGCGAGGTGATCAGCGGCTGTCGGGTGGCCGATGGGGCGGTGGTCGTTCTGGATGCAGGGGGGGGCGTGCAGGTGGGCACCGAACAGGTGTGGCATCGGGCCGATGAGCAAAAGTTACCACGCCTGATTTTCATCAACAAGATGGAGCGGGAGAATGTGAACTATGCCGCCCTCATCGCCCAGATCAACGCCAGATTCAACGGGACGGCGCTGCCCATCCACCTGCCTATCGGCAGCCAGGCCGATTTTCAGGGGGTGGTAGACCTGCTGGCCCAAAAGGCCTACCTGGGCGACAAGGCGACCGTGGCCCCTATCCCCGCCGACATGGCCGACGCCGTGGCTGAAGCACGCACGGCCCTCATCGAAGCCGCCGCCGAGGGCGAAGATGCGCTGATGGAAAAATATTTCGAGGAAGAAACCCTGAGCCTGGAGGAGGTGCTGCGCGGCCTCCGAGCCCGGATCGGCCGGGGGGACCTGGTGCCGGTGCTGTGCGGCTCGGCGACCCTGAACATCGGCGTCCTGCCCCTGATGCGGGCCATCACCGGGCTCCTGCCCTCCCCGGTCGAGGCCGGCCCCTACCCCGCCGTGAACCTGGCTACCAACACCCCCATCCAACTCCAATCCGATCCGGCCGGCCCCCTGGCGGCGTTGGTGTTCAAGACCATGGCCGACCCCTACGTGGGCAAGCTCTCCTACTTCCGCGTCTATTCCGGCACGCTGGAATCCGATTCCCGGCTGCGCAACAGCCGCACCGGCGGCGAAGAACGGATCGGCCAGCTTTATATCGTACGCGGCAAGGAGCAGATACCGGTCGCCCGCATCACGGCGGGCGACATCGGGGCCGTGGCCAAGCTGAGCGAAACCCAAACCGGCGACACCCTGAGCGACCAGGGGACTCCTCTGCAGCTTGATCCGCCCGTCTATCCCCACCCACTCTACTCGGTGGCGGTCAGCCCCAAAACCAAGGCCGATGCTGCCAAGATCAGCCCCACGTTGACCCGCATGAGCGAACAGGACCCGACCCTGACCTGGCACCAGGACCCCAGCACCCGCGAGACGATCCTTTCCGGCATGGGCGATACCCACATCAGCGTGGCCGTGCGGCGTATGGAAGAGACGTTCGGCATGGGCCTGGAAACGGCCACTCCCCGCGTGCCCTATCTGGAAACCATCACCCGCAGCGCCTCGGCGCAATACCGCCACAAGAAGCAGACGGGCGGCGCCGGTCAGTTCGCCGAAGTACATATGCGCGTCGAACCGCTGGAACGCGACACCGGCTTCCAGTTCGCCTGGGAGGTGGTGGGGATGAACGTCTCCAAGACCTTTGGCCCCTCCATCGAAAAGGGGATCCGCTCGGTGCTGGAGCAGGGGGTGATCGCCGGCTACCCGGTGGTAGATGTGCTGGCGGCGGTGTATGACGGCAAGGAGCACCCGGTGGACTCGAAAGACATCGCCTTCCAGATCGCCGGGCGCGAGGCGTTCAAACTGGCGGTGAAGCAGGCCGGGCCGGTGTTGCTGGAGCCGATCTATAAATATACTATCACCGTGCCCGAAGAATATATGGGCGAGGTCCTGAGCAATCTCAACACCCGACGGGCGCAGGTCCTGGGTATGGAACAGGCGGGCGACAAAAGCATCGTCACGGCCCTGGTGCCGCTGGCCGAAATGCAGCGCTACGTGAGCGACCTGCGCTCCATCAGCCAGGGGCGGGGGGTATTCACCATGGAGTTCTCCCACTATCAGACGGTGCCGGCGCACCTGGCCGAGCAGATCATTGCCACTGCTCAGCAAAAGGCCGAAGAAAAGTAGGGCATGACGATTGCCTGCAGGTGCCTGGCGCAGGCACCTGAGTAAAAGGCTGAAGAAAAGCAGGGCAAGGTGGCCTCTTGCCCTACAAGGGTGGAGCAACCTCCACCCTTGTTTTATTCTTCTTCCGATTCGGACAATTCTTCGCCCGGCCCCCCTTCCTCCTGGCCCCGGGCTGCACCACCCGTGAGGCGGCCCAGCAGGCGGAAGAGGCGGCGCGCGATCTTGGGTGCGCCACCGGAAGCCTCTGCCCCGGCTATTTCCTCCTGGTAGCCGGCCAGAGCCTCCAGGAACCTGCCCTTTTTGAGCTTGAGCCTGCTCACCTGGCGGGCCACCGCTTTTTCATTTTCCTCGTCCCCCAGCTCGCGGAAAAGGGCCATCGCCTGCTCATACGCTTCGACGGCTTGTTCCTCGTCCCCCTGACGGGCATACAACATGCCAAGGTTCCCCATCACTTTGGCCTGGTTGGAACGGTCCCCGGCCGCGATACAGAGGTCTAACGCCTCGTTGAGAAAGCGCCGGGCCTCGTCCCACTCTTCCAGTTGGACATAGACCACCCCGATATTGCCCAAAGCTTCGGCTTCCCCGGTCCGGTCGCCGACCTCGGCAAAGAGATGGCGGGCCTGAGAAAAGGCCGCCACCGCCTCCTCATACTCTCCATGCCGGTAGAGGTCTTTGCCCTCCTCCTGCCGGCGCCTGGCTTCCTCGATAGTCGCCATGCTTCCTCCCTCTTTACCCTGTGGTATGGAATTCGGGCACTCGCAAGATCACTTTGGTGCCGGTCCCCGGGGGGGTCAGATTGGATTCGATCACCAGATGCCCTTCGATCAGCTCGGCCCGTTCCCGCATACTCAACAATCCGATGCTACCCCGGCGGTCATATTGCTCTTCTATGGCCTCAGGGTCAAAGCCTGAGCCGTTATCCTCGACCACTACCTGGAGCCAGCCGTTCTCCCTGGACAGACGGAGCCACACATCGCGGGCAGAGGCGTGCTTCTTGGTGTTGGTGACCGCCTCCTGGATGATGGCAAAAATGGTCGCCTCGACCGAGTCACTCAGGGGTGGTAGAGAGGGGGGAGCCTCCAGGTGGACGTTGAACTCTTCGCTGTTTTGCAACTGTTGGACATAGGCCTCCAATGCCGGCAGCAGGCCCTGCGTTTCAAGGATGAGGGGGCGCAGTTCAAAAAGCGCCAGCCGGGCCTGTTGCATTGCCTGCGCCGTCAGATGGCGCAGGGCTTCCAGCTCGGAGCGGGCGGCCTCCGGCTTGAATTCCAACAGCCGTTCCAGATGGTCAATCCCCATAGAGATGGCCGAGAGAAACTGGACCGTGCCGTCGTGGAGGTTGCGGGCCACCTGTCGCCGCACATTCTCCTGAGCCTGGATGATCCGATCCCGTTCCTCGCGCAGGCTCTGATACAGCCGGGCATTTTCGATGGCAATAGCCGCCTGGTTGGCCGTAGTGATCATCAGGCTCAGGTCCTCGCTGTCAAAGCCCTCCTCGCTGCGCTTGTTCAGCGCCTCCAAGATACCGATGGTCTTGCCCCGGATCTGGATCGGCACGCACACCACCGATCGGGTGAGAAATCCGGTCCGGGCATCTACCAGAGGGCTGAAACGGGGGTCACTATGGACCTCGTTGACAATCACCGGTTCGCCGTGGGTGGCCACCCAGCCGGCGATCCCCTCGTCCAGGGGGATGCGTTGCCGGCGCAGCAGATCGCCCATTTCGCCAAAGGTGTATTCAAAGACCAGTTCGCCGCTTTCCTCCTGCACCAACATCAAGACCGCTGCTGCGGCATTCAGAACGGCGGTGGCCAGTTGCATGGTATCTTCCAGGACCTTGTCCAGGTCAAAGGTCGAGGCCATGGACTGAGCTAC
Organism: Anaerolineae bacterium; assembly: GCA_034435455.1. Classification (GTDB taxonomy): domain Bacteria; phylum Chloroflexota; class Anaerolineae; order JAAYZQ01; family JAAYZQ01; genus DAOTXL01. The sequence goes on from DAOTXL010000002.1 coordinate 18,723, forward strand.
CTGATAGAAGAGGCTGATCTGGCCCAGCCGTTCGCGGGTGAGGGACAGTTCGCCGACCAGAACCACCGCCGCGCCGATCGTCTGCATCAGGCGGGTCAGCAACAAGCGACGGCTGCCCACCGGGGCTTGCTCCGGGGCAAAGGCCAGGCAGATGGTACCGACTACCGACCGATCGTCGAGGATCGGCCCATAGACCACCACCTGGCCGGTCTCTTTGACGGTCCACGATGCCAGTTGCATCTCCTCTTCCCGGACCAGCTTCCAGGGGCCGGTGACGATCCGCCGTTCGGCTGAGGCTTCCCACCGGTCCATGTGCCGGGCCAGGGGTTCAGAGATCTCGCCGCGTCGTACACGCACAACCGGGTGCCCCACATAGAGCAGGGACCCCGCCTGTGCATCCAGGTCGGTTATCAGTATGGAGAGCGCCTCAGACGCCAGTCCCACCGGGTCACGACGGGACAGAAGGGTACCCAACCGGTCGAGACAATGGAGGCTGTCTACCAATGCAGGGAAGGCCGTTCTGTCCTTCATTTCCGTTCTTTCCCTCTTTCACCTCCCCTTACCGGGTGCGATCAGCCGGTGTTCTCCCCCTTAATCAGTAGGTAATATCCAGGATCGTTTCGGCGATCTGCCGCAGGCTATCGGCCTTGATGGCGCTGAGCAACATGGCGATGCGCAAATACAGGGCATTGCTGGGTTTGAGCACAAAGTCGCGCATATCGGGGGGGAGTTCCCTCAGGCGGGCCAGAGTCTGTCGGTTCTGTTCGGCCTGGCTCAACGGGATCGTCTGTTCGTCCACAAAGTCGGCCAGGGTCCGATCGCACTGTTCGGAAACGATCTCCAACTCGGCCAGGGAGATGTCGCTCTTGCCTCGTTCGTACTGCGAGATCCGGGCGGCGGAGCAGCCCAACAGTTGCCCCATCTGTCGCTGGGTCAATCCGGCTGCCTGGCGGCACTGGCGGAGCTGCACCGCCAGCATCTTGCGCCGCAGGGCCATGATCTCCGCCAGAGGCAACGGCTCTCCGGGTGATTCCTCCGGCAGGTCAAACTTTTCATCCCACAGGCTGGCCAGGGGCACGCCGAGGAAATAGGCCAGGGCTTCCAACTGGGGTAACGTCATGCCCTGCTGGCCCTTCTCATACTGACCAAAGCGCGACGGGCTACAGCCGATCAGCTCGGCACACTCTCGCTGGCTCTTGCCGGCCCGGAGCCGGGCCCGTTTGACCAGGAGGCCTATGATTCTGTTGCGAATCGCGATCGTCTGTGACACATCCATTTTCTCCTCCGAATGACAAGAGGACAGAACACAATAAACAGGAAAGAACACCATCCATTATAGCACAAAGGTGGTTTCCAGACAACATTTTATCTTGACGGAACGAGGCCGAACGCCCTCCACGCTTCCATCCTCTTGGGGGGCAGGGCCAGCCCGATGCCTGGCGAGGCTGCTTGCGCCGTCGAGGACTGCGGCGTGGGCAGCCTGAAGGCTGGGCGACGGCTGTTTTTCGGGCGGGTACTTCAGGCGGCCGGCGTGGCGACCGAGCGCACCTGGGTCAGCAAGGGACCTTTGCCTGCCTGCCACACGAACTCGACGTTGACCGGGCGTCCCCACCGGTCGGCTACCGCCTGCACCAGGCCGGCCAGTTGGCGGGCCTCGTCATGGCTGAGGGCCGGGCCGGCAGGGGTGGCCTGGGGCTCCAGCCCGCCCTGCGGGGCCGTGACCAGGATCCGGTCGGGGGGCATGGGCCGGACCTGCACCTCTGAGCCGGCGACGCTGAACAGGTCGCCGCCGTGCCCACCGACGACGGTCGGCCCGCTGCCAAAAGTAACCTGGATCAGCACCCCCGGCAGGGAGAGGACCGGCGAATGGCTAAAGGCCACGCCGGAGCGGTCCTGGGCGGTGAGGGGCGCCATCGGCTGCAAGATCACCGCCATGCGGGGCAGAGCGGTTCGCTTCTGAAAGCAGTAGGACAGCGCCTCTCGGCCATAGGCCGAGGCCCAAACCCGGCAGATGGTCGTCCACAGGTCGGCGCGGGGGACCGACAGGAAAGAACGGAACTGTCCGGCAAAGCTGTGGTGGGGATCGTCTTCTACGGTGGCCGAGGAGCGCACAGCCCATTGTTCCCGGCCCGGCAAATCGGCCAGGACGGTGCGGACCAGGTCCATTTCGGCAAGTTGTTGCAGGGCTTCGACCAGGGCTGTGCGGTGGGGTTCCAAATCGTTGATCAGGGCCTGGAGGGCGTTCCAATCGGCCGGGGGGTGGGCTAAAGCCCGACCGATGGCCAGGGAGGCTTCGGCCAGCCCGGTCCGCCGGACGGCCAGGTCGAACAGGTCGGTGCTGAGCACCCAGGTGAGGGGCGTGGGAAAGCGATGGACCGCCAGCCAGTAGAGGCCGTATCCCTTGCCCCCTACCTCCTCCACCGGCGGCAGAGGGTGGTGGGCTCCATCTTTGGGGGTGAACAGGGTTTTGCTCACGTCAACACCTCCACCACACCGCTCTGACCATCCACGCGCAGCCGCTGCCCGTTGCGCACCTTTTGCGTCGCCGCCGGGATGCCGACCACGGCCGGCAGGCCGTTCTCGCGGGCGACGATGGCCGCATGGGAGATGACCCCCCCCAGTTCGGTGACGACGGCGCTCAGGCGGGGGAACAACCCCGACCAGGCCGGGTCGGTCAGGCGGGTGACAAGGACCACCGGCCCTTCCATCTCCAACAGCCGCCGCCCGGCTTCCAGCGGGTCGTTGGTGACAAGGGCCAGGCCTTCCACCGGGCCGGGACCGCTGCTGGCGGCAATGCCGGTCAGGCGGCTCACCGGCTCCGACGACGGCTCCGCCGCCTCGCCCGGCGCAGCCGGCCGCCAGAGGCCGGTGTCGGGGTCGTACCAGATCAGCTCCGGCGGCGGGGGTTGGGTCTGGTACAACTCGAACTGGGCCCGCCGCCAGTCCAGGGTTTCCATGTCCACCCGTTGCTCGCCCCGGCTGCGGACGAAGGCCAGGAACTCATCCAGGGTGTAGAACATGACCAGGTCGTCCGGTTGGTCGGGGTAGAAATGGCGGGCCAGGTGGCGCGCTGCCCGGCCATAGACCGCCTGGCGCAGGGCAATGTTGCTCTTGGAGTCCTCGCGCCAGGAGATCAGTTGCCGACCCCAGCGCAACAGCCACCGCCAGAGGGGGCGTTGGGTGGCGGGCATGGCCGTCAATGCCTCCTGCGCGGCCTGCCAGGTGGCGTCGGCCCGCACCTCGGGGGGCTCTTGTTCGCCCAACTGCGCGGCGATGGCCAGCAGGATGTGATCGGGGCGGTCGGCCAGCCGCTCGGTCTCGAAATCGGCCTCGAAGCGCAGGCCGCGATGGCCGTATTCCCGGATGAACTCGCGGACGCCGTGGACCAGGGGCGCGGCCTGGGGCACCGTCTCGTAAGCGCCCAGGTCGGCCACTCCCTGGCGCAACATCTGGACGACTGGTGGGCCGCAACGCTCGGCCACGCCGCGCAGCGCCCAGATGCGCCGGCTGAGGAGCGAGGTGGCCGTCTCCTGGCCGACGAACAGGTTGAGCAGTTGCGGCGCTCGCCGGCGCACAATGCCGTCCAGAGCGGTGATGGTCAGGGCCACGACGATGTGCGCCCGGTCGGTATCCCGGCAGCGGGCATAAAATTCCTCCTCGCACAGGGGCCAGATGCGGGGCAAGGGGTCCTCCGCCCTATCGGCCAGGGCCTGGTACACTTCTCGCAGTTGGTGATCCACCCCGGCCAGGGTGTGGCGGTAAAAGTCGGCCGCCCAGCGATAGGTGCGGCGCAGGCGGGGCGGCAGGGCCAACTGCCTCTTCAGCGAGGGGCGGGCGGTGGCCTCCACCAGGCCGGCCGGCGCGCCGACCGATTCGGGGTCAAAGGGCATCACCAGGGCCATGTTGCGGGCGTAGTAGTTGATGTTCAGGTAGAGCCGTCCCTGGACGACCTGGGTGGGTTTGAGGGAAAGGTCAAAATCGGCGGTGTCCCCTGCCAATTGGCCAAGGAACCAGTTGATCTGGGCGTCGAGGCCCCGTTCGGTCATGGTCACGGTCACCGGCCGGGCCACGCCGGTGGATTCCTGGGTGTTGTGCCCGCTGAGCAACCATTCGGTCATGGCAGCCTCCTTGCTTGTTCGACAAAGCCGACCTCTGTTTCTCCCTGGGGAGAGGTGAATAGTACCGGTCCCAGCTCGTCGCGGTACAGATCGCCTGGCTGGGGGGCATCGCGGACCGCTTCCTGGCCTGCCGGCCCCAGGTGGACGACCAGGGGCGGCTCTCGCCGCCGCGCCTGCCAGGGGCCCAGCCCGGCCACCGGGTCCTCGAGGCGCCATTCCGCCTCGCCGACGGTGAGGGTCAGCGCGGTCAGGGGTTGTACGCGACCATCGGCCAGGATACACTGTCCCCACCGGACAGGCCGGGGGGCCGTCTCGGCAACGACGGCGTAGAACCGCCCCGGCAGGCAGGCCACCGTCCAGCCGGAAGCGGCCCCCATAGGCCGTTGCCCCCAACTGCGGTCTCGATATCCGATCAGCGTTCCTCGCCAACCTGCCCCTGCCCCCTCGACCTGCCCCCCCAGGTGGCCATCCTGTTGCACCTGGGTATAGGGGCCAAAGCGGTAAAGGAGCGGTGGGGTAGTGGCCTGGAAGGTCAGGTCCAGTTCAAAGGATTGCGTTGTGTGGCTGCCCTCTTGCTGCAACGGCCCTCGCCAGTGGCCATGCCAGGTTTGCCACGGCTCCTCGCAAACCAGGTGGAGGCCAGGACCGGCGACGGGGCTGACCGGCGAGAGGGCGGGTGGGCAGGGGGCCTCGCATTGGGAAAACCAGGTTTCCCGATCCCGGCGCAGGACGACCATCTCCAGCACGCGGTCGGGGCTGAACAGGAGGCGCAGGAAGCCGAAAAATGGGCGGTCTGGGGACAGGAATACAAAGTAGAACGCTTCATGTTCCCCGGCAGACAGGGTGTGACGATAGTCATCGCTGGCAACAAGAGACCGGGCGCTCATGGTTATCCATTATAACCGATCCGGGCGAAAATTTCAAAAATAACCGGCCCCGAGGTTTGACAGATGGGGGAGCCTGGAGTATAATCGCACCGTTTGCGCGCAGCATCTGCCGCGCGCCGGGCCCTGGAGGCACTCATTGCCGGGAGGAGTTGTATACGAGACATGAAAAACAAAAACCTGGTCCTGTTGATGGTCATCATCGTCCTGGCCCTCGTGGCACTTTACGTTGACCTGCCTGACAGCCCTGGCCTGCACATCGGGTCGTTCAGCCGCGATTTCCGGATCAAACAGGGATTGGACCTGCAGGGAGGGCTCCAGGTGTTGCTGGAGGCAGACCTGCCGGCTGACCAACAGATCGAGGCGGGTGCGATTGAGCAGGCCGCCAAGATCATCGGCAACCGGGTCAATGCGCTGGGGGTCGTGGAACCCCTGGTACAGACCCAGGGGAAGCGGCGCATCATCGTGGAACTGCCGGGCGTCGAGGACCCGGAACAGGCCATCGCCACCATCCGGGAGACCAGCCTGCTGGAATTCGTGGACGCCGGCAACACCTTTCTGCCGGCGGGCACGGTGATTCAGACCACCTATCCGCAGCTTTGGTCAGGTGGAGCAACCACCTACGACATTGAGCCGGGGGCCACGGTCACCCCCACCGGGAGCATATCCCCGACGCTTACGCCGACCCCATCGCTGACGACCACGGCCCCGATCACCGCCACCGCCGGCCTGAGCCTGGAAGTGCCCGCCGTCACTACCAACGCCGTGCCGGCGGAAACCGGGCCGACCCCTACGCCGACGCCGGAAACGCCAACGCGGGTCTATGCCACCGTCCTGACCGGCAGCGATCTCAAGGCCGCCAACCCCTACCGCGATCCCACCACCGGTGAGTTCGGCATCGCCTTTGAGCTGAGCGACGCGGGGGCCAAGGTCTTTGCCGATTTTACCACCGCCCACGCCGACTATGACAAGGCCCCCTACTATTACCTGGCCATCGTCCTGGACAAAGAGGTGATCTCTTGCCCGCACATCAAAAGCCCCATTCCCGAAGGCAAGGGGGAGATTTCGGGAAACTTTACCCTGGAAGAGGTCAACCAACTGGCGATCCAACTGCGCTACGGCGCGCTGCCCGTCCCGCTGCGGGTCGAGACCACCCGCTCCATCGGGCCGACGCTGGGCCAGGATTCGGTCCAGCGCAGCATCCGGGCCGGCGTGGTGGGCCTGAGCATTGTGTTGCTGTTCATGCTGATCTACTACCGGCTGCCCGGTTTTCTGGCCAACCTGGCCCTGATCCTTTACGGCCTGCTCAACCTGGCCGTCTACAAGGCCGGCTGGCCTATCTTGCTCCTCATCAGCCTGGTCATGATCGTCAGTTACCTGCTGGACCGGAGGGATGTGTGGCCGGCGGTCCTCGGTGCTCTCTTGCTCCTGCTCACCTTTGGCGTGGCCGTTGCCGGTTTTGCCGGGGTCACCCTGACCCTGCCGGCCATCACCGGCTTTATCCTGTCCACCGGCATGGCGGTGGATGCCAATATCCTCGTCTTTGAGCGGATGAAGGAAGAGTTGCGCGCCGGGCGGGGTTTTGGTTCGGCGATAGAAGCCGGCTTCAGCCGGGCCTGGACCTCCATCCGCGACTCGAACATCTCGACCCTCATTACCTGCTTTATCCTGTACCTGTTTGGCAGCCGCTTCGGCGCCGGGACCGTTCAGGGGTTTGCGATTACTCTGGCGTTGGGGGTGATCATCAACATCTTTACCGCCATCACCGTTACCCGCATCTTTTTCCGCCTGCTCTTCGACCGGTTGGGGGAGAAGCTCCAGGCCCACAAGTTGCTGCTGGGTATCTAGCCGGGCAGAACGGGGGAGGATTGGGACATGTTCAACATTGTAGAAAAACGGCACTGGTATTTCTTGCTCTCGGCCCTGATCATCGTGCCCGGCTTGGTGGCGATGATCTACTCGTTTGTAGTGTCTGGGGCACCGGTAAAGCTGGGGATCGATTTTACCGGTGGTTCGCTGCTGGAACTCCGCTTCAGCCAGCCGGTCCAACCGGCCCCGGTGCGCCAGGTGTTTACCGATCGGGGCTTTCTGGGAACCGTCGTGCAGACCACCGCCGATGAGCGGACGGTTCTGGTGCGCAGCAAGCCGATGGACCCCCAGGTCAAAGCCGAGATCGAGAACACCCTGCGCGACAGGTTCGGCGATGTGGAGGAACTGCGCTTCGAGTTGGTCGGCCCCAATGTGGGCGCCGAGGTGACCCGTGCTGCTACCTGGGCGGTGCTGGCAGCGGCCTTTTTCATCATTGCCTATATCGTCATCGCGTTCCGCAAGGTGCCCAACGCTTTCCGCTATGGCGTGTGCGCCGTGGCCGCCATGATCCACGATATTCTGGTGACGATCGGGCTGTTTTCCCTGGCCGGCCTGCTGCTCAACTGGGAAGCCGATGCCCTCTTTTTAACCGCCGTTCTGACGGTTGTCGGTTTTAGCGTTCAGGACACCATCGTGGTCTTTGACCGGATCCGCGAAAATGTCCCCAAGCGGCGCGGCGAACCGTTCGAGACGGTGGTTAACCGCAGCCTGCTGGAGACGCTGCACCGTTCGCTGGCCACGCAGCTCAACGCCATCTTTGTGCTTATCGCCATCCTCTTCTTCGGAGGGGCCACGATGAAGCAGTTTGTGGCGGTGCTGCTGGTGGGGTTGCTGTCGGGCACCTACTCCTCTATCTTTAACGCCGTCCCGCTGCTGGTCGTCTGGGAAACCGGCAGGCTGATCGGCCGCCCGCGCAAGGCCATGGCTTGATATCTACTTATTGGATATTGGATGGATCGTCCGCTCAATTTTGCCCACCGGGGCGCAAGCTATGAAGCCCCGGAGAACACCCTGGCTGCCTTTTTGCTGGCCGCCGAGTTGGGTGCCGATGGGATCGAGTTCGACGTGCAGCTCTCGAAAGATGGCGCGGTGGTGGTCATCCACGACCTGGCCCTGGACAAGACCACCAACGGTCGGGGGCCTGTGCGCGCCAGGACGCTGGCCGAGCTGCGGGCGCTGGACGCGGGTAGTTGGTTTGATCGAACCTTTGCCGGACAACAGATCCCCACCCTGCAAGAGGTGATAGAGGCCGTTGGCAGCCGGTTGCTGCTCAACATCGAGCTGAAAGCGGCCAGCCTGCGCGACGACGGCCTGGCGGCGGCGGTGGTGCGCCTGATCGAAGAGAACAACCTGCTGGACCGGGTCGTCGTCTCGTCGTTCAATCCGCTGGCCGTGTGGCGGGTGAAGCGGCTCAATCCGTGGGTCTCTGTAGGGTTGCTCTATGCCCCCGACATGCCTCTGATGCAACGCCGCCCCTGGCTGCGCCCCCTGTTGCAGCCGGAGGCCCTGCACCCGCACTACACCCTGGTAGACGACAGATATGTGCGTTGGGCAAGGAAACGAGGCTATCGCCTTCACGTGTGGACCGTGGACGATCCGGGAGAGATGCAGCGGCTGGCGCAGCAGGGCGTGGACCTGATCATCACCAACCGCCCCGATCTGCTGCGGCAGGTGTTGCCGTCCGGGGGCGGGCGGCCGGCCCCGGCCTCGGCGGGAGGTGGCCCGTGCCCCTCGACGTCCAGATAGGCGACCTGGTCCGGCTGCGCAAGCCCCACCCCTGCGGCAGCTACGAATGGCAGGTGGTGCGCCTCGGCGCCGACATCGGCCTCAAGTGCCGGGGGTGCGGCCGGCGGGTGCTGTTGGACCGGCGGACGTTCAACAAGCGGGTCAAGGCGGTGGTTTCGTGCGCGGGGGAGGAGAGGGAGAAGGACAACCTCTGAGGCGGCTTTACCCCCCAGCTTTCATCAACCTGCCCCCGTTCTGTCACAAAATGCCTTGACGGAACGCCGAGTTTCTGTTAAACTATTCGGGTGGACGGCGAATTTACTGCCAGGAGTAGAGGGCGCATAGGCTTCTGGCTATTTTTCGCCTTCTCGGCGGTCTCTGGTGAAATCAAGGGGTGCCTGAGGGAATTTGCTGCCAGGAGGAACAGGGATGCCCAAGGTTCTGGTCGTAGACGACGAGCCACCTATCGTGGAGGTGCTGGCTTATAACCTGAAGCGGGCCAACTATCAGGTGCTCGTTGCCCGCGACGGCGAGGAGGCGCTGGCCCTGGCCCGGCGCGAACAGCCGGACCTGATCGTGCTCGATCTGATGCTGCCACGGCTGGATGGGCTGGAGGTGTGTCGCGAGCTGCGGCGCGAACGCGATGTGCCGATCATCATGCTCACCGCCCGCGATGCGGAGGTGGACCGGGTGGTCGGTCTGGAGCTGGGTGCCGACGATTACGTGGTCAAACCTTTCAGCGTGCGCGAGTTGATGGCCCGTGTCAAGAACGTGCTGCGCCGGACCACGCCACGACCGGCAGAGACGGCAGCCGTGGTCTGCGCCGGCACCCTGAGGGTGGACCCGGCGCGGTACGAGGCTCGCCTGGGCAATGTGGAACTGGCGTTAACGGCCCTGGAATTCGAACTGTTGCACACCCTGGCCCGCCATGCCGGCCAGGTCCTCAGCCGTGAACAACTGCTACAACAGGTGTGGGGCTACGACTATTACGGCGACCTGAGGGTGGTGGATGCCGCCATCAAACGGCTGCGGGCCAGGCTGCGGGAAGTTGTACCAGAAGCGGCCCTCATCGTTACGGTGCGCGGGGTGGGGTACAAGCTGCAAGCGACGGGTGACGGGTGACAAGAGACAAGGGGCAGGGGGATGTTTTCGAGCGTTCGCGCGCGGTTGACACTGAGCCACCTGGCGGTCATCGTCGTGGCCATGGGGCTGTCGGGGTTCTTGCTGCTCTCACTGCTGGAACGGTACTTTTTGCGGGCGATAGAGACCGGCCTCATCGCCCAGGCGCGCATCACTGCCCAGGCGCTCATCCCAGGGGCAATGGCCGAAGGACCGCCCGTCCAGGCACCGGCCTCGGCCTATAACACCATCCAGCAGCAGCGCATGAGCAACATCTCCCTCTGGGCGCAGAATGTCGCGCCACCGACCACACAGATCCCCTTGGGCGAGGTGGACCTGTCCTATCTGGCCGATGCCTCGCTGCAACTCAGTTCGGAGCTGGATACCCACATCCGCATCCTGGACGCCCAGGGGGTGGTGCGGGCCGATTCCCACGGGGCGGAGGTGGGGGCCGACCTGCGGGCCGATCTGCTGGTAGCGCGAGCCCTGGCCGGGCGGTATGCCAGCCACACCGACCGCTCCGGCCGGGAACCGATCATGAAAGTAGCCCTGCCGGTGCTGATCGAGGGCAGGCTGGTGGGGGTGGCCTACCTCAGCCAGCCGCTGCGCGATGCCCAGGCCGTGCTCCATGCTCTGCGCCTCCGCTGGCTCCTTTCCACCTTCATCGCTTTGTTATTGTCGGGTGTGGTGGGGTTGCTGCTGTCGCAGGCTATTGCCCGGCCGGTGCACCGCCTGACCGGGGCGGCCGGCGCGGTGGCCGCCGGCAACCTCGATGTCCAGGTGCCGGTCGGCACCCATGACGACCTGGGTCGCCTGAGCCGGACCTTCAACGACATGATCGCCCGGCTGCGCACTGCCCGCCAGGCACAGACCGATTTCGTGGCCAACGTCTCCCACGAACTGCGCACGCCGCTGACGGCGATCAAGGGCACGGTTGAGACGCTGCGGGCCGGCGCAGTAGACGATCCTGAGGTCCGCGATCACTTTCTGGAGACCGTCGAGGTTGAGACCGACCGCCTCATCCGCCTGGTCAACGACCTGTTGACCCTCTCCCGTGCTGACTCGGAGGCGTTAAACCTGCATCGCGAGCCGCTGGACCTGGTCAAGTTGGCCCGCGCCACGGCGCGAAAGCTGGCCCCCCAGGCCGGGGCGCGTAACCTGTCGTTGCAGGTGGAGGCCGGCCCCACCCCGCCGCTGGCCCTGGCCGACCCTGATCGCGTCGAGCAGGTGTTGGTCAACCTGTTGGATAACGCCCTCAAATACTCACGACCTGGTGGCACCGTGACAGTCCGCGTGGGGAGCGGGCCAGAGGGGACGGCGCAGGTCCAGGTGCAGGACCAGGGCATCGGCATTCCGGCAGCGGAACTGCCCCGCATCGGCGGGCGCTTTTACCGCGCCGACCGGGCCCGCTCGCGGACTGAAGGCGGCAGCGGGCTGGGGCTGGCCATTGCCCAGGCGCTGGTCAAGGCCCACGGCGGACGGCTGTGGCTGGAAAGTGAGGAAGGGCGGGGGACGGTTGTGACCTTTGTTTTGCCCGTTCCCTGACGATTTTACCTTGACAATATTTAACATTGCCGGGTTACTTCTTATCGGGTATTGGCTGCTCTCTCAAGCGATCTCCACCTGCCATCGGTTTATCTCCGCTCTGTCACAAATCTGCCCCATAGCCCTGCTACACTGTGGGTAAGCTCACCAAGAGCGAACTCACGAAGCATAGGAGGGAACGATGAAAGACAAATTGCCGGGCGTGGCCGGCGCTGTTGCTCTGGCCCTGCTCTTGGTCCTGGCGCTCGCCGCCTGGACAGGGCAGGGGCAGGCTTCCTCGTCAGAGGCGTCATCCAAGCCGCGCCGCATCACCGTCAGCGGCGAGGCCGAGGTGCGCGTCGTGCCCGATGAAGTGATCCTCACCCTGGGTGTCGAGACCTGGAACAAAAAGATGGCCGTCGCCACGGCAGAGAATGACCGCATCGTCAACGCCGTGCTGGCCCTGGCCGCCGACTATGACATCCCCGCCGAGCACGTAAAGACCGACTATGTGGGCATCGAGCCGCGCTACCGCAACGGCTATTACGAAGAGCGCGATTTCATCGGCTATTTTGTCCACAAGACGATCGTGATCACCTTGCGCGATCTGTCCCGATTCGAGGGACTGCTGGCCGATGCGCTGGGTGCCGGCGTCAACTATGTCCACGGCATCGAGTTCCGCACCACCGCACTGCGCCAGCATCGTGACGAGGCACGGGCGCTGGCCATCAAAGCGGCTCAAGAAAAAGCGGTGGCCCTGGCCGGCGAGCTGGGCCAGAAGATTGGTGAGCCGCTCGAGATTCAAGAGGTGCAGAGCAGTTGGTGGTCGGGCTACAATGCCTGGTGGGGTTCTGGCTGGAGCGGAAGCATGATCCAGAATGTCGTCCAGGAGGTGGGTGGCGTCTCGGGGCTGACCGACAGCAGCATGGCCCCCGGCCAGATCAACGTCAACGCCCGTGTCAGCGTCACATTTGAACTGACCCGCTAGCGTCTCCGGCTTTGCCCTGCCCCCCGCTGACCTGAAATTTCGACACATTCCCGATCAAGGGTGCAAAACCTGTACCACAGGCCGCAACCGGCCTGTTTTTTTAAAGCGTTGAGAGACGGGACCCGGTGGGGGCCGGTGGCCCTCCTGGCATGCCCGGTATGCCGGGTGTCCGGCCCAGGAACCGAGGCTGACAGGGCGAACAACAGGTCCAAGGGCCAACGCCAGGCTGGGTGAGGCAGCCCACCCGGCCCCTCGATCCGCGTGCACCGGCACCTTTGACCGGCCGCTTATAGAGGTGTATAATGAGCTGGCTGGTGGCTGACCCGATTACCCTGAAAAAGGAGGGGCTTTTATGCGAGACAGGATCGAGGCTGCGTTGAAAAGCAGCAAAGCAGACTATACCGAAATCCGCATCGAACGGCGGGAGGCCACCACGGTGGCCTTTCGCGGCAAGGATCTGGAAACGGCCAGCGCGGTGGTGGACGCGGGTGGGATAGCGCGTTGCCTGTGTCGGAACAACGGCTGGGGCGTGGTCACCTTCAACAGCCTGGACGATCTGCCAGGCCGGGTGGAACAGGCCTACCAATGCGCCCGGGCAGCTCACAGCGAGCAGCCGATCGAACTGGCCCCGATCCCGATTGTGCAAGAGCGGATCCTCGCCTCGCTGGATGGCGGGCGCGATTTTCGCGGGATCTCGATGGCAGAAAAGAAGGCGCTGGCCGAGAGCTACAACCACATCCTGCTCACCTTCAGCGACAAGATTGTGGACACCCAGACCTACTATGGCGATTCGTTCACCCAGGTGACCTTTGCCTCTTCCGACGGCACCTTCATTGAGGAGGAGCGGCCGATGGTGAGCGTGTCTGTGGCCGCGGTGGCCCGCGACGGCGATAATGTCCAGAGCGCCCACGAAACACGGTCAGGACAGCGCGGCTTTGACTTTGTGCAAGGTTGCGAACATCTGGCCCAGACGGCAGCCCGGCGGGCGGTGGACCTGTTGCGCGCCGAAACGGTGGTCGGCGGAAGATACCCGGTGGTCATTGACCCGGTCCTGGCCGGGGTGTTCATCCACGAGGCCTTTGGGCACCTGTCGGAATCGGATTTTGTGTACGAGAACCCCAAGGCGCGGGAGATGATGGTCCTGGGCCGGCGCTTTGGTCAGGATCTCCTGACCGTATTCGACGACGGCTCGATCCCCGGCCTGCGCGGCACGCACCGGTACGACGACGAAGGCACCCCCACCCGCCGCAACGATCTGATCAAGAACGGCATCCTGGTTGGACGACTGCACTCCCGCGAAACGGCGGCCAAGATGGGCGAATTGCCTACCGGCAATGCCCGGGCCGTCAACTATCGCCATCCGCCCATCGTCCGCATGACCAATACGGCCATCGAAGCCGGGACGACCTCGTTTGAGGAGATGATCGGCGGGATCACCCTGGGTGTCTATGCCTGCCACGCCTACGGGGGTCAGACGGCGCTGGAGAACTTTTCGTTCAGCTCCGGCTATGCCTACATGATCCGCAACGGCCAGATCGCCGAGATGGTCAAAGATGTCATCCTGGCCGGCAACCTGTTCACGACCCTGATGAACATTGACGCCATCGGCAACGACTTTCAATGGATCCATTTCGCCGGCGGCTGCGGCAAAGGCAACCAATACCCCTTGCCGGTGGCCTTTGGCGCGCCCCACGTGCGGATCCAGGACGTCATCATCGGCGGAAAGTAGAGGAAAGGAAAAAATGGACCTTTTGAAGCAACTCCACAGCCAGGCCGAGCAGGTCGAGGTCGTCCAGATCCGAAACGAGGCCACGGCGGTCGAATTCGAAGCCAACCGCTTCAAGACCGGCAAGGTCGAGGAGACAAGCGGCCTCGCTGCGCGCGTGGTCCGCAACGGGCGGCTGGGGTTCTCCGCCTCCAGCGACGAGAAGGCGTTGGATCGCCTGCTGGCCAATGTCCTGGAATCGGCCGCCTTTGGCGACGAGGTGCCGATCACCTTTCCGGCGCCGCAGGCGGCCCCCGCCGTCAGGGCGTTCGACCCGGCCATCCCAGGGCTGTCTATGGCCCGTCTGGTGGAAATCGGACAGGAAATCGTTGACCTGGTCCTGGCCGCCGATCCGGAGGTGCGGGTCAACGTCAGCCTCAATCGGAGCGTGCAGCAGATCGAAATCCAGAACCAGGCTGGCGTCGAGGCCTTTTTCCGGCGGTCGCCGCTGTCGATCGGGGCAGAGGTCAACCGCATCGAAGGGGACGACGTGCTGATCCTGTACGATATGCTCGGCACAACCGTCTGGGAAGAGGATTATCTGGCCTTTGTCCGCCGCCTGGTGGACAGGCTGAAACTGGCCCGCACGCTCACGACCCTGCGCAGTGGCCGGATGCCGGTGCTTTTTTCGCCGACCGGGGCGCTGGTGCTGGGCCTGCCGTTGTTGGAAGGGCTGAACGGCAAGAATGTGTTCACCGGTATTTCGCCCCTGCGGGACAAGATAGGCGAAAAGCTGTTCGACGCCAGGGTAACCATTGTGGACGATGGGACGCTGGACGGCGGGTATGGCAGCGCCCCCTACGATGACGAAGGGGTGCCCCATCGCCGCAACGTGCTGGTCGAGGATGGGGTGTTGAAGGGCTTTTTGTACGATCTCAAGACGGCCGCCCAGGCGGGCGTTGAGTCAACCGGCAACGGCTCGCGCCGGCTGTTCACCCCGCCGGCCCCCGAACCGACCAACCTGATCCTGGCCGCCGGGAGCACCCCCCTGGCCGAGATGATCGCCGGCATGGACGAGGGGCTGCTGGTCGAGGATGTCCTCGGCCTGGGCCAGGGCAACATCGTCTCCGGCGCATTCTCCAACCCGCTGAGCCTGGCGTTCAAGATCGAGAAGGGGGAGATCGTAGGGCGGGTGAAGAATGTGTCCATCGCCGGCAACGTCTACGACCTGCTGAAGGAGGTGACGGCGATCAGCCAGGAGACCCTGTGGGTGTACGGCGGGCTGTGCATGCCCTACCTGCTGCTGCCCGAGGTAAATGTGGTGGCCAGGGAATAGACCAGGTCCCGGCCCCGGCCCCGGCCGGGCAGGGGCGGGCCATGACCTGAATAGGGAGGTATCCCACGCCCTTGGTTGAGGCACGGTACTTGAAGTTCTGGTTCAGGGGATGGAGTGATGGAAGCTGGAAGACCAGGGATTTCGTTGCGGCAGGGTTGTACGAAGACGAAGGAGCAGTGATCCAGGATGCGGTGCGCGCCCTGTTGTCCGAACGGCCGCAATTGCGGAAGTCGCCATCCACCGTTATCGTAGGGAGGAAATCTCACTGGCCAAGGCGGCAGCGCTGGCCGGGGTTTCCTGGGAGCGCATGCGCGAGATCCTCCTGAGCCGGGGCGTGGAGCCGCGCCTGGGTTTAGAGACCGAAAAAGAGGCGCACGAAGAGATCGAGGCCATGGAGCGGATCGTCCGTGAAGGCGCTGGTTAATACCACAGTCCTGTCCAACTTGGCCGCAGTGGGCCGGCTGGACCTGCTGAAACAGGTTCATGGACGGCTGTATCTCCCCAATGAGGTTTTTGAAGAGATCCTGGATGGCCTCGAAGAGGGGTATGGCTTTTACGCCGGCATCGAAGGCCAGGTATCCATCCCATAGCGGAGTGGGGTGGATAGAGCTGGTGTCGCTGGGGGATGAGGAGGAGGTCTGCCTTTTCCGGTCACTGCTGCGGCGGCTTGATCGTGGCGAGGCTGCCTGCCTGGCTATTGCCCGGCGCAGGGATTGGGCTTTTCTGAGAGCTTGTCTGAAAAGTCTACCACGAAGGCGCACAGGGCAAAGAAGTGAGAGGAAATTGACAGAAATTCTTTGTGTCCTTCGTGTCCTTGGTGGTTTTCAGACTGGCTCTGAGCGTGGAGGAAGCAGACAAGCTCCTCGGCGATATGATCGCCCGTGGCTACCGCTCGCCGTATGATAGCTTGCAGCAGCTCCTGAACGATGAATAGGGCCAGCCGGGCTGGATACGGGACAGTCCTGCCTCGATGCTGACCGCAGTTCCAGCGGCGGTTGCGGGGCGCGTTTTCAGAGTTGCCAGGCCGTAGCTGCTTCCCCACGCAGGAAACGGTCTATGTCGGCGGCGGCCCGTTTGCCGGCGCCCATGGCCGAGATGACTGTCGCCGCGCCGGTGACAATATCGCCGCCGGCCCACACCCGCTCTTTGGTCGTCCGGCCCGTCTCCTCGTCGGCCACCACGGTGCCGTGGCGCGTTCGCTCCAACCCTCCCGAGTCGGCAAAGACCAGGGGGTTGGGCTGCGTGCCGAGGGCCATGATCACCATATCCACCTCCATGTCGAACTCGGAGCCTTCGATAGGCAGCGGGCGACGTCGGCCGCTGGCGTCCGGTTCGCCGAGTTTCATGCGGATACAACGCATGCCGCGCACCCACCCCTTCTCATCGCCATAGATCTCGACCGGGTTGGTGAGAAAGTCAAAGAGGACCCCCTCTTCCTCGGCGTGATGCACCTCCTCGGCGCGGGCCGGCACCTCGTCGCGCGAGCGACGATAGACGATGTGCACTTCATCGGCCCCCAGCCGCAGGGCGCAGCGCGAAGCATCCATGGCCACGTTGCCGGCGCCGACCACCGCCACCTTGCGCCCCACCTTGACCGGCGTATCCCACTCGGGGAAGAGATAGGCTTTCATCAGGTTGACGCGGGTCAGGAACTCGTTGGCCGACAGGACGCCGTTATAGTTTTCGCCGGGGATGCGCATGAACATCGGCAGGCCGGCGCCGGTGCCCAGGAAGATGGCGTCGTAGCCCTGCTCGTTCAACAGCTCATCCAGGGTATAGGTCTTGCCGATGACCGTATCCAGGCAGATCTCTACCCCCAGGCTGCGGACATACTCGACCTCGGCGTGGACGATCTGTTTGGGCAGGCGGAACTCGGGGATGCCATAGATCAGCACGCCGCCGGGGGCGTGGAGCGACTCGAAAATGGTCACCTGGTGGCCATAGCGGGCCAGGTCGCCGGCGCAGGTCAGCCCCGCCGGGCCGCAGCCGATGACGGCGACCCGTTTGCCGCTGGGGGGCGGCAGGGAGGGCGGCGGTGAAGGGTGGGCCAGGTCCCAATCGGCCACGTAACGCTCCAGCCGGCCGATGGCCACCGGCTCCCCTTTCTTGCCGACCACACAGACCGCCTCGCACTGCGTCTCTTGGGGACAGACCCGGCCGCAGATGGCCGGCAGGTTGTTGTCGCTTTTGAGGGAGCGCACCGCGCCGGGCAGATCCCCTTCGCGCAGCCGCTCGATAAAGGCCGGGATGTTCACCCCCACCGGGCAGCCTTCGATGCATTTGGGTTTTTTGCATTGCAGGCAGCGGGCCGCTTCCAGCATGGCCGCTTCTTCAGGCAAGCCTAGCGCCACCTCGTTGAAATTGTGCACCCGGGCTTGCGGGTCCTGGGTCGGCATCGGCTGGCGCGGGATCCGGGTCCGCTCGGCCTGGGACATGGTCTTGATCGCTTCCGACATGGTCATCTCCTCCCTAACCGCTGCACCGACACTCCTGCTGCCACCTGTCCACGGCCAGTTTTTCCTGCTCCAGGTAGATGCGTTGTCGGGCCAGCAACTGGTCCCAGTCCACCTGATAGCCGTCGAACTCGGGCCCGTCCACGCACACAAAGCGGGTCTGGCCCCCCACCTCGACGCGGCAGGCGCCACACATCCCGGTGCCATCCACCATGATCGAATTGAGGCTGACCTCCATAGGCACGCCGAAGGGGCGGGCGGTCAGGGCGCAGAACTTCATCATGATCGCCGGGCCAATGGCCCAGATGCGGTCCACGGGCCGCCCCGCCTCCAGCATCTCTTTCAGGGGGAGGGTGACCAGCGCCTTGCGCCCGTAGGAACCGTCGTCGGTGCAGACGATCAGCTCGTCGCTGACGGAGCGCATCTTCTCTTCCCAAAACAGCAGCTCCCGGCAGCGCGCCCCGATGATGGACAGCACGCTATTGCCTGCCTCTTTCAGCGCGCGGGCAATGGGGTAGAGGGGGGCGATGCCCACCCCGCCACCGACGCACAACACGGTGCCATACCGTTCGATCCGGCTGGGAATGCCGAGGGGACCGGTCACGCTGGCCAGGTGGTCGCCGGGTTGCAGGGTGCCCATCTGCATCGTCGTCTTGCCCACCTCTTGAACGACCAGGATGAGGGTCCCCTCCTCACGGTCGTAGTCGGCGATGGTCAACGGGATGCGTTCCCCCTCCTGGTGGAGTCGGACAATGACAAACTGGCCGGCCCGGCCTTTGCGGGCGACGGCGGGGGCCTTGATCACAAACAACCTGGTCACGGGGGCCAGGTCTTCTTTGGCCAGGATTTCGTACACCTCTATGCCTCCTTGCATGCTCACGGTTGCTCGACGATGAGCCAGGGTCTGGACAGGATTATAACCCCGAACTGGGGGGATGTCAACCCGTTCTCAGGCTCTGTCCCCAGGTCCCGGACCCCGGAAGGGCCAGGGGCCTTTGGCCCTGATTAGAGCCGCTCGCCCAGTTCGGCGATGCCGCGCAGAACGCCCATGATGGAGATAAACAGCTTGACCACCTCGCCGGGCGGCACGGAACGCAGGGAGAGGGCCTGGGCCTTTCCCTCCTCCTCACGGGGCAGCTCCAACCCGCGGGTGAACAGGTATCCGCCCACCGCCCCCAGGATGGCGCCCAGGATTGCCCCCACGACCACGCTTTTCTGCCTGGGATTCATACGTTCTTCCTCCTTGACAAGACCGATTGGACGATGCCGTTCACCTGTGCGGCCCTGGCCTGTACGGCAATGAGCGGGCTGACGATTTTGTGCCCGATCGCTTCCGTCCGGTCGGCCACCAGGGCGGCCTTTGCCTGAGCCAGGGGCAGGTACTGCCCGGCCAGTTGCCGCAGCCGGCGCATCCCTTTGATGGCGTAGAACAGGATCGCGCCCAGGATGAGGGCAGGGATCAGCGCCCAAAGGATCAGCCACAGCAGAGAAATATCACGCCAGACGGCCAGGCCCATCTCGGTCTCCTTTTGGTTTCATCCGGTTCAGCCAGGAGTATACCACATCCTGCGCTGGATGCCAAACGCTCTGGAGCCGAAGGCCTGACCCTCGGCGCAGCGGTTTTCCCGACCCCCATCCCGTTGCAGGTCTCACCGGGGCAAACCGGCACACGGGGTAGGGTTCTTTCAAGTTGCAAACCACACGGTGTGCGCACTGGTGTGCGATAAACATCCGTGTAATCCGTGTCGTGCTTCTGCAACGTGAACTATGACCTCATCGTCGTAGAGGCCGGGATCGGTGGCGTCACAGCGACTTGTGAATTGGGGGCACGGGGCCTGCGCGTGCTGGTGTGCGCTCTCAGGTGCCGGGCACTTGGAGTGGCTTTTACCGATAGAGCCCTTGCTCCCGGATGTACGCTTCGACGGCAGGCGGCACCAGGTAGGAGATGGGCTGCCCGGCCCGCACCCGGGCCCGCAGGTCGCTGGAGGAGATCTCTAACAACGGCATCGGCACCGGATGGACGCGGCCGGTGAGGCCCGGCAGGTCTTCCTCCAGCCTGGGCAGGTCCACCTGGATGCCGGGGCGGGCCACTACCGCCAGCTCGCACAGTTCGAGCAGGCGTTGGGGCCGGTACCAGGTCAGGAGGTCGGCCAGGGAGTCGGCCCCGATGATCAAGAAAAAGGCCGGCCCCGCCCCCCACTCGCTCCGCAGCAGTTGAAGGGTATCCACCGTGTAGCACGGGCCAGGCCGTTCGGCGTCCACCCGGGACAGGGCGAAATGGGGGTTGCCGGCGATGGCCAGCTCGACCATCCGCAGCCGGTGGTGAATAGGCGAGATCGGCCGGTGGGGCTTGTGGGGGGGCCTCCCGGCCGGGACGAACAGCACCCGGTCCAGCGCCAACCGATATTGTACCTCCTGGGCGGCGACCAGGTGGCCGTGGTGGATCGGGTCGAAGGTGCCGCCCAGGATGCCCAGGCGGCGGATCAGGCCTGCCATTCCAGTTCTTGTCCGCCGATGCGCACCAGGTCGCCGGGCCGGACCCCGGCTTTTTCCAACGCTGCTGTGACGCCCATCGCTTCCAACTGGCGCTGGAAACGGGCTACCGCTTCGGGCAGGGTAAAGGGGGTCATGGCTGCCACCCGCTCGACGCGGACCCCCCGCACCCGCCAGCCGTCCGCCTCCCGGACGATGGTAAAAGCCTCCTCCGCCTCCTCTGCCGGGCGGAAGAGGGCCATCTCCTCGTCGGCCGGTTCGGGTGGGGGCAGGCTTTGCAGCAGATCGAAGGTACGGCGCATCAGGGCCGGCACCCCCTGCCCGCTGATCGCCGAAATGGCATGGGCTTCCACCCCCCGTTCGCGCATCGCCTCTTGCAACCGCGGCCACCAGGCCTGAGCCGCCGGCAGGTCCATCTTGTTGAGCACCACGATCTGGGGTTTGAGGGCCAGGGGCCGGCTATACTGCGCCAGCTCGGCCCGGATCGTCTCATAGTCGGCCAGCGGGTCAGCTGAGGCGCCATCCAGCAGGTGGAGGAGCAGGCGGGTGCGCTCCACATGGCGCAGGAACCGGAGGCCCAGCCCCGCCCCCTGGCTGGCCCCGGCGATCAGGCCCGGCAGATCGGCCAGGACGAAGCTCTGGTAGCCGTCCAGCGTGACCACGCCCAGGTTGGGTTGGAGGGTGGTGAACGGATAGTCGGCGATTTTGGGCCGGGCGGCGCTGACAACCGAAAGCAGGGTGCTTTTGCCGGCGTTGGGCATGCCGATCAGGCCCACGTCGGCGATGAGCTTTAGCTCCAGGCGCAGCCGGCGTTCCTGGCCCGGTTCGCCATGCTCGGCCAGGTGGGGGGCCTGGTGGGGGGGGGAGGCAAAGGCGGCGTTGCCCCGCCCGCCGCGCCCCCCCCGGGCCACCAGCACGCGCTGGCCTTCTTCCACCAGGTCGCCCAGAAACTCGCCCGAGTCGGCGTCATAGACTACGGTCCCTGCCGGCACGGGGATCAACCGGTCCTCACCCCGCCTGCCCTGTTGGTTTTTGCCGCTGCCCCGTCCGCCCCGGCCGGCTTTAAAGTGCACCTGTTGCTTGAAATGGACGAGGGTGTTCAGGTTGCAGTCGGCGACCAGGTACACATTGCCGCCGGCGCCACCGTTGCCCCCGCTGGGGCCACCAAACGGGACGAACTTTTCACGGCGAAAGGCAATGCAGCCATCGCCGCCATCGCCCCCTTTGACATAGATCCGGGCTTCGTCGAAAAACATGGGCTGCTTATTCCCACCACAGCCTGATTTCAGCTTCGCCGGTGTTCTCGTAGTATTCCACCACCACCTCGTGGTAGCCGCTGTCCAGGTAGGTGGCCGGGCTGTAGTAGGTCGCCCGGCCATCCTCCCACCGGTTCACCAGCAGTTCGCCATCTACCCACAGCCGCACGCCATCGTCGGCAAAGAGGCCAAAGCAATAGCAGCCGGCATGGAAATAACGCTGCCCGGTCCAGCGGGCGGAAAACCGATCCACAGGCACGGCCGCATAGGGCCGTCCAAACCCCCAGTCGTAAAAGAGCACCGGTTCCTGTTTGGTGGTGAGCGGGAGACCGTTCAGGTCCTTGTTGCCATAGTATTCCGCCGTCCACCTGGGTTGGTCCAGGGACTGGATCCACAGACGGGCCTCGGCGAGGCTACCCCGGTCGTGAAAGTTAAAGGTAATCTGATGCGATTCTGTCGCATCTACCGTCAGATCGTACCGGGCATCTTCACCGCCGCCACCCTGTCCGTCGGCCCAACCGCCCTCCTGAACCCGGCTGCCGTCTATGAAAAGCTGATACCCATCGTCGGCATAGATGGAGAAACGATGGCTGCCGGCCTCAAAGAGGGGGGTGGCGCTCCAGGAGATCGAAAAGCCGTCTGTGGGCAGACCGGTGGGGCTGTCCTCCCCCCAATCGAATTCGATGGTATCGTCGGTCTGGCGATATTTGTCAGGCGACTCGACCCACGGGTTTTGGTAGTACCGGCCGTACCAGCGCGGATACAGGTCGGTGCGCCGCCAGTGCAGGCGGATGGCCGCCGAGCCATATTCCTCGAAATATTCGAGTGTCAGGTGGTGCAGGCCCGCCGTACTGACGGTGGCCGTGCCATAATAGTCCTCTCCGCCCGTCTGCCAGCGATCGATCAGCAGCCGGTCATCCAGCCATAGCCGCACGCCGTCGTCGGCAAAGACAAAAAAGGTGTGCTCGCCTGCTTCAAAATTCCACCAACCTGTCCAGCGGATGGAAAAGAGGTTTTGCGGCAGGCCGGTGGGAGCGCCGGTACCCCAGGCATAGTCCACCCGCTTTTCTGTGGCCTGGTAGACCGGCATGCCGGCCAGGTTGGGGTTGGAATAGTACTCGGCCTGCCACACGTTAGCGACCGGCATGTGGTGGACCAGCGGCAGGAAAACGGTGGCCGTGACCGCCTGAAGAGCAGGCAATGAGAGATCGCCGGCCGGGTCGCCATGCTCCAGCAGGGCCGGATCGGTGAGGCCCTGGGCAGGTTCGGCCAGGATAGCCAGGCTCAGGCTCGCCGCAACCAGGGTCAGCAGCGCGCCGATCCCGGCCAGAGAACCTTTTTCCCTTTGCCCTCCCATCTCCTCACTCCCTGCGTAACCGGCGGCGGATCGCTTCACAATGGGGACAGGTGGGCCCCTCGTATTCGGTGCCGCAGGTGCGGCAAGTGCGGACGTAGCCGGCAGGCCGGTCCTGTTCGATGGGCGCCACGGCCAGGACTAGTTCCTGGCCGGCGTAGCGCGACAGCCACGATTCGATCTCGATGTGGCCGACGGTCCAGCGGCCGGCCTCGTTCTGTTCCAGGAGGCCGCGCAGCGCCTCGGCGCCCAGGTCCCGGGCAGTGCCGGCCAACCTCAGGGCGTCTGCTTTGGGTATGGGTGACATGGTCGCTCCTTTCCTGCCCCCGGCCTCTCGTCGCAGCCTCTGCCCCTCAGGCGCACAAGGGTTCTCCTCCCGCGTTGCGCAGGCGTTCCGCCTCGGCAAAGCCGGCGGCCAGGGCTTTCAGGTTCATCTCCTCGGTGCCGGCCGGCACCCGGTCGGCCACCGCCTTTTCCAGGGCCTCCTTGCTGACCACCCCGCTCAACCCGCTCAAAAAGCCCAGGGCGACCATACTGGCCGTGATCCGCCGCCCGGTCTCCCTTTCGGCTATCTGGGTGATGGGCACGGCAATGGCCCGGTGGCTGGGCACCCGGCTGACGTGGGTCGAATCCACGATGATGCAGCCGTCGTCCTTCACCTGGGGGTAGAACTTGTCGCAGGCTTCCTGGCTCATGCACAGCAGCAGGTCGGCGGCCATGACCTTGGGGTAATCGATCTCCCCCCGGGCGATGATCACCTCGGAGCGGCTGGCTCCCCCCCGTGCTTCAGGGCCGTAGCTCTGGGTCTGGACGGCATTCAGTCCGTCATGCACGGCCGCTGCTTCGGCCAGAATGACGCCGGCCAGGATCATCCCCTGTCCCCCTTCTCCGGCCAGGCGCACCTCATATCGATCTTCCAGCGCCCGCCGGGCTGCCTCTCGTACCTTGTCCATATCCTTCAATCCTCAGATCTTGTGGGATGGTTCACGGATCGGCAAAAATAAGGTGGACCTCACCCCATCCCCCAACCCCCTTCCCCTCCCCTCCGAATTCCGAATTCCGAATTCCGAATTCGGAAAGGGAAGGGGGCCAGGGGGTAGGGGTGAGGTCAAATCAACAATGTCGAGTTAGAACCATCCCCGGCGCACTGCCCGCTTGCGCGGCAACGGCGCGCCGTGAGCCTTTTCGATCATCTGGTCGTACAGTTCGGTGTATTCCAACCTGTCCTCGTCGCGGAATATGCCGCGCACAATCTGGGTGGCCGGCATCTCCTGTCCCTGCTCGGCCAGTTTTTTCGCCGCCTGGATGGTGATCGAGTTGTCTTTGAGCTGGCGCATCATCTCGATGGGGGATTTCAGGTTGTTGGCCCGGCCAAAGGTGGTATGGCAGTAGCTGACCACCTCCAGCAGGGCAAAGCCGCGCTTGCGGATGGCCTGCTCCATCAGCCTGTCCAGTTCGGTCACGTGATAGACCGTGCTCCGGGCGACAAAGGAGGCGCCGGCGGCCATGGCCAGCTCGCAGATGGGGAAGGGCGGCTCGATGTGGCCGTAGGGGGCCGTGGCCGAAAAGGCCTGCAGCGGCGTGGTCGGCGACGACTGCCCGCCGGTCATGCCGTAGATGCTGTTGTTCACCACGATGGCCGTCAGATTGATGTTGCGCCGGGCTGCGTGGATAAAGTGGTTGCCGCCGATGGCCAGGGCGTCGCCATCGCCCATGACGACGATCACCTCCATCTCCGGCCGGGCCAGCTTCAGGCCGGTGGCAAAGGCCAGTGCCCGGCCGTGGGTGGTGTGCAACGTGTTGAAATCCATGTAAACCGGCATCCGCCCTGTGCAGCCGATGCCCGAGACGACCGCTACGTCGTCCTGGTTCAGTTCCAGCTTTTGCACCGCACGCAGCAGGCTGCCCATGACGATGCCGATGCCACAGCCGGCACACCAGACGTGCGGGAACTTTTTGTGATGGCGCAGAAGTTCGTACGTCCCCTGATCGTGTCGTTGCATTTTTTTCCTTCCTATCGGGCCAGTGTCGGTCGGCGCAGCGAGGATTCGGCCTGTGGGGCGCGGATGGCATCCAGGATTTCGTCGGGGGTTACGAGCTGGCCATCGGCGCGGCCCACCCGCATCACCTTCCTGCGGCCCACCACCCGCTCCACCTCCAGCGCGATCTGCCCCAGATTCATCTCGGCGACAATGACCCGCTGCACCCCCTCCGCCAGCCGCTCGACCACCGCCTCGGGGAAGGGCCACAGCGTCTTGAGTCGCAACAGCCCCACCTTGCGGCCATAGCGGGCCCGGGCCATTTTGATCGCCTGCCGCGCCGAGCGCGCCGTTGCGCCATAGGCCACCACCAGCACCCGGGCATCCTCGATGCCATCTTCCTCCCATTGACAGATCTCCTCCAGGTGGCGGTCTATCTTGCGGAACAGCCGCTCCAGCCAGGGCTGGATCTCGTCCAGCCGCTCGGTGGGAAAGCCGCGCGGATCGTGTAGCAGGCCGGTGATATGATAGCGATAGCCCTCACCAAAGGGGGCTAACGGCGGCACGTCCGAGGGGGGGGTGCCAAACGGTTCGTACCATTCGGGCGGCACGCCGGGCATCTGGCGGTTGACCCTCGGCACCGACTCGGGAGCGGGCAGCTCGACCTTTTCGCGCATATGGCCTACCACCTCGTCAGCCAGAAGGATGACCGGCGTGCGGTACTTTTCGGCCAGGTTGAAGGCCTCCACGGTCAGGTCGAACATCTCCCGCACCGAAGCCGGGGCCAGGGCGATGATGGGGTGGTCGCCGTGGGTGCCCCAGCGGGCCTGCATCACGTCGCCCTGCGAGGGGCTGGTGGGCAACCCGGTGCTTGGGCCGGTGCGCATCACGTTGACAATGACGCAGGGGATCTCGGCAGCGACGGCATAGCCGATATTCTCCTGCATCAGGGAAAAGCCGGGGCCGCTGGTAGCGGTCATCGCCTTCAGGCCCCCCACCGACGCGCCGATCACCGCCGCGATGCTGGCGATCTCATCCTCCATCTGGATGAATTTGCCGCCCAACTTGGGCAGCTCGCGGGCCATGAACTCGGCGATCTCGGAAGAGGGGGTAATGGGATAGCCGGCAAAGAAGCGACACCCGGCAGCCAGGGCCCCCAACGCACAGGCGTTGTTGCCCTGGATCAACCGGGGATTGGGGATGTCCAATGCGGTCGTCACCGATCACCTCCTGCCGGCAGCACGCCCTGTTTGATCAACTCCTCCACCTCCTCCGGTTCCAGCCGGCGGACGGTGATGGCCATGTCAGGGCAATGGGTATCGCACCAGTGGCAGGCCGTGCACCGCTCCAGATGGGCGATCACCGGCCGGCCCTGGCCATTCGCCTCGAACACCTTTTGTGGACAAAACTCGATGCACAGGCCACAGCCCTTGCACCAGGTGCCAAAGAGCGTCACGTAGCCGTGCGGGCGCGATGGACGGGCCTGAGCCTCTTTAGAAACTTGAACGGCGGACGGATCCGCCGTTTTCTCGGTCGTCATCTCCTAACCTCCCAAGACCAACGGGCACCCTGTTGTGCCCGGTACAGGCTTTATTGTACCATTGGTTGGGAATGTGTCAAAATTTCAGGGCAGCAGCGTAAGGGGACGGTTCAGTTTGCCGAGAAAATCGGCTGGCGCAGAAAGTGTCAACCAATTTTGAGCCATCCCGAAAAATGACGGGAAATGCTCATCGGTCGGGTTACAGACGCTGCCGTTGGCCCAAGGCAAGAAGTCAAATGGCACCGCCCGCGGCCTGGCAGCGCTCATGTGCCACTCGAAGGCCTGGGGAGCCAGCGGCTGAACGACAGGGACCCGGCGCCTGAGAGACGCCGGGTCCCATCGCGAAGAGACTTCCTAAAACCCTCCGGGGCGAAGGGTCATAGGCGTATTGGACGGCGGGCGCCTGCGCCGGAGCGCCCTAGTGCGCTCCTCCCGCTTTATGCTGTTCCCACATCTCCCTGGCGCGTTTCTCGCCATAGTACCACGCCGCGTGGTGCTCGCGGGCATAGGACTCGGACACGACGCCGTAGCGCATGCTCACCAGGCTCTGCCACATCATGGGGTGCACGACGGCCAGGTAAAAGTGGATCAGGAACATGGCAAAGGTGACGATGAACATCAGGTCGTGGAAAAAGACCATCACCAGGTACAGATTCGTGGGCATGATGCCTTTCAGGAACCACATCGTCAGGCCGGTAATGCCAAAGACGATGGTGCCCAGGACCATGACCAGCGCCGTCAGCCGCTCGCCGGTATTGAAGCGCGGCTGGGGTGGCATCTCCCCGTGGCGGCCCAACACATAGTAGGGGAACGCCCCCTTCAGCCACAGCAGGTCGTACTTGCTGAAGCTCAGGAACTCTCTCAAATTCAGCCACATCCGGCGGGGTTGCACGATGGCGTAGACGATGGGCACGCCGCCAAAGAACACCGCCGCGATGCGGTGGATCAGCCGGATCGTGGTGCCGGCTTCGCCCTGGGCCAACTGGTGCAGCCAGGGAGCAAAGAGCACGAACCCGGTCAACGCCAGGGGGATGAATGTGGCGGTGTGTACCCAGTGCAGGAAGCGCTCCAGGGTGGTGTACTTGGGGATCCAGCGGATCTGGATGATCGAGTTGCTGCCTCTTAATCGGACGCTCATTCTACTTCCTCCATCTTGACGTTGCGCCGGGCGACGAAAAAGGCCGCCAGCGCGCCGACGATGGTCGCGCCAAAGGCCACCTGCCCCACCGGCTGCAGGAGCTTTTGCCACAGCGTGACCATGGCCGGGTATTTGGGATCGCTGGGCAGGTCATAAACCTCCGGCTCCTCCTCCAGTACATAGAGCACATGCAGGCCCCCCAGCTCGTGCTCGCCATAGAGACGGGCCTTGCTCACCCCCTGAGCCTTGAGAGCCTCCACCCGCTCCTTGCCCAGGGCGATCAACTCGTCCCGGTCGCCGTAGTGGATGGCGCCAAAGGGGCAGGCCAGCGAGCAGGCGGTCGCGCCGCCGTTGGCCGTGCGCTGCACGCAAAAGGTGCACTTGTTGGATTTGGCCTCACCGGTTAGTGGATTGACCACATCCAACTGCGGGATATGGAAGGGGCAGGCCTGGGTGCAGTAGCCGCAGCCGTTGCACTTGCTCTGGTCCAGCACCACAAAGCCATCGGGGTGGTGGTACAGCGCGCCGGTGGGGCACACGTCCACGCAGGCCGCCTGGGTGCAGTGGTTGCAGGCCCGCTTGTGGTAATACTGGCGCACATGCGGGTACTGGCCCACTTCATGGGTGAGCATCTGGGTCCAAAAGATCCCTTTGCCCACCACGATATTGTTCTCCCGCTTGCACTCGACGGTGCAGGCGTTGCAGAACAGGCAGTTCGAGGTATCAATCAGCATTGCTTTGCTCATAATCTGCTTTCCTCCGGGAATCAATATGATGACGATGGCAGGGGGACGGCGGCCAGGAGCGGCTCTACCAGCCGGGCCAGTTCGTGGTAGAAAGGCAGCCGGGCCGCCTGCTCCACACGCTGGCAAAAGGTCGGCAGCCAGGGCCGCACCTGCTGGCTCAAGAACGCCTGCTGCTGGGCCAGGAGCAACCTGGCTTGTTCCTCGTCGCCGGATTCCTGGGCGGCCAGGGCCTGCTCACCCAGCCAGGCCAGGAACTCCAGCTCGGCGGCGATGTGGTCGGGCAGGTCGTGGTACTCCTCGGCCAGGGCCAGGCCCGCCAGCCGGTAGGCCGCCAGCGCCGCCTCGGCCGATTCGCCCATCAGCAGCCCCTGGCCGGTGTAGGCCGAGGCGTAGGGCGGCGCCGGCACATGGGGCACGGCATTGATGAACAGGTAGGTGTATTCCACCTGCAGGGCCTGCAACGCCATCCCTGGCTCTTCGGGCAATGTTTCTATGGCCCGTCGCACCCCTTCCGCCGAAAGCCCCAGCGGGTTCAGCACCCCGGTCAGGGCTTGCGGCCACTGCCCGTCGAGCAGCATCTCGACCCAGGCGGCGTCGGGGTAGGTGAAGCCCCGTGCCAGTCCGCGCAGCGCGGCCAGCCAGAGCCGTGTTGATTCCGTCGTCCCTCTTCCGTTGTCGTTCACGCCCTGTACACCTTGACGGCCATGTCTTCCCACGCCGTAGTCATGCCAGGGCAACCGATCTCCAACTGCTGAGCGACGGTCAGATTGGGAACCAGGTCGCCGTCGTTGCCGCCCTGGCCGTACGCTACAGAAAGGCCGGGGCTCCAGTGGCCGAAGCCATGGTCCACGGCCACGCAGTCGGGGCGGATGCCGGCCGTCAGGTGGACCCGCACTTTGATCTTGCCGACAGATGACTCGACCCACACAGTTTCGCCCTCACCCACGCCCACCTTTTTCGCCAGTTCCGGATTCATGGTGGCGCAGTTTTCGGGGCAGAACTCGGCCAGGATGGGGTCGTTCTGGCTCTGGGACATCCGCTCCCACGGCTTGCGCCAGACGAGCAGATGCAGCGGGTATTGGTCGCTGAGCACGGCACGGGGCTCCTCCCAGCGGGGGAGCGGGTCGTATCCGTTTTTCTCCAGCACGGTCGAATACAGCTCGATCTTTTTGGACGGCGTGCCGAACTCGGTCTTGGGCTCAAACGGTTTCTCCTTGCCCCACAACCCACCGTTGCCGCGAATCGCCTCGGCGGTGGTCTCCAACGCCGCCAGTTGGGCCTCCATGAACGCCTTGCCGCTCATCCCCTCCGGCACATAGTCAGTCAGGCCCATCTTCTTGAGGATGTTGATGGCGATATTGCTGAAACTGCGGGTATCGTACAGGGCCGGCAGCGCGTCGCGGAGCGCCACCTGGGGGTACATGGCGTGGTACTCGCGGGCCACCAGGCCGCTGGATTCGTAGAAGGTGTTGTCCGGCAGCACCACGTCGGCCAGTTGCACCATCTCGCTGGGCAGGATGTCGCTCACAGCGATAAAGTCCAGCGTCTTGAGCGCCTCGACCAGGCGGGGCGGGTTGGGGAAGGCCAGCAGGTTGTGTTTCCACACCAGGGCGACCTTCACCGGGTAGGGGTCCTGGGCCAGGATGCCCTCGGCCAGGGTGCTGAACGATCCCTTGTTGGTCGGCAGCAGAACGGGGAACTTGTCCAGCCCGTCAATCCGCGGGCCGTGGCCTGTTTCAGGATAATCGGGAAACTGCCAGACATCCCGCAACCCCGGGAACTTGGGCATGCGGTCCAGGATATGGCCGCCAGGCCGGTCTATGCTGCCCACCAGGGCGTCCAGGATGACGAAGCACTGGGCCGTGCGCCAGGAGTTGGTATAGTTGGGGCCGCCGGCGTCGCGCTTGTGGTGAGCGACCACCGCCGGCTTGGTCGTGGCGAACTCGCGGGCGATGCGGACGATGGTCTCGGCCGGCACCTCCGAGATGCCCGCTGCCCACTCGGGCGTGTACTCCTGCACCGCGGCCTTGAGCTGCTCCAGGCCGGTGGTGTAGTTGGCCACGAACTCTTTGTCGTACAACTCCTCGTTGATGATGGTGCGGATCATGGCCAGCAGCACGGCCAGGTCGGTGCCGGGCTTGATGGGGATCCACTCATTGGCCTTGGCGGCGGTGATGGACAGGCGTGGGTCAAAGACCACCAGTTTGGCCCCGTTGGCCCGGGCGGTGTTCAGCGAGCGTCCCCAGTGGTTCTTGGACTTGCCCATCCCATCCCAACCGAAAGCCAGGATGTATTTGGCTTCCTCGTAATCCGCCGTCCAGGTGCGGCCCTTGCCGGTGACCATGGCTCGCCAGACCACCTCGTGGGTGGAGTAGCAGGTGTTGTTGTGGGAGATCAGGTTGGGCGTGCCGATGGAGTAGGCAAAGTGCTTCTGCCAGGTCTGAGGGCGGGCCACGATCACGATGGCCTGAGGGCCGTATTGCTCGCGGACCCGGTTGAACTGGGCCGCGATCAGGTCAAACGCCTCGTCCCAGGTGATCTTGACCCAGCCGGGGTCCACGCTGACGCCCTTCTCCGGGTTGGTGCGTTTCATGGGGTACTTGAGCCGGTCCGGGTCGTAGAGGAGCCGGAGGCCCGAGTAACCCCGGACGCACATTTTGCCCTGGGCAATCTGGTCTTTGGGATTGCCGCTCAGTCGCACGATGCGCCCATTGCGCAGGTGGGCGATAAAGGCGCAGCCCATGGTACACACGTCGCAGGTGCCGTAGAGGATGCCGTCCTCCTCGGGGGCGGCGTAGGCCGGCAGAGGGGCAAAGGCGGTCAACCCGCCGCCGAGCACCGCTGCTGCACCAGTCACCCCGCTCAGTTTGAGAAACTGCCGTCTGGATAACGTGAGATTCGATTGGCTCATAGAGACACACTCCTCCGCCGTCGTTGAACTCTTGGCGACAAGATCCGTCGCCGGGATACCACAACGCCCACCAGCAAAGAGGTCGGTGGGCGTCACCCGGCAGGCCAGATTTCGACCACCTCCGGGCAAAGCTCCGCCTTCTCCCTTGCAGGGGCCGTCCTCCATTGTACCAGGAACTGCCTGGCCGCACATCGTGCAAAGTGACATGTTTCACCTGGCACTTTGGGCAGACTATGCGCCGCAGCGACAGGCACACCTGGCGGAGACACGGACAGGCATTTTGGGCAAAGCCCTAAGCATTTAGCGCCGCCGCCCCACACCTTCCGGTGGAGCAGGGGATCATTTTTGCTCTGGCGTCGAGGATCGGCTATAATGGTTCCATTGAACAGTGGGTTCCTACCACAAGGACCCAAGAGCACAAAGGGCACGAGGCGAAGCAAGCAGATCAAGATTTCGTCTCCCTGGTGTCCTTTGTGCGCCCGGTTGGATGGTTCTTCAGCCGATCGTATCATCACGGAGAGAGACGTGGGACGCATTCGTATCCTGCTGGCCGACGATCATGTGCTGGTGCGGGAGGGCACGCGGGAGCTGTTGGAGCGCGAACCGGACCTGGAGGTGGTGGCCGAGGCCGGTGACGGCCAGCAGGCCGTCGCCCTGGCCGCCGAATTGCGGCCCGACGTGGCCGTGTTGGACGCAGCCATGCCCGGTCTGAACGGCGTCGAGGCAGCCCGCCACATCAGGGCGGCCTGCCCGGACACAGCGGTGCTCATCCTCAGTGCCTACGACAGCGATGCCTACCTCTTTGCCGCGCTGGAAGCCGGGGCGACCGGCTATCTGCTCAAGAGCAGCCCGGCCCAGGAGCTGGTCCGCGCCGTGCGCACCCTGCACGCCGGCGGCTCGGCCCTGCATCCCGACATGGCCCGCAAGCTGGTGGACCGCTTCGCCCAACCTGGGGGCCGGGCGGCTGCTCCATCGCCGTCCCCCAACGGGGTCGAGGCCCTCAGCGATCGCGAGCTGGAGGTGCTGCGGCTCGCCGCCCAGGGCCTGACCAACCAGGACATTGCCCGCCGGCTGAACATCGGGCGGCGCACGGTCCAGTCGCACTTGGCCAGCATCTTTGCCAAGACCGGCAGCCAGTCGCGCACCGAGGCGGTGGTCGCCGCGTTGCGTAAGGGCTGGCTCAGCCTGGAGGAGACGGAGGGTGACGCACCCTGTGCTGGGAGACGGCGGCTGGCCGATGGCTGAAAGCTTGCCTGAAAAAACTCGGAGTGACGGCCCTGGTCGTCCGAAGGCGACTGAATTCGCCACTACGAAGGAGAAACTTGGGGGGGGCGCCAGGCTCAAGCTCGCCGTCCGCAGGCGGGGCTTTTGGGCCT
Organism: Anaerolineae bacterium; assembly: GCA_034435455.1. GTDB lineage: Bacteria > Chloroflexota > Anaerolineae > JAAYZQ01 > JAAYZQ01 > DAOTXL01. Next base: position 51,237 of record DAOTXL010000002.1, read on the forward strand.
GGCTGTTAATCCTGGCCCTGGCGACGGCCCTGCACTTTGGCGCCGGCAACCCCCTGCGTGCCCTGCTGGCCCAGGCTTCATTGCAATTGACTCCCTGCCTGGTGGAACGGCTGCTCTTCCTGGTGCCGGTGGCCTTGGCGGCCTGGTATTTTGGTCCCGCCGCCGGCGCATTGACCATCGCCCTCTCCCTGGCCGTGATGCTGATCCGGACCATGATCTCCTCGTGCCGACCAGGAAGCGCCCTGGAAGAGATCACCGGCATCCTGGCCTTGGCCCTCCTTCTCAACTGGATCCTTTCCCGGCTGCGGGCGGAGCAGCGGGAGCGGGAGCGAGAGCGACAGATCGGCCTGGAGCGGTTGCGTATCTCAGAGAGGCGCTTTCGGGGACTATTCGAGAACGCCAGCGACGCCATCTGGCTGCAAGATGAGAGGGGGCGTGTGGTCCAGGCGAACGCCGCCTGCAGCCGGCTCACTGGCTACGGAGCGGGGGAACTGGTCGGTCAGCCGGTGGAAAAACTCCTGCCAGAACCGCCCACCGAGGGCAGCCAGGAACGGATGCTGCGGCGGAAGGATGGCAGTGAGGTGGTCGCCGAGGTAGTGGTCAGCGCTATGGCGGGCGACGGCGGCCCGGGTGGCTGGCTGTGCATCGCCCGCGATGTGACCGAGCGCCACCTGCGCGAAGAGTCCACCCGCTTCTTTGCCCGCCAGGTGCTCCAGGCCCAGGAGGAGGAGCGGCGGCGCATCGCCCGCGAACTGCACGACAGCACCATCCAAAGCCTGGTGGTCGTCTCTAACCAACTGGAGGCGCTGGCTCTAAATGGACACGACCTGCCACCAGCCACGGGCGAGCGGGTACGCCAGATGCAGCGCCTGGTGCACCAGGCGCTGACCGAGGCGCGCCGCTTCAGTCAAAACCTGCGCCCGCCGGCCCTGGATGACCTGGGCCTGCTGCCCAGCCTGGAGGAGCTGGCCGCCGGCCTGCGGCGCGACGGGGGCCTGGCCGTCGAGGTGCTGGCCCTGGGCCAGGAACGGCGGCTGTCCCCCGAGACCGAGCTGGCTCTGTACCGCATCGTGCAGGAGGCGCTGAACAACGTGCGCCGCCACGCCCACGCCACGGAGGCCATCGTCAACCTCCGTTTCTTCCCCGATGCGGTGCGGGTCGTGGTGCGCGACGACGGTCAGGGCTGCGAGCTGCCCGAATTCCTGGGCGACCTGGTGGCCACCGGGCGGCTGGGCCTGGCCGGCATCTACGAACGGGCGCACCTGCTGGGAGGCCGGGCTGAGATCCGCTCTGCGCCGGGGCAGGGGACGACGGTCTGCGTGGAGCTGCCGGGGTGAGGCGCCAAACCAGCGCACCCATTGGCAAGCTGTGGTGCAATATCCGTGTATGGCGGCGAAGACGTGCGCACCAGCGCATTGGATGCGACATTGCCCGTGGTGTGAAAAAAACCGCCGGGGTCTGCCAGACCTCGGCGGTCTCGGCGGCCGGAGGGGCCGCAGGCCAAAAGCGTGGCGAGCCTACCCCGGCCCCGCGCTTTTTGGCTGGTTCAGGCCGCAACCGGTAGCCCGGCGTGTTCCGACTCGCTGGCAACCTCCTCTTTGAACACCGGGAAGTAGTGGGTGATCAACGTATACGCAACAACACCACTTGCCAGCAGACCGATGGTGACGGCAAACTCCATCCAGTGGGGGAAGTAGCTCCCCGTAGGCACCATCTGGCCGATGACGCTGACATCAAGGCGGTTAAGAATTAAGCCCCCGACCACCAGTAGCGCCCCCCAGAACAGCCCGGCAGCGCTCTGTCGTACTTTGGGGATGGCGAACAACACGGCTGGCAACAGCACGCCCCCTACCATTTCGAGCAAGAACAGATTGCTCCGCACACTTCCTTCGAACATCAATCCGAACTCACCGGCAACCAGCAATTCAACCACCTTGAGCACAAAGTAGATTCCCAGCACGTAGGGTACGGCGCTGGCTAATCCAGAGAGAAGGTCTTTCTCCAGAGGCCGTTTCAAGGCTTTCGCGCTGACCACCGACTCCAGGATCACCATCGCCAGCCCTACCGCCACCGCGGAGGTGAAAAAGAACACGGGCAGTAAGGAAGAATACCACAGTGGGTAGAGCCGGTAGCGCAGGAGCAGAAACAGCGAGCCTAACGAGGACTGGTGCAGAGTGGAGAGGATCACCCCGATGATCACCAGGGGGATCTGGATGGCACGAATGATACGCAGGGGCACCTGCCAGCCAAAGCGTTCAAAGACCACCGGGCTAAACTCCAGGGCCATGACCGTAGTGTAAAGCATCACGCACCAGCCCACCTCAAAGAGCACCGAGTGAAAGTTCCAATAGATAATCAGGTGCCAGATATGATGCGGCTTGGCCAGGTCGGCCAGCAAGCCCAGGATGACCAGCAGATAGCCCAGGAAGCCGGTCAGCAACGCTGGCCGAACAATGGGGTGATACTTTTTCAGATTAAAGATGTAGACGGTCGCAGCCACCACAAACGCTCCGGCGCCCAAGGCCACACCTGAGACTACGTCGAAGCCGATCCACAGACCCCAGGGATAGCTATCGCTCAGATTGGTGGCACGGCCCAAACCCAGGGCAAACCGGGCTACCCAGATCGCCATGCCGATCACCGCTACGGCTATCAGGATCCATAGTCCCACTGGAAGAGCACGCTTCTGTACTTTGGTTGCCTTTGTCATGTTACCCCTCCTTCGCTTCAGGGTGAGCAGCGCTTTCTTTCTGCAGTCGCTCCCGACGCTGGAAGAACCAATAGAATCCGCTCAGGACCACTGCCAATCCCCCGATCCCGTAAGGCACGTAGGAGACCACCTGCTCACTCAACTTCGTGACCGGCTCCGTGCCCACCGTCGGGAAGCCTAGCTCCTCGAAGGGCACCGGGGAGATGTACAACCAGGAAGTCCCTCCCACTTCATGTTCCCCGTAGATGTGTTGCACGTACTTGCCGCTACTGGCCTGAATGCGCTGCTTGGCCTCAAGCAGCAGAGCGTCGCGCTCTCCGAACTTGAGGGCACCCGAGGGGCAGTCAGAGACACACGCTGGCTCTAATCCGGCTGCCTGGCGATCTGCACAGAAGGTACACTTTTGTATAGAGGGCAAGAGCGCGTCCCAGTTGAGCTTTGGCACACCGAACGGGCAGGCCGTCATGCAGTAGCGACAGCCGATGCATTTATGGGCGTCGTATACGACCGGTCCATTGGCCGTCTTTTGCAAGGCACCCACCGGGCAGGCTGAGACGCAGGCCGGGTGCTCGCAGTGCATACATTGCCGCTTGGTAGTGAACAAGCGTACACCGGGGAATAGGCCCATCTCAAAGCTGTGAATGCGGGTCCACAAGACCCTCTTCTCCTCCACCGGCACCCCCCGGTTTAGCGTACAGGCTGCCGTACAGGTCTCACAGCCAATGCAGCGGCCGATATCTACCAACATCGCAGATGTGCTCATTCTGGCACTCCTCCTTTCACTGTCCTCAACGCCCGGCTCACACGCGCTCCACCCGGCACTTGGCCGTTTTCCAGCCAGGCATCTCGGTATGCTCACCAGGATCGTCCAAGGTGAGGGCATTGGGCCTGGTCGTCCGCAATCCCTGGGTCGGAGAACTGGGGCCAGCGTGCGTCGGGATGTTCACGACCTTGGGATGAATCCGCTCCGTCAGCACTGCGTGCATGACCACCGCCCCCCGGGGCGTGCTGACCTGGACCTGATCTCCGCTGGATAGGCCCAGATGGGCCGCCGTCTGGGGGTGCAATTCCACGAACACCTCCGGTTCGATGGCCCTCGAAAGAACATCCCAGCGCGTCGCCCAGTGCATGTGGACGGCCGTGGGCTTGTTGGTGGTCATGATCAGTGGGTATTCCTCGCTCCAGTTGATGTTCTCGCTCTTGTCTTCGGGTTCCTCCTGGACGTCACGGAACTCGGGCAGGCCGGCGTGATGCCAGTTTTCGCCTATATCCACGTGGACCTTACCGTCAGGGGTCATGAACTTGGGCACCTCCGGGTCATCCGGGTTCATGAACAGGAAGGGCATGCCACCTTTGTCGGCCATCATCGGTGGGCAGGGGAAAGTGACGCCGCCCTTGGGACTCCATGCTTTCACGTTGTCCAGGGTCATCCCGGCATAGGGGTTCATTTGCGGCCCCATCTCTTGGGCTTTCGCCATGGCCGTGGCCTCGTCCAGGCCCTGCTGCATTAACTGCGCCTTGACCGTCATGATCTGCATGTTGGTCATCATCATGCTGGTGACGGTCATGTAATAGTTGTAAATGGCTTCCGGCCCTTGAGAGAACATCTCGTACGGCCACAACGGTTTCTGGTACTCCGGGTTGTCCATGCCGTTCCCCGTGGTGGTCTCGGTGCAGAGTTCATCGCCGTAGACCCGCCGCCCCAATTCGTTCCAGATCCACCAGTAGGGCCTGGATTCGCCCAGGGACTCGATGGCCTTTTCCTTCCAGCGCACGGCCCCATTGCTGCCAGCCATCAGGTTGGAGCCCCCCTCCTCAAACTCGCTGCAAATCGGCAGGATGTAATGGGCATAGTCCGCCGTTCCGTCGTGGAACATGGTGAGGTGAACCACCAGGCCCTCGGCCTTGAGCCGTTCCAGGCCCTGACGGAGGGCGTCGGAATTGGGCGTTCGGGCCAGCAGGCTGCCGCTGGCGAAGAGGACTTTGACGCGCCCCGCCACCATCCCTTCACGGGTCACGCTGGGGGGTTGGTCGCCGGGGTCATAGATGTCATCCACCTTGCCCGGGCCGAAGCGCCACCACTCGACCTTCATGCCGGTGGTGGGCAAATTCATCACCCCCACGACGCCGGGCTTGCCGTGGATGCCGCCGCCGGGCAGACCAAAAGCGCCCAACACGACCGGGATGAGCATCACCGCCCGGCCGGCCTGGTAGCCGTTCGATTGAGCGCTCAACGCCGAACCCAAGACGAAAGCGGTCTTGCGCCCGGCCGCAGCCATCTCTCGGGCCAACTGGCGGATGGTATCGGCCGGCACCCAGGTGATCTGGGACACCGTCTCGGGATCATACTGGCTGACCAACTGCTTCAGCTTGTCCACGTCGCCTTCCACCACATAGTCATTCAGGCGCGGATAGGTCAGGTTCTCGGCAAAGAGGACGTGGAGGATGCCCAGGGCCAGCGCCCCATCGGTGGCCGGGCGGATGGGGATGTACTGGTCGGCGCGGGCCGCCGAGGGAGTATAGCGCGGGTCGATGCAGACCACCTTGGCGCCATTGTCCTGGGCTTCCAGGATGAATTGGAAAGCGACAGGCATGGTGCTGGCCCAGTTGCTGGCCCAGATCACGACGTATTTGGACTGCGGCAAGTCGGTGTCCAGGTTGCTGCGGAACATGTAGCCGAACAGCGATTTCGCCGCCCGCAAAAAGTTCCCCCCGCAGGCCTGGCAGCCCCCGTAGTGCGGCCGGGCGCTGAACGCCCGCTTGAAGCGATAGAGCATGGCTAATCCCTCCGCCCGCACCCGGGGGGTCGTGTAGAAGGCCACCAACTCTTTCTCTTCCTCCGTCTGCTGGCCGACGCCGCCGCGATCCATCCAAGGCTGGCGCAGCTCTCGCAGCCGGGCGGCGATCTCGTCCAACGCCTGCTCCCAGCTCACCTGCACCCAGCCTTGCCCTTCTCGCTTCAGGGGATACAGGATGCGATCGGGGTTGTACGTGTCCCCCACGGCCGTCAGGCCTTTGACGCACAGCTTGCCCCCGGTGAAGCGGTCAGTGGCCAGGCCTTCCGCGTGGACGATCCGCCCGTCCTTCACGTAGACTGTCCGACCGCAGTGGTGCGTACAAGGGTTGTCGCAGAACGAGAGGCGTGGCTCGCCCTCCGCCCAGGAAGGGGCAACACCAGACTCCGTTGTGCGTGCAAACACCTCATCCGGCGAGCCGAACGTCTCCAGCAACGTCAAGCCTGTGACACCGGCTCCGGCGGCTTTCAGAAACTGCCTTCTGGTCATCTCGTGGCTCATTGCATTGCCTCCCCCTTCTGTACTATGGTACGAAAAGATATGCTCAGTGGTTTCCTCCTGCATCCAATTGCTGCGCCAGGGTCGTCAGCAGCCCATCGGCGAGCCGGGCGACCGGCTTGTAGAACCGGGCGGCGTCCAGGGCGTACAGCTCGGTGCAAAACCGGGGCCCCCAGGCCAGCAAGTGCTCCTGAAGAAAGCGCCGGGCTATGTCCAGATATTGCTCTTCCCCGGTCTCCAGGAATACTCGCCCCAGGTAAGCCATGAAGCCCAGCTCCAGGCCAAAGTGATCGGGCGGGTAGTTACAGGCATGGATGCTCTGCACGCCGGATTCGGCCCAGAAGGCGCGAACCTGGTCCACCGACTCGCCCATCAGTAGTCCCTGGAACGTCTGCCCTCCCACGGTCAGGCGATCCCGATAAACCGACTCGTAGGGATGAACGGTCCGAGGTTGCGGCCCGACGAACAACGCGGCGAATTCCCGGCGCAGTTCGCCGTGCAGATCGGCCGCATCCCGCCCCCGTTGGGCTCGGGCGAACGCCCGCAGAGCCTCCAGCCCGTGGACCAGTTTGCCGTTGCTGCCCGGTGGCGCTGGCAGGTCCAGCTCTCCCTGCACCATCTCTGTGGCCAGGGCGAGAGGGGGCTCCTCCAAAAAGAGGGCCGCAACCATCCATTCCAACGAAACCAGCGTTGGATCCACTATCCTCCCCCATGCCTATTATACCGCAGGCGAGTACGGTCCGTCTATCGAGAAACTTCGACAGTTTCTGTAGGGAAGATACGGACAAGAAGGACAGGGGCCTGGTTCGACCGGACAACGGGCCGGCGGCCAGGCGCACGGTCGTCAGAACCAAGCGGTTTGCGTGGGGGAGGGGGAGTTGATCAGCCCGGTGGGGTCAATCGGTGCTGGATAGCGAACTTGATGAGGCTGGGGAAATCGCTGATGCTCAGCTTTTTCATCAGGCGCTCGCGGTAGGTATCAATGGTCCTCGGCGAAAGAAAGAGGATGTCGGCAATCTCGGCCCTCGATTGGCCCTCGACGAGGAGTTGCAGGACCTGGCGCTCGCGCGAGCTCAATCGCTCCAGCGGACTCTTGCTTGCGGCGGTTTCGTACCGGCCCACGTGGCTGTCGAGCAACGCGTCCACGGCATTCTCACTCAGGTATCGTCGTCCAGCATAGACGGCACGGACAGCGTTGACTACCTCGGTGCCGGCGGACTCTTTCAACAGGTAGCCGTAGGCTCCGGCGTGCAGCGCCTGGGTGATATCCTCGCTGGTGGAATACATGGAGAGGATGACGGTCCGCGCCGACGGGCAGAGCTGGCGGATCTGGCGCGTCGCTTCAAAGCCGTTCAGTTCGGGCATGGCCAGGTCCATGATGACGACGTCGGGGCAGAGCCGTGCCACCTCGTCTACCGCCTCCTGCCCGTTGGCCGCATCCCCGACTACCTTGATGGTGCCCTGCGCCTCCAACAGCAGCCGCAACCCGTCGCGAACCACGGCATGATCATCGGCCAGGAACACGGTAATGGTCATCGCGGCACCTCCACAACGACTCGCGTGCCATGCCCGGGGCGAGATTCGACGTGGCAATGACCGCCCACGGCCCGGGCCCGCTCGGCCATGCTCAACAGCCCCCAGCCGTGGTGGTCTTCCGGCACGGCCAGATGGGCGGGGTCAAAGCCGATGCCGCTATCCGCGACGGTCAGGCGCACGGTGCTGCTGTCTGTCTCCAGGGTCACCGTCACCTGTGTAGCCTGCGCGTACTTGGCGACGTTGGTCAATGCCTCCTGGGCGATGCGAAACAGGGCGGTCTCAACCAAAGTGCTCAGGCGGGGGGCTGGTTCCTCACCCTGTACACCGACGGCAACGCCCACCCTCGAGGCAACCTGCGCCCCGTACCAACGCAAGGCTGCGACGATTCCGTGGTTGTCCAAAACCGGCGGCCGCAGATCGGCCATCACGTTGCGGATACACAAACCTGTCTGCCCGACGAGGGCCAGCGAGTCCTCCAGGCGGGAGCGGAGCGGAGCGACTGCCTCCCCGGTCATCTGCATCCGCACGTAACTCAGGTTGATGCTGAGCGCAGTCAGATTCCGGCCCACCTGATCGTGTAATTCGCGCGCCAGCCGCTGCCGTTCGGTCTCTTCGGCCTCCGCCAGCCGCATGGCCAGTGCTCGCAGTCGCTCACCCTGCCGCCCGACTATCTCAAATAACCGGGCGTTCTCGATAGCCAGCGCAGCCTGGTCGGCCAGGATGGAAAAAAGCTGCCGGTCATCCTGGCCAAAGGCGTCTAGCCTGGCGCTCTCGGCGTTGAGCACCCCGATGACCTGTTCGCCTGCTTTGAGCGGCACGCACAATTCGGAACGCGTCCCGGAGTGAGCGCTCACGTAGCGCGCCTCCCGGCTCACGTCGGGCAGGTAGATGGCCTCGCCGCTGTGGGCCACGGCCGTGGTGATGCCCCGTGCGCCATCGATGGGCAGCCGGGAGATCTTGGGTGGTTCGTCTGCTGGCGCATAAGCCTGGCATACCAATTCCTTCCCTTCCTCATCTATCAGCCACAGGTGGCACAACTGGAACTCTAGCACATGTTCGGCGGCGTTCACCACGGCCTGGGCGATCCATGACTTTTCCCGAGAAAGCACCAGTTCCCGACTCAGGAAACCGATGGCCGCCAGTTTCGCCTCCAACCGCCGTTCTGCGGTCACATCGTGGCAGATTGCGATGATCTGGGCGACCTGACCCTGTTCATCGTGCAGCGGGAAAGCAGAGACGTCAAAGAAGAAAGGTCTCTCTTCCAGGCCACGGAGGACGTGGGATGCCCGGATCGGTTCGCCCTTCTCCCAAACCTGATGCAGAGGACAAACGACCTCCAGTTCAGCGCGAGGTTCACAGAGCTGGTAAACCACTTCGTAACATCGGCGGCCGATCACTTCCCCTCGCGTGTATCCCATCTGGCGCAGAAAGGCTGAATTCACATCTCTTACACGATAGTCGCGATCAATGACCATCACCTGGTCTTGCATGCCATTGACCATGCACCGAAAGTACTCGCACACCCTGTTCAAGCGATCGTCTGACATGGCATCCTCGACAGACTCCATCAAGTGCTCTGCCAAGGCAGTATTTACTGTCTTCACAGCCATTGTGTACCTCCGTCCTCTCCTCACCATCAGAACACCTCCACCAGGAGTGTCCAGTGGCCGATGCTATAGCCCAAGTCCAGCGCCGTCCAGGCCAGGGCAGGCCTGAAGGCGTAAGGCATCCCGCAGTGTATCATTCATCACCACCTTGCCTTGTCGCATCGCCTCAGGGGCACAGGATGATCCCCTGCGCCCACAAGCAATCCCCGCACGCGGGGAACTCGTTGCCGAAGCAGTCTTCCTCGTTCGATTCAGAGTACTGGCAGCCACCACAGTCGACGCAGGGCGAAAAGTCGAATTCCACGACCCGCCGGCGGAACTGCTGGTATTTGGTGTGCTGCCAGACACGCGTGATGGCCTCGTCGTTGACATCGCCCACGACATAGCGCCGGATCGCTTTCTCCCGGCCGAGGATGTAGCAGGTGTAAGAGTGCATGAGGGCGATGCATGGACTCACCCCACCGTCCCAGGCTACAGCTACGGCGCCTTCGCGCACAAAGCGGCAGTAGCCCTTGAGACTGCCAGAGTGCTCAAGAAGAGGGTCGATCGTTCCACCATGCCGCAGGAGCCCTAACAGAGGTTCCAGGACTTCAGGGCGAGCATCAATCCGCGGCAGCACAATCTCCGGATACCACCGCGAGCGTGTCCGGGGATGCGGGCTGCCCGCTGCCAAAGAGTACAGGATCTCCTCGCTGAACTCTTGAGCGTAGGGCAGTACGTTGGTCACGACGATGAAACTGGCCTCCAGCGAGTGGGCCAGGCGCCGGAGGTTCGGCAGCTCCGACAGGTTACGCCGCGTGACCACGAACTCCAGGCCAATCTCCGGATTGCCACGAGGGTTCATGCGCCGCAGCGCCAGCAGGTGGCCGACATTTCGCTGTACCAGGTGCAGGTCCGTGCCTGCCCTGATGCCTGCGTTACTTTCCGGCGAGGCCCCGTCGACCGAGATGACCAGCGTGCCCAACCCAGCCTGAACCAACCCTTCGGCCATCCCCTGGTCCAGGAGTAGCCCGTTGGTGATCAACTCCGTCCTGGCCCCCAGCTCCCCGGCCAGAGCCACCATCTCCACGATGTCGGGGTGCAGCAACGGCTCGCCCAGCCCCCAGAAGGCCACGGTCTGTAGCGCAGGCGTCTCTCGCAGGCCCTCGACAAGCCGCCGATAGGTGTCCGTCGCCATGGTCCCGCCCGGCTCATCCCAGGAGCGACGGATGCAGATGGGGCAGTTCAGATTGCAGGCCGTGGTCGGTTCGACGTAGACCTGGCGCAGCGGCGGATCGGCCGGGCGGAGCAGTAACCCGTCTGCTGTCTCTTCGATCTGGAACCCGGTGCCGGGTGTCAGTCCCCAGCGGCGCCGCTCTTCCTCCGGTAACCACAGCGCCCCGTCCCGGCCTACGACCTGCTCTTCGCTCATGCGCTTCCCCTATACCAACGCCACCACCAGCCAGCCGGCCAGCAGGACGAACAGCCCGGCGGTGAGCAGCTTGACCGCCGCCGCCCGGCGGTTGATGAACTGCGCCAACTGCTCCGAGGTGGTGCCCAGGTAGGCCAGCACAAAGACCACCACCAGCGGCAGGATGAACATCAGATTGTAGAGCAGCAGGTAGGCAGCAGCCCGTGCTTTCAGGTTGGGCACGCCCAACACGAAAATGATGGTCGGCAGGTAGACCTGGCCGGTGCAGGCCAGCTCGATGAACGAGATGACCATGCCCGTGACCAAGGCTACCGGCACAAAGGCGCGCAACCCGGCTCCCTCGCGGATGACACGGTTGATCCACCGGCGCAGGCGCAGCGGCAGCTTGAGCCGCATCTCCTCCGGCCGGCCACGGCGGGCCTGCCACCAGTCGTACAGGCTGCCGGCAGCCAGGAAGAGGCACAGGACCGCCGTCAGGCCGTACACCCAGCGGCTGATGGCGCTCAGGAAGGGCAGCGAGGCCAGGAACTTGAGCAGGCCAAAGCCGACCCCCAGGTAGGTGAGGAACACGCCCAGGGCAAAGGCCGCGCCCACGGCCAGTACCTCGCGCCGGCCACGGCCGACGAAAGCCAGGTAGGAGATGAAAAAGACGATGGTGGCAAAGGCACAGGGGTTCAACCCGTCCACCAGCCCGGCGGCCAGCACGGTGAGCACCCCGAAGGAGCGGAAGCGCTCCACGATGCTGCCCGCGGCCTGGTCCTGGGCGGCCTCCCAGCCCTCCCAGGCAGGCTCGGCCCCGGTCGCGGCGTAGCGAGCGACGAGCGCCTCCAGGGCCTGGGCGGTCAGTTCCTGGTCCACCAGCGCCTCGTCGCCGACGAACACCGCTGGGGCGATCAGGCGTTTCGCCTCCGGCACGCCGGCCTGTGCCCCCAGCCACTCGCACAGCGCCGCCTCGGCCTTGACATCGAACTCGTGGACGACGAGCTGCGGATACTGCCCCTGCAAGTAGTTCAGGTCCAGGCTCACCCGGTCGCATTCACGGCAGCCGGGTTGGTAAAAGTAGGCCAGGTGGATGGGAGGCGCGTCCTCGACGACGGTGGCTGCCGGCGTTGGGGTGGGTAGTTCTACCTGGGGCAGGTCCACGCCCCCCTGGGCCAGATAGAAGTCGATCAACTCCTCCAACCGGGCCTCGATCTCCGCATTGCCCAGGAGGGCATAGTCGCCGATGAAAATCTCGGGCATATCGCCGTACTCGAGGCCGTACTGAGCCTCGAGGGCCAGCATCTCTTCGTAGTAGCCCTTTTCCAGATCGAACTCATAGATCTCGACCTGGCCTTTCTCGTACTTGTCCAGGATCGGTGGCAGGATCTCCTCTTTCAGCACCAGGCAGGAGTCGCAGTTGCTGTCGTAGAACAGCCAGAAGCGTACCACCGCCTCGGCGCCCGCTTCCGGCGTGGGTGTAGGCGGCGGAACCGTGGGTGTGGCAGTGGTGTCCAGCCAGGCCTCCAGGCCGGGGATGGCTGGATAATCCAGGCCGCCGGCCGCCAGGTGCTGTTCGATCAGCCCCGGCAACTGCTGGGGGATGTCGTAAGAGCCGACCAGCACCCGGTCGCCGATGAACAGCATCGGCACGCCACGCTGATCGTCGGGCACGCGCTGGGCTTCCATGGCCGCCCGCCACAACTCATAGCCTGCCGGGTCCGACACCTCGATGGCCACCACCTGGAGTTGGTCGCCATACTTTTCCTGCAGCGGCGGCAGGGTCTCGGTCAGCACCACGTGGCAATGGGGGCAGGTTTCGGCCCAGAACAACACGGCGCGCACCACAGGCTCCTCGGCGTGGGCAGCCGGCAACGCCGGGAGCAGCAGGAGCAGCGGCAACAACAGCCATCTCATATTTCGTTCCATATCATTTCCTCCATTGTCTCGCTATCGATCCAATCGTCACAAACGTTCTGGATAGATAGCGAAAGCTTTGGAGGAGGAGGCGCGGGCGCCAGCCACGTGGATAGGTCGTGGATGACTGGCAGGGCAACAGCCAGGATCAGAATCGGAGGGATGGGCATTCCCAGAGCGCCGGGCAGCCCGGTACAGCAGAACAGGCTGCAGCCGGGCATCTGAGCTTGCGGTTCCGGCGTGGTGTCCGGCTGGCAGCAGCGCTGGCAGCCGGAGACGGACCGCGCCGTCTGAGCGCGAAGGCAGAGGGGGCCGGCCACGAGGTGCAGGGTTAGCCCACCCAAAATGGCGACGACGCACAAGACGACGAACAGGCGCAGGATGCCGTATCTCATGGCATGAGCTCCGCCAACCGCCGCCCGCCCTCGGCATACTCCGGCTCCGCCAGGTGGGGACAGGCCGCCAGGCCCAGTTCGCCGAACAGCAATCGGAAGGCAAAGGCCAGGCAGGTCCGTTCGCCGCAGTCACCGCAGTTGAGCCGGGGCAGCAGCCGGTAGGCGTCCAACGGCCCCAACTGTTGCCGCCGCTCGTAACAGGGCTCGATCTCGGCCCGGCGACGCCAGGTGTCGTTGCACAGCTCCTGGAACCAGCGCAGTTGGGCCTCGGCGTCCTCCTCGCCGTCCACTTTGGCCATCACTGCCACGTGCGGGTAAAAGGTCAGGATGCGCCCGCCCCGCTTGACGGTCACGGTGCCGGCGCCGGGGTTGTACATCAGGTTGGGCACGACGGCGTTCAGGTAGGGGAACACCTCCCCTACCTGATCCCACAGCTCGGCAATGATCCGGTTCTTGGTCGGGTCGGCAATGCAGTCCATCACCTGGATGATGGTAAAGCCGCGCAGCAGTACGCCGTCGTCGCTCATGGTCCTTTTCTACGGGCAGCGGATGATGCCCTGCGCCCACAGGCAATCGGCGCAGGAAGGCACGTTGCCCAGGCAATCCTCGTTGTTCTCGGCATAGTCGCAGGCCAGGCCACAGTCCACGCAGTACATGAAGCGAAAATCGCGCACCCTGGCCCGAAAACGCACATATTCTTCCGACTGCCAGATGTCGGCCAGCGCCTGCTCGTTCACGTTGCCCAACAGGTAGCGGCTCACATTTTTGCGCCGGCCATAGATGTAGTAGGGGTAGCTGTGCATCAGGGGGTAGCAGGGGCTGACCCCGCCATCCCAGCCGATGACCACGGCCCGGTCCTCGACGAAGCGGCACTGCCGCCAGGCCCCCCACTTCATGCGCGGCAGGTCCATCCGCCCCCAGCCGATACCGCCTGCCTCTTTCACCGGCCAGCTCAGGGGCAGGCCCAGCGGCTCATCGCTGTCGTACAGGATCTCATCGCCCATGGCTTCGGTGTGGGGCAACAGATTGCTGACCAACACTTTGGAGGCTCCCAACCCGGCGGCGATCTCCCGCAGGTGCGGCAGATGGTCCCGGTTGGAGCGGGTGGCGACGAACTCCAGCCCCAGGTTGAGGGGCAACCCGCCGCGCTGTTCGGCCAGGCGCATCAGGCGGCGGGCATTGTCCAGCACCCGCTCCAACCCGCCGACGATGCGCGCCCCGTCGTAGGCCTGGGTATGCACCGTGTCCAGGGAGATAACCACCCAATCCACCGCTGCCGCCAGCAGGCAGTTGGCCATCGCTTCGTCCAGCAGCAGGCCGTTGGTCGTCACCGTCAGCGGCACCCCCAGCGTCGAGGCCAGGGCCAGCATCTCCGGCAGGCGGGGGTGGACCAGCGGTTCGCCGTAGCCGCCCAAAACCAGGCGCCGTAGGTCCGGCAGAGCACGCAACCCGGTGATGGTCGCCTCGAACGTCTCCCAGGCCATGTCGCCAGGTGGGTCACTCCATACCTGGCGGACACACACAGCACAGTTCAGGTTGCAGCGGGTTGTCACCTCCAGGTAGGCCTTGCGGGTGTCGGGGCGGACGCGGTGCAGTCGCAACCCGTCCTCAAACGATTCGACGACGACCCGGGCCCCTGGCTCCAGCCCCAGACGGGCCACCTGCTCAGCCGGCAGAATCAGCCGTCCATCCACCTCTATTGTCAATTCAGGCATTTCTCTTTAGAACCCCAACCGCGCCTGCAAGGCGTCGGCGCCGGCCCTGGCCTTGTTCACCGCTTCGATGAACAGGGCTCTTGCTTCGGCCTCCCGCAGCGGCTGGAGCGGGGTCAGGGCCATCAGCGCCGCCGGCGACTGGCCGGTTTCCAGCACCAGCGCCCCACTGCCCCGCACCACCCCGGCGGCCAGCCGCAGCGCCACTTCGCGTTCCAGGCCCCCCTCCACGCCGGCCTGGGCCAGGGCGGCAATCAGCGGAAAGAAATAGGTCGGCGCCGCCGCCGTCAGCCCCACACACAGGTTCATCTGCGCTTCCGGGACCTCCACCCCTTCGCCCCAGCAGGCCAGCAGCCGCTCGACCAGGGCGCGCGCCTCCGGTGTGACTGCCCGGCCATAGCATACCGGCGTCACCCCCTGGCCGACCAGGGCGGGCGAGTTGGGCAGTGTCCGGACCACCGGCACGCCGTCGCCCGCTGCCCGCTCCATGGCTGCCAGGGGCACGGCTGCCGCCGTCGAAACGACCAGGTGTTCCGGCGTCAACCGGGGAGCCAGCGCCTCCAGCACGGGGATGACCTGGCCCGGTGGCACGGCCAGGATGATCACGTCCGCTTCGGCGGCGCGCAGGTTGTCGTCGGTGGCCATCACCCCGGCCCACTCGGCGATCTCGGCCCGGCGTTCTGCGTTCGGCTCGCAGGCGATGATCTGCCCCCGGCTGCACTCGCCGCAGGTCAGCAGCCGGTCTACAAGCAGGCCCCCCAACAGGCCTACCCCCACAACGGCCAGTCGGCACTCTCCAAGCCTTTTCATCGGTTCACCTCCTTTTCTCCTCTGGCCGGCCTGCGCCGGCCCTTGCCTGCCAATAGGCTGTGTACTCGCGCAACAGCGCCTCTTTATAGTCCTGCTCCGAGCCACGGGCGACCCAGTTGCGCGTTTGAATCATGGCCAGTAGCTCTTCCGCCGTCTCCGGGCCCGGCTGGCGGTCCAGCAGGTAGAGTTGCTTCAGGACATCATCCAGCCCGACAATGCCTACCGGTACGCCGCCGATCTGGATCTGCCGCACCCGGGCATCCAGGTTACAACTACAGGACTGCCTCCACATATCCGGTCCTCGTCCGGGCATTTTCTCACCTCCTCAATCCCGGTTCAGTGTCGGAGATTCCTTTGCCCCAAGGTGCCTGGCACCTGAGCAGTTGCCTGTCCGTCATCCTGCAAGCATCCCTCGCACGATCACGTCCACGGCCGTCTCTTCGTCCAGCCCGCGGGCCATCAGCGTCTCCAGCTCCTTCTTGTCCACCGTGCCGATGGCCGCCTCGTGGGTGACGTAGGCCCGTGGGTCAGTCACCCTGACCACCGGCACGGCGTTGGCCACGGCCTGATCGCGCACAATCTCCACGCAGTCTACATGCCCCCGGGCAAAGGGGGCGTGTCCCTCCGTCGTGCCGATGACCTCGGCCGTCGCCCGGTCGCGCACGGCGATGCGCGATTTCGCCAGGCCGCGCGCCCCCTCGCCGTTGAGCCGGATCGTCTCCCTGACCGAGATGGCGTCGTCTCCGTAGCCGTAGGCCTTGGTGACCAACTCGGCCACGCCTCGGGCGGCTACATCCACCACGTAGTCGAATTCCAGTTTGCCCACCCGGCCTGTGGTCAGGGCGAACTCGGTGACGAATTGCCCGCCTTCCTCCACCGTGACCTGGGCCCTGGGGATCACCGCGACGCCCCCACCTTCGCCGTGGTAGTGGGTTTCGCGATACTTCATGGCCGCCCCCCGGCCGATGTGGACCGTGGCCTCCATGAAGTGTACTACCTGCTCGGCGTTGGGGAAGGTGCAGTGGGCAATGAACTCGGCCCGCGCCCCGTCGCCGATCTCGAACTCGGACAGGATGCGCTGCACCCCCTCCCTGGGGATGACGCCAAAGCAGAGGTGGGCCGGCGTGTCCAAACGGACCCCAGGCTCAACGACCACCCTGGCCCGCACCCCGTCGGGCAGCTCCTCGGAGGTCAGGTGCACGCCGGCCACCTCATTGCTGCCCAGCACCCGGTTGCCGCTGACCACCAGGCTGGCCACCCGGGGCGAGCGCAAAAAATGGGGATCGCCTCCTGAACGCTCGTAGGCCTGCAAAATCGCCTCAAGGTCGCTCATAAGCTCCTCCGGCCGGCTCCACCGACCCCGCCACCTCGCACGGCCGGCAGCGCCGGGCGTAGTGATGGCGGACCTCTGCCGGTTCGCCCACGCGCACGACCTCCCCCTCGCACATCAGGGCCGCCACGTCGGCCACCGGTACCATCTCGTCGCGGTGGGTGATGAGCAACACCGCCGTGCCCCGCTCCGCCAGGCGGCGGATGAGGCCGGCGATGTCATCCAGCGACAGCACATCAATGCCCGAATCCGGTTCGTCCAGGATGGCCAGTTTGGGCTGCATGGCGTACACCGCCGCCAGCTCGATCCGCTTCCGCTCGCCGCCGGACAGGGCATCGTTGACCGTGCGGCCCAGGTAAGCGGAGGGGGAGAGGGCCACGGCGGCCAACGCTTCTTCCATCTGCCCCCGCGAGGGGTCCTTCATACCCAGGCGCAAATAGTCCGCGACCTTGAGCCCCTCGAAACGGGCCGGGTCTTGCCAGGCCAGGGTCAGCCCCAGCCGGGCCCGATCGGTGATCGGCAGGCTGGTGATCTCCTGCCCATTGAACAGAATGCGCCCTCTGGAAGGGGTATAGCCGGCGCAGCCCATCAGGGTGTAGGCCAGGGACGACTTGCCGGAGCCGTTGCGGCCCAGCAGGCCGTACACCTGGCCGGG
Source organism: Anaerolineae bacterium (assembly GCA_034435455.1). Lineage (GTDB taxonomy): Bacteria > Chloroflexota > Anaerolineae > JAAYZQ01 > JAAYZQ01 > DAOTXL01. The sequence continues at coordinate 68,592 of DAOTXL010000002.1, forward strand.
CGCGACCGCCAGGTCCACCCCGCGCAGGATCTCCTGCCCGCCGCGTTCCAGGTGCAGGCCGTTCACCTGCAGAATGTGACCGTCGTTCATTCTCCTCAGCTCCTCGTTGTCCCATACCTCCGCAAGAACTCGTCGGCCGACATCCAGACCTCTGTCTGGCGTAGCGCGGTAGGTCGCCGGCGGCGCAGGCTTGTAAACCCACATGATCCACCAGGTGTAGAAATTCTCCCAGAATTTGCCAAACAGCTACGCAACCATTCAAATTAGCTATCCCCGCCCCTGCCCTCCAGGCCCAGGGCCCGCGGCCGACCCGTCCCACCGTAGCGCACCTGGACGACCTCGGCCAGGATGGCCAGGGCGATCTCTTCCGGGCTACGCCCGCCCAGGTCCAGCCCGATGGGGGCGCGGACCTGCGCCAGCCGCTCCTCGGGCACGCCATCAGCCCGAAGGTGACCAAAGATGGTCTGCACTTTGCGCCGGCTGCCGATCATGCCCACGTAGGCCGCCGGCGTGTCCAGCACCTGACGCAGCGTCTGCTCGTCGGTGAGGTGGGTCTGGGTGATGATGACCACGTACGTCCAGGGTGTGATCGCCGTCGGGTCGAACTGCGGCACGGTCGCCCGCTCCGGCTGCACGTCCACCACCTGGACGTGAAAGCCAACGATGCGCCCCATCTCGGCCAGGGGGCAACCCAGGTGTCCGCCGCCGACGATGAGCAGGGTGGGGATGGGATTATAGACTTCGATGAAAAAGGTCACATCCCCACCGCACAGCGTCCCCAGCGCATCCGGCCCCTCCTCGCGCAGCGTGGAGTGAAACAGCCGCGACCGGCCCTCCTCCAGGGCAGCCACGGCCTCCTCACGCACCCGCTGCTCCAGTTCGCCCCCGCCGACGTTGCCCACGGCGTCGCCATTGAGCCGCACCAACAGTTTAAAGCCCACCTGCGCCGGCGACGCCCCCGTCACGTCTACCACTGTCGCCAGGGCCACCGGCTCGTTGCGCTCCAGCGCCTCGTTCAGCGCAGCAATCACGTCTCTCACAGTCCCTCCCTCATCTCCAATGGACGATGTCCCCCACCTTTACGCCCCTCAAGACAGCTCCTTGAGATAGCGGATCGGCACGTCGAACTCGATCCGGAACCGTCCATAGTCCTGGATATAGAACGTGAACTCCTGGCTGGCGGGTCGCAGGGCGTTCCAGAGGTCCCACGGCACATAAATGGTGCCGTAGCGCCGGGCGAACTCGCCGATCTGGATGGCCAGATAGTCCTCTGGATTGTCAGGTTGGCCCAACCGACCGGTTGGGACCTCGGCAGCCACTCATCAATCTACGACCAGCAATTGGCGGGTGATGGTCAGCGCCCCCCCCTGTTCTTTCAGGTACTGCTTGAGCCAGTTGGATTTGGTCTTGGCCAGAATCATCCATCCTCCTCGTCACCGGCCCAGCCGGGCCAGCGTCTCCCGGGGTGGGAAGCGGATGGCCCCCCGCCTGCACACCTTCACACAGGCATCGCAGCCAACCAGGCAGTTGAAGGGAGCGACGACGATGGCCTGGTGGCCGGCCTCGTCCAGTTCGTATACCCCGTAAGTGCAGAAGGTCAGGCAGTCACCGCAGCCATCGCAGCGGTCGGGATAGATAGTCGGGTACCACGGTATCTGCTCGCGGGGTTTGCCCTGCCAGGTGCGGGGCGGCAGCGTCTGGGGGCGCTTCTCCGCCCCCTGGCCCTCCTTCTCTCGCTCCTTCCAGTAGCGGCGATACTCCCGGAGCAGCGCCTCCTCGTACAGCGGCCGGGCTTTGGGAAAGACATAATTCTCCCGCTCGACCCTCTCCAGCAGCAGCGGGGCCAGGCCCGGCTCCGGGGCGCGACCCTGGCTGCGCAGCTCGTCGAACAGCTCCTGCAGCCCCCACAGCCCCACCATCTGCTCGCCGATCAGGATCTGCCGGAAACTCAATTGCGCCACCGAACCGCCTCCTCTCCCGCCCGACAGCTCCCTCTCTGCCGGCGGCACATTTCCTTACCCCTCCCGCCGGCCAATGGCCGGCAGATCGACCGCCAGCAGGTCTGCCAGTTGCGCCTGTTGTTCGGCATATTGGGGTTCGCTCAGCAACGGGCAGTCCTGCAACTGCACCTGGCCGGCTACCAGCTTGTTGGCAAAGACAAAGCAGGTAGCCTGGCCGCAGGCCTTGCAGTTGGTGCGGGGCAGCAGCTTATAGACCTCCATCAACCCCGGCCGGCGGCGCACCTCGTAGCTCGGTTCGATCTCGGCCCGCTGCTCCCAGGTGCGGTTGACCAGTCGGATCAGCCCTTCGACCTCCTGGATGGCTGCGTCCCGGTCAGGAACATTGCTGACGGCGATTTCGTAAGGGTGAAACGCAATGTTGTGCCCGCCCTTCTTCCAGGTCAGAGCAGGGGCAGCGACATTATAGACCGCGCCGCGCAGGGTCGCGTTCAGGTAAGGCAACACCTCGCGGATGTCGGTCACCAACCGGGCGACGGCGCTGAACCGCTCTGCCCCCGGATCACAGGGTGGGGTGGACACTTCCAGGTCGTACTTTTCGATCAACATCAGACTATCTTTCCTCCCACGAGTTCTCCTCAAACACCGGCACCCGGCCCTCGGCCACGCAGCGGTGGGCGAAGAGGTACATCCCCGCCGACCAGGCCTGGTGCGGATATCCCATCGGCCGACCTGTGCGGCCGTGGCACCACTCGTTGAACTCCCACTCTTCCTCGATCCCCAGCCGATTGACCTCGGCCAGCCTCTCCAGTTGTCGCCGCGCCTCCTCCAGGCGCCCGGCCTTGACCAGCGCAGCGACGTAAAAGCCGCCGACAAAGGGCCAGATGCCGCCGTTGTGATACTGCTCGGGCAGGTTCAGGTTGTTGTTGCGATAGTACTCGCGCCAGTCTTTGTTGCCCGGATGGATGACCGGGTGCAGCACCCGCACCGGGTACGGTTCGGCGATGCCCACCTGGTGTAGATAGTCCAGGATGCGCCGCTCCTGGGCCGGGTTAGCCACGCCGAACAGCACCGCCAGCAGGTTGCCGAATACGTCGCAATAGTCGCCATAGTCGCGAAAGGCGACGTAGGGCAGGAAGAAGGGTCGCTTGACCAGCACCGGGTCCACCTGGCTAAGAGTGTGCCGCCACTCGCCATGGCCCGGGCAGGTCGGCCCCCATTCTTCGGCGTTCTCCGGCCCCACCCACAGCACGATACGCAGCTTGTGCCGCACGTCGGCGGCCATCTCGGCATAACGCGATCCATCCTTCTCCAGGGTGTCAGCCATGACGGTCATGGCCCGCAGCGCCGCATACCACAGGACATTATCGTACAGGATATTGAAGCGGTTGGCAAGCAGGTCGGCCCAGTCGGCGGCCTCGTGCACCTCCAGCAGGCCGCAGCCGTTCGAGTCCTGGTAGCGCAGCCACAGCAGCGCCCGCTCCAGAGAGGGCCAGTGCGCCCGCAGGGAATCGGCGTCGCCGGTCATCTGGTGGTTGATATAGTGGCCGACGATGTACCACAGGTTCGAGTCCACCGAGCCGGCATTGGTGTGGTCCAGCCGGCCCGTGGCGACGCTGACGTTGTTGGGGATGGCCCCCAGTTCCGACTGCTGACCGGCCAGGGTGTGCAGCGAGGTGCGCAGGCAACCCTCGTGACCGGCGGTCAGGCTGGCTCCCAGGCCGGTAATGACGCTGTCCCGCGCCCAGACGTGGGGGTAACCCTCCGGCGAGGCCATCAATCCCAGCGGGCTGCATTCGCGGCCCAGCACGTCCTCGGCTTTTTCTAACGCCATTTCAGTCAAGTTGCTCATGTTCTTGCCACCCTTGCGGCTCCTCGCCGGGGTCAGGCGCTGGCTGTTCTCCCCGGTAACGGCGCTTCATGGCCCGCAGGGCCAGGACCATCGCCGCCAGCGGCCAGAAATGCAGGATCATCGGCGCGCCGCAGTCAGGGCAGGGCAGCATCCCCACCCCCAGCAAGGCCCCGGCGGCCAACCACCACTTGGCCGTGGATGCTGCGAGCCGTTTGCGCATTCGCTCGATCACAGATTCTCCTCCTCGCGACGACCCGGTCGCGCAGGCTACGCCGTCGGTCCCCACCACGATGTGGGCCGGATCGGATTCCTTTACCCCTGCATCCAGGCCGGGTTCCAGGGCTCATCGAGCAGGGTTACTTTGGCCTCCTTCACCCCCGGCACGGCGGCCACCGCCCGCCGAGCCTGCTCGGTGATGAATCCGGCCAGCGGGCAAAAGGGCGCCGTCAATACCATCTTGACCTCGACGTTGCCTTCGTCGTCCAGCTCGATGTGACGAACCATCCCCATGTCCACCACGCTCATGCCGATTTCTGGGTCTATCACCGGCCGCAGGGCCTCACGAATTTGTGCTTCTGTTACCATATCACTCTCCTTTATAACTACCTCGACAATGGTGGCAAATTCCATCAATCCTGGTCTCCCTTCGCCAGCTCGCCCTGCACCGCCACGCCGTCGAGCAAGGTGTTGGTCACCGTGCCCCACTTGAAAGCCACCTCGTGCAGTTTCTCCAGCCTGTCCGGCGGTTCGGGGCTATCCAGCAGCAGGCGATAGCGAATCTGGACGAGGCCCGGCGGTTCGTCGCGGCGGTCGCCCTCGACCTCGACGCGCACGCCGTCCACCTGCAGGCGCATCTTGGCCGCCAGGGCGTTGACGTTGGTGACCAGGCACACCCCCAGCGCAGCCAGCAACGTCTCGGCGGCGTTGAAACCGGCCCTCGGGTCGCCGCGGCGCACGCCCAGCGTCAGCGTGTGGCCATGGGACGAGGCCTGGGCATGGGCCTCGTCCTGGCGTTCTATGCTCACTCGATAGGTACGGAAGGGATCGGCCTTTTTCCTGTCCATTTGCTTGTTTCTTTGCCCCAGCGCGGTGCGAACCGCTGCGTTGGCTGGCCCGGCAGCCAGGAAAACGGAGTAAGAACGATAGGCTTAGCGAATGACCATCACCGGGCAGGGCGCGTGCTTGGTCACGTTCTCCACCGTGTTGCCCAGCAGCAAGGCCCTCACCCCCCGTTTGCCGTGGGCGCCCAGGACGATCATGTTTACGTCCAGCTCCTCGGCCGCGGCCACGATCTGGCGCCAGGGCACACCGATCCGCACCACCGGTTCGACCTCCACACCGGCGGCACGGATCGCGGCGATTTCCCCGGCCAACCGCTCCCGTACCACCTCAGTTAACCGGGCTTCCGTCCAGGCTTCGGCCTCGGCCAGATCGGCCCCGCTGACCTCCGGCGTCACTACATCGGCCAGCACGGGCACGTCGGCCACGTCTACCACGGCCAGAGCGAACAGCTTGCCGCTGCTGCACTGCGCGCAGTGGATCGCCCAGTCCCGAGCATGGGTCGCATGTTCGGAAAAGTCGGTTGCCCACAGGATACGCTTGAACATCGTCCACCTCGGGTTTCACCACGATGTGCCAGCCCACCCTGGCTTCGCCGCACGGGCTGGCACGTTCACGCTACCTCTTTGCGCGGCCTGACCACGGCGGCCGGCGCCGCCTGGCGGATGAGATAGCGGTAGAAGGCGCTGGCGGTGAGCATCTGCAGGATGAAGGCCAGCGCCACCGGCAGGCCGACGAGCGGCTGCCCCCGGAAACTGGCCATGGCCAGCCCCACCGCGATGGGCAGGTTCTTCATACCCGACGAATAGGTCACGGCGACCCGCTGCGGCCAGCCAAAGGCGAACCGGCCCAGCCAGTGCGGCACCAGGAACCCCAGCGGGAAGATGAGCACCACCGCCCCCAGCAGCGCCGGCACCAGCGACCAGCGCTCCCGAATCAGCGGAACGTTGACGTTGCAGATGGCGAACATCAGCAGCACCGCCGTCAGCGCCGACAGCGCCGGCAGGAGCGACAGATAGGGCTGGGGATTCCAGAAGCGGTTGGCCAGCCAGCGCCCGCCGATGCCCAGCGCCAGCGGGATGAGCAGGATGACGGCCAACTGCTGGAACATGGCCCAGGGGTTGATCTGCACGCTCGACCCGGCCAACAGCACCATCAGCGGCGGGATGAGGAACGGCCCTAGGACCATCGTCAGGGCGTTGATGGCCATCCCCAGCGGCACGTCCCCCTTGAGCAGTGCCGTCCACACCGCCGCCATGCCGGCGCAGGGCACCATGCCGACCAGGATGATGCCTGTCGCCAGTTGGGGGTCGCTCACCAGCAGGCGGGCCAGCGCCCAACACAGCAGCGGCATGTAGGCAAAGTTCAGGATCAGACCGGCCACCACCGCAACGGGCTGGCGCGCCACCAGCGCGAACTGGCGCGGGGTGATGGTCAGGCTGATGAACAGGATCATCAGAAACGTCAGGGCCTGCGAATAGCGCTGCACCGCCTTGCCTGGGGCCGTCGTCCACAGCCCCAACAGCAGCCCGACGATCACCGTAGCGATGATGATCGTCTGATAGTTCTTGCGGATAAGCTCGGCGAATCGGATCATGAGATGCCCCCCTCCCTATTTCTGACCCGCCTCCAGGTGGCAGCGCAACCCCTTGCGACCCACCGCCTGCACCTGGGTCCAGACCCCTTCTTTCAAAAAGCGCAGCGCAGCCGCCCCATCCCTATCGGTCAGGATCATCTGCACATCTTGCTGTTCTTGTTCGCCCAACACCACGGAGATTCTGGCCATAGCTCTTTCCTCAACAGCACTCCCTAGATCGCTCCCTCTACAAACTCGATGCTGCAATCACCCGGCAAAAAGATGCCGGCGGTCACCTCCATCGCCTTCAGGATGGCGGCGGGCACGATGCAACTGTTGCGACAGACATGCTCGACGGCCAGCCGGTAGACCCGGGTCTCGTCCAGCCGGCAGGCCATATCATGCGCCACGTCCACCTTGCCCAGCGCCTCGGCCAGCGCCTGGACGTGCTCGCAGGTGGTCGTGATCTCGAACGTGACGTGCGTCGGATTGGTCTTGCGGGCTTCGATGCTCGATTCATGCCCACACACGCCCGCCTTTACCCAACATAGGGCCATATCAATCTCCATGGTTCCAGGCAACTTGATCGTCGTTCAGCTCCCGCCATGTCGTTTTTCTCCCCAGTGCCAGCCCACACCCAGGACCTCTTCGGCATTCCTTACACGTTGTCTCCAACGGCGGCACCACGCCCGGAACCATTCCACCATCGTTCGCCCCGGCTCTTGGTCGCTCAACCGGTAAAAATCCGCCTGCGCCTCCCGGACCTCCTGGCGCACGATGATTCGTTGCTCCAGCAAACAGCCCAACGCTGCCTGCAGCTCATCTTCCGCGCATTCGGACCAGGCCAACAGGTCAGAGAAGGTGATGGCCTGAGCAGGCATCGAATCCAGGAAATGGATCAGATGCAGACAGAGAGGCTGCGCCAGCCATTGCTGCACCAGGGGCCAGATTTCCGGCCTCTCCTCACAAAGCTCATCCAGCATCTCCTGGAGGAGCGGGTTTCCAGCCTTACTCTCACTCATGGCTTCCAGTTCTCAACCTCCGCCCACGCACACCACGGACCCCTGCCCGCAACTTTCGCACTCGAACTGGATGGTGGTGTGCTCGATGTCAAACGCCTCGGCCAACGTCTGCTTCAGGCCTGCCATCACCTCCTGCGTCTGGCTCAGCACCTGGTCGGCCAGCAGCACATGGGCGCTGAGGGCCACGTAGCCGGGACTGACGGTCCAGATGTGCAGGTCGTGCACATCCATCACCCCAGGCACCTGGCCCATGGCCTCCGCCACCTGGCTTGACGTCAGATGCAGGGGCACGCCCTCGGCCAGGATGTGCACCGATTCGCGCAGCGCGCGCCCCGACCCCAGCAGGATGATCACCCCGATCAGCACGCTGATCAACGGGTCAGCCAGGGCCCAGCCGGTGAACAGGATGACCACACCGGCGACGATGACGCCTATCGAGGCCAGCGCGTCGCCCAGGACGTGCAGGAAGGCGCTGCGTACGTTCAGGTCGTGGTGGTCGTGCTCGCGCAACACCAGCGCCACCAAGAGGTTAACCGTCAGACCGGCCACAGCCACGGCCAGCATCGGACCAGCCAGGACAGGGGCCGGGTGCTGGAAGCGCTGCCAGGCTTCGCGCCAGATCTCAAAGGCCACCAGCAGGAGGGTCGCCCCGTTGGCCAGCGCAGCCAGCACCTGCATGCGGTGAAAGCCGTAGGTATGGCGGTCATCGGGCGGCAGCGCGGCAAGGCGCAGGGCGACATAGCTCATCCCCAGGGCGAACAGATCCAGGAAGACGTGAGCCGCATCGGAGAGCAGGGCCAGGCTGCCGGTCCACAACCCGCCAGCGACCTCGGCGACCAGGATCAGGCCGGTCAGGGTCAGCGACAGGAGGAAGCGGTGCTCGACACGATGCGTGTCTCGTTGCATCAGTGCAACCACTCTGTGTGATCCACCAGTCGCCCCTCCAGGTAGCTCCGGACCGCCTCGTCAATGACCGGGATGTCGGTGACCACCGGACGGATGCCGGCCTGGGCCATGCTCTGATAAGCGCCGGCGCCCATCCCCCGCGCCAGGAGCACCTGGCAATCGGCGATGGCGGCAGCCATGCGCGCGTGGCGGGACTGGGCGCCGGCGTCAAAACCGTGGCCGCGTGGGTCGGCCCCGTGGGCCTCCTCGGTGTGCGGCTCAGCGGCGAACTGGGCATGACCCATCTTGTCCCGCATCTCACGAGAAACGATCCTTCCTTCTTCCACGGTGATAACGACATAAAACGGGGCGCGGCCAAAGTGCTGGCTGATGGTCACGCCATCTTCAGATACGGCTGCGATTTTCATCCTGTTTCTCCTTCGGTTTCTTGAATCTTGGCGATGATGGCCTCCACCGCTCGCTCCAGGTCTTCCGGGGAATAGGCCAGCGGCTTGAAGGGGCCGATCTTTTTGATTTTCAGGTCCTTGCCCAGGTTGACGTAGCCGTCCATCCGTGCCCCGGTCTGCTCTACGATCTTGCGTACGCAGGAGTTGGGGCAGCCATCTATGACGACCACTTTTTCCAGGCTTTGCATGGTCCGAAAGTGCTTGGGGATACCAGCCGCCAGAGCCGACACGCAACCCATCCCAACCTCCTGTGGCCCCAGCCGTTTCATCACCTCGAACGCGGCCACGCCGGTCAGTTCGCCGGCGCTCGACATGGCCCCGCCGCAGTAAAGGATGCCGACGCGCGGCTTTTCTTCGTCCTCGTGCTCTGAACTCATCTTCACATACCTCTTTCAGACTCCATTCTCTCTAATTGGCGAAATGGGTGTGCCTCAGACGTCTGCTTCGATGGCCGCGATCAGAGCATCGACTGCTGCCTGGACTTCCTGGTCCGTGAACTCCAGGCTCGTGAAGGGGCCGCTCTTGGCGATCCCCAGGTCCTGTTCCAGGTTCAGGTACACAGCGGGCGTGATCCCGACGCCCGTCAGCAACTCCCTCGCGCAGGCGTTGTGACAGCCATCTATGACGACGATCTTGCCGATTTTCTTCACCAGGGCAGACTGCCGGGGCACCTGGTTCAGGACGGCCGGCAACGAGCAGATGCCCACCCGCTCACCGCCCAGGCGTCGCACGACCTCCAGCGCGGCCAGCCCGGCCAGCGAACCGGTGTTGGAGCCGCCGCTGAAGCAGGCAAAGAGTCCCACCTGGGGAAGCGTCGCCTTTTCCATCCGTTCCTCCTCTCCTACCTGGGCTGCAACGGCGAGCGGCGCGGTTCGGGAGCCGTCTGGACCAGGGCGCGCGCCACGGGTACAAAGGCCTCCGCCGGATACTCTTCGACGCTGCCCGCATCGCACAACTCCGAGATGCGCGGGTCCAGGGGCAGCCGGCCCAGGAACGGCACGCCCAGCCGTCGGGCCATCTCCTCGCCGTGGCTGGGGCCAAAGATCTCGTATCGTCGGCCACTCTCCGGGCAAACAAAGTAACTCATGTTTTCCACCAGGCCCAGCAGAGGGACCTGCATCACGAGGGCCATGCGGGCCGCCTTGCGCACGACCATCTCCGCCAGGTCCTGGGGTGAACTGACCAACACCACCCCGGAGAGCGGCAGCGCCTGCATCACCGTCAGCGCGGCGTCGGAGGTACCGGGCGGCAGGTCCACCACCAGCCAGTCCAGGTCACCCCAGAAGACGTCGCCCCAGAACTGTTTGATGGCGGCGCTGATGAGTGGTCCGCGCCAGATGACGGCCTCGTCCTCGCCGGGCAGGAGCAGATTGATGGACATCACCTTGATGCCAGTGCGGGTCTGGGCGGGCACGATGCCGAGGGGACTCATCGGCGGTGCGCCGTGCAGCCCGAACATCTTGGGGATGCTGGGGCCAGTGATGTCGGCGTCGAGCACGCCGACGCGCTGGCCATCTTGCCGGAGGGCGACGGCCAGCAGGGCCGTCACCAGCGACTTGCCCACGCCGCCCTTGCCGCTCATCACCGCCACTACGCGGCGAATGTCGTTGAGATGCTCGGCCACGCCCGGCTCGCCCATCCCGCCGAGACCGATCTGGCGCCTCTCCTCGTCCGTCATCTGGGTCAGATCAACCTGCACCTCCTGGACGCCGTCCAGGGCCAGCACGGCGGCCCTGGCCTCGGCCACGATCTGGTCTTTCAGCGGGCATTCGGGAACGGTCAGCGCCAGGGTGAAGGTCACCTCGCCGTCCTGGACGCGCACGTCGCGCACCATCCCCAGTTCCACCAGGCTGCGATGCAACTCAGGATCTATCACCCCGGCCAGCGCCTCCATGATTTGTTCTTCCGTAACCATGCCTTGTTTTCTCCTCAACTTTGCCGTACCTGTCGCCAGGCGCCCAGAAAGACGGCAAAAGCCGGCATCCCGGCCACCGGGATGATGGTGAAGGCCGTCTCCAGCAACTCCTGCTCACTGGCGCCGGCGTGCAGCGCGCCGGTGATGTGCATGGCCGTCGCCTCGCGGTCATGCTGGGCGGCGGTGATCGCAGCGTGGATGAGGAATTTGTGCTTCTTGGACACCGCGCCTTCGTTCAGCGTCAGTTCGTGCAGCCGCAGAAAGGCGGCGCACAGCTCGGGGTTCTTCTCGTTCAAGAAGGCCACCGGGTCCAGCACCTTGCCGAATTCTTGCCCAAAGGCGGCCAGGCTTTCGTTGACCTGGCCTCGGCTGTGGTCCACTTTGTACCTCCTATCTTGGACGGTTTTTTCACTCCTTGTTTGTGCGTTGGGTCCTGCTCCCATCTGTGGTTGGGGTTAGCGTTCCACGAGCACGGACTTTTCGTAGCCGGAGCAGGGGATGCACATCGGCTGCCCATCCTTCATGCGCACGTAGCGGTCAAAGACATACTCGCCACAGACACTGCATTTCGTCTTGTTGAACGAGCCTTTGACCGGGGCATACTTGAAATCCGGCCTGGCTTCCACCTTGAAGATGGCCTCATCGGGCTGCTCATAGGTCCACTGGATCACCTCCCGCCGCACCTCCAGCGGAATGTGCGATGGCTCAACGCCTCTCTTGCGGTAGGCAAAGAACTCGAATTTCCCCATCGCGTCCACAAAGTCGGGCAGCAGCGAATAGCGCACCGCACCCTTTTGCGGATGATAGAACGTGGCCGCCAGTTTGCCGTAGAAGGTCTTGGCCATCAGCACCTTGCCGTAGGTGGCGCCGGTGGCGATCTGGATGCCGTCCATCATGCAGGTTTGCGGGTGGCCCTCGCCCAGTTCGGGAAAGACAAAGAACCCGTGGTCGGCTTCCTTCTCGACGCCCAGATAGGCGAGTGCCAGCCTGCCCATGCGGTAGCCCAGGGGCATGAACGGGCACTCGTGTCCATGAAACTCAAAGGCCCACTCCGGGGGAATATACCTGGTCATCATTGTTTTCTCCTGTTGTTATTTGATCAGGTCAAAGATCATCTTGGCGGCGATCAGCCACAGCAGCACGCCGATGATCTTTTTCAGTTGGGCACTGGACAATTTGGTCTTCATCACCTGCGAGCCGACGATGGAGCCCGCCCCCGCCATCACGGCCATCAGCCCGACGAACAGGGGGTCCAGCCGGCTCATCGTCGCGTGTCCCAGAAAGCCGGAGAGCGACGAAAAGACCACGACCAGGGACGTCGTCCCGGCGGCGACTTTGGGGTCCAGCCCGATCCAGTTGAGCACCGGCAGGACAAAGTTCCCCCCGCCGACGCCCAGCAGGCCGCCCAGGAATCCGGCCACGGCGCCCACCCCCACGCCCGCGCCGACTTCCGTTCCCCGGCCCAGAGACTGCTCCCGTGCCTTTGCCCGGTAGAAGAGCATCATAAAGCCCGCGAAGACCAGGAAAGCCGCAAAGAGGCCGAGCAGCAGACGCTTGTTCACGTGGGGCGTCAGTCGGGCACCGACCGGCGAGAGGATGACCGCTGCCACCAGCACCGGCAGTCCCACGCGCCAGTTGACCAACCTCCCCCGCCAGTAGTTGATGGCGGCCAGCAGCAGGCTCACGACGTTCAACAGCAGGGCCGTCGGCGTGGCCTCCGCCAGCGGAACGCCCAGGTAGTAGAAGAAGGGCACAAACAGAAACGCCGCACCGATGCCCGCCATGGCCAGCAGGCCGGAGAAGAGAAAGACCACCAGCGCGCTGAGGACGTAAAAAACGGGACTCATTGGGGGTCTCCCCCCTGCGCCCGGCGTTGCCGCGCGGCACGAACTTTGCCCGGCATCAGTTCCGGGAACAGGCTGGCATACCCACCCGGCATAATGCGGATATTCTCAAAGCCCTGGGCGTGCAGATAGGCAAAGGCCACATTGGCGCGGTCGCCGCCGGAGCAGAAAGTGACCACCAGTTTATCGCGCGGAATCTCGTTCAGCCGTGCCGGCAACTCGTTGATGGGAATCTCCAGAGCAAAGGGGAAAGCGACGAACTCCTTCTCCTCCGGAGTTCGCACATCCAGCAGGACCGCTTCGCCCTTTGCCCATTTCTCAAAAAAGACGGATGGTTCAACCTTGTGCTGACCGGTGCTCCAGTAGTCAAAGTCCAGCCCGCTCAGCCACTGAGAGAAGAGATCGTTGGACATTGTTCACCTCCAAAGAATGAGATTGGGGGGTAGCCGAAGGCATTGCCTTCGGCTACCCTGAAACTTCGGCTACCCTGAAACTTACCAGATGTGAACCCCGAAGTAGTTCAGGACGAACTTGAGGGCGACGTACAGGAAGTAGAGGCCGAAGATGAATTTGAGGGTGTGGGGCTTGAAGCGCTTGATGATGGCCGCGCCGACCTGGGCGCCGATGATCGTCCCGCCGCCCAGCAGGCCACCCGCCACCAGTGCCACAAAGCCCTGGGCCACTTTGATCAGCCCGCCCACCAGCGCCAGCGGGACCATCACCGCCAGCGAGGTGCCCATGGTGATGTAGACGGGAGCGGAGAAGAGGTAGATGAGACCGGGCACCAGCGCGTAGCCGCCGCCCAGCCCGGCGACGCCGGTGGCGATGCCCACGATGAAGCCAAAGAGGGCCATCCCCCAGCCACTGCCGGGGATCTCATGGCCCTCCTTCTTCGCCGGCCCCCTGCCGGTGAAGCCCTGGACCCCCTCCCAGATCATGCGGATGGCCGGCCAGAGGAAGAGCAGGCCCAGAACTAGCCCCAGCAGGGCTTGTTGGTTGGCGATGAGGGTGAAAATCCAGGAACCCAGGAGGACGCCCAGGACGCCTCCCCCACCCAGCCATAGGGTCGCCCGCCGGTCCAGGTTGCGCCGCACCAGATGCCCCCACGCCCCGGAGGTGGCGGTAAAGATGACGGCAAAGAGGGTCGTGCCCACTGCCAGCGAGGCCGGGAAGCCCATCCAGAAGTGGATGATGGGCAGCATCACACTACACCCGCCGGTGCCGATGAGACCACCTAGAAGACCGGCGAAGAAGCCCACTATCAGCAGGAGGATCACCTGCCCGACGCCAATGGACGGTTGACCCTCGGCCGTCTGACCGGCCAGCGCAGCCCAGACGACAATGACGGCCACGATGGCCAGCAGCACCAGGGTGACGATTTGGGTCCGATACCACGGAGTCTTTTCAGCAGCCATATTTCACCTCCTCATATAACTCGACAATGTTCGATTTGACCTCTCCCCTACCCCCTGGCCCCCTTCCGGGTTGGGGGATGGGGTAAGGTCCATCTTGTTGTCATTAAGGCGTAGCCGCCGGTGGCGGACGCGAGGTCCAGGGTTCGCATCCGCCCATGCACAGGCAGCGGGTTAGCTGGCGATAACATCTTTGCTTCACCTTCCTGCCTCTATCCACAGCGCATCCGCAGCGCCGCCTCGACCCGTTTGGCAATCACCTCTTTCACAAACTCGTAGATCGCTTCCGGGTCATTCTGCTGCGCCAGCCGCATCACCTGACGCACCTCGTCTTCCTCCAGGATGATCAGCGTCTTTTCGATCGGTTCTTTGCCCATCTACAACGCCTGCTGCAGGGCATCCACAGCATACTCGATCTCCTCTGCTGTGGTGAAATAACCGGGGCTGAAGCGCAGCGCGCCACACTCCAGCGTGCCGGCGGTACGGTGGGCCTGGGGCGCGCAGTGCAGCCCGGCCCGCGTGGCCACGTCGAACACTTTGTCCAGCACGGCGGCCAACTGGTCGGGGAAATAGCCCTCGACGGTGAGCGACACCACCGCCGTGCGCTGCTCCAGGTCGTGCGGCCCCAGGATCGTCAGGTCGGGGATGGCCTGCAACCCCTCGATGAGCAGGCGGGTCATGGCCATCTCGTGGGCACGGATGCGCTCCACACCCTGCTCCAGCACAAAGCGCACCCCGGCCAGCAGCCCGGCGATGCCGGCTGCGTTCTGCGTGCCGGCCTCCAGCCGGGCAGGTAACTCCTCCGGCATCGTCTCTGGCCGTGACAGAATGCCCGATCCACCCTCGATCCAGGTCTCCAACGCAATGCCAGGCCGGACCACCAGGCCGCCCGTGCCATGAGGGCCGAACAGCCCCTTGTGGCCGGCAAAGGCCAGCAGGTCAATGCCCATCGCCTCCATGTCAATGGGCACCGCGCCCGCCGTCTGGGCGGCATCCACCAGGAACGACACCCCGCGATCCCGGCAGATCGCGCCCACCTCAGCGATGGGCAGCACCGTGCCCAGGACGTTGGAGGCATGCAGCATGGCCACCAGCCGCGTGTTCGGGCGCAACGCCGCCGCCACGTCCGCCGGGTCCAGCGTCCCGTCAGGGGCACAGGCCACGGCGGTCAGTTCCACGCCGCGCCGTTCCAGCGCCTTGAGCGGTCGCCACAGCGCGTTGTGCTCGATGGAGGAGGTCACGACATGGTCGCCCGGCCGCAGCAGCCCCTTGAGCGCCAGGTTGAGCGCCTGGGTGGCGTTCAGGGTAAAGGCCACGCCCTGGGGATCGGGGGCGCGGAACAGTTCAGCCAGGGCGGCACGGGCCTCATCGGCCAGGCGCTGCGCCTCCTCCTCGCGGCGGTGACCGCCCCGTCCTGGGGTGGCGCCCACCTGGCGCATGAAATGGTCCACGGCCCGGTAGACCGCCTCCGGCTTGGGCCAGCTCGTGGCCGCGTTATCCAGGTACACGCCCATCCTTTTCCTCGATGCTTCCGTCTTGGCCAGGCAGGAGGCCGCGACGGCGTGCGGCCTCTCGCACACGGGGGACCACGGTCCGCCGAAAGAAGGCCACCGCGCCCGCGGGATCGCGGTCCAGGACCACCTGTTTCATCTCAACGACATCCGGCCCCTCCAGGGTCAACCAGATGCGGCGCGGCTGACTCATCGGTTCCATCCGTTCACGCGATCCACAAAAAGTACAAACCCACGCCGATGATGATCACACCGCTGACCCGTTCAATGACCGACGACCAGCGGCCCAGCGCCTGAAACTGCTTGAGAGCGCCGGTAAAGGTCCCGGCGAGCACAATCGGCACGCCGCGCCCCAGGGCATAGATGAACAGCAGCGCTGCGCCATAGACCAGCGCCCCCTCCTGGCTCATCACGTAGGTCAGGATGGCGGCCAGCACCGGCGTGGCGCACTGCGAGGCCACCAGTCCCGAGACCAGCCCCAGGGCCAGCGCCCCGGGCAGTCCCCGCAGCCGGATCCGCTCCCGCAGGCGGCCCACGCCCGGCACTTCCGGCAGGTGGAACGCGCCCAGCATGGACAGGCCGATCAGCAGGCAGACGACGGCCACGACATAGTACCACACCCGCGACGTGCCGCCGATCAGCCCGCCGACCAGGCTGGCCACCACGCCCAGCAGCATGAAGGTGATCGCCAGGCCGACGGCGAAGGTCAGCGACAGGGCCAGCGACCGGCCGCGAGACAGGTTGTGGGATCCCCCCACATAGCCGATGA
Source organism: Anaerolineae bacterium (assembly GCA_034435455.1). Taxonomy (GTDB): domain Bacteria; phylum Chloroflexota; class Anaerolineae; order JAAYZQ01; family JAAYZQ01; genus DAOTXL01. Next base: position 84,862 of record DAOTXL010000002.1, read on the forward strand.
CCAGCGGGATCATGGCCACATTGCAGGGGCCGATGCTGGTCACGATTCCTCCCAGGAAGACGAGCAAGCAGGCCAGCAGCGAACTGGCCCGCAGGACCGAGGGATCAAAGTCCATGCTTACTGTCCCCCCGCCAGTTTCTGCATCTGCTCGCGGAACTGGTCCGGCGTCATGGCCCCCATGACCACCCAACCCTGCCCGGTCCGGTCGAAAAAGATCTGGGTCGGGATGGCACGAATGCGGGCACGCTGTAACAGGCTGGCGTTGGCTTTGTCATAGACGTTGACATCAACCAGCGCCACCGACTCGGCGAACTCGGGATAGACCTGTTGGACGACCTCCATCATCTTGATGCACTGCACGCAGTTGTTCGAGTGGAAAAAGGCCAGCGTCGGCTGGCCGGCTGCCAACAGCCGCTCCAGTTGTGCTTCCGGCAGGTCGTCGGCCAGGGCGGACCTCTGGGCTGCCGGGGCGGTGGCCGTCGCCTGACTGCCGGCCGGCTCCAATTCGGCGGTTGCCCGGGTCTGGCCCACGGCCTCGGGCAGGGTGGCGGTCGCCTGCGGCTCGCTTTCGGCCACAGCCGGCGGCTCAGTGGGCCGGTTCTTGAGGATCAGAACGGCGGCCACCAACAGCGCCACCCCGCCCAGGATGGCCAGTTGGGGCCAGCGCGCCCTTGGCGTCGGCTGTGGTTTTGGCGAGGGCCGTGCCCTGCGGTGTCTCTTGGTCATGGCGGTTTCCTCTTCTATCTCGCTTCTCTTCTGCTCCCCACCTGCCCTGCCGGATAGGCCAGGGTGCCCGCCGTGGGCCGGTGAGGCCGAGACCCCCGGCTCTCACCGGCCACGAGGGCGGGCGCCGTTGCTTGCCCGGCACACGGCTACGCGGTGCTCGCCACGGCCTCGTGGATGGCCTTGATCGCCACCTGGAGCTCCTCGTCGCCATACTGCATCGGCGGGCCTTTTCGCAGACTACAATCCTGCACCAGGTTGATGGCCCGGTCGGGCGTGAAGCCGGCCCGCTCGACGATCTTGCGGGCGCAGTTCAGCGGACAGCCGTCCACGGTGATGATCCGCTGGGCGGCGCGCGTCTTGTCCAGCACCATCCGGGCCTCGGTGGCCAGCCCACCCAGGCAAAAGATGCCGGCCTTCTGCGGCCCGACCTGTCGAATCACCTCCAGGCCGGCCAGGCCGGTCAGCGTGCCCACGTTGGACAAACAGCCGAAACAGACAAACAAGGCGTTCTCGGGTACATTGTCGGTAGTCATGGCCTGCTCCCGCTACTCAGCCTTTTGAATGAGCCGTTCCCCGAACGGGGCCACCTCGGCCGCCGCCCCTACCCCGGCCGGGACGGCCTCCAGTTCGTGTTGGTAATAGCGGCGCCGGAAGAAAAAGGCCACATTCACCAGTCCGATCATCACCGGCACCTCCACCAACGGCCCGATCACCGCCGCAAACGCCTGGCCGGAGGCCAGGCCAAAGACCGCCACGGCCACGGCGATGGCCAGCTCAAAGTTGTTGCTGGCTGCGGTGAAGGCGATGGTCGTCGTCCTGGCATAGTCGGCGCCAATGCGGCGGCCCATCCAAAAGCTGACCAGGAACATCAGCACAAAGTAGAACAGCAGCGGGATGGCGATGCGCACCACGTCCAGCGGAATGGAGACGATCAGCTCCCCCTTCAGGCTGAACATGACAACGATGGTGAACAGCAGCGCGATCAGGGTCAAGGGGCTGAGGCGAGGGATAAACCGGGTCTCGTACCACTCCCGTCCCCTGGCCCGCAACAGGAGGAAGCGGGTCAGAAAGCCGGCGATCATGGGGATGCCCAGGTAGATGAACACACTCTGGGCGATCTGGCCGATGCTGACCTGCACCACGCTGCCTTTCAGGCCCAGCAGCGGCGGCAACACGGTGATAAAGAACCAGGCATAGACGCTATAGAACAACACCTGAAAGATGCTATTGAACGCTACCAGCCCGGCCGCGTACTCCCGGTCGCCACGGGCCAGGTCGTTCCAGACGATGACCATGGCAATACAGCGCGCCAGGCCGATCATGATCAGGCCCATCATGTACTCCGGGTAGTTGTGCAAAAAGACGACGGCCAGGATGAACATCAGGATCGGGCCAATCACCCAGTTCTGGATTAGCGACAGGATCAATACCCGGATGTCCCGGAAAGCCTGACCCAACTGTTCATAACGTACCTTGGCAAAGGGCGGGTACATCATCAGGATCAGGCCGATGGCAATGGGGATGTTGGTCGTCCCCACCGACGCGGCTTTGTTGAGGGTATGGACAGCAGCAGGGAAGAGATACCCCAGCCCCACGCCGATAGCCATGGCGGCAAAGATCCACAGCGTCAGAAAGCGGTCCAAAATGGACAACCGTTTGGCCACGCCGGCGCTGCCGGCCGACGAGGCGGCTACCGATTCAGACATCTTTGAAACCCTCCTTAATTTAGAATTTTTGTAGATTTTCTAAGCATCTGCCCGAGGCTGTCGTACCACCAACACCGGTTGGCGGCTGAGACGCAAGACATTCTCGAGAGTGCTCCCCGCCAACAATTCCCGCAGCGCGCTGCGCCCTTGCGAACCGAGGATGATCAGGCACACCTCTTGCTCATCGGCCACCTTCAACGTCTCGCGAAAGGGGATGCCATGGCGGATCATCACCGTGCTGGGCAGTCCATAGAGCAGCAGGTCGCGCTGCATCCGCTCCAGCCGTCGCCTGTCCTCCCGGTCAAAGATGGTGATCTGCTCTTCCGACCGGTGCTTCATCAACCGCTCATCCTGCACATGCAACAGGATCACCTCTTCGGTGCCGACGGCTTTCAGCCGTTTGACGATCTGAAAAGCGGCGTTGGCACACTCGGAAAAGTCGGTCGGGTGCAACACCCGCCTGAACATCGTCCCACACACTCGCCGGCACTCGACATGGCCCAGCTTGCGCACCACATCAAATTTCTGGATCAGCACCGGCACGGGGGCGCGGCGCACCACCTCGTGAGCCACACTGCCCAAGAGAAGCTCCTGAGCGACCGTCTTGCCCTGCGCCCCCATGACGATCAGGTCCACCCGTTCCTCCCCCGCGACCCGCACGATCTGCGCCGCCGGAGATCCGTATTCAACCCGGCTGACCACCCGCAATCCCTGGCCTTCCAGGGCCATCCGCGCGATGTGCAACTGTTCTTCAGCACTCCAGCGCACCCGTTCCAGGCTCTCCCGGTTCACCGTCTCAGGAAGAGGCACATCGCTCTCACGGATAGTGAACAACAACACGACAACGCCCATGCCGGCTACCTTGAGCTCCGGCAGGCAGGCAAACACGGCGTTGGCATAGGCCGAAAAGTCGGTCGGGAAAAGCACCCGCGCAAACATATCCCACCGGTCGGTTATCCCTGCCGGCACTCCGGGCAGATGCAGTCGGGATGGTGACGGGGTCTGCCCGCCGGTCCCAGGACGGCATCCAGCACCCGCATCACCTGTGGGTCGCTCAGCCGGTAGTAGATGTACAGGCCCTCGCGGCGGCTATCCACCAGGCCGGCATCCCGCAGGGCGCGCAACTGCTGGGAAACATAGGGCTGGCGCTGCTTCAGCACCGTCTGCAGATGGCAGACGCAGGCTTCCTCCCGCCGCCGCAGCGCATCCAGGATGCACAGCCGCGCCGGATGGGACAGGAGACGCAACAACTGCGCCATCTGCTGATAGGAGCTCGTATTGCTTTCCACCTCACACCTCCCGGCAGGTAAAGCGTCAGCCTGCCCCATTCCCGCACCCTTACACTTCCTCCGCCATCAGGGCATTGACCAGCCAGGTTGTCACCTCGGCCCTGGTCGGAATGCGCCCGGCGCTGACAACCTTTCCATTGACAACCAATCCCGGTGTGAACATGACGTTATAGGCCATGATTTCGTCCAGGTCGGTCACTTTGCTGAGCGTGGCCTCTATGTCCATCTCCAGGATCACGTCGCGCACCAGCCTGTATAAGCGGTGACAATTGGCACATTCTGCCCCCAAAACCTTGACGTCCATTTGAACAACCCTTTCTTGTATTTGTTTACTGCAGAGACGCAGAAGCCTCCATTACGGTTCTCCCCAGCGTTCTCTGCGTCTCTGCGGTGTATCTGATCACTCGCCGGCAGAAGCCTCGGCCGGGGCCACGACCCGCCGGGTGTGCCGCTCCACCAGCGTGAGGCCCAACACCAGTACGGCCACAAAGCCGGCCAGGTAGAGCGCGATCCAGCCGATGCCCATCCCATCCTTCCACAGGCCGTACAGCAGCCCGGCGATGGTGCTGAACAGGGCCACCCAGACGACGTAGGTCCAGGCCTTGCGCCGGCCGATGATGACCGAGATCATCAGGATGCTCTGCAGGCTCAGCTCCGGGTCGGCCATCAGATAGGCCAGCAGCGGCCCGGGGTGCATCCCCAGGCTGAGGAACATGTTGGCGATCGGCACCTCGACCAGCGTCGGAAAGTACATGAACACGCCAAAAGCCACACCGGCCAGGGCGCCCAGGACGGTGTTCCGCCCGGCCAGCGCCTCGATCCACTCCGGCTTGATGAGCTGCCGGATGACGCCCACGCCAAAGACGCCGACGACCAGCAGCGGAAAGATCTGCCTGACAAAGCGCCACGACTCCCACAGCCACTCCTGAATCTTGTCCGCCTCCAAATGGCGCCGCGCCACGTAGCCCAGCGCCAGCAGCGCCCCGGCCACGGCAAAGAACTTGCCCGGGAAGCGCACCTCCAGCCCGGCAGCGGTGGCCTGCATCCCGGTCGCGGCCACCAGCAGCGTCAGGACGATCAGCCCCAGCGTCACCCATGTCCAGCGGTTGAACTTTTCGTCCACATGGTTCAGCCCGAACCAGGCGCTCACCCCGATCAGGATCAGCAGGCCGATCAGGATGAGTCCCTGGACGCTGACCCCCTCTTCCCCCTTGCTGGCGTCAAAGGGCACCACCTGGTTGAGAAAGCCCTGCAGGCTGTCGGCGCCGCCAAACGGCAGCGTCACCCGGGCATAGGAGTTGAGCAGCACCGGCAGCTTGAGGGTGCCGAACAGCAACAACGCCACCAGCAGCAGCACAAAGACCCAGTTCTGGGTGGGCACCCGCCCCTTGACGGCAAAGGGGTCGTTGGTCGCCTCGTCGTGGCGGGCGTCTTCCCGCCTGAAAATGAGGGCCATGATCAGGCCGATGCCGATGCCGAAGGTCAGCGACAAGAGCAGCCGGGCGATGGCCAGGTCCAGGCCGATGGCCACACCGGTATAGGCCAGGGCCAGGATGTTGGCTGCCGGGGCAAAAAACAGGAAGGTGATGGCCGGCCCCAGCCCGGCGCCCTTTTTGTAGATGCCGGCGAACAGGGGCACGATGGTGCAGGAACAGACGGCCAGCACCGAGCCGGCCAGGGCTGCCGCCGGGTAGGAAACCCACTTGGGCGCATTCCGCCCCAGGAAGCGGGTGATGGCTTCCTTGGGGATCAGCGCTGCCAGCGCCCCGGCGATGAAAAAGGCCGGCAGCAGGCACAAAAGCACGTGGGCCGCCAGGTAAGCGGCCAGGTTGCCCAGGCCACCCTGCAGCAGCCTGGTTAAGAACGATACGATCTCCATGTAAGTCTTCCTCCATTATCTGTTATCTGTTCATGACCTTTATCGAATATTCAAAATTATGGATATATTGTACACCGGGACACCACCTTTGTCAAATCGAGGGGGTGCCAATGCACGCTGCGGGGAGGGGCTATCCCGGCGGTGTGGCAATGCCCCAACCGCCGGCCACCGTCTCGGCGCCGGGTCACCTGTCCTGAGCGGAGCGAAGGATACCGGCGCGCGCCCATGTGGTACAGGCCCAGGGCCTCCTCCCGGCGTTGCCCGGTGTAGCGAGAAAAGGAGTATTAGGTTTCCACGACGATCGACAAGGGTCATGGGTGCCTGGAAACCCGCATCCTGGAGAGCAGCCCCACGCTGTCAGGCTCCCTGGACCGGCCTGGCGTGGGCCAGGTGATGCGCCGCCGCTGCAAGCACGTGATCGTCAAGTCAGCACCGAAAGGATGGTCCAACTGGCTGACTTTGACAGGGCCCTACCAGCCGGGGGGTGCCACTACCCTTTTTGCCCAAAACCTGGTATAATCGTGAATCGCAAATCGTAAAGCGTAAAGCGAGGCGGGGTATGGAAGAGGTCAAAGCTGTCGCCGGCAAAATTATCGAAAATGTGGAGAAGGTGATCGTCGGCAAGCATGAAGCGGTGCAACTCACCGTCATTGCCCTGTTGTGCGAAGGGCACCTGCTCATCGAAGATGTGCCCGGCACCGGCAAGACGGTGCTGGCCAAGTCGGTAGCCCGGTCGTTGGGCTGCACCTTCCGCCGCATCCAGTTCACCCCTGACATGCTGCCCAGCGACGTGACCGGCGTCTCGGTGTTCAACCAAAAGACACGGGAGTTCGAATTCCGGCCCGGCCCGGTCATGGCGCAGATCGTCCTCACCGACGAGATCAACCGGGCGACCCCTAAGACCCAGTCGGCCCTGCTGGAGGCGATGGAGGAACGGCAGATTACGGTGGATGGCGTAACCTATCCCATGGAAAGGCCGTTTTTGGTGCTGGCCACCCAAAACCCCATCGAGTATGAGGGCACCTTTCCTCTGCCCGAGGCTCAACTCGACCGGTTCATGATGCGCATCGGCCTGGACTATCCCACCGCGGAGGAGGAGATGGTCATGCTGGACCGGCAGCGGTATTTCCACCCCGTCACCCGGCTCGAACAGGTGGTGACCGCCGAAGAGCTGATCCGGGCCCAGGAGCGCATCAAAGAGGTGTATCTGGACGATCTGGTCAAGGAGTATATCGTCAAGCTGGTCAAAGCCACCCGCAAGCATCCGGACATCTACCTGGGAGCCAGCCCGCGCGGCAGCATCGCCCTTTACAAGACCGTCCAGGCCCGCGCGGCCATCCTGGGGCGCGACTATGTCATCCCCGACGATGTCAAAGCCCTGGCCATGGCCACCCTGGCCCACCGCCTGATCGTCAGCCCCTCGGCCCGGATCAAAAATATAGACCCCCGCGCCGTAATCCAGGAGATTCTGGACAGCACCCCCGTGCCGGGGGCGCGGGTGCGACCTACTGTCTGACCCTTTCTACAAGAGAGAGAACGATGCCTCAAAGTGACCTGGTCTTGCTGCACGCCCCCAGCGTGTACGACTTTCGACGGGAATCGATCCTCTACGGGCCGGTGAGTGATCTGGTGCCCAGCACCCCGGTCTTTGAGATGTATCCCATCGGCCTGACGACCATAGCCGAGTACCTGGAGCGCCACGGCCTGCGGGTGCGCATCATCAACCTGGCGGTGCGGATGCTCAACGACAGCCGCTTCGACCCGGAGGCGCTCATCCGCAAGCTCCGCCCGGCAGCCTTTGGCATTGACCTGCACTGGATGCCCCACGCCCACGGCGCGATCGAGGTGGCGCGGTTGTGTAAAAAGCATCACCCAGACGTGCCGGTGATGATGGGCGGGTTTTCGGCCACCTTCTTTCACGAGGAGCTGATCCGACGCCCCGAAGTGGACCTGGTGGTGCGCGGCGACTCGACCGAGGAACCGGTATTACAACTGATGCGCCACCTGACCGGCCGGCCAGGCGCGCCGGCACTGGCCGACATCCCCAACCTGACCTGGCGGGAGCCCGACGGGACCGTCCACGTCAACGACCTGACCTGCTGCCCGGCCAACCTGGACCACCTGCTCCTGGATTATAGCTACGTGGTGCGGGCGGTGGCCCGCTACCGCGATCTGGCCGGTCTTGTCCCGTTCAAAGGCTGGTTGGGGTATCCCATCACGGCGGCGCTGAGCGTGCGGGGTTGTACCTACAACTGCCGCACCTGCGGCGGTTCGGCGGCAGCCTTTGCCGCCCTGCACCGCCGATCCCGCCCGGCCTACCGCGCCCCGGAGGACCTGGCCCAGGATATCCGCAACATCGCCCGTTTCAGCCGTGGCCCGGTGTTCATCCTGGGCGACATCCGCCAGCCGGGTGCGGACTATGCCGACCGCTTCCTGCGGGCCATCCACGGTTTCCAGGGGCCGGTCATCGTCGAACTGTTCGACGCGGCCGACCGGACCTTCATCCGGCGCCTGGCCGAGGCCATGCCCAACTGGACGCTGGAGATTTCGCTGGAATCCCACAGCGAGGAGGTGCGGGCGGCCTTTGGCCGGCCCTACAAAAACGCCGCCATCGAAGATACCATGCGCTACGCCCTGGCAGCCGGCGTCAGGCGGCTGGACATCTTTTTCATGATCGGCCTGCCCAAACAGGACTACCGCTCGGTGATGGATACCGTGGAGTACTGCGAATTCCTGATGCGCGACCTGGACGGGGGGGCGAAGCGCCGGCTGATCCCCTTCATCTCGCCCCTGGCCCCTTTCCTCGATCCCGGCAGCCCGGTCTTTACCGAACCGGAGCGCTATGGCTACCGCCTTCTGGCCCGCACGTTGGAGGAGCATCGCCAGGCCCTGGTGCAGCCCAGTTGGAAATATGTGCTCAACTATGAAACCGAATGGCTGAATCGGGACCAGATCGTGGACAGCACCTACGAGGCCGGGCTGCGGTTGAACCGCCTCAAGGCGCGCTACGGCCTGGTAGACCCGGCCCAGGCGGAACGCACCGAGGCGCGCATCCTCAAGGCGCGGCGGCTCATCGCCCAGGTGGATGACATTCTGAGCGTGCAGGATGCCGGACGGCGCGCCCGGCTATTGCAGGCTCTCAAACCCCAGGTGGATGAAGCCAACCTGTCCACCGTGTGCGACAAGGCTGAACTGAACGTGCCCTTGCGCGGCCTCAAGCTGAACCTGCCGCAGGCCGCCCTCCTGTCCCTTCGGCAAACGGCCCGGCGCACGCTGCCTCAAACCCAGCGCAAAGGGGGAGCCCTTGAATAACCGCCGATGTCCCGACATCGTCATCGTCGGCCACGTCTGCCAGGACCTGCAGCCTGACGGCAGCCTGAGCTTGGGGGGGTCGGTTTCCTACGCCGCCACCACCGCCCTGCGGATGGGATACCGGGTGGGCGTGGTCACCAGCGCCGGGCCGGACCTGGATGTGGCCCATGCCTTTCCCGGTGCCCAGGTCGTCTGTCACCCCTCGGCGGCCACCACCCTGTTCGAGAACATCTATCTGGACGGGGGGCGCCGGCAGATCCTCCACCGCCGCGCCACCGCCATCACCTGCGCGCAGATCCCGGCTGCCTGGCGTGCCCCCTCGATGGTCTATCTGGGCAGCATTGACCAGGAGATCGCCCCCGATCTGTTCTACTGCTTTGAGGAGGCGGCCCTGCTCGCCGTCATGCCCCAGGGTTTTTTTCGGTGCTGGAATGAACAGGGCCTGGTCTCCTTTGTCGAGTGGCGGCCGCCGGAGGCGGTGCTGCGGCGCATCCAGGTGCTGATCATCAGCGAATTGGATGTGCCCAACCCCGATGAACTGGCCCGCGACTGGGGGCGGTTCACCCGCATCATCGTCGTAACCCGCGCCGAACGGGGCGCAACCGTGTACCAGGCCGGCCAGGTATGCCACTATCCGGCCCGGCCGGCTCACCAGGTGGACCCCACGGGCGCAGGGGATGTGTTCGCCGCCGCCTTCCTGATCCGCCTGGCCGAGACAGGCGATCCATGCCAGGCTGCCCGCTTTGCCAATGCCGTGGCCTCCTTTTCCGTCGAGGGGCCGGGAGTGACCGGCATCCCGCTGCGCCGGCAGGTGGACGCCTATCTGAATACCGCTCAGAGCTGAGGACCCCTGCCCGGTTCCGCCCGACTTGCCAATGCCCGCCCAGGCCGCGCCGGTCCCCGCCCACGAACCCACCCTGGCTCGATTCGGGTCAAACGGTGTCCGGTTCTACCCCCGGTAATTAGTGGTCCGAATCGAATTGGCCACTATATCTGGCACCCGACCTCCGTGCCTCTACCGCCTCAGGCGGGCGCCGAGGCCAGCGGCAGCCCGGTTGTGGTTCACCGCCAGCCTATTCCGTTTGTTTGGTCTTTATGAAAAGCTATGGTAAAATCGGTGATTGCCAATCTTGTAGGACAACTGCTAGCAGTTGTCTAACGAACCTGTGTGGTTGGAGGATGAGAGGGGGGACCATGAGAGAAGAGATTCAGCAATTTCTGGATTATATCACTCGAGAGAAAAGGTATACGCAAAACACGTTGGCCGCCTACCGCAACGATCTGACCCAGTTTGTTGCCTTTCTGGAAGGTCGCGTCACCGGCTGGGATGAGGTGAAGAGCAGTACCATTGTGGACTATATCATGATCATGAAGGCGGAGCGGGAGTATGTCTCTTCCACCGTCGCCCGGAAAGTGGCGGCCATCAAGTCGTTCTTCCACTACCTGACGAACCAGGGGATCCTGGAGGACGACCCGACCGCCACGCTGGACTCGCCCAAAGTGCGCAAACGGCTGCCGAAGGCCATTTCGGTGGAAGAGATGGAACGGCTGCTGAGCGAACCGGCCCGGGAAGAGACGGCCAAGGCGCTGCGCGACCGGGCCCTGTTGGAACTGCTCTATGCCGCGGGCCTGCGGGTGACAGAACTGGTGTCGCTCAATGTGGACGACCTCAACCTGGCTTCGGCCACGGTCCGGATCGTGCGCGCCAAGGACAAACGGGAGCGGATCGTGCCGATTCACCACCGGGCCATCGAGCCGTTACAGGAGTATCTGGAGCGAGGGCGGATGCAACTGCTGCGCAATCCGCAAGAAACGGCCCTGTTCCTGAACCACCGGGGGGAGCGGTTGACCCGTCAGGGCCTGTGGCTGATCGTCAAGTATTATGTGCGGGAGATCGGGATAGCCGAGGAGGTGACGCCCCACACTCTGCGGCACACCTTCGCCGCCCACCTGCTCGACAAAAAGGCAGACCTGGAGTATGTGCAGGAACTGTTGGGGCATGCCAGCATTTCGACCACCCAGGTCTATACCCAGATCGGCAGGAATCAGGCACCTGACGTAGAGTAGGCTGCTCCCGGTTCCACCGAGAGGCAAGGGGGAGAAACAAATGGGGTATGTAGAAAAGGTGATGGGAGACCACGAGCACGCGATCTACCGCACCCACCTGCATTTCATCGTCCTGCTACAACGGATCGCCGGCTCACTTTTTGCCTTCGCCGTGTTCCTCGGCACCGGCCTGATCGTCCTCTTGACGCCGGAGGACGAGGCCGGGGACAAGGCCCGGTTCGTCGTCGGCCTGATCGTGCTGTTCAGTGCCGTGTTGCCCCTGTATGTGATCGGGGCCCCCTGGCTGCGGGGCCGGCGCGGCCGCGAATTCCTGGAGCAGGCTTGGAAGCCGGCGCTGGCCCTCCTTCTGATCCTGGTTGTGGCTTTGGCGTTGATGATCGCCCCCGATTTCCAGGCCACAGGCTGGGCCGCGATCGCCCTGGCCCTCGCCCCTCTGTTTGAGATGATCCACGAGCTTCTCGACTGGCTGAACGAGCGGTATATCATCACCAACCGGCGGGTCATGGAGGTGCGGGGCATCATCAACAAGCATATCCGCGACTCGGCGCTGGAAAAGGTCAACGACGTGGACATGACCCAATCGATCCTCGGCCGCCTCCTGGGCTACGGCACGGTCCAGATCATCACCGGCTCCGACATCGGGGTCAACATGTTCCGCCGCATCGCAAACCCGGTCCGCTTCAAACGGGAGATGCTGAACGCCAAGGAACAGTTGCATGGCACGGTATTGGCCGAAGATAGGGGGCCGGTCGTTGCGCCGGCCGCGCCGACCGGCGGGGCCGAATCGGAAGCAGCCGGGGCGGCTCCCTCGGCCAGGGCCAGCATCGCCGATCTCCTTGTCGAGCTGGCGGAGCTTCGGCAGAAGGGGATCATTTCCGAAGAAGAGTTCCAGACCAAGAAGAAAGAGTTGCTGGATCGGCTATGATGTCCGGACCGCAGACCGCTGTGCCATGACAACACCATTTTACACCCGTGAGCAATACGAAGAGGCGGCCGACTATATCCGGCAGCGAACCCTTCACCGGCCCCGCGTGGGGCTGGTCCTCGGTTCGGGGCTGAATGCGCTGGCCGAGGCGGTGGAAGGGGCCGCCACGATCCCATACCAGGAAGTGCCTTACTTTCCGACCACGACGGTGATGGGGCACGTGGGGCGGCTGATCCTGGGCCGGCTGGAGGGGGTGCCGGTGATCACCATGCAAGGCCGGGCCCACTTTTACGAGGGCTACCCGATGCAGCAGATCGTGTTCCCCATCCGGGTCATGCAGGTGCTGGGGGTGGAAACGCTGATCGTCACCAACGCGGCCGGGGGCCTCAACCCCGCCTTCCGGCCCGGCGACCTGATGCTGATCGCCGATCATCTCAACCTGCCGGGCATGGCCGGGCTGAACCCGCTGGTAGGGCCGAACGACCCAACGTTGGGGCCGCGCTTCCCCGATATGTCCCAGGCCTATGACCTCAGCCTGCGCCATCTCGCCCGCCAGGTGGCCCGCGAACAGGGGATCCCCCTGCACGAGGGGGTCTATGTCGGGTTGGGCGGGCCCTCGTTCGAGACCCCGGCTGAAATCCGGTTCCTGCGGCTGATGGGCGCCGACGCGGTGGGCATGTCGACCGTCTCTGAAGTGACGGTGGCGCGCCACGGAGGGCTGCGGGTGCTGGGCATCTCAGGGATCAGCAACGTGGCCACGGGCGAACCGACGGCCGGCCAGGAGACCAGCCACGAAGAGGTGCTGGCTGCCGGTCAGCAGATCGTCCCCCGCCTGACGGCCCTGGTCCGGGGGGTTCTGGCCCGGATGTAGCCGTGGTCGCTGCGGAGTGAGGCATGGAAGCGGTCTTGGAATTTGTCGCCGACTACCAGGGGTGGATCTATGGGCTGCTGGGCCTTATCCTGCTTTTCTATCTGCGCCGCGCGCTGCTGGCCCGCCGCGAGGGAGCCCGCTCGATCTTTAAGCTGGAGAAGGAACAGGCCCGGGCCCGCTATAGCCGCAGCGTCACCGTGCTGGCCATTACCCTGATCCTGATGGCCGCCGTGTTCCTGGTGAGCAACCCCCTGCAGGTCCGTTCAGAGCCGACCCCCGAACCAAGCCCGACGGTCACCACCGGGCCGCTGGTCGAGCCGACGCTGACCTACACCCCGTTGCCGCCGACCATCACGCCGACGGCCAGCGCCACGCCGACTCGACCGGTATTGCCCCCCCGGCCCTCGCCCACGTCCGCCGTAGCCGTGACCGATACACCGGTAGTCAGGCCGGCGGCCTGCCCCGATCCCAATGTGCGGATCACCTCGCCGGGTGTCAACCAGGTGGTGCGGGGCAATTTCCCGGTGCGCGGTACGGCCAACATCCCCTCGTTCCAGTACTACAAGATCGAAGTGGGGCCGGGGACCAACCCGAAGGACCAGGAATGGGTGGTTGTCGGGCAGTTGCGCTACAGCGCGGTGGTCAACGGGGTGCTGGAAAGTTTCAACAGCACGGCCTATGCCCCCGGCACCTATACCCTGCGGCTGGTAGTGGTGGACCAGACCGGCAACTATCCCGAACCTTGCCGGGTGACGATCGTCGTCGAGCACTAGCGGGCCTGGGGCCTCGTGAGCCAGCCGGTTTCTCCCTCCCCCACTCAAGGGTCAGGCGGCCTTGCCCGGGCAGCGGGCATCCTCGCCCTGGGCAGTATCGTCGGGCGGGTGCTGGGCCTGGTCCGGGAGCAGATCATCGCCTACTTTTTCGGCGCCAGCGGGCTGGTCAGCGTCTTTGGCATCGCCGACACGATCCGCAAGATGGTCTTTGAGTTGCTCATCGGCGGGATGCTCAGCGCTGCGCTGGTGCCGGTGTTCAGTGAGGTGGCGGAACGCGAGGGGCGTCCGGCCCTGTGGGCGCTGTTCAGCCGGGTGCTGAGCCTGGCCGCCGCGGTTCTGGCCCTCCTGGTGTTGCTGTTGGAACTGCTGGCCCCCCAGGTGGCCTGGCTGCTGGGCGGCGGCTTTGGCCCGGAGTTGCAGGCAGCCCTGGCCCGGATGATCCGCATCATCGCCCCGGCCATTTTGCTCGTCGGCCTGTCGGGGGTGGTGACGGGCCTGCTCTACACCCTCAAACGGTTTACCTTGCCGGCCTTTGGGGCAGCGGCCTTTAATTTGGGGATCATCCTGGCCGCCCCCATCCTGGCCGGCCGCCTCGATGCCTACAGCCTGGCGGTGGGCGTGCTCCTGGGGTCGCTGCTGCAACTGCTCATCCAGGCTCCGGACCTGCGCTCTGGGCGCTTTCGTTTCCACCTGGACCTTGCCCATCCGGCCCTGCGGCGCCTTCTCCTCCTCTACCTGCCCATCGCCGCCGGGTTGATCGTCAGCAACCTCCAGATCGCCATAGACCGGCGGCTGGCATCGTCCACCGGCGAGAGCAGCATCGCCTGGATGGATCGGGCCACGACCCTGATCCAACTGCCCCACGGGCTGGTGGCGGTGGCCATTTCCCTGGCCGTGCTGCCGACCCTGTCGCGCTTTAGCGCCGCGGGCGATCCGGAGGGTTTCCGCCGGACCCTGGGCCAGGGGCTGCGGTTGGTGCTGGTGCTGATCCTGCCCGCCACGCTGGGCCTGCTGGTGCTGGCCGGGCCGGCCATCTCCCTCCTGTTTGAACATGGCCGGTTCACGGCGCACGACACCTTTTGGACCACCTGGGCGCTGCGCTACTACCTGGTGGGCCTGGTCTTTGCAGCCATAGACTGGCCGCTGAATTATGCCTTCTATGCCCGGCAGGACACCCTGACCCCGGCGCTGGTCGGCGTGGTCAGTGTGGGGGTGTACCTGGCGGTGGCCCTGCTCCTCGTCCGGCCTCTGGGGATGCGGGGGCTGGTCCTGGCCGATTCGGCCAAACATTTCAGCCACGCTGTGACCATGCTCCTTCTGACGGAACGGCGCATCGGTCGGCTGGCCGACCTGCGCCTGGGTCGCACCGCTGGCAAAGCCCTGCTGGCTGCTGGCGCGATGGCCGGTCTGATGGCCCTGGTGCTGGCCGGCCTGAACCGCCTGGCTGCTTCCTGGCCGGTGGACGGCGTGATGGCCAGGCTGCTCCTCGTGGGCCTGCCGGCCGGGGTGGGCCTGGCGGCCTACTGGGTCCTGGTCACCTTGCTGCGGGTGGAGGAGGTGTCTCACCTGAGGGCCACCCTCCGGCTGCGGTTGGGGCATAGGCGCCTTGACTAAGGGGCCGGTATGGGGTATAATAGTTTTGTAAAAAGCGGTGAAGCAGAGCCGGGAACTATGCCTGATCGGCGGACCGTAGATGAACTGACAATCGAAGAGCTGGAGCAGATCCTCCTCATCAAGCGGCGAGAAGCGCGCGCCGAGCGGATGCGCCGCCTGCAGGAGATCGGCCGCCTGCCGGCCGAAGCGGGCCTGCCCCATGAAGACCTGGCGGCCGTCGGCTTTCAGAGCGAGGAGCAGGGGGAGGCCCCGGCAGTGGGGACCGGCCGGCAGCGCCCCTTTGACCTGGAACCGCTGCACGGCCGTAAACGGCAACGAAAGCAGCGGGCCCGGCCGACCCCTTCCCGCTGGGGGCGGCTCCGCGACCGCCTGTTGCTCGTCCTGGAGGTCGGTGCGCTGTTGGGCCTGGTGGTCATCCTGGGCCTTTCGCTCTGGAACCTGCGGTCCCTCAATAACGAGTATGTGGAGGCCGGGTTACTGCCCACCCCGACGCCGACCCCTTTGGCGGGCGGCGTTCTGCCGGGCGGGCACGCTCCCCCTGAGGAGGCAGGCAGCGTGCCCAGCCACCTGCGCGATCTGGTGGAGGGAGAAGCCCCGCCGGCGGTGGCCATCCCCACGCCGGGGCCGGAAGCGCCGACGCGGATCGTCATCCCGGCCATTGGCGTGGATGCCCTCGTCGTGCCGGGGGATTCGTGGGAACAGTTGAAGCGGGGAGTAGGGCATCACCTGAATTCGGCCAATCCGGGCGAACGGGGCAACATGGTCCTCTCGGCCCACAACGACATCTATGGCGAGATCTTTCGGCACCTGGACGACCTGGAATTGGGGGACGAGATCATCGTCTATGCCGGTGAACTGCCCTATCGTTACGTGGTCAAGGCCAAGCAGATTGTCGAACCCACGGAGGTCAGCGTGCTGGCTTCGACGACCCGGCCGGTGGTGACCCTGATCTCCTGCTATCCATACATGGTGGATTCCCATCGGATTGTAGTCATTGGCGAATTGCAGTAAACAGGAACCGGGCGTGGGACCGGTTATCTTGAACGAGAAAGGAAGGCAAGAATGTCCAAAAAATCACAGCGGACCCGCCGCCAGGCCCCGGTGGTCGCCCAGCCGGTACGGGTGCCCCGGCCCGTCCGGCCCCCGGTCACCCAGAACAAAGTCAAGGAGGTGAACTTTGCCGAGGAGTACCACTATGTCGTTGAGGATCTAAAGCGCATTGCGGTCATTGCCCTGCTCCTCCTGGCGCTGCTGATCATCCTGGCCCTCCTCCTCGGCTGAAAAAAAGTTGTGTTTTCGGCCCTTCAGGTCTTGACAAGGGGCGAGTCTTTTGGTATAATAGAAGTAGATGGAAGAACTTTAACCGATAGGCAGCCGGCGAACCAGATTCGCAGGGCAGCGGCCAGCAGATTGAACGGCGATCTGCTGGTCGCTTTGTCGCCTGATCACAGGCGAGGTCAAATTTGACAGGCGTTTCGAGTTGTGGTAAAGTGTGGCCTCGCTGGAGTGGTCACAAAGGGGTTGCGATTTGACAAGGGAATAGAGGTATGCTATACTGCGGCCCCTGTAGTGGACAGGACCTTAACAACTGAAGAGTGATAGGAAGACAAGCGGACGCTTTGGGCCCAAACTCAAAACGTGAATTTACGGAGAGTTTGATCCTGGCTCAGGATGAACGCTGGCGGCGTGCCTAACACATGCAAGTCGAACGGCAGCCCCTGGATTCGTCTGGGGGCGAGAGTGGCGAACGGGTGAGTAACACGTAGGTGACCTGCCCCAAAGAGGGGGATAACCACTGGAAACGGTGGCTAATACCGCATGTGCTCCGTGAGGTTAGAGGCTCATGGAGTAAAGCCCCTTCGGGGACGCTTTGGGAGGGGCCTGCGGCCCATCAGGTAGTTGGTAGGGTAATGGCCTACCAAGCCGATGACGGGTAGGGGGCGTGAGAGCGTGACCCCCCACACTGGCACTGCGACACGGGCCAGACTCCTACGGGAGGCAGCAGTGAGGAATATTGAGCAATGGGCGCAAGCCTGACTCAGCAACGCCGCGTGGGCGATGAAGGCCTTCGGGTTGTAAAGCCCTTTTCTGGGGGACGAGGAAGGACGGTACCCCAGGAATAAGTCACGGCTAACTACGTGCCAGCAGCCGCGGTAACACGTAGGTGGCGAGCGTTATCCGGATTCACTGGGCGTAAAGCGCGTGCAGGCGGTTTCGTAAGTCGGACGTGAAAGCTCCTGGCTTAACTGGGAGAGGCCGTTCGATACTGCGGGACTTGAGGTCGGGAGAGGGACGTGGAATTCCCGGTGTAGTGGTGGAATGCGTAGATATCGGGAGGAACACCAGTGGCGAAGGCGGCGTCCTGGCCCGCACCTGACGCTGAGACGCGAAAGCGTGGGGAGCAAACAGGCTTAGATACCCTGGTAGTCCACGCTGTAAACGGTGGATACTAGGTGTTGGTGGCTATCGTCATCAGTGCCGTAGCTAACGCGTTAAGTATCCCGCCTGGGGACTACGGCCGCAAGGTTAAAACTCAATGGATTTGAGGGTGACCCGCACATGCAGCGGAGCGTGTTGTTTAATTCGATGCTACACGAAGAACCTTACCAGGGCTTGACATGACGGAAGTAGGAGCCAGAGATGGCAACGACCTGTATCCAGTCAGGAGCCGCCACAGGTGCTGCATGGTTGTCGTCAGCTCGTGCCGTGAGGTGTTGGGTTAAGTCCCGCAACGAGCGCAACCCTCGTCGCTAGTTGTACTTGTCTAGCGAGACTGCCGAGAAAACTCGGAGGAAGGTGGGGATGACGTCAAGTCAGCATGGCCTCTATGTCCAGGGCTACACACACGCTACAATGGCCGGTACAATGGGTTGCCAAGCCGCGAGGCGGAGCTAATCCTCCAAAGCCGGTCTCAGTTCGGATTGCAGGCTGCAACCCGCCTGCATGAAGTCGGAGTTGCTAGTAACCGCGCGTCAGCCATAGCGCGGTGAATACGTTCCCGGGCCTTGTACACACCGCCCGTCACGTCATGGGAGCCGGTAACACCTGAAGCCGGTGGGCTAACCGAAGGGAGGCAGCCGTCGAAGGTGGGACTGGTGACTGGGACGAAGTCGTAACAAGGTAGCCGTACCGGAAGGTGCGGCTGGATCACCTCCTTTCTAGGGAGTTCCGATCGTGGCCTGCGGGCCATAGATCTACTCCAAACCTTATCCCAAGGCGACAGGGTCTTCCTATCACTTTTCAGTTGTTAAGGTCGGGTTACCAACATGGGCCATTAGCTCAGTCGGCTAGAGCATTCCTCTGATAAGGGAAAGGTCTCTGGTTCAAGTCCAGAATGGCCCACCACGGAGGGAAAAGCGGCTGGATGGAATGGCGGTTCAGATCGGAACTGAATAGCGATAGATGAGGGGTATATGACCGGGGCCAAGGAGCCTGGCGTATGCCGGGCTCTTTTTGCGCCCAAGATTGGACGCCGGCGGTTGAAGAGCAGGGGCAAACCTGGTCGGCAAGGGCTGGCGGCCAATCGCCAGGGATAAAGGTTTGGCACCTTAAAAACTGAACAGGATGTAAGGCGTAACACCGCAAACTTGTGTGAATTAAGCTACTAAGGGCATACGGTGGATGCCTTGGCGCCAAGGGCCGATGAAGGGCGTGGAGAGCTGCGATAAGCTCCGGGGAGCTGCCTCAAGCGTTAGAGCCGGAGATACCCGAATGGGGAAACCCACCCAGGGGAATGCCTGGGTACCCCTGGCTGAACCAAATAGGCCAGGTGGGGGGCACCGGGGGAACTGAAACATCTCAGTACCCCGAGGAAAAGAGATCATTCCCTGAGTAGTGGCGAGCGAAAGGGGAACAGCCCAAACCTGCGCAACTCAGTGGTCCAGAGCCCATGTTGCGCAGGGGTTGTAAGGCCCGGCTGGGTGAGCTGGTAAACCCAAGGAGTTACCAATCTGGTCTGTAGCCGAACTGCCTGGGAAGGCAGGGCAAAGAGGGTGACACCCCCGTAGGCGAAACGGATCCAGACTCCTGCCGGTGACCTTGAGTACCACCGGGCACGCTAATCCGGTGGGAAGCAGGGAGGTCCACCTTCCAAGGCTAAACACCCTTGGCGACCGATAGTGAACAAGTACCGTGAGGGAAAGGTGAAAAGAACCCTTGTTAAGGGAGTGAAAAGAACCTGAAACCGTGTGCCTACAAGCAGTCGAAGGACTATGCCAGGTCTGTGCTTCGTCCCCTGCGGGGGGCGGGCCGCTGGAAGGTCTGACGGCGTGCCTTTTGGAGCATGAGCCGGCGAGTTACTCTTTGTGGCGAGGTTAAGGGAGGAACACCCGGAGCCGCAGCGAAAGCGAGTCTGAATAGGGCGAATTGGTCGCAAGGAGTAGACCCGAAACCGGGTGAGCTACCCATGGCCAGGCTGAAGCGAAGTTAACCCTTCGTGGAGGGCCGAACCCACCAATGTTGCAAAATTGGGGGATGAGCTGTGGGTAGGGGTGAAATGCCAAACGAACCCGGAGATAGCTGGTTCTCCCCGAAATAGCTGTAGGGCTAGCGTCACGCGTTTAGTGTCGGAGGTAGAGCACTGGATCGGCTAGGGGGCCTCACAGCTTACCAAACCGAACCAAACTCCGAATGCCGACACTCCAGAGCGTGGCAGTTGGACTACGGGAGATGAGTTTCGTGGTCGAGAGGGAAACAGCCCGGACCGCCAGCTAAGGTCCTCAAGTCCAGGCTAAGTGGGAAAGGATGTGGGATTACTGGGACAGCCAGGAGGTTGGCTTAGAAGCAGCCACCCTTTAAAGAGTGCGTAATAGCTCACTGGTCTAGTGATCCTGCGCCGAAAATGTAACGGGGCTCAAGCCTGGCACCGAAGCTGCGGGCCAGCCCCCGGCGACGGAGGGATGGCAGTAGGGGAGCGTTCTGTCAGCGGAGAAGCCAGACCGCGAGGACTGGTGGAGCGGGCAGAAGTGAGAATGCCGGCATGAGTAGCGCAAATCACGTGAGAAACGTGGTCTCCGTAAGTCTAAGGTTTCCGACGGAAGGTTAATCCGCGTCGGGTTAGTCGGGCCTAAGCCGAGGCCGAGAGGCGTAGGCGATGGACAACAGGTTAATATTCCTGTACTGCCAAGGTGGAGCGATGGGGGGACGCAGAAGGGTAGACCTGCGAAGGCCGGAGATGCTGTCGTGCCAAGCCTGTAGGGCGTTGACAGCCGCTGGTAAATCCGCGGCTTGAGCCTGAGGGGTGATGGTAATCCCCTTAACCGGGGAGATGTGGTTGAGCCCATGCTGCCGAGAAAAGCCTCTAAGCGATGAAGCCCTGGTATCCGTACCGCAAACCGACTCTGGTGGGCGGGGAGAGTATCCCAAGGTGATCGGGAGAACCCTCGTTAAGGAATTAGGCAATATGGATCCGTAACTTCGGGAGAAGGATCGCCCTGGCCGGTGATGTAATTCACTTGCTGAGCCGGCTGGGGTCGCAGAGAAACGGCCCTACCGACTGTTTAACAAAACCACAGGTCTCTGCAAAAGCGTAAGCTGATGTATAGGGGCTGACGCCTGCCCAGTGCCGGAAGGTTAAGGGGAGGGGTTAGCGTAAGCGAAGCTCTGAACCGAAGCCCCGGTGAACGGCGGCCGTAACTATAACGGTCCTAAGGTAGCGAAATTCCTTGTCGGGTAAGTTCCGACCCGCACGAAAGGCGTAACGAGTGGAGCACTGTCTCAACGAGGGACCCGGCGAAATTGAAGT
>DAOTXL010000003.1:0-19052 GCA_034435455.1 Anaerolineae bacterium
GGCCGGTGCTCATGGCCGGCCTGCGTGACATCCAGCGCCGCTATCCGGTGCTGGGCGACGTGCGCGGCCTGGGGCTCCTGGTCGGCACCGAGTTCACCCATCCGGATGGCTCTCCGGCGACCGACCTGACCAAAGCGGTGCTCGCCGAGTGCCAGGCGAACAAGCTTCTGCTGCTCAACAGCGGCACCTACGGCAACACCATCCGCTGGATCCCGCCGTTGATCGTTACCCAGGAGCAGATCGAGACCGCTTTGCCTATCTTTGAGCGAGCGCTGGCAACTGTGGCGTAGGATGCCACACTACAGAAGAAGAATTTCGGTAACTGCTCACCCTCCCGCCGGTTTTGCCCGCCCTGGGCCTGCCCGGCCGGGAACAGGTCATGGCGGACGGGCGGTTAGTCACGCCATCTTGACCACAATGTCGTGGATGACGTTGGCCGCTGCGTCACCCCGGTCGGCGCAGTTGCTCAGGTGACGGTAGATCTCACGCAGCTTGAGCATCTTCATCACCTGTTGGATGTCTTCTGGGCCGGAAAACAGGTCGGCAACGGCTTCGCGGTAGACGCGCTCCACCCGGTTTTCCAGAGCCTTGGCCCGCGAGGCGTGCTCGCTGGCCACGCCGGGATTCTCTTTCAAACGGAGCATAGCCAGGTGGATCTCATTGGCCGCGTCGTGCAGCAAGGAGACGATCCGCCGCAGAAAATCGTTGGGCTCCACGTCCAGGAGCTGCATCTCTTCCACCGTGGTGTAGGCATAGTCCATCACATCGTCAATGGCCCGCGACAGAGCAAAGATGTCCTCCCGGTCCATCGGCGTGACAAAGGTGTGGTTCAGGTCATCGATCAGAATGCGCCGCACCTCGTCGGCGTCTTTTTCGGCCTGGATGACGGCTGCCGCGTGCTTGTCGGATCGCTTCTTCATGTATGATTCCAGGGCGACCATGCCGTCCAGCGTGATTTCTGCCTGCCGGATCAGCGATTGCAGGAATTTGTCCTGACGTGGTTTAAAAAACTCTTTCAGTCCCACAACTCAGCCCCCTTTAAAGAAACAGATTGACCAGAAGATAAAGCCCGGCGGCCAGCAGCGCCGCCACGGGAATGGTCAGCACCCAGGCCACAGCGATGTCGCGAGCCACGGTCCAGCGCACTTTGGACACCCGGTCGGCCGAGCCGGCGCCCATGATGGCCGAGCTGACCACCTGCGTCGTGCTCACCGGCCCGCCCAGCAACGCCGCGTCCAGAATGATGGCCGCCGAGGTGAGCTGCGAGCCGAACGCGTGCACCGGCCGGATCTTGTAGAACTTGCCGCCCAGCGTCCGGATCAGCCGCCAGCCGCCGGTGAGTGTCCCCAGCGCGATCGCGCTCGCGCTCAGGGCGATCACCCACCACGGTACCCGAAATTCGGCCACGTAGCCGGTGGTGACCATGGCCATAGCGATGATGCCCATCGTCTTTTGGGCGTCGTTGGTGCCGTGGCTCAGGGCCAGGGCTATCGAAGTCCCCCACTGGGCGCGCTTGAACAGGGTATTGACCGCCGGGCTGGCGCCGCGCGCCAGGAAATAGATCAGCTTGAGCGTCAGGTAGCCGGACACCAGCCCCAGCACAGGCGAGAGGAACAGGGCAATGAGCACCTTCTCCAGCCCGGCCAGATGGATGGTGTCAAGGCCGGCGGCCATGGCCACTGCCCCGATCAGCCCGCCGATAAGAGCGTGCGAGGTGCTGGACGGCCAGCCAAAGTACCAGGTGATCAGATTCCACAGGATGGCGGCGCTCAGGGCGGCGATAATGACCGCGCTGCTGATAGCCGCCGGATCCACCACTTCGTAGCCGATGGTGGTGGCCACGGCCACGCCAAAAAGAAAGGGTCCGGCAAACTCGGCGACAGCCGTCATAGCCAGCGCTTTCTGCGGGGAGAGTGCCCGCGACGAGATCATGGTCGCCACGATGTTGCTCGCATCGTGCAGGCCATTCAAAAAGTCGAACAGCAGCGCGATGGCAATGATGACGATCAACGGGAAAGGCATCACGAGTCCACTCCTGCCGGCCAGCTCATCAGGCTAAATCTGCCGGTCAATCAACCACTGCCGCCCGGCTGCCACCCGCTGCGGCGAGTTGGCGGGCTGAAATTCGCAGGTGCGCAAGGCACTGACCGGCAGATAGCGGGCCACCATATCCCAGTCCATCTGGCCCAGCCCCACGGCCAGGTGATCGTCTACACCCACCACGTCGTGCAGGTGGACCCCTGATATCCGCGTGGCAAAGCGGCGCAGCCATTCTTCGTGCGACTGAAGCCCCAGGTTTTGCAGCACCTGAGCATGGCCGACGTCGTGCCAATAGCCGACCGTCTCGCCGCAGCCCAGATCGAGCAGCTCCTCCAGCTCATCGGGTAGGGGGATCTCGTGGTAGTGGAAACGATTCTCCAGCCCCAGGCGTACGCCCTTGGGCGCGGCATAGTCGGCCAACTCAATGAGGCTGCGGCGGACCGCAGCCATGTTTGCTCCCGCCTGGGCCGCTCGCACCGCTATCAGTTGCTCTCTGGCCTGTTTATATTCGGGCTGATCGGCTTTGCCGGCCTTGTACAAAGCGACCAGCTCTGCTTCCAGGGCCGGGTTGATGTCCACTTTCCCTGCATGCACGATCACCACCCCGGCGCCCAGGCGGTGGGCCAGGTCAATGCTGCGCTGCATGGCGAGCACCCCCTGGCGCCGGTCTTGCTCATCGAGCGCCGAGATGAGCCAGTTGCGCCGCTTGAGTTCCGGGACCGGGATGTCTGCCGGGCAAGGTTCGTGCACGCTGGTGATCGTGCCGTCCAACGACAGGCCGGTCAGCATGGCCGAATTGACGGCGTGATTCAGCTCAAAACGGGCAAAGCCCAACGATTTCCCAGCTTCGAAAAAATTGGCCAGGCTGGGAAACTGGCCGATCGCCCACATGGTGGACAAAGCGATGTCGAATGCCATACGACCCCCGGTCTTGAATTTTCTCTGTCAAGAGTAGCAGCGCAGTGCCACTGCGCCGGGTCCTATTATAACCGTCCTTGCTGTCCAGAGCAATTCTCTGCCCCGTGCCGGAAAAGTGGGTTGTAGGACAGGCCAAAGGCTGGCCTCACATGCACCTCGTTGACTTTTCCCAGGCTTGCCGCTATAATTGCAGATGAGAGAGGATGTTTTTTGGCCGGGTTGCCGGGCGTGGGCAGGCCCGGGGGAGGGGAAACATGCAAGTTCGGCAGAAACTGGCTTATCTTGGCGCGACCGTGTTTTTACTGGCCGGGCTGTGGTTGGGCGCAACAGCCATCCAGGCCCAGCCGCCGGAGCCGTCGGGGCAGAGCTATCACCCTTCCACCCCGGCGGGATTGAAAGACGGGGAACCTTTGCCAGGAGCCGGCTATCCCCGGCAGCGGGTGGCGCGCGCCGCCCCGCCGGGCTGGGCCCCCGCCGCCCCGCCGCCCGGCGTGGACCTGGACGTGACCTACATCCACCGCGCGCCGACCTGCAAGGCCTACTGCGTGGATTATCCGGGCGGCATCCCGATCCTCTGCCCCGGCACAGAGGACGAGCCGCGCTGGCCCGCTCCCGGCGAGGTGGTGACCTTTACCGCTCACATCATCAACAAGGGCGCCATCGCCAGCCCGGCCTTTGCCTACGAGTGGACGATAGACGGGCTGGCGGTGCTGTCCGGCACGCTGCCGGGGCTGGCGCCTGCCGCCGAGATCACGACCATTTACACCTGGACCTGGGCGCACGTGATGGACGGCGAGCGGGTGGTGGACGACCACACCGTCGGCTTTGCCGCCGACCCCGACAACCTGATCGCCGAGGCGTATGAAAGCAACAACAGCCTGGTGGATCGGACCAACGCCCTGGCCTTTCGCTTCGCCATCACCCCGGAGATGTACGAGGCCTACAACACTCCCTGGGATCCGGCCTTTTCCTACTCGGCGGAGGACTGGCTGCAACGCCAGGTGGCGGCCATGAACTGGGCCTTTGCCAACTCGACCTATCCCACCACACCGGCGGGAGCCACCGAGCGGGTGCGCATCAACGACATCCTCATCACCGCCGGCGCCCCGCCCTGGGACCGCGCCGAGGACGGCGGCTGGTTCGTGGACGCCGACTACCGGCTGGTGAGCGGCGGGTACGACCCGGCGACCGACATTGACTGGGCGCTGGTCCACGAGCTGAGCCACCAGGTGGGTCTCATTGACCTGTACAACTACAACGTCGTCCACAGCAGCGTGCTGGTGTTGGACCAGGATGGGGCAGCGGTGAACATGGGCTTTGGCTGGCCGCGCCCCGACCTGATGGGCGGCGGTGACATCGCGCCCCACACCGACCCGCACCTCTACTCCAGCCACAGCGCCGGAGGCATTTCCTCGACCAAAGGTTACCGCCGGGGCTACTATGGCGAATACCAGTTCGACATCCCCCAGGACAACTACCTGCTGGTCCTGGACAATCAGGGCCAACCTGCCGCCGGCGTGCAGGTGAGCCTCTACCAGCGCACCGGCCCGCCCAACTGGGTGGGGGAGCTGGACCTGGACAACACCGCCGAGATCACCGGCACCACCGGCCTGGATGGCCGTGCCCTGCTGACTAACCGGCCGGTCAGCGGGGGAGTCACCACCCGCACCGGCCACACCCTGCACGACAACCCCTTTGGCGTCGTGGACGTGGTGGGCAACCGCAACACCTTTCTGCTGAAGCTGAGCCAGGGCGACCACGAAGAGTTCGCCTGGCTGGACGCCACGGCCTTCAACCTGGCCTTCTGGCAGGGCGACACCCTCAGCCATACCTTTGTGATCAGCAGCCACGTGCCGCCACCCGGCGCGCCGACGGCCCCGTTGGCCGCGCCCGGCCTCGTCCAGGGCGAGCAGGCGACGGTCTGCTGGGACCCCAGCCCTTCGCCGGACGTGGTGGGCTACTATGTGTACCGGGCCGGCGTGCCTTACGAGCGGGCCAGCGGCCTGTTGACCGGCCCCTGTTTCACCGAGAGCTATGGCACGATGCGCGTCTATGCCGTCACGGCGGTGGACAGCGCCGGCCGGGAGAGCGGCTTTAGCAACTTTGTCTGGGCGCCGCGCCTGCTCAACCCCAGCGCCGTGGCCGTGACCTCCGACGGGCTGCGGACCATCCTCGACCCGCAGAACGGCTACGCCCTCCTGCGCCAGCGGTCCAATGGGCGCTACCTCCAGAATTTCGGCAGCCCGCATTATCACCTGGAGTACAGCCGCTTCCTGGCCATAGACGACCAGGACCGCCTGCTGTTAAGCCATCCGGGCGACGAATACGACGCCCGCCACTCGATCCGCGTGGCCGACTACAACGCCAGCCCGATCTTCGAGTTCGGGGAGCGGGGTTCCGGCCCCGGTCAGTTCGAGACGCCGGCCGGCGTGGCCGTCGTCGGCCAGCCGCCTGACATCGAGGGGCCGTACCCCGTGGACGAGCACACCCTGCTGCTCCTGCACCTGGACGGCAGCTACGACGGCGCCCAGGGCGAGCCCGGCATCCCCACCGGCACGACCTTTGCCCCCGGTCGCTACGGCCAGGGCGTGCTGGTGGACATCACCGACACGCTGGTCTATTCCACCGCCGGCAACCTGGAGCGCACCCAGGGGGCCATCGAGTTCTGGCTCCAGCCCAATTGGAACGGCAACGACGAACAGAGCTACACCTTTTTTGAGGTCGGGACCGGGTGGTTCAACCGGATGCGCATCCTGAAGGATGGGGCCAACAACCTGCGCTTCCTGGTGTGGGACAGCGCCCACGAGTATGGCGTGGCTTACAATGTCGCCCACTGGCTGGCCGGCGAGTGGCACCACGTGGCCGTGACCTGGCAGGGGACCGACCTGGCGCTGTACGCCGACGGCCAGCTCCGCGACAGCAGCCACATCGCCCAGCCGCCCGACCTCCTGGCCGAGACGATGACCGTCGGCTCGAGTCACTGGGGCGACCAGCAGGCCAACGCCGTGCTGGACGAGTTTCGCATCAGCGATGTGCCGCGCCTGGGCAGCAGCAGCGGCTTCCCCTACCGCATCCTGGTGGCCGACAGCGGCAACCATCGCCTCCAGGCGTTCGATGACCTGGGCAGCTTTGTGACCGAGTTTGGCGGCTATGGCAGCGGGCCGGGCCAGTTCGACAACCCGCAGGGCCTGGCCGCAGACAATGAGGGCCGGGTGGTCGTCGCCGACAGCGGCAACCACCGGCTCCAGGTGTTGAGCTTTGACGGATTCGACCTGACTTTTCAGCAGATCATCACCGCCGGGTTCAACACGCCGGTCGGCGTGGCGCTCTACGGCCCGGACCGCATCCTGGTGGCCGATACAGGCAACAATCGGGTTGCGGTGCTGGACGGCGCCGGCCACCTGCTGGCCCAATACACGCAGCCCAACGACGGCCACCCTGGCCCCTTCAACCAGCCGCGCGGCCTGTACGGGGAGGCGAACGGCAACATCGTCGTGGCCGACACCGGCAATCAGCGGGTGGTGACCCTGGTGGGTGCCCTGGCGGCGCGGGAGCAGGAGGTGTATTTGCCTCTTGTCCTGAAGAACTATCTTCCGTCCCCTCCTGCTTGCGAAAAGCTGATCGAGAACGGCGGCTTTGAAGACGAATCAGCCTGGCTCATCGGCAACACGCCGCGCCCGGCCCGCTACACGGGCGAGCAGGCGCACAGCGGCAGCCGCTCGCTGTTGTTGGGCCTCAAGCCGGGCGAGGGGGATGTCCGCAGTTATTCCTCGGCGCGGCAGACGCTCAGCCTGCCGCCGGACGCGGGCAGCCTGACCCTGACCTTCTGGTACCTGCCTGTCTCCGACCTGGATGAGGGGGATCGTCAGGAGTGCCTGCTTCTGGACGAGGGGGGTCACGTGCGGGCGACCCTGATGCGGGGCAACATCAACGCCGCCGATTGGAGCCAGAGGTCCTACGACCTGAGCGCCTATGCCGGCCAGACGGTGGCCGTCTATTTCAATGCTTACAACGACGGCGACGGCGGTGGGGTGACCGGCTTTTACCTCGACGATGTGTCGGTGGAAGCCTGCCCCTGAACATCCCAGACAAAAGTCCTGATTTGCACCGCAGAGACCTTTATGATTCCTCCGCGTTCTCTGCGTGCCCGGTGGTGAAAAGCGGTAACAACGCCCGGAGCGCTGCGATCAGCGCGTCTATGTCGGTCGGGCTGTTGTACCCCTGCACCGACACGCGGACGAATTGCCGTCCGTTCCACTCGAGGATCGGCACCTCCACCCGGTACTCCTCATACAGCCGCCGCTTCAGCTCTCCAGCATCGCACGCCGGCAGCGGGAAGGCCGCCATCTGGGCGTACCACTCGGGCGAATCGGGGCAGATCGGCGGGAGGCCGGTCAGTTCCTCGATGCGCCGCCTTGCCTCCTGCAGCAGGCCATGACACTCCGCCCGCACCTGCGGCCAGTTGTGCTCCGCCTGGAACTGGATGGCGGCGGGGACCGAGAGGTACGCCGCCGGATCGCGTGTGCCCTGCCACTCATTCTCCTCCACGAATCGCACCGGCCTTCCCCTGAAGTCTGGCTCTTTCACGATCTGAGAGGTCGGGGTGAGGGGCGGCTCCCAGCCCCAACTCACCACCAACGGCTCCAGCAGATGTTGCACCTCGCGCCGGGCGTGAAGGAAGGCCGCGCCTTTGGCTGAACATAACCACTTGTGGCAGTTGCCGGCATAAAAGTCCGCGCCCAGAGCGTCCAGCTCCAGGTCAATCTGGCCGGGGGTGTGAGCGCCGTCAATCACGGTGAGAAGGCCCGCCTGTTTCGCGCGGCGGACCAGCTCCGCCACAGGCAGGATGAGGGCCGTGGGCGAAGTGATATGGCTCACAAAAAGAACCCGCGTGCGGGGCGTGACCCCGGCCCAGATGGCATCTACCGCCTGCCCGGCTGATTCGAGGGGCAGGGGCAGCGGCTGATTGACGTAACGTGCACCTCGCTTCTGACATACAAAGCGCCAGGTGCGGTCCAGTGCGCCATATTCATGGTCGGTCGCCAGCACCTCGTCGCCCGGCTGCAAAGGCAGCGAACGGGCCACGAGGTTGAGTCCGGTAGTGACGTTGGGGACGTAGACCAGGTCGTCGGCGTTGGCGCCGACGCAGGCGGCCAGCGCCTGGCGGGCGGTGCGCATCAGGTCGGTGAAGCGGCGTCCCAGGAACTCGACCGGCTGGTGTTCGAGCTCCCGTTGCCAGGCCTGGTAGACCTCAAAGACCGGGCGCGGGCAGGCCCCGAAAGAGCCGTGGTTCAAAAAGACCACGTCTGGGCGCAGGAGGAATAGCTCGCGGAGATCGGTTTTGACCTTTCCCCTGCCCCCTGGCCCCCTTCCCTTTCCGAATTCGGAATTCCGAATTCGGAATTCGGAGGGGAGGGGAGGGGGTAGAGGGGAAGGGTGAGGTCCGTCTTTCGCCACTTGTAACTACCTGCCCGCTACCCTCCCGCAGGTTAGAGCTTGTCTGAAAACCAAGGACACCAGGGGCACCATGCGGTTTTTGTTCGTTTCCTTCGTGTTCCTTTGTGGCCTTTGTGTCTTTGTGGTAAGCTTTTCAGACCGGCTCCCGGCGATGCAGGGCCCAGAAAATCTTTTCTGCCGACAGGGGCAGCTCGTTGAAACGCACCCCCAGCGCGTCGTACAGGGCATTGGCCATGGCCGGCGCGGTGGGGACCATCACATGCTCGCCCACCCCTCGCGCCCCCCAGGGGCCATCCTCCAGCGGCGTTTCCACAAAGCTGCCGTGGATCTCCCCCGGAATGTCCATCGCCGTGGCGATGCGATAGTCCACCAGGTTGTTGTTCAGCGGCCGGCCCTGGGCGTCGAACCTGAGCGCCTCAAAGGCCGAGCTCAGGCCGTGGACCGCACCGCCCTCGATCTGGGTCAGGATCAGGTCGGGGTTGATGGCCTTGCCCACATCATAGGCGCTGGCGATCTTCAGGACCTCGATCTCGCCCGTCTCGGTGTCCACCTCCAGGTCCACCGCCTGGGCGCCGACGGTGTAATGCACCACGGCGCGGGGACCCTGCCCGGTCTCGAAATCCAGGTTGGTGACATAGGTGGGCATAAAGTGGCCCTGGCCGACGATGGGGCCGCCTGTCCAGCCCTCAAAGTTCTCGTTGGGCAGGCCGTAGACCACCATCCCTTTGAGCGGCTGCTCCTCCTCGGTGCGGTAGGAAAAGACCACGCCATCTTTGATGTCGAGATCTTCCGGCCTTTCCCCCCAACGGTCGGCCACGATCTGCAAGATCTGCCGTCTGGCATCCAGGGCGGCGGCGCGGACGGCGTTGCCGGTGGACCAGGTGATGCGGCTGGCCACCGTCTGCCATTCGTAGGGGCTGTAGCGGGTGTCCACCGGCACCGAGACCCGCACCCATTCGTAGGGCACGCCCAACGCCTGGGCGGCGATCTGGGCCAGGACGGTAAAGGCTCCCTGTCCCAGGTCCTGCGCGCCGATGGAGACATTGACTGTGGCATCTTCGTTGAAGCGGACGATGGCCGCACTGCCGGGGTTGGGCGGCATGGCCGGCGCTTTCCACATGATGGCCAGGCCCTTGCCCCGCCGCTTGTGCGGCGCCGAGGCCGGTTCCTTCACCCCCCAGCGGATCGCCTCGGTCACCCGGTCTATGCAGGCCACCAGGTCAACCGGCGGCATCTCCATGCCGGTCAGGATCGTCTGGCCCGATTTGACACAGTTGCGGCGGCGGAATTCGGCCGGGTCCAGGCCGATCTTTTCGGCGAGCTGGTCCATGATCTGCTCGATGCCCCAGTGGATCTCCGGCATGCCAAAGCCGCGCATGGCGCTGCCGATCGGCTGGTTGGTGTAGACGCAGTAGGAGTCGCCCTTGACGTTGGGGATGAAATAGGGGCCGGTGCAGGAATAGCCCGCCGCGCGGACGATGTTGACCCCGTAGTCGTTGTAGGCTCCGCCGCCAAAGTAGTAGGCCGTCTCCATGGCCAGCAGGTTGCCTTCGGCGTCGCAGCCGATCTTGATATGGGCCACCAGGCTTTGCCGCACCGTCGTGCCGATAAACTCCTCCTCGCGGGTCATCCGCAGTTTGACCGGATGCCCCTTGACGGCGCGGGCCATGGCCACGGCGCACACCTCCATCGAGACGCCGGCCTTGCCGCCGAATCCGCCGCCGACATAGGGGGAGATGACGCGCAGGTTGCCGTGGGGGATGTCCAGGCTCTGGGCGATCAGGTCGCGCTGGGCAAAGGGGGACTGCGAGCAGGTCCATAGCGTCACCTGGTCCGACAGGTCCCAGCGGGCCACGGCCACGTGCGGCTCGATGGGCACATGCTGGATCTGGGGCAGGCGGAAGGTGCCCTCGACGATGGCCGCGCAGCGGGGCCAGGCCGCTTCGACATCGCCCCGGCGCAGCTTGAAATGCTCTGAAATGTTGGTGCCTGGCCGGGGGAAGATAAAGTTGGCGACCCGATAGCTGCCCAGGTCAGGGTGGAGGAGCGGGGCGTCCGGCTGGGCCCCCTGTTCCGGGTCAAAGACGGCCGGCAGCTCCTCATAGTCCACCTTGACCAGCCGGGCTGCTTCTTCGGCGATCTCTTCGCTGGTGGCCACCACGCCGGCCACCGGCTCGCCGACGTAGCGCACCCGGTCGCGGGCAAAGATGGGCCGGTCAATCAGGTACAGGCCGATGTTGTTCGGCGTGTCGGCTCCGGTGACGACCGCCTTGACGCCGGGCAGGGCCAGCGCCTGGCTGACGTCCACACGTCGGATCAGAGCATGGGCGTGGGGGCTGCGGACCAGCCGCCCGTAATACAATCCGGGGCCGAATTGCAGGTCATCGGCATAGACCGCCGCGCCGGTGACTTTTTCATAGGCGTCAATGCGGGGCACACTCTTGCCCACCGGGTTGGAGGTGCCTGTCATCTCTTTTGTGACCATTTTTCTCACTCCTTGCGCTGCCGCAAGCAGGATAACTGCGAGCGGTTGTCCTACCTGGTAGCCTCAGCGATGGCGTCAATGATGCGTACATAGCCGGTGCAACGGCACAGGTTGCCGACCAGCGCCTCTTTGATCTCCTGTCTGCTGGGGTTGGGGTTGCGCTGCAGCAGGGCCGTGGCCGACATCAGCATCCCCGGCGTGCAAAAGCCACACTGGACGGCATTGTGCTCGATAAAAGCCTGTTGCAAGGGGCTGAGTTGTCCCCCTGCGGCCAGGCCCTCGACGGTGAGCACCTGGTGGCCGTCGGCCTCCACGGCCAGCACCAGGCAGGAGTTGACCGGCTCGCCATCCAGCAGGACGGTGCAGGCCCCGCACTCGCCCGCCTCGCAGCCGTTCTTGGTGCCGGTCAGCGCCAGCCGGTCGCGGAGCATCTGCAACAGGGTCATGTTGGAGGGAACCTCCAGGCGCTCGACAGAGCCGTTGACGGTGACGGTAATTGCATGATAGGCCATCTTTTTCCTCCTTTCTGCGCGCTCGAGGCAAAGTTTACACCCAATGGCTCGATTGCCTCCCAAACATCTGTTCTATGTCGAAAGCAGGCTTAGCCACTGTATCCACGGCCAGCAGCACCGGCGCCTCCGGCAGGCCGCGCAGCATCAGGGCTTCCACTGTGGCGTGGCGGTTCTCCTCGGAAGGCTGCTCCCGTAGCGCCGTCAGCAGCCGCCCCCAGCGCTTCAGTTCCTCCAGGGCGGCCGGCTCGGATTCCAGGTCAGCACCCAGCAGCAGGGTGCGCAACTGGGCCTCGCTCACCTGGGAGCCGCGCGCCACCAGCCGGGCCAGGCTACCCAGCAAGGGGGTCAATTGGTTCAATGCCTCACTGGAAAGGCGAGAGGTCATATCCCTTCTCCCTCATCGGTTTGAATGAGTTGCTCTACCGCGCAGTGCGATTCTGGCGGGCATGACCGACGGACGGAGACTTGGCGAAGCCGATGCACCATCAACGATAGACATCGCGCCTGTGACCAACGTGCAGAATGGTTACAGTGTGCTGCGGGTCATCAATCTCGTAGATGACACGATAGTCGCTCACCCGAATGCGCCAACCCTCGCGTCCTGTCAATTTGAGGCAACCCGGGGGTCTGGGATTTTGGCTGAGCGCGCGAATCGCATCCCGCACACGTTCGTAAGTTTCGCCCGGCAGTTGAGCCAATTCCTTCTGAGCCTGTCGCAGAATCAAAACGATGTAACTCATCGGCGCACTCGCTCGATTTCTGCAACCGCCTGCTCAAAAGGAATGACCTCATCCCCCGACCTTTTCGCTGCGTCGTAAGCGCGAATTGACTCCAGTTCTTCGAGCTCTTCAAGCAACCGTCGGTAATCGTCTACGTCCAACAGCACACCGACGCGAGAGCCATTCTCATCCACTACGTAACGTTCTTTGATTCTTATCATCATCGCTCACCTCCTGGCTTTGTCCGGGTGATTTCGTCAAACAGGTTGCTCCTCCGCCGGGGCCTGCCGCTCGCTTCTAACAAGCGCCCCTGGGGTCAGCTTCAGATC
This sequence comes from Anaerolineae bacterium, assembly GCA_034435455.1. Taxonomy (GTDB): domain Bacteria; phylum Chloroflexota; class Anaerolineae; order JAAYZQ01; family JAAYZQ01; genus DAOTXL01. The sequence continues at coordinate 12,461 of DAOTXL010000003.1, forward strand.
GGCCAGGAGACGGTCGGCCTGTTGGGCCAGGTCACGTACCTGCTTCCAGGCGGCCTCGGCCCCCTGGCGAGCCTGCGCATGTTTCTGGCGGGCATCGGCCAAAGCCGCCTGACGCTGGCGGGCTGCACTCTCCTGGGCCTGTTTGGCCTGTTGCCCGGCCAGTTCGCATTGGCGGATGGCATCGGTACAGGCTTTCCGTGTTTGCCATAGATTATCCACCATTTGTTGCTTCCTGTCAACAACCAAACATCTGTATGATAAGCCAGGAGCCTGCCGGTCAACCGGCCGTTGGGAGGAATTCTTGATCTATCGTAACTGCCTACCCTGAACCCTCCCGCAGGTTAGAAAGGGGCTGACAACCGATGCAGCCGGTCATCTGGGCGTGCTCTGGTCTGGTCATTGCGCCCAAACCTGCGGGAGGGTAGGTAGTTACGATCTATCGACATTATCACCATCTTGAGAAGTGACCACCTGGGTTTTCTCAGCGAATAGACTTGATTATCCGTGTCCTCTTTGCGCCAGCCACCCTTTCACCTGCTCCAGCCACGCCGCCGACGGCAGGCCATAGGGCCGGAACTTCTCCAGGCGGCCCTCTTCCTCATCGTAGAACAGCGCCCGGTAGGGACCCAACTTGCTCGCCAGCGGCGAATCCAGCAGGTTGGCCGAGTCCTCGGCGCTCATCTGGAAGGCAACCCGCATGGCGAACTCGCGCAGGGTGCGGCGCTCCAGGCTGCGGTTCAGGTTGGTCATCGTGTCGCACCAGACCAGGGTATGGATGCCCAGGTCCGGTCCTTCGCGCAAGATGGTGGCGAATTGTTGAGCTGGGTTGGGCGCCGCCGGCTCCTCGCCGAAACCGCCGAATCCGCCAAAGCCCATTTCCTCCTGACGCAGGTCGCGCGCCCGCTGCAATCCATAGGATAGGAATGGAAGTTCAAGCTGTGCTTATCGCTACGATCCGAACCGTGCCGTTACTTCACCTCTCTGCGCGCCTGGGCGATGACCTCGTCCAGGCGTTCCATTTGCTGCAGCGCGGGAAGGATGGCGCGCGCGTATTCCTGCCAGTATTCCCGCTCGAACCGTCGGCAGACGACATCGCGCCAGCGTTCCAGGGTCAGCGCCCACTGGTCTTGAAGGCGCTGCCATTCGGCCTGCAGATGATCATGGGCATGTCGGAGACCACTCACGGTTCGCCTCCCGCTGGCAGTTGACCGCTGAGGAGGGTCCACTCTTCAGCGGCGGCGTCGGTGCGCAAATAGATGTCGGTCACGCCGGTATTGGGGTTGAGAACTGCCGCCAGGACAGGTACCTTCTCCGGCCCTTGCTCCAAAATCTGCCGGCCAATGCGCTCGTTATCCTGGCTCCACAGCTCGGAAGTAGGGTCGGTCATCTGGCGAGCTATGTGCTCAACCCAGGCTGCGCTTCCCTGTCTGTATCCGCCGGCCCGGGTCTCAAGGACCAGCTTCCCCTCGTCACTGGTCTTGCTTTCCAGCACGATGATCTGTCCCGCCGGGCCTCGCAGAATCCGGTCGAAGCCGTGTTTGGCCTGGTCGAACCTGGCTTCCTTCAAGCCCAGCTCCTCCAGCGCAGCGCTGACGTTGATCTCCTCTCCCAGAGCGCCCCTGGCTGGCCACACCCGGCCAACGGTGGCTCCGAGTGAGGCCGTTATAGCTCCCATCAGGCCCGGGGCGCGGCTGAGCACCCCGGCTAATGCCACTAAATCGCCCACAGCCCTGCCGGCGGCGAGCACCGCGTCGTACCGGGCCCTGGCGCGGCCTATGAAGGCACGCGCCCGCCCAGTGTGTGCGTCGGCCACATCGGCCAGGCGACGCGCCGCTCGTTGATACTCGTTCACCGCCTGTTCGACGCGACTGCGCCAGAGTTGCGCCGTGCGCAGGTTGTTTTCACACTCTCGCAAGAACGCATAGGCGCGTTCCACGGCGCGCGCTTCGCGGCTACAATCGGGCTGATGGTAGTAACCGCGCTCATCGCGATAGCCGCTGGCCAGGCAACGGCGCAGGTCGGCTTCGGCGCGCGCTACTTCGCGCCGGGCCCGTTCCACTTCGCGTTGCCAGTGGCCGACGCGCTCGTGCAGCCATTCCCGCGTGCGGCCGATTTCGGCCTCGGCCAGGCGTAGACTTTCCTGGACCCCGGTGGCAAAGCGGCCCAACGCGGCTTGCAGGTCGGCTAGGATCTGGGTGTCGCGCAGATCAAGCTGGGTCATCAGACGGATGGCGTGCTGTCAATGTGATCGGCGAATCTGAGCAGGCGCGGGATCACTTCTTCCCCATAGCGCCGAAACCGCTCCAGATTACGCATCGTCTGCTCGAACTCCTGGGCAAACCGGGCGTACTGCGGATCCTGCCAGGTCTCGCCCAGACGTCGGAACTGGGCGGTCAGGCGGGCAGATTCCTCGGCCAGCCTGGTGTTGTACTCCTTGAGCTGGCTGGCAAACAGTCGAACATCGCGGGAATCAACTCTGACAATGCGGCCGCTCATCGTTACTCCTCTCTCACCGGCGTGCTTTCAGCCTGGCTCCCCAGGCAGCGATTTGCTCTGGGGTCGGTGGGTTATACGGCCGGAACTTCTCCAGCCGGCCCTCATCCTCATCGTAGAACAGGGCCCGATAGAGGCCCAGTTTGCTGGCAGCGGGGGTGTCCAGCAGGTTGTTCGAGTGCTCGGCGCTCATCTGCATGGCCACCCGCATGGCAAACTCCCGCAGCCCGTATTGGTCCACGGCGCGGGTCAGGTTGTCGTAGTTGTCGCACCAGACGATGGTGTGGATGCCCAATTCCGGCCCTTCCTTGATGAGCTGCGCGAACTGTTGAGCCGGGCTGGGCGGCGCCTCTGTGGTCTCCCGGCCGAAGGAGAAGCCCGCCTCCTCCTGGCGCAGGTCGCGCGCCCGCTGCAGGCCATAGACGAAAAGATAGATGCTGGGTTCCCTGGCCAGGTCCCGTTCCTCCAGCTCGCGACGGCGCTCCAGCTCCGCAGTCAGTTCAGCCATGGTGGCCGGCACCTGGCGGTTGCGCCCGTAGCGGGTGGGATGGGGCAGGGCCGCGACCAGGTCGCTCAGGAGGTCGGCGTAAGGGGCATCCACCATGCCCAGGTCCAGGATGTAGAAGCCCCCACCCCCGGCCCCTCCCCCGCCAGCAGGGGAGGGGAATTGAGCCGCCAGGCTGATGAGCGCCACGGCCATCATCCCCAGGGCGGCTTCGTCGTTATTGCCCACAATGAGGAGATTGCTCCCGCTCTGCCGGCGGAAGTAGGCCGCGGTGGGATCGGCGATAGCCACCGGCTCGCCCAGCCAGGCGGAGACACGGCGGGATGGGGTGGGCCAATCCGGAGCGGCCAGAAGGTCATGCAGAGGACGGTTCTTGGCCACGTCGGCCGGGGCGTTGCCCTCAAAGACGATTTGTGGCTGGGGCGGGACGTAGCCACGCTCTTGGGCCATCTCCTGCACTTTTTCCATGTACCGGTCCTGATCCTCCTCCGGCAACCAGGCTACCTGGAAGAGGGTGTTCCCTTCCACCAGGCCGTTGGCGGCGTTGTAGATGGCCTCGCCGGGGCGAGAGAGCAGCCGGGCGGCGGGGTTATCGTCGGCCAAAATCAGGCGGGAGTCGGCTTCTGAGCACTGCAAGGCGATGCGTACTGCCATCTGGTCAATGGTGCTGCGGGCCAGGGAGTAGGCCCCGCCCAGGGTCTGCGAGCCCAAGAGGACATGGATGCCGAAGGCAGCTCCCATTCTTACCAGCCTATCCAGTAGTACTGAGGCTTGCGAGGCGATAGCATCATCTTCGGTAAAGAACTCCTGAAACTCGTCTACGATCAAGAGGATACGAGGAAGCAACTGGCCGGTACGGGTCCGGTAGTCAGTAATTCGCCCCACTCCAATGGAGCGGAAAAGATCCCCTCGTCGCTTGAGTTCAGCATCCAGCCCCTGCAGCACGCTCAGGCCGAACTCGCGCTCGCTCTCAATGGCCACCACCCGGGCATGGGGGAGCTGATGCGTGGCGTAGGTTTTGAACTCCACCCCCTTCTTGAAGTCCACCAGGTAAAGCTCAAGTTCATGTGGTGGATAGGCTAGTGCCCCTGTAGTGATGAGAACGCGCATCAGGTTGCTCTTGCCCGACTGAGTACGTCCGGCCACCAGCACATGCTGGATCGTGCCCTGCCCCAATTCCAGATGCAGTGTTCTCCTGGCCCCGGCCTGGCCCAGCGGAGCCGCCAGGCCGTCCCGGGTCTTGCCCTGCCACCAGAGCGGCAGGGGTGGGGCGATCTTCTCAAAAGGCACCTCCACCTTCATGGCTTCTTTGGCCGCAGCACCCACGCCTGAGAGGATGCGGTCAAATAGATCAGAGGGCGGAGGAGCGTCCAGTTCCAGGAGGCAATCCCTGAAGTCCGGGTCTTGCCATGCGAAGCGTTCGCCGTCCCAGGCGATGACGGTGGCGGTGCGCTCCAGGTCGGCCAGGTTGAAGCTGTAGGGCAGCGGCTGCGCCGTGTCCACGGTCACCAGGGTGTAGACGCCACAGCGCGGGCCGCTGGCGGCGATATTGATCAGACGGCGGGCCGCCTCGGGGGTGAAGTTGGCCGGGAAGTCTATCACCACCAGGATGCGATAGGGCTCGGCCACCTCGCCGGCGGCGGCGTTGTAGTCTTCTATAGTCGGGTACTGGTGGCCCAGGTACTTCTGGATGACCATGCCCATGTGCTCTGAGAGGGCTGCCAGTTGCTGCTCGATGTGCTGGGCCTCGAACCAGGCCTTGCCGCCGGTGATCTCCTCCGGCAGGTCCCGCACGAAGCCGGCCACGCTCTGGCCGAATTGCGGGTCTATCATCAGGAAGCGCAGCTTGCCCGACGGCACAGTGGCCAGGAGGCGCAGCATCAGGGACTGGAGAGCCTGGACAGCAGCCTCTTTGGCCGCGCCGGAGGCCTTGAGCACCACATTGCGCCCGCCGATGATAGGGAGGAGGGCAGGCAGGGTGAGGCGATGCCACTGCCCTGTTTCTGTCAGTTGGCCGATGCGGGTAGCTCCACCCGGCTCTCTCCCTGCCAGGGGAGTCCATGATGCCCAGAGCGGGTCATCCCAGGGGGCGGCCAGGAACCCGGCACCCTGGATAACTGCCCTGTTATCTTCGGTCACCTTTGACAGCGTGGCCTCATAGGCCGACCGGGCAGCAGCCATGGTCTGCTCATAGCGAGCCTCCAGTTGAGCCACCTGGTGCCGGTGCGCCTGCCCGGCCTGCTCCAGCCAGCGGTCGTACCAGAACTGGGCATCGGCCACGGCCTGCACCAGGCGCGTGACGTGGGATTGGATCTGTTGGATCAGGTCACGTTCGGAAGGCATAGAACAACCTCAAAGTAGGATTTGTATACTGTAACAATCATTATCGCAATGACCATGATGGCCCCCACGCCCAAATGCGGGTAAGCCTCACTATCTGGGTTCCGTCCCTTTGCATGATGTATATGTCTAACGAGCCGTCACGGTTTGATGCAAAAGCAATTTTCTTGCCATCAGGAGACCAAACTGGTGCACCTTCGTATGCTGGACTGTCAGTTACGTTCCGAATCTGAGTCCCATCGGCATTCATAACGAATACATCACGGCTATCTGCCCTGCCACGAGACTCAAAGGCAATAGATAAACCATCCGGTGACCAAGAAGGCCAGCCTTGCCCTTGTGGGTCTCCCAAATACGTGAGTCTCCTGATCTCTCCACTTGCCAAGTCAAGTCCATAAATCTCCCATTTCCCCGAACGGTTACTAGAGAAAGCAATCTGGTTCCCATCAGGGGAGAACGCTGGGGCAACATCATCTGCAGAGACACTGGTTAGCTGACGGACTTCCGTCCCATCAGAATTCATTAAGAACAGATTCTTATACCCATTCACTTGTACTGTAAAACCGATTTTTCTGCTATCAGGTGACCAAGAAGGATATCCAACCTCTGAGTCGGCTTCATAGATGCTCCTCACTCCCGTGCCATCTGCGTTCATGACATACAGCCTGTTATCCTTGACGAACGCTATCAATGTCCCATCGGGGGAAATAGCAGGATCACCTATGCCACCTGGGATGTTCGTTAATTGCTGCAAACCTGTGCCATCTGGGTTAATGATAAAGACTTGCCATTGGCCGTTAACAGGTGAGTCAAAAACAATTCTGCCCATACTTATGGCAAGTGTTGCAGTTGTTCTGTCAGTCTCCACAGTAACCATAGGCGCAGCCCCCGTTGTCCGTTGCAGCTCTACCTTCACTGTGATTGAGCCGCTATTATCGTTGTAATATCCTACACGATCATTCATAAGGAGCACCAGTTCACCATTAGTGGTAGCTGTCACTACGGCGCTAGTGCCAATGGGAAACAACCAATCACCCACACGACCAATTAGTTTCCCAAAGGGTTCGCCCTCAAGGGTGACAGGGTGCTCTGCTGCCCCAGGGCGTCCTGGAGTCCCATCAGGTGTCAATTTTCGCCCCAATGACGCCACCGATTTTCGCCTCAAAGGGTGCCACCTGGACGTTGGCGGGCGGTCTGTTTTCTCGTTGTTCAAGTGCAAATCTGAGTGCTCATCAGCACGTTCAAAAGTCATGG
>DAOTXL010000004.1:0-3184 GCA_034435455.1 Anaerolineae bacterium
AAAACCGGTGGCACCCTATGGGTGAAAACCACTGGTATCCTATGGCCGAAAACCGGTGGCACCCTATGGCCGAAAAGCGATGGTACCCTATGGGTGAAAACCCATGGCGTATTATAGGGTGGTAATTGACACCCACTACCGAGAGGAACTGCGTTTCGTGAAAGCCCACCGTCAGCGGCGTCAGGCGCACCTGGTCATCGTAGCCCAGGGTGGCTGCCCCGCCGCCGCTGCTGGCGGCCGTGCCCGGCACCAGCGTATCGGCGCTCAGCCAGCGGGAAAGCGACGGGTCAACCCACCGCGCGCCCATGTGGTACAGCCCCAGGCCCTCCTCCTGCCGCTGGCCGGTGTAGCGGAAGCCGGTCGGCGTCGTCCCCCAGGTGTAGCGGGTCTCCCCCCAGGCTTTGTAGCGTAGCTCCGCCACCTTGACCCCGCCGCTGCTCACCGTCAACGCCGTGCTGCCCAGGTGGTCGGTCAGCAGGTAGTATACCACACCTCCCTGCCGCAGGGCAACTCGCCTGCCCCCGGCATAGTAGTAGCCGGTCGCCACCCCGGTGGTGATGTTCTTCTCGTAGTGCGCCCCGATGTAGATGGTGGTCTGCCCGCCCTCCACCTTCTTGACCAGCGCGACGTGGCCGTCAAACAGGTGCAATGCACCTTGCAAGTGCGTTGCACCCGCCCACAAGCCATTGAAATCGCCAGAAATGTCCGACACGAAACCGGACCAGTGGAACTATGAGAATGACAGATGCCCACCAGCGGTCAGTCTGGTCCAAACCCCTGCCATTCAGCAGTCTCATTCCCAGAACTCATCCCACAGCCATAGATCGGATATCCCTTTTGCGGAAAAAGATCGGGTCGAATTGGGTTAAAGTAGACCCATTGATATACATGGGTCTCAGGCGATGGCCGCTGCCACGAACGGCCAAGTGTCGCTATAAAGCTTGAGCCCAAAGCCAGACCTTGCTCAGGGTAGACCAGGTATATAAACCCCTGGTCAGTATCAGGAGCACATGGGGTCATCAGCACAGCGGTGGGTGGCCCAAATTCATCGACAGCAGTCTGAAACGTGTATTGTCTATCAGGCTCAACAAGTATGATAGACTCGGCTACATTGTTTACATCGAGGAAAATCGTAACTTGAGTCATACCATCGAGCTTGAAACAGCGCCAGCCCCAATCCATTCGTTGCAATCCTGGCTCGGTATCAGGTGGTTTCTTCAGAAGGTCCAGTATTTCATAACGATTTGTCTTGCCAGGGATGACTCCCCGCCAGCATGGTGGAGCACAATCCGACTTGAGGACATCCTGGAAGACAATTCGCTCACCGGCACAGCCACAACCGGCCAACACAATCAACAACCAGAGAAGACAACACCCCTTACGCATAGTCGCCTCCGGGAGAATCCACCGAGATGTGTCTATCGTGGCCCCCAAACCCAGGGGATTTGCACAAATTGATGGAAAAACCGGAATCTGCTGGTATCCATCACAGCACCGGGGCACGGATTTCCTATCTGTTGGTAAACAAAAACCTCAAAGGATGCAGCAAAGTCTTCATAGAGACCGTTCTTTTTCACCCACTCATTAGGTGGGGTTCCACCCCATTTGTAGGGAGTCAAATTGAGCGACGCCATTCCGAACAACTTGAACTGAGACCCGCCGGTAGCTTTTCTGAAATCATCTATCAAGCCCTGTGATTCCTGGAAATAGTGTCCCAGTTCGTGGGTAAGAGCGTGCTCGGCGTTCCCCGGTACAGCAAAAGCACTGTCGTTAACTCTGACTGTGCCAAAAGCTTCCCATGCGCCGCCAGGCTTCCATCCAAATCCCAGTGGCCACAGGCTATTGTGCATCCTTTTGAGGGTAACGCCACCAATTATCCGCGAAACCGGGGCACCGAAAGCTTGAGCGATGTTGCTGACCACTTGTCCGACTGTTGCAATTTCCTCTAGGGTCCATTGCGCATCTCCACTTTTTATCGTCACACCTGCTATATACAGTAAGGCCCGTAGTGCGCAAGTAGTCGCCCAGTTGCCGGCGGACCATCCTGCAATTTGGAGGGAAAACTGATAGTCCCACCAATCCTGGTCCGTCGGATCTTGACCGCCATGAGCATCCCTGAATTCCTGCTCCCACTGCTCTCTTGATTTGTGTCCCGTTGGGTCGATGTATCTGAGCGGATTATTATTGACATAACTATAACGATTAAGCGATTGCGGATTCCCCGGCTCCGGCACCCCCCGTCCCCCCTATGGGGGGACAGCCCCCCGACACAGGGGGCAGGGGGTCCGGGTGCACGAACCGCCCCAGCGCCGGGTCGTAGGAGCGGGCCCGGTAGTCGTAGAGGCCAAGAACGGAGTCCCAGCGCCAGCTGATGCACTATGCCGACTATATTACACCGCTAAATGTTCAAAAACTCAGGATCATCATCCAACACTCTCTGTCCATATTTCTTCAGGGCACTTGCATATCCGCTGAGGATAAGGGGAATTTGATCCTTTATGGATAAGCCGGGCGGTAGAGTGAATAGTTTCCCTCGAAAGCCGTGTTCTAGCAACAAACTGTAGAAATGGCCTCGTATACGCCCATGCACAGGGTCGACGAAGCCATGAGGGGCAGGGTTCCCCTCAATCACTCGAGCTATGTAACAAGAGATATCCTTCTCCCGTTCATCCAGGACCAGCTCTATGGCTAAATTGTCGCCTAAAAAGACCACCTTCAATGAGCAATATCCTTCACTTACAAAAGGCCCTTTGAACTTTGGCTGCAAGAAACCGAAGTTCTTCTGGACCTCTTCCAAGAATAGTCGCTGTAGCTCTGTCTTCATAGCGTTACTCCCAGTCAAACCCAGGCACGCCGCCCCAATACTTTCCGCTGCGTTGAAAGACTCTGCGATATCCCTCATATCCCTGCAGGAGTCGCCGCTCCAAGTTGTAGGCTTCAGAATCGGGACGAATGTGATGTGTGGCCCGATACAGGCGCCGGTCGAAATCTGGGCCGATGTCGATAATCTCCCTCCCCTCTGCACGCATTTGCCCGATCCACGCCTCATTACTCCTCTTTCGGCCATAACAGGCAGTAAAGTTGGAATTATCGGCGACATCGTGTATACTCACAGCCTATCTTTGGGTTTGGGAGGTTCACGATGTCGGAAGACACGACCATCACGCACGAGCCGGTGGACGAT
>DAOTXL010000005.1:0-11687 GCA_034435455.1 Anaerolineae bacterium
ATCGTCCACCGGCTCGTGCGTGATGGTCGTGTCTTCCGACATCGTGAACCTCCCAAACCCAAAGATAGGCTGTGAGTATACACGATGTCGCCGATAATTCCAACTTTACTGCCTGTTATGGCCGAAAGAGGAGCTGTAAATCGTACATCCTCCCTCATCAACCGTGAAACGCAAATCGAAAATCCCCTTCAGTTCCGGGATCAGGTCATGGGCGGTCATGTCCAGGTGGACGGGGGTAATGGAAATGTAGCGGTGGGCCACGGCCCAGATGTCGGTGCCCTCGTCGAGGTGGCCGCCGGGCGGTTCGCCGCCGATCCAGTAGTAGGGCTGGCCGCGCGGGTCCTGGCGCTCGATGAGCAGGTCGCGGTACACCCGCCGCCCCAGCCGGGTGATCGCCACCCCGGCGATCTGTGCCGGTGGGCAACAGGGGATGTTGACGTTGAGGAACACCCCCGGCGGCAGGCCGTGCTCCATCACCTGGCCCACAATGCGCGCGGCCACCTGGGCGGCAAAGGCAAAATCGTCGCTCTCGTAACTGTCGAGCGACACCGCCACGGCCGGCAGGCCAAAGATCACCGCCTCCATGGCCGCCGCCACGGTGCCAGAGTAGGTCAGGTCGTGCCCCACGTTGGCCCCCTGGTTGATGCCCGATACCACCAGGTCGGGCTTTTCGGGCAGGATGCCCAGCAAGGCCAGCGCCACGCAATCGGACGGGGTGCCGGTGGTGGTATACGCCTCGATGCCGTCCGGCGATTGTGGTTCCCCACGGCAGTCGAAGGAGTAGGGCATCACCCGCAACGGTTTGTGCATCGTCTTGGTATGGCCGGCCGCCGACCAGTTATGGTCTGGGGCCAGGATGGTCGGCCGGGCCAGCGGTTTCACCGCCTGGAGCAGTGCCCGCAGCCCTGGCGCTTCAATCCCATCATCGTTGGTCAGCAGGATCTGTTTCATAGGAAATCCAGGGGGCCTTGCCCTTTGGACATCGGGCTTTGCCCCAGGGCATTATATCATACGTGAGAGATAGGACCAAATAGATGGGGGGCAGCATGATTAGTTGTGCTGCCCCCCTCTGTTCCCGTTGGACGGAGCCTCAGGACGACTTGGCTGCGCTTCGCCGGAGGAGCAGGCCGGCCGGGAGGCCAGGCCAGGGTGCTATAACCGCTCCTTTGCCCCCACGTCCATCAGCACCAGGCCGGAGATCATCTTGGGGTAAAAGTCGGTGGACTTCTGGGGCATCTTTTCGCCCCGGTCGGAGCAGGCCTTGACCTCGGTTATGCGCGTCGGGTTGAGGATAAAGACGCACAGGGCCCGGCCGGCATCTACGTCGGCCAACGCCTGGTCCAGGTTGCGGAAATAGTCCAGGTACTGCTTGGCCTCGACCTGCTGTTTGGTGATGCCCATCACCCGCTCGATGAGCAGCTCGTGAAGGATGCTCACGTCCAGCCGCCGCCACTCTGGGGCGCGGTCGGGCACGAGCCGGTCCATGATGGCGGGGTCTTGGAGCCGCAGCAGGTGATAGCGGCCGTCGTAAAAGCCGATGCGCCGGTCGTCGGGCGTGGCCTGGGCCAGGGCAGCCTCCAGGGCTGCCCGGCTGTCCAGGAGGGTCACTTTAAAGTAGGCGGATGCACCCTCCAGGATCTCGGCCGGCGTCCTGGCCGTGTAGTCATGGATCTGCCGGTGCGTGGGCAGGATGACCAGGCCGGGGTCGTCCATGCTGACAAAGCTGATCATGGCATAGTTGAAGGCGGCGTTGGCCGGGGCGTCAGGGTGCCTGGCTCTCATTTCCTCCCGGTAGTTGAGCGCCGTCTCGTAGCGGTGGTGCCCATCGGCGATGATCAGGCCGGCTTTGGGAGCCATCTCGGCCGTCACCGCGGCCAGCACCTGCGGATCGCTGACAACCCACAGTTGTTGTCGCACATCCTGTTCAAAGAGCTCTTGCACGCTGGCGTCGGGTGGGCGGCCGGCGATGGCGGCGTCGAACAGGGCGTTGATCCGGTTGTCGGGATCGGGATAGAGCATAAAGATCAGCTCGAAATTGAAAGCCGTAGCGCGCAGCAGGTTCAGGCGGTCCACTTTGGGGCCGGAAAGGGTCCGTTCGTGGGGCAGGACGATCCCCTGGCTGAACTCGGTCAATTGCAGGGCGGCGATGAACGCCTTGCGGGTCAGCTCCCGGCCATCGGGCAGGGCGAAGGTCTGGTGATAGACGTAGAAGGCCGGGGCCAGATCGCGCAGCAGATAGCCGGCATCCAGCCAGGTTTGATAGTAGTCCCGGGCGCGGGTATAGACGTTATGGTCCGGCGTGTCGTCTTCGAACGCCTGGCCCTGGATCAGGCGCACGATGTTATACGGGTGCAGGTCATAGTAACGGGCCTGCAGATCGGAGCCGATGCGGTCATAGGGCTGGCTGACGACCTTGCTCAGGTCGCCGACCTTGTGGGGGTTGTAGCGGATGCCGCGAAAGGGCGCAATTGTGGCCATGGATCTCCTCCTGGTTTGTAAGGCAACTGCTCGCAGTTGCCCTACAAATGCTGGCGGTAAAAGTCAATCAGGATCTCGGCCACTTCGGCCCCGACACGGCCCTGACCTTCGACCGTGCTGGCCCCGATGTGCGGCGAGCCGATGACCAGATTGAAGCCGTTTTTGTCCTTCAGGCTAAAGAGTCTGGCGTTGCCGGGATTGACCTTTTCATCGGCGAACACATCCAGCGCCGCCCCGGCCACCTTGCCGCTCACCAGGGCATCGTACAGGGCATCCTCGTCGAGCGTGCCCCCCCGACCGCAGTTGACGATATAGACCCCCTGCTTCATTTTGGCAAACGCTTCGGCGTTGAGGAGGTTGGTCGTCTCGGCGGTCTTGGGCACGTGGAGCGAGATATAGTCGCTCTGGGCCAGCAGTTCATCCAGGCTGACCTGCCGGGCATAGGGTACGTCTACCGGTGTGCGCCGGTAAAAGAGGACGTTCATGCCCAGGGCTGCTGCCCGCCTGGCCACCGCCTGGCCGATGTTGCCCAGGCCGATCAGCCCCAGCGTCTTGCCGGCGATCTCGGTGCCCTCCAGTTCCTTCTTTTTCCACTCACCGGCAGCCATGCTGGCCGATGCCTGGGGGATCTTGCGGGCCAGGGCCAGGATGTAGCCGATGGTCAGCTCGGCCACCGAGTCGGCGCTGGCCTTGGGGGTGTTGCGCACGACAATCCCCTTGCTCTCGGCATACTTGACGTCAATGTTATCGAGCCCCACGCCGCCGCGCACGATGATCTTCAGGTTGGGCGCCGCATCAATCACCTCTTTGGTGACCCGGGTGCGGCTGCGGACCACCATGCCGTGGTACTGGGCCGCATCGCGCACCAACTCTTCCGGCGTGATGGTCGGCCGGTTGTCCACCTCGATCCCGGCCGCCCGCATGGTCTCCAGCGCCGAGGCTTCCGTTTTGTCGCAAATCAGCACTCTCATGGTCTCTTCCTTTCAAATGGGCATGAGCAAATGGCTATTTGCAGATTTACAGCCCCAGGATATCGTTGATCTGCTCCAGCAGCCATTGGATATCCGCCACCTGGTGGTCACCCATGTGGCCGATGCGGAAGCACTTTTCCTTGAGGTCGCCGTAGCCGTTGGAGATCATGGCCCCGCGCCGGCCCAACTCCTTGTTCAGGTCGGCCACGCTGATGCCCCGCGTGTTGGCGACGTTGGTCACCGTGTGGGACAGATAGCGCTCGTCGCCATAGAGGGCAAAATGGGTGCGTGCCCAGCCCCGGACCAGTTCGGCCATGGCCAGGTGCCGGGCAAAGCGGTTCTCCAGCCCTTCGGCCAGGATGTCATCCATCTGCCGGTTGAGGGCCTGGATGAGGCTGATAGCCGGGGTGGCCGGGGTCTGGTTGGCATCGTATTTCTTGTCCATCTCCTTGTAGGCGAAATAGTTGCCCGGATGGGGCACCTGCAAGGCCCGCGCCCGGGCCCGGTCGCTGACGGCACACACGGTCAGGCCGGGCGGCAGGGCAAAGCATTTTTGCACACCGGCCAGGCACACATCCAGCCCCCAGGCATCGAACTCGATCTTGACGCCGGCCATACTGCTGACGGCATCCACCAGGATCAGCACGTCGGGGTATTGGGCGTGGATCATCTCGGCGATCTCCCGGATGGGGTTCATGATGCCGGTCGAGGTCTCGTTGTGGCACAGGGTGATGGCGTCATAGTCCCCTTTGGATAGCGCCTCATCCACCAGTTCGGGGGTGATGGCCTGGCCCATAGGCACCTCCAGCTTGTCGCAGGGGATGCCGTTATCCACGGTCATCTGGTGCCACCGTTTGGAAAAGGCACCGCACACCGTGTTCAGCACCCGCTTGAGGGAGGCCTGGCGCACCGAGCCTTCCATCACCCCGGACGACGATGAGGTAAACAGGTAGACCCGTTGCCCTGTGTAGAGCAGCTTTTGGAGCTTGGGAGTGACCTCGGCCTGCAGGTCGGAGTATTCCTTGGCCCGGTGGCCGATCATGCCCACGGCCTGGGCCTGCAAAATCTCATCCCGCACGTGGGTGGGACCTGGAATGAACAGTTTTTTGTACATCTTTTACCTCCTCGTAAAGATTTGTACCATTTTCGGCTGAACTGAGCGGCACTCGCGAGGCAAGTACAGTGGCATGCTTCAAAGAATGCGACAGAGCCTCGCCCTTGAGTCCCTGACACTTTTCTAGTATACCAACATTCTGCAAAAAAGCAACCTGGCAACCGGCTGTGGCTTGAACGTTTGACCCCTGACTTTTGACGCCCTGCTTTTTGTCTGGTATGATGGGCCTGTTTGAGCAAGTTGACGGAGGGTACACCATGTCTGAACTGTTTTCTCAACCCGGCCCGGCCAACACAGCCCGCACCCTGGAGCTGGCCCGGGCCCGCGCCCAGGCGCTGGGCATCCGCAAGGTGTTGGTGGCAACCACCAGCGGGGCTACCGGCGTCCAGGCGGCTCAGGTGCTCCGGGGGCTGGAGGTCATCGCCGTGACCCACTCGACCGGATTTCGCGCGCCCGACACCCAGGAACTGACAGCCGAGAACCGGGCGGCCCTCCAGGCTGCCGGGGCGACGATCCTCACCTGTCAGCACGCCTTTGGCGGGGTGGGCCGGGCGGTGCGCAAAAAGCTGGGCACCTATGAGCTGGAGGAGATCATCGCCTACACGCTGCGCACCTTCGGTGAGGGGATCAAGGTGGCCGCCGAGATCTGCCTCATGGCCGCCGACGCCGGCCTGGTGCGCACCGACGAACCGGTCATTGCCATCGCCGGCACGGGGCGCGGCGCCGACACAGCAGCCGTGCTCAAGCCGGCCAACGCGCAGAGCTTTTTCGACCTGCGCTTCCTGGAGATCATCTGTATGCCATCGCCAGGGCATCCTCAATCCAAAGAGTGAAGGGGAGGAGGTTCATGATGAGCACCGATCGCCGGCTTGACGACTGCCTGTCGATCCGCGACGGGCATCTGTTCATCGAGGAGCGCGACACGGTTGAATTGGTCCGCGAGTTCGGTTCGCCCCTGTTTGTCCTGTCAGAGGACCAGATCCGGCGCAATGTCCGCCGCTTCCAGCAGGCGTTCCAGGCTGGCTGGCCCGATGGCCCGGTCAAGGTGCTGCCGGCAGCCAAGGCCAACTGGATTTCGGCTGTGCAGCGCATCCTGGCCAGCGAAGGCTGCGGCTGCGACGTCTACTCCGCCGGGGAGCTGAGCGTCGCCCTGAGGGCCGGCTTTCCCCACGAGCTGATCTCGGTCAACGGCGTGCCCAAAGAGCGCGATCATATCTACCGCTGCGTGGGCGAGGGGGTGCGCCTGACCATTGACAGTCTCGAAGAGCTGGAGGTCATCGAGCAGGCGGCCAGGGAACTGGGGTTGGTGGCCAGGGTGCGGCTGCGGCTCAAACCGGCCATCTCCGACTTTATCCGGCCCACCGACTTTGTGGCCGAGGGCCTGGTGCCGACCGACATCGCCGCTCTGGTCTACAAAGGTGGGCTGGCTTTCGACGACGCCGTAGCCTTGGGACGGCGCATCCTCCAGATGGAGAACGTGGAGCTGGTGGGCATCCACGAGCATCACGGCCGGCACCACCGCTCGACCGACTACTGGGAGGCGCAGATGAAGGCGTTTGCCCGCGATGTGGGGCGTCTCTGCCAGGCGCTGGACGGCTTCCGGCCCCAGGAGATCGACATCGGCGGCGGCTTTGCCATCCCCCGCGACCCGTTCAACGCCGTGACCGACTATAGCGAGCCGCTGCAACTGGGGGCGCTCTATGCGGTTTCCAGGGCGATGAACCTGCTGGGCGCCGAGGCCCGCTACAAGGTCATGGCCCGGCTGATTGACACCATCGTCACCCGGCCCAACCAGACCCCCGCGCCGGGTATCGAGGCCTATGCCGAGGTGTGCACCCGCACCCTGCGCCGCGAGTTGCCCCAATATGGCGTTGAGACGGCCGGCCTGATGCTGCAATTGGAACCGGGGCGGGCGCTGCACGGCAATGCCGGCATCCATCTGACGACCGTGCGCAGCCTCAAGCGCCTGGAAAGGCCGATCCGGTGGAAGATGATCATCGTGGACACCACCGAGTTCTGGTTCACCGGCGGGCGCTACGAACACCACCTCCACGACTATCTCTTTGCCAACAAGGCCGACGCCCCCCTGACCGACAAGGCCGACATCATCGGCCGCAGTTGCTACGGCGACCGGCTGATGCCCACCGTGCCCGTGCCCCAGGCGGTCGAAGTGGGCGACATCCTGGCCCTGCTGGATACCGGTGCTTACCAGGAGGTCTCGATGAGCAACTTTAACGCCATCCCCCGCCCCGCCACCGTGCTGGTCACCGGCGACCGGGCTTCGGTCGTGCGGCGGCGGGAGACGGAGGAGGAGGTATTCTGCCGGGATGTAATGCCGGAGCACCTGCAGTAGCCGGGGAGCCTGCCCCCTCCCCTCACCCCGGCCCTTTCCCAGGAGGAGAGGGGGCCGCCCTCCTCCCTGGGGGGCGGGGGTAGAGAGGTCTTGCGCCTGTCCGAAAATGTAGGGCAGGCTTTCCAGCCTGCCCGGACGGCCTTTCCAGGCCGTCCCACACCCGTTTTCGGATAGGTTCTCAGCGCCCCAGCACGGTGATGACCTGCTCCAGCGTGTTGGCCGCCCCCTCTTCGATCTCCTCTACCTCGTCGCGGGCATCCACCGTGGCGATCGTTTTCCAGTCGCCGGCAGCGCGGGTAGGAAGCCAGGGGTAACTGAGCGTCTTTTCCTGACCGGCCGCCAGGCTATCCACATCCCACTCGACCGGCACCACCTCTTCGCCCTCTGGCGACCAGCGCAGCACAAAGCGGCCGGCATCTGCCGTCCCGTCATTCCGCACCTTGATGCGGACCTGGCAGGTCTGCCCCCGGTAGCAGGGGTTCGGCTCGAACAGAACCGACTCGATCAGCAGGTCGGGCAGGTTCGCCGGCCGGCCGGGCAGGACATGCACGGTCAGTTTGTACTCGGTCACGCCGCCGGGGCCGATGGCCGTCATGAGGTAGGCCGTCGTTTCCCCCAGGCAGACCTCCCTGGAGCCGGGGGTGGCTACCCCGCCGATGTTGTGGTTAATGGTCACCTCGGTGGCATAGTCCACCTTGCCCCAACTCAGCGTCGTGCACTCGCCGGCCTGGATGCTCGCCGGGCTGGCGGTGAAAAAGGCGATCACCGGTCTCGGCTCCGATCCGCTGGCGACGATGACCGCCGCCTGGGCTGTCGTTTTGCCTGTTGCATTCTCGGCGATCAGCAGGTAGGTCGTCGTGCTGCCGGGGCACACTTTTTGCGAGCCGGGGGTGGCTACCCCGCCGATGTCGGGTTGGATCATCGCCGCCGTGGCATTGTCTACCTTGCCCCACTCCAGTTGGGTACAGTCGCCGGGGGCGAGAATGCTGGGCACGGCACGAAAATACTCGATAACCGGGCCGGCCGGGGGTTGCACCACGATCTCGACCTTCTTTTCCACCGCCCCGCCGCGGCCGGTTGCCCGCAGGGTGTAGGTCCTGGTCGTATCCAGGCAGACGTCAAGCTGGCCAGAAGCGTTTACCCGGCCCACCCCGCTGAGGGTGATGCTCGTGGCCCCACTCACCTGCCCCCACTGGAGCCGGGTGCATTGCCCACGCTCAATAGTCGTCTGCCCGGCGCGAAAGTAGCCGATGGTCGGCGGCGGGGCCTGGGGCCCGGTCGCGGTGGGAGAGACGGCCACAGGGGGGGCGGCGGGCGATTCCGGGGTGGGCGGGGCGCGGGTGGGCAGGGCGGTGGCAGTGGGCCTGGCCGGCGGCGGCGTGGCGGTGACCTGCGCCGCCACTTCGACAGCCAGAAGGCGCACCATGGCCGGCGCGCCCTGAGCCCCGGCAGCGTTCTGGGCGGTAATCGTGATGGTGTGCTGCCCGGCCTGTTCAAAGGTCCAGGTGGCGTTGATCAACAGGGTGGTCGGGCTGCCCTGGCCTGGTACCTGCTGTACCGGCGTGCCATCCACCACAATCTGTGCCTGGGTCACCCCTTTGGGGTCGGTGGCCTGGGCCTGGATCTGGACCGGTGAGCCGACCTCAACGCGGGTGTTGTCGGCCGGCGCCAGGATGGTCACGCCGGGGCCGGCCGGCGGCCGGCCTTCACGGAGGCGGGACAGGAGGACCAGGATGCCGAACAGGACCGCGGCGGCGATGGCTACGAGCGCCAACACGATGGCGGGGGCAGCCAGCCGGGGGCGCAGGGAGCCGGAGGGAGCTTCGGCCAGCGGCCGCCGGGTGACCAGCGTATCCTGGTCGCCCAGCCTCCCGGCAAGTTCGACGCGGAAGAGGGCCGGTCCCACGCCGATCGTGTCGCCTGAGCTGAGCAACCAGGGGCCGGCAATCCGCTGGCCGTTGACAAAGGTCCCATTGGCGCTGCCCAGGTCACGGACGACCCATTTGGTGCCCTGCAACACGATCTCGGCGTGGTGGCGCGAAACCAGGGGATCGGCCAGGACGACAGTGTTGTCCACCCCCCGGCCGATGGTAAGAGGCTCAAAGCTCAGGGGATAGGTCTCTCCCGTGCGCTGCTCGACAAGTCGCCCGATGCTCATAACCGCCCTCTCTGACATTCTGTTTGCAGGGCAAGAGGCCATCTTGCCCTGCGGCAAGTATACCACATCTGGCGGCGCCCGCCAAATTCACACCGAAACCACCCCGATCGGGTCCCTGTCCTGGGGGCAGCAGTGCATCGGCCGGGGGCTATAAAATGCGGACCTCGACCCCTGTTTCGGCTTGCAGATGGGCGGCCAGGGCCTGAAGAGATTTGTCGTCAAAGGCGGCTGTTTCGCCCAGGGGGCTGCCCAGTACGATGAGGGTGGCGCCCACCTGCCGGGCAGCGACGGCCAGCTCCGTCCGCAGGCGGCCGTGGCGCACCAGGATCTCGGCCTGGACCCCCGCAGCGGCTGCTCGCTCTCGGGCCAGGGCCAGTTGGAACCAGCCCATCAGATCCAACTCCGACTCTACATCTACCACCACCGGCGCAGCCGTCCGATCCAGGAATGTGACGTCGGCCACGTATAGGAAGACCAACTCGTCCCCCCGCTCTTTGGCCAGGGCGATGGCCCCATCTTGGGTAGGGTAACTGTCCGGACCGCCCCGGGTGGCGCACAAGATCTTGCCCATCGTACCTCCCCGTTGGATACGGAGTTGTGGCATAATAGCCTGACAAGGTTAGATGCAGACCTCAACCCATCCCCCAACCCCCTTCCCCTCTCCGCCGCGGAGAAGGAGAGGGGGGCAGGGAGCAGGGGAGAGGTTGACTTTCCAGACACCCCCCATGAAAAGTCTCGCAGCGGACGGTTGGTCCCATATCTGGGGCCAGCCCTTATTATGCACCGGGTCTACTACCCTGGCTCAGGAGGGACACCGGTCCCCGGTGTGGTGATGGAGGCTCCTTGCCACAGGCGAACCTCCTGAGGCCTTTGGACCGTCAATACCTCACCAGCAGCCACAGCGTCGCCACCAACAGGGTGGCCGCCGTGACCGGCACACCGTCGCGCAGAAAGCGGCTAAAGCTCATCCGATAGCCGGCCTGGGCCAGCAGGCCAACGGCCACAATGTTGGCCGCCCCGCCGATGTAGGTCCCGTTGCCGCCGAAATCGGCCCCATAGATGAGGGCCCAATAGAGCACCTGGCTCCCCCGGAGAATGGGGATGGAGTTGCTGAACAGGTCGGCGATGGGCAGGGCGGCGATGGTAAAGGGGATATTGTCCACTACAGCCGACACCCCTCCTGATACCCACAGCATCAGGACAGTGGCCAGCATCTGACTGTCGCCCGCCAGGTGGCCGATGGCCTGCGCTATCGCCTGGACGATGCCGACCTTTTCCAGCCCATCTACAATCACAAAGATGCCGATGAAGAAAAAGAGGGTCGTCCAGTCCACCTCGCGCAACATGCGGTGCATGTCGGGGCGCACCCAGACGATCAACCAGGTCGCCCCGCTCAGGGCGATGACGCTGAGCGGCAGGCCGAACAGTTCGCCGATGAAAAAGAGAAGGAGCGTCACCCCGCCCACCAGGTTGGCCTTCCGCAGGAGTGGCAGGTCGGTGAGGCGCGCCCCGGCCTCCAGTTGGGCCATCAACGCCGGTGAGAGCCGCTCTCTGGCCGCCACCAGTTCGTGGCGATAGAGCCAGGCGGCCAACCCCAACAAGGCGAGCAAACTCAGGCTGACCACCGGCGCGGCCTCGGCGGCATACTCGAAAAAGCCCAGGCCCAGGTGGGAACCGACGATGGTGCTGGGGGGGTCGCCGATCAGGGTTGCCGCCCCGCCGATATTGGAGATCAGCACCTCGGGGAGGACATAGGCAAAGGGGTGGACCCCCACCGTCTCGGCGATCTGGATGGTCAGCGGCACCAGCAGCAGGATGGCCGTCACGTTGTTGAGGAAGGCAGAGGTGAGGGCGGTGAGCAGCGCCAGGATCAGGCCCAACAACCAGACGTTGCCCCGCGCCAGGCGAAAGGCTCGAAAGGCCAGCCAGCGAAAGACACCGGTTTCGCTGAACATGGCCATAAAGATCATCATGCCCAGGATGAGAAAGATGACGTTCCAGTCCACAAAGGCCATGGCCTCTTCGAAACTGATGATGTGCAGGGCAGGGGAAAAGGTGCCGCCTATGTAGTGGACCAGCCAGAGCAACACGGCGCCCAACAGGGCAGCGGCCGTCTCGTGCATCCAGCGCAGGCTGATGGCGGCAAAGACAAACAGAAAAATGCCGGCGGTGATCAGGAAGGAAGGGGGATATCCCCAACCGTCCCTCTGCGTCAACCACCACGCGCCACTTCCGATGAGGATCGCCAGGCCCGCAACCACCAGGCCGATCAGTCTGTAGCGCTTCACCCGCCACCTCCTGCCATCGGAATCATCAGCCATGCTGTCAAGTATACCTCAATTGTCCGACCTGGTCAATTGCACTCTGCTGCTTTTCAGGGGCCATCATCGGGATGGCGACGAGCACGACACAGATTCGGACACGGATGCACGGAACAGCACCCCGCCTTCCATGTAATCCGTTGGCCCCCTTCCCCTCTCCGGAGGGTGCTTAAAAAGTTGGTGCGATAAAGGCAGGGAGGGGCTTGAAGGACACCCTACAAAGCAATGGGTGGCCGCCATCCGCTGGCCGAAGGCGGCGATGGAGGTCCGAGCACGCCGGCAGACCGGTCTA
>DAOTXL010000006.1:0-4138 GCA_034435455.1 Anaerolineae bacterium
GGCCGCTCTCGTCCATCACCGCCGGCTCGGCAAAGTAATCGCCGGCCTGGTCGAACGACCGGCTCTGGCGGTAGGTGTACTCCTGACCGGGGTCCAGGGTGATGTCGGTCACGGCCGGAAAGTCCACATTCGGCGCGCTCCATTCCAGGCTGTGTGCATCGGGTCCGCGGGCGCCGGCCACCATCCGCCGGATGACAAAGGGTTGCCCCCCGACATTGCGCACCGTGAACGAGGCGATGACCTGCTCGCCAACCTGGGGCGAGGGGGTAGACAGGTTGAGACCGCCTACCATTTGCAGGCGGCCCGGTTCCGACGGTTCAATGACTTCGATGGTCACATAGCTTGTTCTCCCGTCCGGCCATTTGATGTCAGTCCAGTCGCTTCCGTCCGGCGAGTAGTTGGGAGTGAACCAGTACGACCCGACCTGGTCAAAAGAGCGGTTGGTGTCGTAGCGATATTCCTGCCCTGGCTCCAGGGTGAAATTCTCCATCCAGAAAAAGCTGTAGTCGCTATCACCCGGCCCCCTCCCTTTGACCCCGAAGAAACGGGCGCGAAAGGTTTCGCCGCCGACATTTTTGACGCTGAAGGTAGCGTTGACCCATTCGCCGGGGCGCGGCCTGGTGTTGGAGATGGAAAGCCCGGCGGTCAGGACAACCTGGGCGGGCGAGGGCGGCGGCTGCGGGGGCGATGGCTGCTTACAGGATTCAGCCTCGCTTTTCTTCACCCAGCCGGTGCCGCCGCTGGGATCGCCGGCCTCCCTGCGGCTGGTGTCCCACCAATCGCCGCGCGGGCCACCGATGATCTTCACCGCCCAGTCGTCCTCCGGCACGATGGTGTGGTAGCCGTAGCTCTCATCTGGGCCGTAGTAGATGTGCGTACCCTTGCACAGGCCGACGATCTTGCCGACCCACCAGTCATCGGCCTGAACCGGCAGGACAAGCGAGGCCAGCAACATTGACAGGGTAAATGAAACAAACCATCGGCGTTGTCGAGCAGACATCTTAACCTCCTTTCTCTCCCCCCCTGACCGCACCGACATTCCCTTTGGCGGGCATCGTCTTGACACCCCCCTGAACTGTGGTATAATATCAATTGAGCAATTGTGCATTTCAGGAGGTTGTGATGCCCACCTTTATCTCAGCCGTAGATTTCCACCGCAAAGCGGGTGATCTGCTGGCGCGCATCCGCTACCAGGGCGAACGTTTCATCATCGAGCGGCGCGGCAAGCCCATAGCTGTCCTCCTGAGCATTGAGGAGTTCCGGCAAATAGAAGCCCTGGCTGCTCGCCAGCGGGTGGCAGAACGCACCGCGCACTTCGCCTTCGAATCCGTACTGGAGGCCGCGCCTCCGGCAGAAGCGGACGCGACTGAACTGAGCGACGAGGCGATCCAGGCCGAGGTGGACGCCGTGCGCCAGGCCCGTTATGCCCAGGGCACTCGTTGACACCAACCTGTTGGTGCGGATGGTCACCGGTGCACCCTCCTTTTCCCCTCTATACCGTCTGTGGCGGGCAGGGCGCTTCGAGTTGCTCATTTCTCCTCACCTGTTGGATGAACTGGCGGAGGTGTCAGACCGTCCTCGCCTGCAACGCTACCTGCGTCCCGGCGCGGCCCGCGCTTTCCTGGCCCTGCTCCACGCCGAGGCAACGGTGATCACCCTTACGGTTCACATCTTCCTGTGCCGTGACCCCAAGGACAACGTGTTGCTGGAAGTCGCAGCCGCCGGTCATGCGGATTACCTGGTCTCGGCCGACCAGGACCTGACCGACGATTCGTACCTCAAAGCGACGATGAAAGACGGGCATGGCGTCAGCGTCGTCACACTGTCCGAGTTCCTGGCGGCGCTGGGAGGGTAGCACAGGCTTAAGGCCTGTGCTACGGCCCCCCCCCCCACAGCCGCCCGGTGCCGTCCCCCGATCCCGAGGCCAGTAGGGGCGCAGCAGCGCTGCGCCCGTACCCATCGGGGGAGAAGGCCACGCTCCCTCCCCAATCCGTGTGCCCCTCCAGGGTGCGCAGGAGCGCTCCGTCCGCAACCCGCCACAGCCGCACGGTGTTGTCCCACGACCCCGAGGCCAGGGTCTGCCCGTCTGGGGAGAAGGCCACGCTCAACACCAGATCCGTATGCCTCTCCAGGGTGCGCAGCAGCCGCCCGTCCGCAACCCGCCACAGCCGTACGGTGCCGTCCCCCGACCCGGAGGCCAGGGTCTGCCCATCGGGGGAGAAGGCCACGCTCGACACCCAAGCAGTATGCCCCTCCAGGGTGCGCAGCAGCCGCCCGTCCGCAACCCGCCACAGCTGCACGGTGCCGTCCCCCGACCCCGAGGCCAGTAGGGGCGCAGCAGCGCTGCGCCCGTACCCATCGGGGGAGAAGGCCACGCTCGACACCCAAGCAGTATGCCCCTCCAGGGTGCGCAGCAGCGCCCCGTCCGCGGCCCGCCACAGCCGCACGGTGCCGTCCCCCGCCCCCGAGGCCAGGGTCTGCCCATCGGGGGAGAAGGCCACGCTCCGCACCCAAGCAGTATGCCCCTCCAGGGTGCGCAGCAACCGCCCGTCCGCGGCCCGCCACAACCGCACGGTGCCGTCATCCGACCCCGAGGCCAGGGTCTGCCCGTCTGGGGAGAAGGCCACGCTATTCACATCCGCCGTATGCCCCTCCAGGGTGCGCAGCAGCCGCCCGTCCGCAACCCGCCACAGCCGTACGGTGTTGTCCCACGACCCCGAGGCCAGGGTCTGCCCATCGGGGGAGAAGGCCACGCTCCACACCGGACCCGTATGCCCCTCCAGGGTGCGCAGCAACCGCCCGTCCGCGGCCCGCCACAGCCGCACGGTGTGGTCATCCGACCCCGAGGCCAGGGTCTGCCCGTCTGGGGAGAAGGCCACGCTCCGCACCCAATCCGTGTGCCCCTCCAGAGTGCGCAGCAGCCGCCCGTCCGCAACCCGCCACAGCCGCACGGTGGTGTCCCCTGACCCGGAGGCCAGGGTCTGCCCGTCTGGGGAGAAGGCCACGCTCAACACAGCATCCGTATGCCCCTCCAGGGTGCGCAGGAGCGCCCCGTCCGCGGCCCGCCACAGCCGCACGGTGCCGTCCCCCGACCCGGAGGCCAGTAGGGGCGCAGCAGCGCTGCGCCCGTACCCATCGGGGGAGAAGGCCACGCTCCACACCCAAGCAGTATGCCCCTCCAGGGTGCGCAGGAGTTTGCCGTCCGCAACCCGCCACAGCCGCACGGTGTGGTCATCCGACCCCGAGGCCAGGGTCTGCCCGTCTGGGGAGAAGGCCACGCTATTCACATCCGCCGTATGCCCCTCCAGGGTGCGCAGCAGCCGCCCGTCCGCAACCCGCCACAGCCGCACGGTGTTGTCCTCTGACCCCGAGGCCAGGGTCTGCCCATCGGGGGAGAAGGCCACGCTATTCACCGGCTCGGTATGCCCCTCCAGGGTGCGCAGGAGGGCGCCGTCCGCGGCCCGCCACAGCCGCACGGTGTTGTCCACCGACCCCGAGGCCAGGGTCTGCCCATCGGGGGAGAAGGCCACGCTCCGCACCCAAAACGTGTGCCCCTCCAGAGTGCGCAGCAGCCGCCCGTCCGCGGCCCGCCACAGCCGCACGGTGCCGTCCCCCGCCCCCGAGGCCAGGGTCTGCCCATTGGGGGAGAAGGCCACGCTCGACACCCAAGCAGTATGCCCCTCCAGGGTGCGCAGCAGCCGCCCGTCCGCGGCCCGCCACAGCCGTACGGTTTTGTCAGACGACCCCGAGGCCAGGGTCTGCCCGTCTGGGGAGAAGGCCACGCTCGCCACCCAGGCGTCGGTCGGGATGAAGCGCACCTCCTCCAGCGTTCCGGCATCGTAGAGGTAGATGCCCAGGGAGGAGGCCACGGCCAGCAGACGGCCGTCCGGCGAGAAGACGACCCCGTTGATCGTACCCTTGCCCCAGCGGGCCAGTTGCACCACCCGGTCGGCATTCTCAGGGGAAATGGCAGCTACAGGCTGCGGCACGGGTGTGCCGGCCAGAACGGGCAATGGGATCGGCGTCGGCGTGGGGGTCGCCGGGGCCTGGGCCACCTGGTACCTGCTCAACGAGACATTCAGCCCCAGGTCGGCCACCTGGCACCAGCCACTGGCGCCGCTGCCGGCCTGCACCTTGG
>DAOTXL010000007.1:0-6321 GCA_034435455.1 Anaerolineae bacterium
TGCCCGGTCAACATCTGGTAGAGCATGATGCCAAAAGCATACACGTCGCTGCGGGCGTCTACCTGCCCCGTAGTCCACTGCTCAGGGGCCATGTACTGCGGCGTGCCGATGCTGGCCCCGGTGCGGGTCAGCATCCTGCTTTCCCCCACCACCCTGGCGATGCCAAAGTCGGTCAATACCGCCTCGCCCCGCTCGTTCAGCAGCACGTTGGCCGGTTTGACGTCGCGGTGGACCAGGCCCTGCCTGTGGGCATAATCCAGGGCCGAGGCCACCTGTTCCGCCAGGCGCACTACCTCCATCGGGTTCATCGCTCCCTGCCGGGCGATGATCTGGGCCAAGGTGGGGCCGGGCAGATAATGCATGGCGATAAACTGCTGGCCCTGGTGCTGGCCGATTTCGTAGATGGTGACGATATGGGGGTGGTTCAGACGGGCTACGGCTCTGGCTTCCCGCTGGAAGCGGATCAGGAAGGTCTCGTCACGCAGGAGCAACGGGTCCAACACCTTGAGGGCTACCTCGCGGTCCAAGGTGGTGTCCACGGCCCTGTACACCGTGGCAAAACCACCCTGGCCCAACCGGGTGGTGATGCGGTATTTGCCGAAAGTCTCACCTGCCGGTTCTAACATGTTCATCCTCCCTCACTATCTCGACAATGTTTGGTAGCACGAATTCGCAGGTAGGATGGTATAACATGGGCTCCCGCCGGGTCTGTAAGGGGGGAGCGTCGCTCCGTCCCGACGATGGCTTTCGGAGAAGCCGGCCTCTGCAGACAGGTTAAGCCCTCGCAGGGCGCTTCTTGAGATAGCCTGGCGGGGGTCACAGGCCTCCGGCGAACGTGGACAGACTTCTGGTTAAGGTGCCAGGCACCTGTTCATCCTCCCAACCTGTCCAACTGCAAGTGCCTGGCACCTGTCCTGGCATATGCCCGCCCTTCTGCTTACTGTGACATAACGTCACACCTGGCCACCTGCCAAATTCCCCGGCTCTTGGTCAGGGTATAACTGTTGAGTGCTTTGACCGTCTGTGTCTGGCCGTTGGCGTAAATGTAGTCCCACGTCTCGTGGGTTATGACCCTGGCACCGGTCAGCCCCAGCAGTTCAACACCCTCAAATGTGAGGTCACGCAGCCGAATTTGTTCGATACCTGCATTTTTCATAGACTTTATAACGTCTATGTGGGCGAAACAGGCATCTGGTGTGCTGGTTGCCCAGAGAAGCTGAGGCTGGCGTTGGTTGACCGCCTGGACATAGTCGGCATTATGCTGTCTGATCAGTGCTTCAATACGGGCCTGCTCTGACTGAAGCTTTTCGTCTAGCTTTCCTCGCGCCTTTACAGTAAACTCAATTCCCATGGCCTTGAGCGTTGCCTCAACCGAATCCTTCTTGATTAAGGCCAGAACGATGATGCCGGCCAGGACGACAACGATGGTGGCAACCAGGAGTTGCCCGTTCAACGCATCCTCCCTCCTGCCTGTGGGGTCGGCCTGGATCGTGCCTGCCCAACCCTCTCACGCTCATCCGGTGTGCATCTCCTTGAACACCAGCACCGTATTGCCGATCTGCACCCGGTCCCCTTCCTTCAACTGGTGGCGGGCCACCTCCTGGCCGTTGACCAGCGTGGGGTTGGTAGCCGCCAGGTCATAGAGGACATAACCGTCGGCCTCCAGCCGCACTTTGGCCTGCTGACGGGAGACGGCGGGATCACTCAGGACGATGTCATTGGTCCCTGCCCGGCCGATGCTGGTATCCCCCTCGAGCAGGCGGAACTCCTTGCCCACCCGTTCACCCTGTTCAACGATCAGCCAGCCCAATCGCTGTGGCTGGCGGCGCAGGATTTCGGTCCTGGCGGCAGGAGGTGGGGCAGGGGGCGGCACGACCGGGCCGGTGGGCTGTGGCGCAACGGGAGCGATCGGTTGCAGGGGGGCCGGGGCAAATGGGGGCAGGGAGATCTCGGGCACCGTTCGATCCTCCAGGACCGGGACCGGTTGTTCCGGCACTGTGGTCTCTGCCACCGTCGCCGACCGCTGGCCGGCACAGAACAGACATTCGCTCCAACTGGGGTCCATCACCCGCCCACAGGTAGGGCAACGCCGTCGTGGTTTGCGTTGCGTCAGAAACAATATGGCGGCCACGAGGAGTAGCAGCCCAAGCCCGGCGAGGGCCAGGGCCCAATAGGGAACCTTGAGGGTCCCTATTTGAACGCTGCTCTCTGGCATAGGCGTAACGACCAGGGTGGGCAGGGGGGTGCCCGGCCCGACAGGAGTGAGTACGGTGGGCACGGAAGTGCCTGATTGTAGGGTCCCGGCGATGGACGGCACGGTGACCGTCACAGTCACATCATCGCTGACGTTGCCGGCATCGTCGTAGGCCCGGACGGTCAACTGATGGCTGCCCGGCGCCTGGCGCTGGAGGGCATAGTAGTCATAGATCAGGTGGAATGGCTTGTTCGTGGTCTCAAAAGCCAGCGTACCATCCAGATAGAGCTGCACTCGGGCGATAGGGTGACAGGCACTGATGTCCGGCACAACGGTAAAGATGGCCTTGACTTCCTGCCCATTCTCAAGCGGTTCTACCGTTTCTTCCTCCCCAACCACTTCCGGCGGCTTGAGGTAGAACAGCCGGATGCCGGGCTTCTGGGGGCAGGGATATTGGATGGGGAGGATGTTGCTTCCTTCGCCCACGGGGGTGGCCACCTTGACATCCAGTTTGTGTTCCTTTCCGTCCGCTGCTGCTCTGGCCGTGTAGGTAACCAGGTACTGTTGCTTTAAGCGGTCAACCACGCCCTGGTAGATGGTGGCCAGCCTGTCGGGAGTGGGGGTAAACTGGTAGGTCCCGCCTGTCGTCCAGGCCACCCGTTTCAGATAGTCTTCGTCGGCATCCTGGCCCAGGCCGATGGTAAAGACCGGGATATTGTGCTTTTCAGCCTCGCGGATGGGATCGTCCGCTTTCAGGACGCTGCCGCCGCAGTCTTTGCACTTTTCGTTGCCGTCGGTAAAGGCCATCACGAACCGGTAGTCCACGCCAGATACGCGGGAGGTCATGCGGACGGCTTTAGACAGAGCATCGTACAGGGGGGTGCGGCCGGCCCGTAATGAGGGCACCTCCAGGCGGTCAATCAAGGCCAGGACCTGGGCCTTGTCAGAAGTAAAGTCAATCTCCCGTTCGGGGTTGATCTGGGGGAACGGCTCATCCAGGTTGACTTCTCCTTTGTCTCCCCGGAAGGCGATGACGGCCACCCGGTCGTTGGCTCCCAATCCGTTGACAAAGGTAGCAGCCGCCGATCTGGCTTCGCCGATCTCCTCATACATACTGCCGCTAATGTCAATGACCAGCGCCACGGCGATCTGGACATCGGGGTTGATGTACGGTTCCACACGCACGACAGGCACCCACTGGCCATCTTCAAAGACCTTGAAGCTGGAAGCGTCCAGGTCGGGGATGGGCATGCCTGCCGGGTCCAACACCGTCACGCGGGTGGTGATGGTGGGAAAAGTGACAGCGTCGGTGGCCTCGAAACGCACCTCGACATTGCCTGTGCCCTGCTGAGCTCCTACCGGGGCCGAGATCAACAGGCAGGTCAGGGCAAGTACCCCCAACATCCCATGTACGGGCCGTGCTTTTTGTCTCATCGCTTCATCTCCTTGGCTGCCAGGATACCATGCCTGGCCTCAAGCTCCAGGGGCATCCTGACCCCTTCCCGTCCGGTCTGAAACCTTTTCGCCTTTTTGCAGCAACAGCCAGGACGAGATCAACCCGACAACGACGCCGACTATCGTAGCCAGGAAAACCACAAGAAAAGAGAAGGGCAATTCCGGGAACACTTTCCATAGCATAGCAGTCTTCTCCCACATCAACACTCGCGCGCCGAGGAACCCGCAGATCAGGCTAATGGTCGCTCCCAGAACAACGACCAGAACAGGCCGGCCCCAGGTCTGACCCGTCCGACGCCGTAGGGCTTGCTGCCCAGAGGGGTACTGCCGTTTCCGCCGCCCGGCCCGCACGAGCTTGACGGTGTTGGCCTGCTGAGAAAAGACCCGGTCGCCGTGGGGGCCGAAGGCCCGGCCGCCGGGCAGATTGCTGCCCTCGCCGGCCACCACCTGGGCGACGATCACTGTAATGTTATCCGGTCCCCCTCGCTGATTGGCCATCTCCACCAGATAGTCACAAGCTGTCTGAAGGCCAGGAGCCGTCATCAGGACCTGAGCGATCTCTGCATCCCGAACGATGCCGTGCAGGCCATCGCTGCACAGGAGGAGAAGGTCGCCCGGCTGTAGTTCCAGGGCGGTACGTTCCACACGGAGCACCGGACTGTGGCCCAGACAGCGGGTGAGCAGGTTCCGTTTGGGATGAACGGCCGCCTGTTCCGGGGTCAGCACCCCCATGTCTACCTGCTCCGCCACCCAGGAGTGATCGTGGGTCAACTGCTGGAGATGCCCACCCCGTAGCAGGTAGATGCGGCTATCCCCTACGTGGCCGAGATACAGGCGATGGTCTACCAGGAGAGCTACACTCCCGGTTGTGCCCATCCCCTGGAGTTCGGGGTGGCTGGTTGCCAGGTTGTATAGCCGGTCGTTGATCTGCTCCAGCACTTCTTTCAGCACGAGAATATAATAGTCCTCTCGGTCCCGGCTGTATCCCACCATCTGTTCCTGGTAAGACGAGGAGGAGAACAGGTCGTGCAGGATACGGATGACTTCGCCGCTTGCTTTGTCGCCAGCCTGATGGCCTCCCATCCCGTCGGCGACCGCCAGGAGCCCGGTAAGCCCTGCCGCCACAGCCGGCGGAGTCAACACCAGATAACCGTCTTCATTCACTTCCCGGACCATGCCGCGGTGTGTGGCATGGCCTACCCGCAGACCGTAGTTGCTGACGATGGTTGACCTCCCTTCTTCACCCACTCTCCCGGTGCTCACTGGCAACAGCGCCGGGCCGGTCAGGAACACCTCACGCCAGATTGCAGGGATCAACTCTTGGGTTGCCTGATCTCCATGAAGGCAAAGTCAACATTGCCAAACCGGATGGTGTCTCCTTCCAGCAGCGGCTGCTTTTGGATCTGCTGGCCATTGACAAAGGTCCCATTGGAGCTGGCCAGATCATACAGGACAAAGCGGCCGGCCTCCAGGCGAATCCGGGCATGCTGGCGTGACACCGACGGTTCATCTATGACCACATCGTTCTGCGAAGCGTCACGGCCGATGTTGGTCACCTCCCCCAGACGGAACTCTTTGCCCACCCTCGAGCCGGAGCGCTGGATTAACCAGGCCAGTTGAGGGGGCTCTTTACGCAGAATCTCCGTCTTGGGCGGCGGAGGCACTGCGACAGGGGAAGGGGGTTCCGGCCAGGCCGGCGATACCGGTGCATGCGTCGGCTCCAGGGGTGGGGAGGGGGGTGGGGATGGCTGGGGGGCAGCCTGTGTCGGCGGCAGGGAGCTCACGGGCACCTGTGGAATACAATAGGGACAGCGATCCCACGATGGGTCCAGAAGCCGGCCACAGGTTGGGCAGCGACGCTCGCTAACTCCGATCCCCACGGAGTAGGCAAAGAGAGCAATGAGGGCTGCCACTCCGCCTGCCAACCCCAAGTAGGCCAGGGGTTCGACGGCATCCAGCATGTTCAGCGCCAAAGTGGGGTCAATCCGCAGGATAACCGAGGGGATGATCAGGATCGGGCTGATCACGGCAATGACTTTCCACAGGATCGACTCCCGGCCCCGGCGCTGTGAGTCAAGAAAGATCCAGAAGATGGTAATCAGGGCCAGGCCAAAGGCCACGAACACCCCCCATCGGTACCACTCCCAGATCAGGCGGAACCGTCCAAAGATCGTTGGATCCATTTTTCACTCCTTTCTTTGAGATGTAACCTCTTTGAACACCATTGTAGTCAGACCGATGCGGATCACATCTCCATCGGTCAGGGGAGCGCGTTGGATCTTCTGGCCGTTAAGGAAGGTGCCATTGGTGCTGGCCAGATCGTACAGAACCCACTGTCCTCTTTCCTCTTTGATGCGGGCGTGTTGTGCCGAGGCCGATTCGTCATCCAGGACGAAATCGCAGACAAGGGCGTCCCGACCAATTGTGGTCTGTTCTCCCAGCCGGAACTCTTTCCCCACCCTGCTGCCGGTCCGGATCACCAGCCAGGCCACAGGGGGCGGTGGCACACCCAGGATCACGGTTCGTTCTACCATCCTTATCCTCCTAGTATAATAAAACTTGTGGGTTGGGGCAGTTTGCGGTACAGTTAGGGCGGGCCACAGCGCCGACCACAAAGAGGCAAAGCCTGGTGGTCATAGCTGTAAAGAGCCAGGGTAGCCTCGTTGTTCCTC
>DAOTXL010000008.1:0-7846 GCA_034435455.1 Anaerolineae bacterium
TGCCCGGTCAACATCTGGTAGAGCATGATGCCAAAAGCATACACGTCGCTGCGGGCGTCTACCTGCCCCGTAGTCCACTGCTCAGGGGCCATGTACTGCGGCGTGCCGATGCTGGCCCCGGTGCGGGTCAGCACCGTGCTCTCGCCCACCGCCCTGGCAATGCCAAAGTCGGTCAACACCGCCTCGCCCCGCTCGTTAAACAGCACGTTGGCCGGTTTGATGTCGCGGTGGATGAGGCCCTGCCCGTGGGCGTAATCCAGGGCCGAAGCTACCTGTTCCGCCAGACGCACCACCTGGGCTGGCTCCATCGCCCCTTGCCGGGCGATGATCTGGGCCAGGTTAGGGCCGGGCAGGTAATGCATGGCGATGAAGTGCTGGCCCTGGTGCTCGCCGATCTCGTGGACGGTGACGATGTGGGGGTGGTTCAGGCGGGCCACGGCTCTGGCCTCCCGCCGGAAGCGGGTCAGGAAAGTCTCGTCGCGCAGGAGCAGCGGGTCGAGCACCTTGAGGGCCACTTCCCGGTCCAGGGTAGTGTCCACGGCTTTGTACACCGTGGCAAAGCCGCCTTGGCCCAACTGGGCGGTGATGCGGTATTTTCCGAAATTCTCATTTGTTGGTTCTGTCATGTTAACTCTCCTATCGTAGAAAGTCAGGTCCAGGTGACGGTCACCTCCCAGGTGACCGTCACCTGACTGCCTCCTCTCACCGCGGCGACCAGGAAGGCCCCCAGTCACCGGATGGGTTATCCGTCAGGTTCGTCTGGTTGCTGCCGTCGGCGTTCATGACGTAGATTTCCCAATTGCCATCGCGGTTGGAGTCGAAGGCGATGCGCCGGCCATCCGGCGACCAGGAAGGGACCCCGTCATAGTCATAGGCCAGGTTGTTTGTCAGGCGGGTCAGGCCGCTGCCGTCGGCGTTCATGACATAGATTTCCCAGTTGCCGTCGCGATCGGAGGCGAAGGCGATCCGCTTCCTGTCCGGCGACCAGGCTGGGGCCTGGTCATCGGCCCGGTTGTCCGTCAGACGGGTCACCCCGCTGCCGTCGGCGTTCATAAGATAAATTTCCTGGTTGCCATTACGGGTGGAGATGAAGGCGATCCGCTTCCCATCGGACGACCAGGCAGGCCCCCAGTCCTCGGCCAGATGGTTCGTCAGGCGGGTCAGGCCGCTGCCGTCGGCGTTTATAAGACAAATTTCCAGGTTGCCATCACGCCAGGAGGAGAAGGCGATCCGCTTCCCATCGGGCGACCAGGCAGGCTCCTCATCCGAGGCTGGGTGGTCCGTCAGGCGGGTCAGGCCGCTGCCGTCGGCGTTCATGACATAGATGTCCCGGTTGCCATCACGCCAGGAGGCGAAGGCGATCCGCTTCCCATCGGGCGACCAGGCCGGATCCATGTCCCAGTTCGGGTGGTTCGTCAGGCGGGTCAGGCCGCTGCCGTCGGCGTTCATGACATAGATGTCCCAATTGCCACCGCGGTCGGAGTGGAAAGCGATGCGCTTTCCATCTGGCGACCAGGAAGGCCAGCCGTCACCGGCCTGGTGGTCCGTCAGGCGGGTCAGGCCGCTGCCGTCGGCGTTCATGAGATAGATGTCCCGGTTGCCGTCGCGGCTGGAGGCGAAGGCGATGCGTCCTGTGACCGGCGATGCAGAGGTCGGGCGGCCGCCGCCTCCCTCGCTCAGAGCCAGGAGCAGGCCGACCAGGATTGCTACTACGGCCAGCCCGGCCAGTGCCCAGGGCCAGGGTTGTACGCGGCGGCGGGCCGCAGTCGGTCTGGCTCCTGGCTTTGGTTTCCGGCCGGCCAGGCGGGATAGCAACCCATCGGGGTCTGCATAGCCAGGGGCAACGGCCAGAAGTTCTTCCGCTTTGGCCTGGGCCTGGGCCCACAGCTCCCTTACCTCGCCGTACAGGTGGGCCAGATGGGCCTGGTGCCGGGCCTCGGCCAGCCGGGCGGCGATCTCCTGGTCGTTGGGGTGTGTCCGGGCCAGGGCCTCCAGCCGTGAGATGGCCTGGTCGTAATGGCCGGCTGCGGTCCAGGCAGCCGCCTGGGCTACCTGGCGGCGGATCTCCTCCATCTCGACCTGAAGGACCGCCTGGTTGAGCGCCTGGGCCAGCCCCCCGGCGGTGGGGTAGCGGTCCTCCGGCTTCTTGGCCAGCGCCCGCAGCAACACGGCCTCTACCGGGCCGGTCGCCTGGGGGTGCAACGCCGCCGGCGAAGGGGGTGGCTCGTAAATCTGCTGGTGCAGCACGGCGTGAGGAGTGGTGCCGCCAAAGGGCACGCGGCCGGTCAGCATCTCGTAGGCCACGATCCCCAGCGAGTAGAGGTCACTGCGGGCATCCACCTCCTCTCCCCGCGCCTGCTCCGGGCTCATGTACTCCGGCGTGCCGACCAGCATACCGGTGCGGGTCAGATGGGTCTCCCAGGCAGCCTTGGCGATGCCAAAGTCGGTCAGGGTGACCTGGTCCCCCTGGCCGACAAAGATGTTGGCCGGCTTGATGTCGCGGTGGACAAAGCCCCGCTGATGGGCATAGTCCAGCGCCTCGGCCACCTGTTCGACGATGTGCACCACCCGCTCTGGCGGCAACGGCCCCTGCTGCTCGATGAGCTGCTTGAGGGTCTGCCCCTCCAGGTACTCCATCACAATGTAGTAGAGGTCCCCCTGCTGGCCCACATCATGGATAACGAGGATATTGGGGTGGCGCAGGCTGGCCGCTGCCTGGGCTTCCCGCTGGAAGCGGGCGACGAACTGCCGATCCAGGGTGAGGTACGAAGGCAGCACTTTCAGCGCCACGTAGCGGTTCAACGAGGGCTGCCAGGCCTTGTAGACCACAGCCATCCCGCCGCGGCCGATCTCTTCCAGGATCTGGTACTGGCCGATTGTCTGCCCACTCAGTTCCATCTCTCTCTCCTGTTAGCTACCCCTGGTGCTCAAAGCCGGTCTGTGACCGGCGTTTCGGCAGGTCACGGACCGGCCGAGAGCCCGCCGGGTAGGTATTTCATTTATTCGGATCTGCCTTGACCCGGATGGGGGCGCTGCGGCTGAGCACCCGGTAGGGGTCGATTTGCACCACGACGACATCCAGGTAGTACCAGGTGTTCTCTCCATGTTGGCGATAGGCTTCTGTCAGGCCAAAGTGGATCGTCAATTCTGTGGCCGTCGTTGGCGGAGCCACCCCCATAGGGCTGGGGTCGGTGGTGTGCCAGAAGCGCACCTCGAACCCCTGATTGGCGGCCAACTGCTGGCTCCAGGTCCAGCGCACAGTGGTGGCCCGTGAGGCGCTGACCACATCGTCGGGGATCGGAAAGCGGATCGTGGGAGCCGGCAGCAGGTTACCGCCGACCTCGGTGGGCCTGGGGGCAGGGCCGGCGGGGGGTGGACCCCAGGAGATCCGCTGGCTGGTCCACGGTTCGGGGGCGGCATCGTACTGGCCCCCCAGCGGCAGATCCAACCGCTTTTGCACCTCCTCTCCCTGGCGGTTCATGGTGTACAACGCCCAGGAGCCGGATCGGTCAGACAGGAAGGCGATGGTCTTGCCATCGGGGGAGAAGGCCGCCGGGCCATCTCGACCCGGATTGTCGGTCAGGCGGACGATGCTGCCCGTCTTCAGGACAGCGCGGTAGATGTCCCAGTTGTTCCCGTCGGGCCGCAGGAAGAGGAGATCCTCGGCTGTCCCGTCGGTGGGGATGTCCTGCGGGTTATCGGTGAGTCGCACCGGGGCATACCCTCTGCTGACGCGCCACAGGCCGCAGCGAGCACCGGTCCCCCAGCCATAGTCGCAGCCGTTGAACACGATCTCCCAGTTGGGCAACAGAACAGGATAGTCGCCGATGATAAACTTGGTCTTGTCGGTCCCTACCAGTGAGTCTCCCATGTAGAGCCGGTAGACGCCATCCCCCTGTCGCGGCGAGCTAAAGACGATGGTCTGGCCATTGACCGACCAGGTGGGAAAGTGATCGTCGGGGTGTCGGGTCCATTGTTGCCAGTTGCTGCCGTCGTACTTGAAACTCCACAGGTCGTTTTTGCCCCCTCCAACGCTATCCACGACAATTCGTGTCCCATCAGGGCTGTAGTCGGGCTGATGGACATAGTCGGCCAGGGCGTGCAGGCCGCTGCCATCTGGTCTGACCGTATAGAGGGTGTAGCTGCCGATGCCGGCATTGTAGACGGCAAAAGCGATATTGCCTGTCAGGCTGCCGGCGGGTGGAGGGGAAGCAGCGGCCCTGGCCGTTGGCGTCGGGCCGCCAGCCGGCCCTGACCCTCCCCCCGGCACCGAGGCGGCCTCGCTGTCGGCCCGCAGGTCATCTATGTAGAGGGTGCCATTGCCGGTGAAAGAGTCGGGAAAATCGTCCAGGACCAGGGCCAGGAAAGAGACCGGATAGTCTATGGCCCCGTTGTCCGGCCCGCTGATGTGGCTCCACGGCCAGGCCTGGTTTGTGTCCAGGAAGCCGATCATCTGCTGCCAGCCGGTGTGGGTGACGCGGCCCAGGGGCACCTGCCACACCTGGCCGCCCCTGTCCTTGATCCAGGCGTTCAGAAAATGGCCGGAGCCATCGCCATAGACCCAGGCGGTGAGGCGCGTTGGCTGGCCGGCGATGGGATGGGTCTGGAGAAAGACCACATAGTCGTTGCCGGTGGTTCCGAAATTGTAGCTCAGTTTCCCGGCATAGGTCCCTTCGTGTACCCTTTCCCCGGACTGAGTGAGGGTGCCGTTGGGTTCGTCACCCCGTTTCCAGGAGCCAGGCTGCTCGAAATCGGTGATGAGGCCGGGGGTGGCCGGCTGTGGGCTGCTGCCCGGCGTGGGCCGGCGGGTGGCAGCCGCGGTTGGTTGGGGCGTCGTCGTGGCAGCAGGGGTGGGGGTCGCGGTGGCCGGGGGTGCAGGCGAGGGGGTGGGGGTCACCACCACGACCAGAGGAGTGGGCGAGGGGGTGGCGGTCACCACCACGATCAAAGGAGTGGGCGAGGGGGTGGCGGTCACCACCACGGCCAGAGGCGGGTTGGTCAGGGTGGGGGTCTGGGTGGACAGCAGTGTTGGCGTGGCGGTGGGGGTGGAGGTGATTCCGCCCCTGGCTGCGACCTCCTGCTGCTCCGCCGTCGGCCACAGGTGCGGTATCCAGCCTGGGTTCAGCGCCAGCAGCAACACCGTCCCCACGATCAGCAGGGCGACCAATACCCCCGCCATCACCGGCCAGAGGGAGTGCCGTCTGGGGGGGGCAGGGGGCACCGGGGTCTGCACCACCCTGCCGCTGACCGGGGGTTTCCCCTCTGGCCGGCGCAAAGCGGCCAGCATCTCGGCCGGTGTCTGGAAACGCCGGGCCGGGTCCTTGGCCAGAGCCGTGGCGATCACAGCCTCCAGCCAATCGGGGATGTCGGGGCGGCGGGATTTCAGCGGCGGCGGTGGTGTTTCGATCTGCTGGCGCAGCAGGGCCCACGGGCTGTCGGCGGTAAAGGGGGCGTCTCCGGTCAGCATCTCGTACAGGACCAGACCCAGGGCGTAGAGGTCACTGCGGATGTCGGTCTTTTCTCCTCTGGCCATCTCCGGCGACAGGTAGCGGGGAGTGCCCATGAACATGCCGCTCTGGGTCAGGCTGACCATGGCGGACATGCGGGCGATGCCAAAGTCCATGACTTTGACCTGACCATCGGGCGTGACCATAATGTTGTGGGGTTTGATGTCGCGGTGGACGATGCCGGCCCGCCAGGCTGCATCCAACGCCTGGGCTATCTGGTCGGCAATGCCCACCGCTTCCTGGATGGGCAGCGCCCCTCGCGCGGCAATGATATCAGACAGGGTTTTGCCCTCGACATACTCCATGACCAGGAAATGGGTCCCCCCTTCAACCCCATAGTCCAACATGCGCACGACGTTGGGGTGTTGGAGCCGGTGAGCCATCTCCGCCTCGCGTCGGAAGCGCTCGACAAACCGGGGTTCTGCCGTGTATTCCTGCTTCAAGACCTTGATGGCTACCACGGTGTTGTTCATCAGGTTGCGGCCCAGATAGACGGTGGCGAACCCTCCTGCGCCTACCTGGTCGTAGATGCGATAGATGCCTTTCAAAACTTGACCGATCATAGCTGTTCCCCTTGGCGATCGGATATTGGGTAGAGGAATTCAACCTCAAGAGGGTGCTTAAAAAATATCCCCTCTAAACTTCTGTATCTGTCACGGCGTTGAGCTCGCCTTTGGCGACCGCCAGAACGACCCGCTGGCATGGCTCTTTCAAGGGGTGTAGTTTTCCGGCTGCATACATTGGCACATTTGTGTCAATGAAGACCTTCATTCTTCCTTGCCTCCAGGTGAGCAGCTTCGATCTCCTCTTTCATCATCTCCCAATCTGCTACCGGCGCCTCGACGCGAAAAAGCGCCATCGCCGCATCAAGACGAGAGCGGCGGTCTTCGCGGAGAAAGAGATCAATCGCCTCCCGCACCAGCTCTGCCACCGGAACGCCGCGTCCTTCCGATTCCTGGCGCAACCGCTGCAACGTCGAAGGAGACAGCCGAATTTCAAGACGTTCAGATAAACTGTTCATGTCACCTCCCATGCCCCCCTCACCCTACCCCCAATCCCCTTCCGGCAAGGGAAAAGTCCACCCTGTCCCTGCCCGAGTGACTTACGGAAGCACTATACGGAAATACATCCTACTGCCAGGCATCTTCCCTGTCAAGAGAGCAGGCGCGGGCGTCAAAGTGCCGGGAAGGCCCTGGCAGGGGCAAGGCGAACGCAGCGCCGCATGCTTTCAGCGTTTGTGCCACAGGAGAAGGAGGTAGAAGCCGGTCATGGCCTCAACCCCCACAGCCGCACGGTGTTGTCCGCCGACCCCGAGGCCAAGGTCTGCCCATTGGGGGAGAAGGCCACGCTCTGCACTGACCATGTATGCCCCTCCAGGGTGCGCAGGAGTTTGCCGTCCGCAACCCGCCACAGCCGCACGGTGTGG
Organism: Anaerolineae bacterium; assembly: GCA_034435455.1. Lineage (GTDB taxonomy): Bacteria > Chloroflexota > Anaerolineae > JAAYZQ01 > JAAYZQ01 > DAOTXL01. Next base: position 6,934 of record DAOTXL010000008.1, read on the forward strand.
TCATCCGACCCCGAGGCCAAGGTCTGCCCATCGGGGGAGAAGGCCACGCTCAACACCGGACCCGTATGCCCCTCCAGGGTGCGCAGAAGCGCGCCGTCCGCAACCCGCCACAGCCGCACGGTGTTGTCCCATGACCCGGAGGCCAGTAGGGGCGCAGCAGCGCTGCGCCCGTACCCATCGGGGGAGAAGGCCACGCTCGACACCGAACCCGTATGCCCCTCCAGGGTGCGCAGCAGCCGCCCGTCCGCAACCCGCCACAGCCGTACGGTGTTGTCCCACGACCCCGAGGCCAGTAGGGGCGCAGCAGCGCTGCGCCCGTACCCATCGGGGGAGAAGGCCACGCTCAACACCGAACTCGTATGCCCCTCTAGGGTGCGCAGGAGCGTGCCGTCCGCCACCCGCCATAGCCGCACGGTGATGTCCTCCGCCCCCGAGGCCAGGGTCTGCCCATCGGGGGAGAAGGCCACACTGTACACCGGACCCGTGTGCCCCTCCAGGGTGCGCAGGAGCGCGCCGTCCGCAACCCGCCACAGCCGCACGGTGCGGTCAGACGACCCCGAGGCCAGGGTCTGCCCATCGGGGGAGAAGGCCACGCTCGCCACCCCGGCGTCGGTCGGGATGAAGCGCACCTCCTCCAGCGTTCCGGCATCGTAGAGGTAGGTGCCCAGGGAGGAGGCCACGGCCAGCAGACGGCCGTCCGGCGAGAAGACGACCCCGTTGATCGTACCCTTGCCCCAGCGGGCCAGTGGCACCACCCGGTCGGCATTCTCAGGGGAAATGACGGGCAATGGGATCGGCGTCGGCGTGGGGGTCGCCGGGGCCTGGGCCACCTGGTACCTGCTCAACGAGACATTCAGCCCCAGGTCGGCCACCTGGCACCAGCCACTGGCGCCGCTGCCGGCCTGCACCTTGG
>DAOTXL010000009.1:0-29628 GCA_034435455.1 Anaerolineae bacterium
TGGACCAAAAGGTGAGGGGCCAGGAACAGGTGGTGATGCGTCATCTGTCGCAGACGGAGCGCCCCCGGTGTAGAGGAGGGACCTGACCCACGCAGGTACACGAGCGGAACGTGGTAAGCCCGTTGCTCTCCCCCTGGGAAGGCGAACCGCAAGGGACGCTGATAGGGCAGCGGGTAAAGGATGGCGGAGGAAGCGAAGGCCGTTCTGTAATGGAGCGGATAGGGCCACCGGGAGGTGGAGATACCCAACCCGAAAGGGTGCAGACTTCCGCCTGGTCGCTTGTCACGAGAAGGTTGATGGCGACACCGAAACAGGAATTCGTAGACAAGGGAGCGGCCGAGAGGACTGCTGGCGCGAGCCTGCGTTAGTCGTCGGGAACGACGACACGGGTGTGGTCTTCAACACATATCGTGAAGTTGCATCGGGGGAAACTCCGGGGCAGCGCGTCCTGTGAAAGGGGCGTTTGAGCGGCTTGAGCCGCGTGCGGTGAAAGTCGCAAGCGCGGTTCTTAGGGGGCTGGGGGGCAGCAATGCCCCCCAGCTACCCGACCGTGCGACACGAGGCTGCTCGTGTAGCTGTTGTACCTTGAGAAAAGGATACAACCGGTTGTTCTGCCAACCGTACCCTACCCAGGCGCGCATCGCGGGTAACGGCTTTGTGCGAAACCGTGGGGACAACGGCCTGAACCTGCCAGATGATTACCTCGACCATGTTAAATTAGCGCAAATGGCGGTCAAGGTGGACCTCACCCCATCCCCTCACCCCCTTCCCCTCTCCGCCGCGGGAGGGTGCTTAGAAAGTCACCACGAAGGCACAAAGACACCAAGGAACAAAGGAACTCCTTTGCTTTTCCTACCTTTTGAGGGTACTTGGTGCCTTTGTGTCTTGGTGGTTTATTGCTTGCCTTGACTTTTTAAGCAGCCTCCGCGGAGAGGGGAAGGGGGCCAAGGGGTAGGGGTGAGGTCGAATCTAACATTGTCGAGCTACTTTTCGCACAGAAAGGCGTGGGTCGTGGTGGCCCGGTAGTCGTACTCCCTGCCCTGGGCGGAGAGGATGATCTGGTAGCCCGGTGTGATGACCTGGGCATACATCATGCCCGGCTTGGGGCAGCCCAGGCTGGCGTCGCGCCACTGGACCGGATCTACCTTGACCACCTGAATCCCGTCGGCAGCGATGTTCAGCCGTTGGGCCAGGTCTGCTTTGGCTACCTCCACCACCCTCGGTTCGGCCGGCTGATCGCCGGAGGGCTGTGGATTGGCGCAGTACACGGCATTCTTCTGGTCAGTGTGGTACTCGTAAACCTGGCCGTTGGCCACCAGCCGGATCCGATAGCCGGGGGTGATGACCGTCAGGTAGTTCAGGCCCGGTTGCGGGCAGCCCAGGCTGCTGTCGCGCCACTGCACAGCTTCGATGGCCTGCAGGGCGATGGCCTCAGGGGCTGCCTTGAGCCGGTCGGCCAGGTCCTTCCTGGCCTGCTCCACCAGGGCGGCCATCTCGACATCCGACTCGGCTTCGTGGGCCGGCTGCTCGCCGGGCGTCACTTCCTCCACCCGGTTCCCCTCCTCGCACAACACCAGGTTGTTACGCCCGGTATGATAGGTGTACTCCCGATCGCCGGCCTTTAACACCAACAGGTAGCCGGGCGTGATCACCGTGGCATAGGCCATGCCCGGTTTGGGGCAGCCGAGGCTGGCATCTGGCCACTGCACGGCCTCGACACGGACCACGCTGACGCTATCCTGAGCAATGTTCAGACGTTCGGCCAGGTCTTTCTGGGCCTGGGCCACTATCTCCTGGGCCTCATCCGGCACGGTTGGAACCTCCTGGGGGGTATTGCCGCCGGCCGGGGTGGCCAGGGGCGACACCGCCTGGGTTGCCGCCGGACCACAGGCGGCCAGGAACAGGCTCAGCCCGGCCAACAAGCCCAACAACAGCAACCCCAATTGCCGACTTTTCATGATCCTTCCTCCTGCAACAGGTTGTATTATAGACGGTCAGACGCAGCCCAAGGTTCCATCCCCTGGCCGGCCGGGTGCCTGCAGACGGCCGATCACCTGCTCCGGCGCAAGGCCGCTCACGCGGACCACCTTCCGGCGGCCGGTATGCCCGGCCACGATCTCGATGTCCCGTCGGGGCACCCCCAGCCGGTCGGCCAGGAATTCGACCAGGGCCCGGTTGGCCGCTCCGACCACCGGCGGGGCCGTCAGCCGGACGCGGAGCACGCCGTCCTGGACACCGGCCAGCTCATCCCGGCCGGCGCGGGGCACGACCTTGACGGCAAAGGTGACCCAATCCCCCCGATGGGTGACCGCGAGCATGGCCGCTACAGGCCCACCAGGAGCCAGATCAGCAGGCGGTGGACGATCTCCAGGAGGATCAAGGCCACGACTGGGCTGATGTCAATCGCGCCGCCGATGGGCGGGATGAGGCGGCGCAGCGGCTTCAGCACCGGATCGGTGACCCGGATCAGGAACTGGACGGCGGGATGGCCCATAAAGTGGCTGTAGGATGTGAGGGTCAGCCACGAGAGCAGCACCCGGATCAGGATGAGAAATTCGTATATTTGAAAAAGCAACGAGATGATTCTGACGAGCGTCCACATGCTCCTTCAATCCTCCGTCGGCGGTAGTATGGCGCATTGCCCCCACGGCGGCCGGTCGGGGTCAAAGATAGCCCGGCCTACCCGCACCAGAGTCGCCCCCTCCTCCACAGCCACCTCCAGATCATCGCTCATGCCCATAGACAGATGCTGCCAGGTTCCCTGGGGAAAGGTGGTCGCCAGCTCTTCCCGCAATTGCCGCAGCCGGGCAAAGATGGGGCGGGCCTCCTCCTGATCGGCGACGATGGGGGCCATGGTCATCAGCCCTTCCAGCCGCAAGAGGGGCAGGGTGAGGATCTCCTCCACAGCGGCCAGCAGGTCGGCGCCGGGGTGAAAGCCATACTTGCTCGCCTCGCCCGAGACATTGACCTCCAACAGGACCGGCAGCGGTTCACTCCGGCCGGCGCACGAGTCGTTCAGGCGGCGGGCCAGCCGGGTGCTGTCCACCGAGTGGACCACCTGGAACAGCGGGGCCACCCGCCTGGCTTTGCGGCTCTGGATGTGGCCGATCATGTGCCAGGTGATGTCCGATGGCAGCCGGCCCACCTTCGTTTCAGCCTCTTCCACACGGTTCTCGCCGAAATGGCGCAGCCCCAGGTCATAGGCGGCGGCTATCACCTCCACAGGTTGGCCCTTGGTCACGGCCACCAAGGTGATCCCGTCCGGCGAGCGCCCGGCCCGCCTGGCCGCGGCAGCGATCCGCTCCTGCACCGCCCGCAGATTGGCTTCCAGATCGGTCATGCCTCGCCTCCAACGACCTCGTCGAACGTCGGAAAGCCGGGCGGATGGATCGAGTCCCACGCGCCCCTGCCCTCCAGTTCCTCTGCTCCCTGCTCCCCTTCCTTGCAAAGAACCGGTGGACGGTCGGGGCGGGGCTTGTCCCTGTCCCCTGGGCAGCCGCGAGGGCTGCCCCTGCCCTTTTCGTCCCCGGCTTCCTTGCTTCCTGCTCCCTTGCTCCTCTGTTCCAAACAGGCCACCACGGCAAAGCGCCCCGTCGTGCCGTTGTCGCCCCGGTGGGAAAAGAACTCGTCGCTGTGACACGAGGTACACAGCCGGGCCTGTTCTATCTGCCGCCGTCTGACACCGGCCGCGATGAGCTGTTGGGCGTTGGCCGCCGGCAGGTCCAGGCGCCACTGTTCCCCGTCGGGGTGCATCACCCGGCTCCAGTCGGGCAGAGCATAGCTCATCGCCGAGGCCACCTCCTGGCCGACGGTGTAGCAACAGGGACCGATGGCCGGCCCCAGGCCGACCAGCAGGTCCTGGGGGTGGGTATCGAAGGCGGCCTGCATTGCCTCCACGGCACGGCGGGCGATTCCCTGGGCTGCGCCACGCCACCCGGCATGGATCAACCCCAGGGCATGGTGCGCCGGGTCATAGAGCAGGATCGGCTGACAGTCGGCAAAGCGCAGCAAGAGGGCCACACCGGGCGCGTCGGTGATCAGGCCGTCGGTGCTGGGGAAGGCGCGGCCGGCATCGGCGGCGGATACGACGGCAATCCGGTTGCCGTGGACCTGATAGGCCGTGGCCACCTGCCCGGCGCTCAACCCGAGATGGGCCAGGACCCGGGCCAGGTTCTCGGCCACAGCCGCCGGGTCGTCGCCCACGCTACGGCCCACATTGAGGGTGGCGAACGGCCCCTGGCTGACGCCACCCAGCCGGGTAAAGACGGCGTGGACGACCCCCTCAAGGGTCAGGGTCTCAAAACGGTACGTGATGAGCCCATTTGGGTCCCGGCGCAACAAACTCACTCTCCTCTCTGCGGCCAGGGCAGTGTAACACAAAATGCGGCAAAGGGCAAACCTCTCCTCTCCTCCCACAGGCTGCAGCCGGTCAGGCCGGCCGGGCGCCAAAGCGGATAAAGCCCCACGGCAAGGGGGTACCGGCCTTCCGCTCCGCCAGCAGTTCGTCCGCCGACAGGCCAACCTGGGCCAGCGCCCTGCGCCAGGCCCCCGGCGTGATCCGTTCCACGGCCAGGAGCGCCTCGGCCACGCGGCGGTCTCCCCGGGCCAGGGTGCCCTGCACCTCGGCCCAGGCCGGGCTTTCCCCTTTGACCGCCACTCCCCGCCGGCGCAACTCCCGCTCGACACGCTCGAACCTCTGCTTCACAACGGCGGCCGGCGCCTGGGCCGACCGTTGGAAGGGAGTGTGGGCCTTGGGCACAAAGGGCGTGACGTTGACCGTGACCTGGCGGGGAAAACGCCGGGCACAGGCCAGGGCCAGGTCCACCAACGCCTGCACATCCTCTTCCTCTTCGGCAGGCAGGCCCAACATAAAATAGAGCTTGACCTGCTCCAGGCGGTGTTTCGCTGCCAGCTCCACGGCGCGCAAGATGTCATCCTCCGTCTGGGTCTTGTGGATGGCCTGCCGCAGCCGATCGGAGCCGGCTTCCGGGGCGATGGTCAGCGTCCGCGTGCCCGATTCGGCCAGGGCGCGGACCAGCCCCTCGGAAACGGAATCCGCCCGCAACGACGAGACGCTGAGGCGCGCGCCGAGTCGGCGCAACTCGATCACCAGCCGGTCTATTTCGGGGTGATCCGAGGCAGCGGCGCTGAGCAATCCCAGCCGGTCGGTGTGGCGCAGCAGTTCACCGGCCTGGGCCAGGATGTTCGTCACGGAACGCTGGCGCGGCGGCAGGTAGCTGTACCCCGCCAGGCAAAAGCGGCATCCTCGCCCACAGCCCCGCGCGATCTCGATCAGGCCCACATTGGCGAATTCGGTGTTGGGCGTCAAGAGGACCGAGTGGGTGGGGAAGGCATCGAGGTCGGCCAGCCATTGGCGGTGGATGGTGGATGGTAGAGATGGGGCATTGGGCAGGTAGAGGCCGGGGAGGGTAGACAGGGCCTCCAGGGCGGCTGTACGGCCCTCGGCGACCCGGTGCAGGGCCCCCGTCAGTCGGTCCAAGACCGGTTCGACCTCGCCCATGACCACGGCATCCAGCAGAGGGGCCAGCGGTTCCGGGTTGGCCGACACGGCCGGCCCGCCAGCGAGGATCAGGGGCTGAGTGTCATCCCGGTCGGCGGCGCGGGGCGGGATGCCGGCAGCGCGCAACAGGGCCACGACATCAAAGTAATCCAGTTCGTAAGAGATGGACAGGGCGATGACGGGGAAATAGGCCAGCGGTGCGCCGCTTTCCAGGGACAGGGGCGGCGTGAAATCGGCAAAGACCCGTTCACAGACCAGGTCGTCGCGGGCATTCCACAGGTGATAGAGGCTGTGGACGGCCAGGCTGGACATGCCCAGGTAGTAGCGGTTGGGAAAGAGCAGGGCCACCGGCAGCCGCCCCCCCCACTCTTTGCGGACCGTGCCCCGTTCCCTGGCCAACAGGCGCTGTGCTCCGGCGATCTGGGGCCAGGCCATCAGTTGCTCTCGGAAGAAGGCGAGCCGTAGACCAGGTGGCTCAGCAGGACCGTCCACTCGTAGGGCACGCCGAGCTTCTCCAGGCCGATCCACACGATGCCGACCGCCTCGCGGGTGGTGAGCCAGGCGCGTGTCCACCAGGGGATGGCGGCCAGGTCGGTGCTGGTGGGGCTGGGATAGACCACAAGGCCCTGGCCCTCGAACAGCAGGCGGGCGCGCTCCAGGTGCAGGGGATGGCTGACCAGGATGGCTGTCCGCCAGCCGTGAGCAGCCATGAGGGATGCGGCGCTGGCCGCATCCTCGCGGGTGGTCATCGAGCCATCGGCCAGCAGGACCCGGTCGGCGGGCACGCCCTGGGCAAGCGCCAGATCGCGGGCCACCGCCGCTGCCGAAAGGCGGTCGTCGCGGTAGCCGCCGGTGCAGAGGAGATAGGGAGCCAGCCCTTGCCGGAAGAGGCTCACGGCGTGGAGGGTGCGCACCCGCAGGTCAGGGCCAGGCTGCCCGTCCAGCTCAACGCGGGCACCCAGGATGATGATGGCATCGGCCTGCCGGGCCAGATCCCGGGCGCCGGTATGGTTAATCCGCCAGCCGAGATACAACCATGTGATCGCGCCTGCTGCCAGCACCAGCGCCACAACAGTCAGCAGGCCACGGACAAGCCGTCGCACCATGCGGCCATTATAACATTCAGAGGGCAAAAGCTCAAATTATCAGCATTCGCTGTAGCCGCAGTTCAGGCACTTGCGGCAGCCCTCCATAGCCACATAGGTGGCCTGGCCACATTCAGGACAGAGATCCACCTTCGGGGTGGAGGAGAGGATGGGCAGGGGCAACTGCTCCGGCGGCGGCTCGCTCTCGATGAGGGTCACGTGGCGGGCCAGCACCTGGGCGATGGCATCGGGCAGGCTCCGCACCCGGTTGGGACCAAAGCCCAGCGGCCGCCCGCCACCGATGCCGGAGAGCTGGTCGATCACCTCTATCAACCGCTCCCGGGCGGTGAGGGGCGAAGGCATACGCAAAGCCAGGCTGATCAGCCGGCCAATGGCCTCGGCCACCGCCGCGGTATCGGAGCCGGCCTTGCCCACATTGGCAAAGACCTCGAACGGGTCCCCATTGCCGTTTTCGTTGACGGTGATATAGGCCGTGCCCAGGGGCGTGGGCGTACGGTAGGTGGTACCATGCAGCACCACCGGGCGGGGTTTGCGCGGCTCCGGTTGGGGGGCCTCTCCCTTTTTGGCCTGTTTGGTCTTGAGGGTCTCCAACACCACCTTTTCGCGCGAACCGGTCACATAGACCGTGATGCCCTTACAACCCAATCTCCAGGCCAGCTTGTAGGCGGTGGCCACATCCTCGACGGTGGCAGTTTCGGCAAAGTTCACCGTCTTGGAGATACTGTTATCCACAAAGGCCTGCAACGCCGCCTGCATGCGCACATGCTCCTCGGCCGTCACATCGCCGGCAACGACGAACACGTGGCGGATCGCTTCGGGGATTTCGGGGATGTTCTGGCAGGTGCCTTCGTAGAGCACGCGCTCAAAGATCTCCTGACGCTTTTTCTCAGGAATGCCGGCCCCGATCAGGGCTTCTTCAAAGCGCCGGCTGGCATAGGTCAGTTGCAGGTCGCGGCCGTTGTCGTTGACGTGGCGGATATAGGCCAGGGCAAAGACCGGCTCACAGCCATACCCCTCCACCCCGGCCACGGTAGCGATGGTCCCGGTCGGCGCGATCGTCGTCTGGGCAGCGTTGCGAATGCCATACCGCCGGATGCCCTGGACGATCTCATCCCAGTGGACCGGCGGGCGTCCCCAATCGTGACGGTAGGGCACCAGGCTGCGCGGCGGGCGCCACTCCAGATCTTCGGGATCGTAGATGCTGCCCTGGATGGCCGGGAAGGGGCCGCGCTCCTGCGCCAGACGGATGCTGGTCTTCATGGCATGATAGCGGATGAACTCCATCACCTGGGAAGCGAACTCCTGTCCCTCCTCCGAACCATAGCGCACGCCGACGTGATACATCAGGTCGGCCAACCCCATGATGCCCAGGCCGATACGGCGGGCGCGGTGGGCGGCTTCCTGGATTTCGGGCACGGCCGGCACATAGTGGTTGGCATCCACAACGTTGTCCAGGAATCGGGTGGCCGTCTCCACGCTCTGGCGCAGCTTCTCCCAATCCACTGTGCCGTTCGCCGGGGCCGCAGGCGCAGGCGGGCCGCAGTGCTCGTTCAGGTTGATCGAGCCGAGACAACAGTTCTCGTAAGGCCCAAGCCATTGTTCGCCGCAGGGGTTGGTCGCCTCGAGCGGGTAGAGATGCGGTACAGGGTTGGAACGGTTGGCCGTGTCCAGGAAGAGCACGCCCGGCTCGCCGTTGTGATGCGCCTGGCGGACGATCTTTTCAAACAGATCCCGCGCCCGCACCTTTTTATAGACCTGGATCGGCACGCCGGCCGCCTCGGCCTGTTCCAGTGTGCCATCGAAATCGCGGTAGCGCGGGTCGTTGACATCCGGGAAACGCAGCTCCCACTCTTCGTCATTCTCCACGGCACGCATGAAGGCATCGGTGATGCCGACCGAGATGTTAAAGTTGGTGATTGCGTTTTCGTCGGTCTTGCAGGTGATGAACTCTTCGATATCGGGATGGTCTATGCGCAGGACGGCCATGTTGGCGCCTCTTCTGGAACCGCCCTGTGCAATCTCCCCAAAGGCATGGTCATAGACACGCAGAAAGCCGACCGGGCCGGTGGCCAACCCTTTGCTGGTGCTGACCCGGGTCCCCGCCGGGCGGAGCTGGGAAAAGGAAAAACCGTTGCCGCCGCCGGTCTGCTGGACCAGGGCCGCCACACGCAGGGTAGAAAAGATACCGGCCGGGTCACGGCCCATGTCGTCCTTGATGGGGAGCACAAAACAGGCGGCCAATTGGCCCAACGGCGTCCCGGCCCCGGTGAAGGTGGGCGAGTTGGGCAGGAAGCGGAAGGAAGCCAGCAGTCGGTAAAAGGCAACCGCCGTAGGGATAGGGTTGTCCCCTGCCCCTCCAGCGCCGCCATATTGGGCTTCGGGCGCGGCGACGACGCGGGCCACCCGCCAGAACATCTGCGCCGGGGTTTCGACCGGCTCCCCGTTGGGACCGCGCAGCAGGTAGCGCTTGCGCAGCACGGTCAGGGCGTTATCGCTGAGGTGAATCTCCTGCTCCAGTTCAGATGGAATTGGCTCTATACTCTTTTGAGACATGGCTACTTGCCCTCGTCATTGAGAACCTACCCGAAAAGGGGCGGCGGGTGGCCTTTCCAGGCCGTCCGGGCAGGCTGGAAAGCCTGCCCCACAGGCCGGGTCCGCCAAACCTTCCCGAAAATTCAGCACCTTCCCCGCCGCCGATACCGCCACCCCCTCCATCTCCAGCAGCGCCCGCTTCATGGCCACCCCTCCCTGGTAGCCGCCCAGGGTCCCATCGGCGCGTACGGCTCGATGGCAGGGAATGAGGAGGGGAAAGGGATTGTTCGCCAGCGCTGCGCCCACCGCCCGCGCCGCACCCGGCACCCCCAGGTGCGCTGCGATGCGGCCATAGCTGCTCACGCAGCCGCGCGGGATGGAATGCTCGACGCGCAGCACCCGCTGCTGAAACGCAGAACAGGTCTCCAACGCCAGCATCTCCAGCGGAAAGGCGATCTCCTCGCCCGCCAGAAAGCGGGTGATCTGCTCCGCCAGGGCAGCCATCGGCGGGCAGGAACCGGGGATGATGTTCGACGGCCAACCAGGCATCTCCCCTCTGGGCAGGAGGAGGCGCTGCACCCTGGGGCCCGCTGGCGTATCCCGCCAGAGAAGCGCCAGCAGGCCAAACGCCGAAGGCACCACGAGGGAAAAGGAGGGAACCGTCGAATCCCCTATCCCCATCATCCAACCTCAAAGATCCAGCCGCATCTGCGCCTTCAAAACCGCCTCGCGCTGGCGGCGCTCCAGCAGGTTTTCGATCTCGTCGGCCAGGTCCTCCACATCGGCAAAGCGGCGGTAGATGGTGGCAAAGCGGATGTAGGCCACCTCGTCCAGCTTGCGCAGGTTTTGCATCACCATCTCCCCGATCTCGCGGCTGGTGACCTCGCGGCTGCCCCGGTGATACAGTTCGCTCTCGATGCCGCTGACCAACTCTTCGACCGCCTCGGTATCCACCGGCCGTTTGGCACAGGCGATCTGAATGCCGCGCAGGATCTTGTCCCGGTCGAACGGTTCCCGCCGGCCATCCTGCTTGATGACCATCAGCCGCAGGGGGGCCACCCGCTCATAGGTGGTAAACCGCCGCCCACAGCCGGTGCATTCCCGGCGACGGCGGATGCCCCCTTCGGCATCGCGTGTATCAATCACCCGTGAATCGGGCGCAGAGCAAAACGGGCAATTCATGCTGTCACCCCTACAAAAAAACGATGAAAGCGATGGGAACCCTGGATTCCCAAGTTATGAATACTAGATTTTGTGGCCGCTTGGGCCATTGCCCCAATATCTGGTAGTGCTGGGATACTATACCACAAACCCGGCCAGATTGCAAAACCGGCGGCAAGGGGGTGGGCCAGGGGGGTGTGATTTTAATCTTGAAAGGCCTCGCCCCCTTTCCGGGGGAAAGGGGGCGAGAAGGGATGCGATAGCCTTTTGCAGGCAGAAAACAGTCAGAAGGGCGGTGAGCAACCTCCTCCCTATGCTCCCGTTGGACGGCCAGGCTCCCGCCGGACGGCCGTCCGGCGGGCCAGAAGCAGGCCTGGTCGCCTGAGCCTTACCCTGCTACTCGGCCCCCTTGACGTGCTTGCGCAGGAAGGCCGGAATATCCAGGTTGTCGCTATCTACCATCCGCACCGGAAAGTCGGGCACAGGCACGGCCCGCGGCGCGATGCGGGGCTCGACGACCGCCCGCGGCGCGGCAGTGCGCCCCATCGTCGGGCGCTGCTGCGAGGCGGCGTCAAAGCCGGTGGCGATGACCGTGATGCGGATCTTGTCCTTCATCGTCTCATCAATCACCGCACCAAAGATGATGTTGGCTTCGGGGTGGGTCGTCTTGCGGATGATCTCGGCCGCTTCCGTGACATCGAACAGGGTCAGGTCCGGGCCGCCGGTCACGTTGAACAGGATGCCCCGCGCGCCGTCAATGGTCACGTCCAACAGGGCGCTGGCAATGGCCTTCTCGGCGGCGTCCGTGGCCTTGGTGTCGCCCTCGCCGTGGCCGATGGCCATCAACGCTGCCCCCCCCTCGGCCATGATGGCCCGCACGTCGGCAAAATCGAGGTTGATAAGCCCCGGCACGGTGATCAGCTCCGAGATGCCCTGGATGCCCTGGCGCAGCACATCGTCGGCCATACGGAAGGCCTGCTGGATGCTGGCCCTTTTGTCCACGATCTGCAGCAGCCGGTCGTTGGGGATGACGATGAGGGTATCCACATGGTCCTTGAGCCTCTCAATCCCCTCCTCGGCCACCTGCTTGCGCCTGAACCCCTCGAAGCTGAACGGCTTGGTGACCACGCCGATGGTCAGCGCCCCGGTCTCCTTGGCGATACGGGCGATGACCGGCGCGCCGCCGGTGCCGGTGCCTCCCCCCATGCCGGCGGTGATGAACACCATATCGGCGCCGTTGATCACCTCGTACAGGTCGTCGCTGGATTCCTCGGCCGCTTTCGCCCCGACGGTGGCATCCCCACCGGACCCCAGCCCTTTGGTCAGCTTGTCGCCGATGCGCACCCGGGTTGGTGCGTTAGACAGCATCAGCGCCTGGGCGTCGGTGTTGACGGCAATAAACTCGACGCCCCGCACCCCTTCACCCAGCATTCGGTTCACGGCATTGCTGCCGCCTCCCCCCACGCCCAACACCTTGATCCGGGCAAAGTTCTCCACATCCGGCATCAATTTCTGCTGCATCTCTACCTCCTTATTGATAAAGCTTTCCGTTTGGACCGCTATCCAGGCAAAAAAACCCGGAACCAGTTCCGTATCCGTTGCCAGAGAAGGCTGGGCGGACGCCGGAGTTGGGGCTCCGGCTGGACCGCCGGGCCGTGGCGCATCCCCCACAGCAACAACCCCACCGCCGTGGCGTAGGCCGGGCTTTCCAGGGTATCTACCAGCCCCTGCAAATCGTGAGGGGCCCCCACTCGCACCGGCAGGCGCAACACCTGCTGGGCCAGTTCCGACAGCCCGGCCAGGTCGGCGGTGCCCCCACACAACACGATGCCCGCCGCCAGCAACCCATCATATCCGGAGCGCTTGACCTCGCGCAGGATCAGGGTCAGGATCTCCTCGGCCCGCGCCTCGATCACCTCGGCCAGTTGCCGCCGTGAGACCACCTCGCGGGCGCCGTCGCCAAAAGAGGTGATCTCGATGATCTCGTCGGTGGAGAGCGACCCCGGCCGGGCGCTCCCATACTTGATCTTGAGCTCTTCGGCGGTGTTCAGGGGCGTGCGCAGCCCCACCGCCACATCCCGCGTCAGGTGCTCGCCACCGGTCCCCAGCACGGCGGTGTGCCAGATACTGCCATCCATAAAGATGCCGATATCGGTGGTGCCCCCACCTATGTCGGCCAGCACCACCCCCATCTCCCGCTCCGATTCTTTCAGCACCGCCTCGCCCGAAGCCAGCGGCTGCAAAATCAGGTCCTCAATCTCCACCCCGGCATTGCGCACACACTTGACCAGGTTGCTGACACAGGTTGAAGCGCCGGTGATGATGTGAGCCTCGACTTCCAGGCGGATACCCTGCATGCCGATGGGATCGCGGACCCCCTCCTGGCCGTCCACCACATAGCCGCGGGGGATGGTGTGGATGATCTCGCAGTTGTGGGGGATGGCGATGGCCCGCGCCGCATCCAGGGCCCGGTCTATGTCCGACCGGGTGATGCCCCGTTCGCCCCGCGAGATGCCGACCACCCCCCGGCTGTTAATGGCCGAAATGTGCCCGCCCCCCACGCCGATATAGGCGCTGGTGATCTCGTAGCCTGAGGTCCGCTCCGCCTTGCGCACCGAGGCCGTGATCGCCTCGGTCGTCTCATGGACGTTGACCACCACCCCTTTGCGCAGCCCCCGCGACGGGGCCACCCCTACGCCGATGATGCGCAACTGGCCCTCGTCGTGCACCTCACCGACCAGCGTGCACACTTTGGTGGTGCCAATGTCAATGCCAACGATCGTCCTTGGTTCTGTCACTTTTCTAACCCGGTAAGTCGCCCGCCTGCCCGGCTACCTTATCCTTTCCAGCAGTTGACGCCGGATGCGCGCCAGGTTGTTGAACAGCCTCACGCCAAAGGCCACAACGGCAGCCATATACAGTTCGACCCCCAGCCGGTCGCCGAGAAAGGTAAGCCCACCGGCCAGGGCGATGTTGGTAAAAAAGCCGCTCAGAAAGATACGATTGTCAAATTCACCCTCCAACCGGGCCCGCACCGCCCCCAACACCGAGTCCAGGGCAGCCAGGATGGCCATCGCCGTGTAGCGCGAGCAGGCAGCCGGGACGGTGATGGACAGGGCCATCCCCAGGGCCAGGCCAAGGAGCAACCCTAAAACCGGAAGCCACCACACCGCCTAATTCCCCCCTCCCTCGCTCTGCGCCGGTTTGCCATACACCGGATGGTCGGCCCAGCGCACATCCACGTAGCGCGGCTGGATGCCGTGGATCGCCAGATAGTCGTTCAGCGCCTGGACCACCTGGATCTTGCGCTGCAGGTCCTGGCTGTCGCCCACATACACCGGCCACTGCCCGGCGGCCGTCTGCCGGGTAAAACTCAACCCCCGGTCGGCGTCGTAGAAAAAGACCCGCACCTCCGGCAATGCAGCGGCCAACTGCTGCACCGATCGGACCACCCCCTCCGGCGTAATGCGATCCCCGACCTGCAGGGAGCGCGGACTGGAATCCACCACAAAGATCGTCGCCGGCGAGTTCACGTCCCCGTGATAGGGCAGGACCACCCCCTCCTCGTCCAACCACCAATCCCGGTTTTGGGTGAGGGCCCGCCACAGGACCACCGGCTCCCGCTCTTCCACTTCGATGGTCACCCGCGCCGGCAGACCACACCCCACGCGGACGGCCTTCACCCCCGGCATCTGGGCAATGGCCTCGGCCACCTGCTGGGGCTCGATCCAGAAGATATGCTGCTCATCCACCCCCGCGGCGCTGTAGATGGCCCCGGCATCCAGGTGATGGACCCCCACAATCTGGGCCTCGTAGACAAAGAAACGGGCATCGGTCGAAAGGTAGACCAGCGCCGCCATCAGCCCGGCCAGGCTCAGCACCCCTGGCAACCGCAGCCAAAAAGCCCGCCATCCGCCCAAGGAGCGGGGGGGACGCTCCGCAGCCCTGGGCCGCGGCCCTGCCTTGCCCCGGCCGACCGGCTTGGGGCGCGGGGCGGATCGCCCCCCCCTGGCCCGGCTCCGGGGCTGGACCACGGCGATGTCGAAGGTCTGGGAACGCCGGCGCCGCCCCCTCCCCCCCCGCCGGTTCCCGGCCGGTTCCAGCAGATCAATGCGCATGGTCCTGCCCTGGCGCCTGGTAGGAGGTGGCCGAGCGGCTCTTGTCGGCATGCCGTTCCAGCGCCAGCTCGATGAGCCGATCGATCAACGCGCTGTAGGAGATGCCGCTGGCCTCCCACAACTTGGGAAACATGCTGATGGGCGTAAAGCCGGGGATGGTGTTCAGTTCGTTAAGGTACACCTGACCGGTCTGCCGGTCGAGCAAAAAATCGGCGCGGGCCATGCCGGCACAGTCAATGGCCAGATAGGCCTCCACCGCCAGGTGCCGGACCAGTTCGGCGGTTTCGGGCGGAAGGGGCGCCGGGATCAGCAGTTCCGACGTACCATCCAGGTATTTGGCCGCATAATCGTAAAATTCGCGGCTGGGGATGATCTCCCCCGGCACACTGGCGATCGGCTCGTCGTTGCCCAGCACGCTGACCTCGATCTCACGGGCATCAATCGCCACCTCGACAAGCAACTTGCGGTCATAGCGGGCGGCTTCCTCCAAGGCCGCCCACAATTCGGCCCGGTTGTGGGCTTTGGAGACCCCCACACTGGAGCCCAGATTGGCCGGCTTGACAAAACAGTCATAGCCGATCTCCGCTTCAATCCGGGCCACCGTCTCCTCCGGCTGCTGCTCCCACACCTTGCGTTTGATCACCCGGTAAGGAGCCACCGGCAGCCCACGGGCCCGGACGATCTCCTTGAACAGCGCCTTATCCATGCCCAGCGCCGAAGCGGCCACGCCGGCCCCGACATAAGGGATGCCGGCCAGTTCCAGCAACCCCTGGAGCGTCCCATCTTCGCCGTAAGGGCCATGCAGGACCGGGAAGACGACATCCAACCGGCTGACCTGGATGGCACGCAGGGCGTGTTGTGGTTCCTCCTCCAGGCACATCAGGCCCCGCTGCGACGGTTCGGCCAGCAGGGCAGCCGATCGGCTCTCGGCCAGCGCCCCGGAGAGGAGCGCCTTCATCGGATCGCCCGAGGCCAGCCAGCGGCCCTCCCTGGTAATGCCGATGGGCACAACTTCATACCGGTCTTGGTCGAGGGCGCCCATCACGCCCTGGGCCGAGATGAGCGACACTTCATGCTCGCCCGAGCGCCCCCCAAAGATGAGCCCTACCCGCAGCTTTTTCTTCATGGCTTATTATACCACAATATTTAGTACTATGCAAGTCCCAGACCACTAGTTCTTGAGTACTATTCCGCCCACTCGCCGAGCAGTTCGATCTCCAATTCCAGCCTGACCCCGAACCGCGCCTCGACGGTCTGGCGGGCCAGGTCCAGGAGCGCCTTTGCGTCAGCCGCCGTCGCCCCGCCATGATTGATGATGAAATTGGCGTGGAGGGGCGAAATCTCGGCTGCGCCACAGCGCCGCCCTTTCAACCCGGCTGCTTCAATCAGCCGGCCGGCATAGGCGCCCGGCGGGTTTCTGAACACCGAGCCGCAGCTCGCCCCCGGCGGCTGGCCGGCCTTTCGCCGGGCTGTAATTTCAGCCACACGGGCCGCCAGCAGTGTCCGTTCGGCCGGGTGCAGGGCAAACCCGGCCTCCAACACCACGGCGCGTTGCGTGGCCCCCTGCCCCTTCAACACACTCGTCCGATAGCCGTACCCGAAGCGTTCCACCGGCCACCTGGCCACGAGACCGCCCGGCTCCAGAACGGTGGCCCAGCCCAGAACAGAAGCAATCTCCCCGCCCCAGGCTCCGGCATTGCCCACTACCGCGCCCCCCACGGTACCGGGGATGCCCACCGCCCATTCCAGCCCGGCCAACCCCTGGGCCACACACCGCCGCGCTACGGCGCTCAGCGCGGCGCCGCTCTCGGCCCTGACCTGCGTGCCGATCAGGTTCATGGCCCGCGCCCGGTTGAGCACCACCAGCCCCCGCACCCCCGCATCGCTCACCAGCACGTTCGACCCACTGCCCAGGATCCGGCACGGCACCTGATGTTGCCAGGCCAGGGCCACCACCCGGCGTAACGCCTCGGCCGTGCGCACCACCACCAACAGGTCGGCCGGCCCGCCGATGCGCAGGGTGGTGTGGCGGGCCAGCGGCTCGTTTTCCCGCACCGCTCCGGCACCAACCACAGCCTGCAAAAGAGAAACGAGAAATGACATTCCAATCTCTAATCTCTACTCTCTAATCTCTCCAACAGCCACTCACCCGCCAGGTAGCCATCTCCGGCCCCCAGGGTGATGACCACGTCGCCCGGCCGGACACCGTCCAGCAGCAGCGCCACAGCCTGCTCCAGTGTGTCAGCATAGTGGGCATCGGGATGGTCCATCCGGGCCACGATCTCCCGCCCCGAAATGCCCAGCGTATCCTGTTCCCGCGCGGCATAGATGCCGGTCACCAGGACATGATCGGCCTGGTCAAAGGCGGCGACAAAGCCGTCCAGCAGTGCCGCCGTGCGGCTGTAGGTGTGGGGCTGGAACACCGCCCACAGCGGCCGCCCCGGATACTTGAGCCGTGCTGCGGCCAGGGTGGCCCGGATCTCGGTGGGGTGGTGGGCATAGTCGTCCACCACCGTGACCCCGCCGGCATGGCCCTTCACCTCAAAGCGGCGTGCCGTGCCGCGAAAGCGGGTAAGGGCTGCTGCCGCCAGGCTGAACTCCACACCCACCTCAGCACTGACGGCCAGCGCCGCCAGGGCATTGAGCAGGTTGTGCCGGCCGGGTACCTGCAGGGCACAGATCCCCAGCCGTTCTTTGCCGCGCCACACCTCGAAAGCGGCACCGGCGCCCAACTGCTCACCGGCGGCCCACCAATCCCACCCTTCCTGCAGCCCATAGGTGACCACCCGGAGAGGGTCCCCCTGGGACCGGCAAGCTGCGGCCTGCTCCGCCAACCGTCTGGCTTCCTCATCCTGGCCGTTGACGACCAGCACCCCTCCGGCCACCACCTGCCCGGCAAAGGTAGCAAAGGCCGCTCGCATGTCGTCAAAGCTGGGATAGCAGTCAGGGTGGTCATGCTCCAGCGTCGTAATCGCCGCCACCGTCGGGTGCAGCCCCAGGAAGGTCCGGTCGTACTCGTCGGCCTCGATGACCAGGTGCGGCCCGGCCCCGGCCCGGGCGTTGGTCCCCAGGTTGTGCAACACCCCGCCGGCGATAAAGGTCGGGTCCAGGCCGGCCTGGATCAGGATCCAGGCGATCATGGCGGTAGTGGTCGTCTTGCCGTGGGTACCGGCCACGGCGAGGACCGCCCGACCAGCCGTCAGTTCGCCCAGGAACCGCTCCCGTTTGACCACCGGCAGCCCCCTCCGCCTGGCTTCGACCACCTCCGGGTTGTCATCGGGCACCGCCGACGAGACGATCACCAATTGGGCGCCGGCTACCTGTTCGGCGCGGTGCCCGATGTAGACGGTGATCCCCTCGGCCACCAGCGCCTCGGTGAGGGCCGAGGGTTGCCGGTCAGAGCCGGAGAC
The DNA here is from genome assembly GCA_034435455.1 of Anaerolineae bacterium. Taxonomy (GTDB): domain Bacteria; phylum Chloroflexota; class Anaerolineae; order JAAYZQ01; family JAAYZQ01; genus DAOTXL01. The sequence continues at coordinate 17,849 of DAOTXL010000009.1, forward strand.
CCGATAGCCCCGGCCGTGCAGCACCCGGGCAATGGCCGACAGGCCGACGCCGCCAATGCCTACCAGATGGACCGTGTGGAGGTCGCCGAGATGCCACCCTGTCATTTCCGCACCCGTAGCACCAGCAGGATAGCAATGATGAGCACCAGAGCATTGGTAGTCAGCACGGCCGGCGGCAGGAACTTGACCAGCTCCTGGGCCAGGGGGGTGAGGGGCAGCTTGATGATCTGCTCCGGTAGCGGATACTCGTATCGGTCCAGATAGTACCACAGCGTCCCCGAAACCAGCCAGCCGTTGACCGCGCCGATCAGCAGGCCCAGCGCCGTCTTGACCCTCCCGCCGGCCGTCGTCCCTTCCCACTCCAGCACCCGGCCGGCATAGCCGGCATAGGTGATGGCCAGAAAAATCCCCTGATAAACCAGCATCGAACACAACCTGACCAACCCCTCCTGCTCCGGCCTGCGGAAAAGGTGGGTTTTCAGCAGATCGGGCAGGCGTTCGTCCAAATGCAACCGGCTATCCAACAGGCCGAGGAGGAGCAGAGCGGCCAGCATGATGATCGTGGCCCCCAGCTCCTTGTTGTAGCCACGCGCCACAGCCATGATAATGAACATCAGCGCAATCGCGCCCCACAGGATCTCAATCGGCCCCATGACAGCTACTTTTTGCTTTCTTTTTTCGGCTTGACGCTCAAAGCGGTCAGGAGCAGGATCGCTCCCAGGAAGATGGTGATGGCTGTCTTGAAATTTTTCTCCGCCAGTTCCACGGCCGGCAGGATCAGGTTCGGGCCGGGAACGGCTGTCCCCCGGGGTGGGGGGGCGGTGGTGACGATCCAGTCCGGCAACTGGGGGGGCAGGTAGGGCAGGAACAGGTTGAGCAGCAGGTAGCCGCACAGCGCGCCGAGGAGGCCGCCGATCAGCCCCGTTGCCGTCTTGAACAGCTTGTTCAACAGCTTGCCCAGCAGGTAAGCCAGGCCGATAAAGGCCACCGCCGCGACCGTCAGCACCAGCGCCTGGTTGGAGGGGTTGACCCAATCGGACCTCACTCCGTCGGCGATGCGGGCCGCCTCTTTAAAGTCCATCCGGCTGCGGACGCTCACCACAATCCCCTTGATCAGCCGATTGACAACGGTGGTGAACACCTCGGCCCCTTTGGGGGTCAGCAACAGGCGGCTGAGGAGGATGCCCCCCAGCATGGCGGCGGACCGGATCCAGTTCCGTTTGTAGCCGGTCCAAAACGAGAGGGCCAGTACCACAAACAGCACGACCAGATAGGTGCCTGTATTTACGACCGGTGCCATTTTTCCCCTTCCTGTTCGGCGCGGCCGGCAGCCAGCCCCAGTTGCCCGGCAATGGCGGCGGCCGCATCAGGCCGGGCCATAGCCCGGGCCGATTCGCGCATCGCCGCCAGGGCTCCCTGATCGTTCAACAGAGCCAGGACCGTGGGCACCAGCTTTTTCCCCAGGTCGGCGTCGGACAACACGCAGGCCGCGCCGTGGCGAGCCATATAGTCGGCGTTGGGCTGTTGGTGCTGCCCCGAATAAGGGTAGGGCACCAGCACCGCCGGCAGTCCGGCCGCCGGGAACTCGCCCAGGGTGGCCGCCCCGGCCCGGGCCACGGCCAAGTCGGCGGCAACAAGCGCCTGGGGCATCTGGTGCAGATAGTCAAAAGGGTGATAGCGAGCGCGCAGCCCTTCCGGCAGGCTCCGGGCAGCGCCTGTCACCCAACCGACATCCAGACGTCCGCTGATGTGGACCACCTGGCAAACAGGCAACAGTTCGCGCAAGCCCGCGACCAACGCCTGGTTGATGCTCCGCGCCCCCCGGCTGCCGCCAAAGACCAGCAACGTCCTGGCCTCCGGGTCCAGGCCCAGCGCCTGCCGCGCCTGGACCCGGTCCAGGGTAAATATCTCCGGGCGTACCGGATATCCGGTCACGACCACCTTCTTGAACGGCAGATAGTGATACGACTCCTCGCTTGTCACCGCCACCCGCCAGGCGAAACGGCTCAGCCAGCGGATGGCCAGCCCCGGCACAATGTCGGGCAGGTAGATGAGCACCGGCACCGGCAGGGTCCGGGCGGCCAGCGTCACCGCCACACAGGCATAGCCGCCGGTGACCAACACCACATCTGGCCGGAACTTGAGGAGCAGGCGCCGCGCCTGTCCCACACTGCCGGCAATCCGGGCGGCATTCCGGGCCGTCACCAGCAGGGCCATCCCCCGCAACCCGCCGGCGGCCAACCCGACGAACGGGATGCCGGCGCGCCGGACCAACTCCTCCTCGATCCCATCCCGGCTGCCGATCCACAGCACGTCATCGGGAACCAGGGAGGGCAGGGCACCACCCTCCGGCCTGGGGTTCAAAAGCAGTTCGACGACGGTTAAAGCGGGATAGACACCGCCCCCCGTTCCACCACCCGATACGACAAGTCTCATTGGATTCCCGATCCCCGATTGTAACGGTTCAGGCGCCAGGCTCCCAGTGCCAGCCAGCGGGTCAGCCTGAACAGCCACTTAGAGCTTGTCTGAAAAGTCTACCACGAAGGCGCACAGAGCAAAGAAATGAGAGGAAATTGACAGAAATTCCTTGTGTCCTTCGTGTCCTTGGTGATTTTCAGACTAGCTCTTATGATTGACCATTACGGGAAACGCTGAGCAGGATGCCCACGCCCAGCATACAGCTCACCAGCGACGACCCGCCGGCACTGATGAACGGCAGGGCGATGCCGGTGAACGGGATGGTGCCGGTCACCACCGCCATGTTGATCAGCGCCTGAAGGGTGATCCAGCAGGTAATGCCGGTAGCCAGCAGCCGCCCAAAAGGATCGGCCGTCCGGTCGGCGATGCGAAAGCCGCGATAGGCCAGCAGGGCAAACAGGCCGATGAGGGCCAGGCAGCCCACCAGGCCCAACTCTTCGCCGACGATGGCAAAAACGCTGTCGGTATGGGCGGCCGGCAACCATTGATACTTCATCCGCCCATTGCCCGGCCCCAGACCCAACAACCCGCCGCTGCCCAGGGCGATCAGCCCCTGGATCAACTGAAAGTTGTCGCTGTGCAGGGGGTCCCGCCACTCACTCAGGTAGGGCCGGAGCCGTTCCATAGCATAAGAGATGCGGGTGATGACCAGGACAAAGGCCGCCCCACCCCCCAGAAAGCCGATGAAGAACTGAAGCAGGTCGGCGCCGGCCAGGAAGAACATGGCCAGCGATACCAGGATGATGACCACCGCTTCCGAAATGTCGGGCTGCACGATGACCAGGCCGGCCACCAGACCGACGATGATGGTAAAGGGCAACATGCCAACCGGCAGGTTGCGCAACTGCTCCACCCGCCTGGAGGCCAACCAGTGGCCGATGTAGATGATAACCGCCAGCTTGGCCATCTCCACCGGCGAGATGGATGTGTTGAGCAGCCGCCTCTGCCGCATGATAGCCAGGATCGTCAGCATGATCAGCGTCCCCAGCATCATCGGGATGGAGAACTTGGTCCAGTGCCGATAGTGCATCCGGCCGGCGACCAGCATGGCCACCGCCCCAATGCCCAGCCAGATCATCTGTCGTTTAAAGTAGTAGTCTGCATCCCCCTTGAGGCGGTAGCCCATGTCAAAGGTCGAGCTATAGACCATCATCATCCCCAGGGCCACGAGCGCTGCAACGGTGCCCAGCAGGATCCAGTCGGGCGCGCCTTGTTCTTTAGATCTTGGCGATTTTGCCACGTTTCACTCCAACGCTCTCACAAGACGGCGAAAATACTCACCCCGCTCGGCAAAGTCGCGGAAGGCGTCAAAGCTGGTGCCTCCCGGTGACAGGAGGACCACGTCGCCGGGCCGGGCAAGCTGGGCAGCCAGCTCGACAGCGCGCTCCAACGTCCCGGCGCGGTGGATTCGTGTTGCGCATGGCGTGGTGTGCCGCCCCCTGCCTGCTGCCTCCTGCATCGCCGTTTCGATCAGACCCGCGGCCTCGCCGAACAGGATCAGGTGGTGCACCCGCCGGCAGGCGAGCTCGGCCATCTCGTCCCAGGGCAGGTGCTTATCCCGTCCCCCGGCCAGCAGGATAATGGGAACGGCAGGGAAAGCGCGCAAGGCCGCGACGGTCCGCTCCGGTGTGGTGGCGATGCTATCGTTGTACCAGCGCACCCCTTTCCACTCGCGCACCAGCTCCAGGCGGTGTTCCACGCCAGGGAAGGTCACGGCGACCTGGCGCAGGGCTTCGGGCGATGCGCCGGCGGCAGCCGCAAGGGCACAGGCAGCCAGGACGTTGGCCACATTGTGCCGGCCGAGGAGCTTTAACTCCTCTGTCCGGCACACCCCCTGCTCATGCCCGGCCAGCCGCAGCACCAGGTGGCTGCGGCGCAGAAACGCCCCCTCTTCCACTTCCCGCTCCAGGCTGAACCACAGCACCGACCCCCTGCCCCTCGCCTCTCCGAGCCGCCGCGTGAAGGGGTTGTCCAGGTTCAGCACGGCCAGGTCACCGGGCCGCTGATAGTTCAGAATGTGGGCCTTGGCCGCAATGTAGGCTTCCATCGTCGGGTGGCGGTCCAGGTGGTTGGGGGTAATGTTCAGCACGGCGGCCACCGCCGGGCTTCGCCCTGCCGGGTCGAACAGACAGCCGGCCATGTGCCCCCAGGCAGGTTTTGCCGGCCAGGGCGCAAAGAACTCCAGTTGAAAGGAGGACAACTCCATCACCACCGCATCGGTTGCCGCGATCTCATCCAGGTGGCCGATAAGGGGCCGACCGATGTTGCCGCCGACCCACGTCCGACGTCCGGCGGCCTGGAGCATCTCGCCCACCAGAGCGGTGGTGGTCGTCTTGCCGCTGGAGCCGGTGATGCCCACGATAGGCGCCGGGCAGAGGCAGGTGAACAACCGCGTCTCGCTGCTCAAAGGCAGGCCCCGCTGCCGTGCCTCGACCAGCAGCGGGATCTCCAGCGGCACACCGGGGCTGACAAAGAGAATGTCGGCCTCATCCAGCAGAGAGACCGGGTGCCCTCCCAGGGCATAGCTCACCGGCAGGCCGGACAGCGCCGCCACAGCTTCGGCCAGCGCCCCGGCCGGTTTGAGGTCGGTAACGGTCACCCGCACACCGCGCTCTGCCAGAAAGCGCGCCAGGGCCATCCCCTCCCGCGCCAGACCCACCACCAGAGCGGATAGGGGGTCTTGGGTATTGGGCCTCCAAGATGGGTCTTTCATTTTCACAGCAACGCCAGGGCAATGCCCAGCATAGTCGCCAGAACCTCGATGATCCAAAACCGCTGCGTGACGTGGGTCTCGCTCCAGCCCAGCAGCTCAAAGTGGTGGTGCAGCGGCGTCATCTTGAACACGCGCCGCCCGGTGCCGGTGAGCCGTCGGCTGAGCTTGAAATAGCCCACCTGAAGCACGACCGATCCCACCTCGGCCACAAAGATCGCGCCGATGATGGGCAACAACAACCATTGGAACGACATCAGGGCGACGACGGCCAGCGTCGCTCCCAGCGCCAGGGAACCCATCCCCCCCATAAAAAGCTGGGCCGGGTAGGTGTTGAACCATAAAAAGGCAAACAGGGCACCGACCATCGTAAAGCAGAAAGAGAGGAGCGGGAATTGCCCCTGCAAAAAGGCGATGATCCCATAGCCCACAAAAGCCACAATGGCCGTCGAGCAGGCCAGGCCGTCTAACCCATCGGTCAGATTAACCGCGTTGGCCATGCCGACGATGATGAAAGCGGCAATGGGCACATACCACAGGCCCACGTCCACCACATCTCTGACAAAGGGGATGCCCACCTCGTGCAACCCCAGGAAGTCGGGGTGGTACAGGCCGATGGCCGTTACCAACGCCAGAAGGGACTGGAGGGGGAACATCACCCGCGCTTTCAGCCCGCCCCCTCCCCACCAGCCGCGCACCTCGGCCAGGTCGTCCACGGCCCCCAACAGCCCAAAGGCGATCATCACCGACAACGGCAACAGGATGCTCTTGCCGATGAGGGGGCTGCCCTCCTCAAAGTGAAAGTAGGCCAGGATCGCTTTGCCCACCTCGGAGCCGCTCAAAAAGTTGGCCAGGTTCATGACCACGGTGATGGTCATGACCGGCACCAGGATCATCAGCCCCCCCATCGTCGGCGTGCCCATCTTGGTCTGGTGGGCGGTGGGGCCTTCCACGCGGATCTGTTTGCCGATGCGCCACCGGCGCAGCAGTCGGAGGAGGGGCGGCCCCCAGATAACGGCAATCAAAAACGAGGCGGCGCCCAGTGCCAGGGCGAAGGGCATGGGTTCGGAGGTCATGGTTGTTTCCCCCCTGTCTGCGGCCCGGCCGGCGGCCGGCTCAGGGCTGCGACAATCTGCTCCATCTTCATCCCTCGCGAGCCTTTGATCAGGACCACATCGCCGCCTTGGATCAAGGTTTGCAGCAGGGCAATGGCCTGCTCGTTGGTCTCTGCCAGGTGGACGGCATCGGCGGCCATGCCGGCCCGCAACGCCTCCTGGCCGATGAGGCGCCCCCGTTGGCCAACGGCCACCAGCCGGTCGGCGACCTGACGGGCCTGTCGGCCCACCAGGCGATGGCCTTCCTCCTCAAAGCTGCCCAGTTCATACATGTCGCCCAGCACGGCGATCTTGCGCCCCGGCAACTCGGCCAGCAGCCGGAGGGCGGCCAGGCAGGAGGCGGGGCTGGCGTTGTAGGTATCGTCCAGGAGGGTAGAGCCGGCCGGGCCAGGGGTGGCCAGCAGCCGCACCTGAACCTGCGGATCCTGAAGGCCGGCCACGATCTCTTCCCACGACAGCCCTTCTACCAGGCCAACGGCGGCGGCGGCCAGCGCCGTATGCACGCTGTGCCGGCCCACCAGCGGCGTGCGGACATGGACTGTCTCGCCCCGGTAGTGCAGGGCAAAGCGGATGCCTGTCAGCCCGCCGCTTTCGATCTCGTCGGCCCACAGGTCGGCGGCAGGGGTAAGGCCATAGGTGAACGGGCGCGCCCGCGTCTGCCCGGCCATAGCGGCCACCCACTCATCATCGGCGTTGAGGACCGCCACCCCGCCCTCCTCGGCCGGCGGCAGGGCCTGCGGCAACTCGGCCTTGGCCTGGGCGATCCGCTCGATAGTGCCCAGCCGCTCCAGGTGGGTCGGGCCAACGTTGGTCACCACCCCCACCTGGGGCCGGGCGATCTCTGCCAATCGGGCAATTTCGCCCAGGTCGTACATGCCCATCTCCAGCACGGCCCGCCCGTGGGCCGCCGTCAGGTGCAACAGGGTCAGGGGCAGACCGATCTCGTTGTTATAGTTGCCCTCACTTTTCAACGTGCGGTAGCGCCGTCTCAGCACGGCGGCGATGGCCTCCTTACCGGTCGTCTTGCCCACGCTGCCGGTGACGCCGACGACCCGCACCTGGTGCTGTCGCCTCCAGTGGGCAGCCACCTGTTGCAGGGCCACCAGGCTGTCGGGCACGATCAGGCAAGCCGGGGATTGGATATTGGGGACATTAGATATTGGACATTGAAAAGCTCTACTATCCAATATCCAATACCCCTTTTCCGCCGGTGGTGCCTTCTCGGCGATCACGGCCACTGCGCCCCGGCCGATAGCCTCAGCGATAAAGTCGTGGCCATCGTGATGCTCGCCCCGCAGGGCGATAAACAGGCAGCCGGGCGTTGCCAGCCGTGAGTCGATCACGGCCCTCTGGATCCGCACGGATCTGGCCTCAGACATGACCGCGGCCGGCAGCCTCTCCTCTCCGATCAATCCGGCGATCAGGTCCGCCAGGGTGAGCAGGTCGGCCCTCATTCCCCGTCCCTCATCGCTGCTGCGCCAGGCGGATCTCGTCCGGCGGGATCTGCAGGTAGGCGAACAGCCTCTCGGCGATGGCCCGAAAGGTCGGCGCGGCGGTTTGGGTGCCCCACGGCGAAGCCTTGGGCCGATCCAGCTTGACCAGGACGACAAACCGGGGGTCGTCGGCCGGTGCATAACCCACAAACGAAGCGATGGTGTCGGTGGGCTCGTAGCCATAGGCGGTCGGGATCTGAGCGGTGCCGGTCTTGCCGGCGATGCGGTAGCCGGGGATCCGCGCTTTACTGGACCCTTCGCGCTCCACGGCCTGAACCAGCATCTCGGTGAGGGTCAGCGCCGTCTCCCGGGACACGGCCTGGCGCACAATCGTCGGTTCGACCTGGAGCACCTGATCCGCGGTGATAAACTGGCGCACCACATACGGCTTCATCAGCAGGCCCTGATTGGCCACCGCCGACACCGCCGCGATCATTTGGAGCGGTGTTACGGCCACTCCCTGGCCGAAAGAGTTGGTCCCCAACTCCGAGGGGAACCAGTTGGCATCGCCGGGCAACTTGACCATGCCTGGCCCTTCGCCGGCCAGGTCAACGCCGGTCAAACTGCCAAAACCAAAGCGCCGCAGATAGGTGTAAAAGCGATCCTTCCCCACCGAGGTGCTGATAAAAGCGGCCACAGTGTTCAGGGACTGGACCAGCCCATCCTCCATCGTCACCAGGCCATGCCCCTGCCGGTCCCAGTTCTGGATAACACGGCCCCCCACTTCGAGCGCCCCGTGGTCATACCAGGTCGCGCCCGGGCTGATGGTCCCCGAATCCAGGCCGGCTGCCCAGGTGATGATTTTAAAGACAGAACCAGGCTCCCACATGCTGCTCACCGCCGGATTGGCCAGGAACCGGATCCCGGTATCGGCAAAGTGGTTCGGATCGCCGGTTGGGATGCTGACCATTGCCAGCAGGGCGCCGCTCTTGGGGTCCATGACGATCACCGTCCCGCTCTCGGCTTTGTACTCTTCCAGCGCCCATGCCAGCTCTTCGGCAACGATGTACTGAATATTGCGATCCAGGGTCAGGATCAGGCTCGTCCCCTCTTGGGGTGGAGCAAAGTTCAAAGGGGGGATGGGGATCTCGTCGCCGACCGGGTTCTGCTCGATCTGAAGCTTCCCACCGACCCCTTTGAGAGTCTGGTTGTAGAACCCCTCCACCCCATAGAAGCCATCCCCGGCGCTGGTGACGATCCCCACGACCTGGGCAAACAGCTCTCCCTCTGGATATACCCGGACCTGGTGGGCCTCGCAAAGAATGCCATCGGCTTTCAGGGCGAGGATCGCCTCCCCAACCTGTTGCGGGACCTCTTTGGCCAGCAGAACCCACGGCTTCTCGGCAACCAGGCCGGCGTAGACCTGGTCTCTCGGCAGGCCAAGCAGATCGGACAACTGCGTCGCCAGGTCCTCCGGATCCACGATCAGAGAGGGGGAGGCCGAGATGTCCCACCGAACCAGGTTCGTGGCCAGCAAATGGCCGTTGGTGTCGGCGATAAGGCCCCGTTGGGGCAGGACCTCTTTTTCCCGATCGCGTTGCGCGTCGGCGATCTGCCGGAGCCGGTCGTGTTTGAGCACCTGGAATTGGACGAGCTGGGTCAGGATGACCGAAAAGCCAAAGGTCAGGCACAGGCCCAACACGATCAGGCGGTGATGATAGGTTCCTGGCGCGTCGCCGGTAGCCATGCAGGTCCTCTCTCAGGGTCGGGAACCGGCCTGCGCCAGCGACAGGTAGAGAGGGGGGCGGAGTTCGTAGCCCATCTCCCTGGCGCGTCCGGCCAGCTTTTCGGGCGACATAGCCTCGGCCACCTGCCACCGCAGCAGGTTGTTCTCACGCTGGAGCGCCGCCAGCTCCTCCGTCCTGAGCTGAATCTGCCGGCCCGTCGAGGCGATCTCCAGGGACAGGATGGCGTGCAACCAGCCGAACAGGATGGCCAGGGCGAGCAGGACAAAAAAGACCGTGCGCAGCGACAGCGCCTGGTCGGCGGCCCGGGTTCGGGTTCGCTTATGGGCTTGAGCCATCGCAACAGGCATCTTACGTTTTACACCTTACGCTTTACGCTTCACTCCCAGCCAGCCGCTCCGCAATCCGCAACCTGGCGCTGCGGCTCCTGGGGTTGGCCGCGATCTCCTGGTCGCCGGGCCGGATCGGCCGACGGTTGACGGGCCGCAGGCTGGCCCGGTGTCCGCAGACGCAGACCGGCATTTCCGGCGGGCAGAGGCAGTCCCGCGCCTCGTCCTGGAAAAAACGCTTCACCAGCCGGTCTTCCAGCGAGTGAAACGAGATGACCGCCACCCGACCGCCGGGGCGGAGCAGGTCGCGGGCCTGGGGCAGCGCCTCGGCCAGGGCCGTCAGTTCGTCGTTGACGGCAATGCGCAGCGCCTGGAAGGTTCGGGTGGCGGGATGGATCCGTTCTCCCGCCCCCTTGCGCTTTCCCTGCCCCACCGCCCGGACCACCACCTCGGCCAGATGGGCCGTGGTCAGCAGCGGGCGGGCCGTGACGATGGCCCGGGCAATGCGCCGGGCAAACCGTTCCTCGCCATAGCGCCACAACAGATCGGCCAGTTCCACTTCAGACAAACTGTTGACCAGGTCTGCCGCCCTCAACCCCTGGGTCGGGTCGAAGCGCATGTTCAGCGGCCCATCCCGGCTGAAGGAAAAGCCCCGGCTGCCGTCGGCCAGTTGGCGGGAGGAAAGCCCCAAGTCCAACAGGACGCCGTCTACCTGCTCGAAACCGAGCGCGGTGGCCACCTGGGCCAGATGCCGAAAGTTGGCGACCTGCAGGGTCAGCCGCTCCCCAAAAGGGTGCAGAACCCGTTCTGCAAAGGAGATCGCCTCTGGATCGGCATCCAGGCCGAGCAACCGCCCATCAGGGGCAGAGGCGCGCAGGATGCCGGCCGCATGCCCGCCTCCGCCGACGGTGGCATCCACATAGCGCCCACCGGGCCGGACCGACAATCCGGCCAGCACCTGGTCATAGAGGACCGGAACGTGGGTCCTGGCCTCGTCCATACGACCTGACCTGTCACCGGGCTAGATGCCCAGGCTGGCAAACTGGGCAGCGCGCCCTTCCGGATCCTGGTCGCTGCTTTCCTGGAGCGCCCGCCAGCGCTCCGCATTCCATATCTCGCAGTGATCGTACAGCCCCACGATCACCACCTGGCTGTCAAGGTTCGCATACTGGCGCAGGTAGGGGGGCAGGTTGACCCGCCCCTGTCTGTCGGGCACCGCGTCCACCGCGCCACCGAGCACCAGTCGCTGAAAATTGCGCGCCTGGGGATCGGTCAACGGCAGGGCGTTGACTCTGGCAGCCCACGGCTCCCAGGTGTCAACCGGGTAAAGCCACAGGCAAGGGTCAATCCCTTTGGTGATGATCAGGCCGGAGGCCAAACGCGCCCGGAACCTGGCCGGGATGATGATCCGACCCTTGTCGTCCAACGTGTGCTCAAACTCACCAAGGAATACCTGATTCATAGAACATTAGTTCTAGGCGTTTCGTGGGCCGCCACACCACTTCATTCCACAATTCACCACTTTCACCCACAGTATACACCATCCCTTCCATTTGGTCAAGGGGTAGCATGGTTTTTTTGACAAAAGAGAGGAAATTTTAATCTTGGAGCCATAGGGCCGGGGGACTAGGCCGGGTGGCTGCCGGCGTGCGTCTGCGGCCCGTTTTGACAACACCGCCGTTCTGTGCTATGCTATGGCTGGCGAAGAGGAGCAGGAGTTGTAGCCACGTGGGCAAGTTATCGTCTACCCCCCCTGAAGGGGAGCGACATAGTCCGATTTGTGAACGCCGTGGCCGGGGCGGGTGCACCCTGTCCTGTGCCCGGCGTTTTTTATTAAGACTCGAGTTTTGCGATAGGCCCAGGCCACTGCCTGGCTAACAGTTGACATATTTGCAATATAGTGGCATTCCTAAACAGACCAAGTCTGCTGGAGGTGCCACTATGATACCAATAGTACGTTTTCCTCGGAC
>DAOTXL010000010.1:0-59422 GCA_034435455.1 Anaerolineae bacterium
CCCCCCCGCCCCGGCCCCCTCTGTGGATCATGGCCGGGGCCGGGCAGGGAGACTGTCAATCGGCTCCCGTGGCCGCCTCGCCAGATGGGGATCGGCCGTGCGTCTGAAGCACACGCTCGATCCGGGCGATCAACTCACGGCGCGGCAACCTGGATTTCACAATAAAGTCCTGCAGGTCGGTGCGGGCCAGCCACATGATCTGATCAAACGGCGAGTCCAGGGCGGTCAGGGCAATGACCGGGATATCGCGGATAGAGGGGTCCTCCTTTTTCCTCAGCAGCACTTCGGCCCCGTCCATTTCGGGCATCATCAGGTCCAGCAGGATCAGGTCAGGCTGTTCCCGGCGCATGACCTCCAGGCCGGCAGCGCCTCCCTCGGCCCCGATCACCTCATATCCGGCCTTGCCCAGGATCAGCTTGACATATTCGATCATGTCCAGATCGTCTTCGATGCACAGGATCTTGGCTTTACCCATTCCGGAGCTCCTCTTCTCCTGACCCGGCCGGGTCGGAACCCCAAAGGGCCACGGGGGACCTGTCTTGGCTCCAGATGCCCACAAAAATCACAGGCGAAAGCGGCTCCTGACCTGCCGATTGGCGGCCAGGGGAACCGATTCTGCGTCAGGATTTCCCCCCGCCGGGTCTGGCTGCCTGCTCAAAACCCGTTCGATAGTCTCCAACAATTGCCGGCGCATGAACGGCTTGGTAACATAGTCCTTGAGTTCCGTCCGCCGCCGCCACATGATCTGATCAAAGGGCGACGCCAGCGCCGTCACCGCGATCACCGGTATATCCCGGATGGTGGGGTCCTGTTTTTTCTGCAAGAGCAGCTCTGCCCCGTCCACATCGGGCAGCATCAGGTCCAGCAGCACCAGGTCGGGGTGCTCCTGGCGTATCCTTTCCAGACCCTCCTGGCCATCTCGCGCGCTCAGAAACAGGTAACCCTCCGTTTCCAGGATGAGGCGCAGCAGGTCGCGCATGCCGGCTTCGTCTTCGATGCACAGGATTCTGGCTTTTTTCTGTTTGTCGGCCACAGAGCCCTCTTTCCTGATTGACTGACCACTCAACAGGCCGGCCAATGCAGTCGAGTGCTATCAGTCATCCAGGCTACCTTCACCTATTGTAACAGATGCTATCAGTCATCCAGGCTACCTTCACCTATTGTAACAGAACTGGCGACGAAAGTCAAGCGGAATGGCGATCAAAATGCTGTTTCCTGCTCATACCTGCTGGTTCTGGGATCGGGGCCATAGCCACGGCAGGGCTGCGGCGCGACAGGTGACCAGTTCCTGTTGCAGCCGCTGGATTTCGGCCAGGTTGCCGCCCTCGTCGCCGACCGAACGGAGGTGCTCCTTTTTAAAAGACAGCTCGGTCGCACACTGAAAGTAGCGCTCTACAGCGCGCGAAGCCTGTCGCCCGCCGTAACCCCGGGCCTGCCAGCGGGCCCGCAGCCGCTGCCCCGGCGAGCGCAGCAGCTCGAACTCCTGGGGGCTCAGCACCCCCCGACGAACCTCCTCGACCAGGCCGCGTTCGACCCACCTTTTTTCTTTGCGCAACACCAGCACGGCGACGGCCAGCAGCAGCAACACGCCCCCCCAGTCCACCACCAGGCTGAGGAGCAACGACAGGCATCCCGTGTGTTCGGCGAGGGTCGCCCCCGCGTTGTGGATGCCGTGCAGCGACATGGCCAACCCCCAGCCGCCGAGGGGAACCAACAGCCGCCACCCCCAGGTGCGGGAAACCCGGGCATAACCCAGCGCCGCCCCGGTGATCCCCGTCCAGAAGGCATGGTTCAGGCCAAAGACGACGGCGCGCATCAGGATGTTGAGCAGGCCGGCGCCTATCCCTTCTTCACTCAAAATGGGGAGAAAGTAGGCCAGAGAGTTCTCGGTGAAGGCGAAGCCAAAGCCGATCATCGCCCCAAAGATAATGCCATCCAGCACATCGTCGAACTCGCGGCGGAAGAGGAGCAACAGGCCCAGCAGGGCAACCCCCTTGCAGCTTTCTTCGATGAGGGGGGCGCCGATGGCGACGCTGATCAGGTTGGCCGCCAGGCTTTCCTCGCCCAGGATGGTCAGGGGCAGGTCAAAGAGGATCTCCAGGATCACCGACAGGAGCGCGGCCGGGACTGCGCCCCACAGGAAGGCCAGGGCCAGCAGCCAGGCCGGTTCCTTTTCGTACCGGTCAAGCCACCAGACAAACAGGACGTAAAACAGGGTGGGGATCAAAGCTCCCAGGATGGCGATGGCTACGATCAACATAGGCATACTCCTGAGCCGGATTACAGGTTCGAGACCCAGGCGCGCCGCTGCGACCCCGTGATGTTGGCCGGGAACCCCCCTCTTTCTCCAGGTTGCTCACCGGGGGTGCGTCGCACCTTGCTTTCCCACTACCGATTATAACAAAAGATGTCGATCGCTGCAATATCCGGCCGATCCGACACGCACCAGGGCGTAGAACACCGGCAAAAAGGCCAACCGCTCCCCGGCTTCGATGGCGGCCCGGTCGGCAGCCTGGACACGGGCCAGTTCGTCGGGGGGCACCAGGCCGGCCAGCGAACGCCGCCACAGCGCCCACTCGGCCTCGAACTCGGCACGCAACCGGTCTGGGTCCCACAGGCCGGGGATGATCCCCACCTCGATGCTGCGGACGGCAGGCAGGGCAAACAGCGCGCGCAGCTTGCGCCCCAGGCAGGGGTCGGCCCCCTCGCGGCGCAGCGCCTCGCGCTGCCAGCGACCCACAGGCAGGTCGGGATGGTCAATCCGCCCACCATAGTCCGGCTCGGCACAGACCAGCACCGCGCCGCCAGGCCGGGTGACGCGGATCATTTCCCGGGCCGCGCCGGCGGGGTCCTGGCACCACAGCAGCAGAAAGTGACAGGTGGTCACGTCGAACCAGCCGTCGCGGAAGGGCAGGTCGTGGGCATCGCCCAGGCGGTATTCGGCCCGACCGGCCCGCGCCTGGGCATAGGCCACCATTGCCGGGTCCAGGTCCACGCCGATCACCTGTCCCCGGCTCCAGGCGGCCAGTTCTTCGGTCACGGCACCGGTGCCGCTGCCCACGTCCAGCACGCGCCCGGCCCGCAGCAGGTTGGCCCGCCGATAGAGGCTGGTCCGCGTGGCCCGCGTCCAACCGGCCTGACGGGTGAATTGCCGGTCCCATTCTTCAGAGGTCAGGTCTGTCGTCATGCGCTCTCTGATCAGCAGATGGGAATTTGGGTTTGAGATTCGACCTTTTCCCAAGCTCCAGGTTGCTCACCGGGGTACCTCGTACCCTATACCGATTATACCGGCTGGCTGCCCTGTTGTCAACCAACGGAGTTGCCCGGTCAGGCGGTGCACGCCGGGCCACTTGCGCAAAATAGCCGCTTATGTTAGAATGATTGACCGCAGGGATAGGGCATCCCAGGCGCCAGGTTCCCGTCGAAAAATCGCCGGAACAGCAGGACCCCCTCGGAATCGAAGGGGGGGATGTCTCGCCTCTGCGGGCCCATTGGGGCCGGGTTGGAATGGACGGACGATCTGTAGAGGGGTCTGACCCTCACACCGGGTTGGAAAAGGGGGATAGCGACCAAAACAGACCTTGCGCCGGCGGGTGTGAGGTCGGTTTTGGTCGTTTTGTGTTTCAAAGGCAAGGAGCAAACCGGTGAACCTATCCATTATCATTCTGGCAGCCGGGCAGGGCACCCGCATGAAATCGGCCCTGCCCAAAGTGCTCCATCCGCTGGCGGGGCGGCCGATGGTGTGTTTTGTCCTGGATGCGGCCCGCGCCCTGGAGCCGGTCTGCCTGGCCGTCGTGGTCGGGTATGGTGCGGAGCAGGTACGGCGGGCGGTGGGTGACGATCTTTTGTGGGTCACCCAGGCCGAACAGTTGGGTACCGGCCACGCCGTGCGCCAGGCCGAGGCCGCGGTGGCCGGCCGGGCGGACGATGTGCTGGTCCTGTACGGCGATACCCCCCTCCTCCGGCCCGAAACCCTACGGCAGTTGGTGGCCCACCATCGGGCCGAGGGGGCGGTGGCGACCCTTCTCACCTTCCGGCCCGACGACCCCACCGGCTATGGCCGCATCGTGCGCGATGCTACGGGCCGCCGGGTGCTCGGCATCGTCGAAGAGAAGGAGGCTACGCCGGAGCAGCGGGCCATCGGCGAGGTCAGCGGCGGCGTCTTTTGTTTCCGCGACGAGTGGCTGTGGCCCAACCTGGCCCGGGTCCAGCGGCACCCCGGCGGTGAATTCTACCTGACCGACCTGGCGGCGCTGGCCGCCGGGCAGGGGGAAGGGGTGGCCGGCTTTCCGGTGGCCGATCCGCTGGAGGTCATCGGCCTGGACAACCGGCTCAAACTGGCCCAGGCCGAGGCCGAGATGCGGCGGCGCATCAACCAGCGGTGGATGCTCGCCGGCGTGACCCTCGTCCACCCTGAGGTGACCTATATCGAGGCGGAGGTTGAAATCGGGGCCGATACGGTCATCTGGCCCCACACGCTGATCCAGGGCCGGACGCGCATCGGGCGGGGGTGTACCCTGGGGCCGGGGGCGGTGGTCCGCGATTCGACCTTGGGCGATGGCTGCCGCGTCGAACTGTCGGTGGTGGAAGGGGCGGTCATGGAAGAGGGGAGTGAGATCGGCCCCTTTGGCCATCTGCGCCAGAGGGCCCACCTGGGGCCGGGTGTCCACCTGGGCAACTTTGGCGAGGTCAAGAACTCCTACCTGGGGCCGGGGGTCAAGATGGGCCATTTCAGCTACCTGGGCGATGCCACGGTGGGGGCCGGGGCCAACATCGGCGCCGGGACCATCACCTGCAACTTTGATGGCCGGCGCAAGCACCGCACCGTCATCGGCGAGAGGGCCTTCATCGGCAGCGATACGATGCTGGTCGCGCCGGTGGAGATCGGCGCCGAAGCGAAAACCGGGGCCGGTTCGGTCGTCACCCACGACGTGCCGCCGGGGGCGGTGGCCTATGGCGTGCCGGCCCGGATCCGGTCTACTCCTGCGGGGGAGGAGTCGGAGGTCGAGTGACGTGACCACGGGAGAGGGGGTTCTGCTGTTGGGGCTGATCGTCCTCAACGGCTTTCTGGCCATGGCTCGTGCAGCCCTCATCAACATCCGTCGGCCGCGGCTGAAGCAATTGATCGAAGAGGGGGTCGGCTCGGCCCGCACCGCCGAACGCCTGTCCGAGGATGCCAGCCGCCTGCTGGCCACCACCCAACTGGGGATGACGGTGATCAGCTTTTTTGCCGGCGCTGTGGTGGCCGTCGTCTCCGCGCCCCCCCTGGCGACGGCGATGCGGCCCTGGCTGGGGGAGGCCGCCTTCCCGGTGGCCCTGGGGCTGGTCGTGCTGCTGACGGCCCTGGCCATGCTCATCCTGGGCGAGTTGGTGCCAGAGACGGTCGCCCTGCAACACACCGAGCGGCTGGCGTTGTGGCTGGCACGCCCCCTGGCGGCGATCGCGGTGGTGGCCATGCCGGTGGTCCGGGTTGTGGTCTGGATCAGCGGCGGCCTGTCACGGCTGGTCGGCGCAGGACCTCAGAGCACCATGCCTTTTGTCACCGAGGAGGAGATCAAGACCCTGGTGGACGCCGGCGAGGAAGAGGGGGTCATCGAAAAAGATGAAAAGGCGATGATCTACTCCATTTTTGAGCTGGGCGATACGTTGGTCCGCGAGGTGATGGTGCCGCGCATCGATGTGGTAGCCCTGGAGGTCACCACGCCCATGCTGGAAGCGGTGGACACGATCATAAAGGTCGGCCATTCCCGCATTCCAATCTACCAGGAGACGATTGACAATGTGGTGGGCGTGCTGTATGCCAAGGACCTGCTGCCTTACCTGAGCCAGGGTCGGACCGATGTGCCGTTGCGCTCCATCGTCCGCAACGCCTACTTTATCCCCGAGACCAAGCGGGCCGGCGACCTGCTGCCCGACCTGCAGCAGCGGCGGATCCACATGGCCGTCGTTGTGGACGAATATGGCGGCATGGCCGGCATTGTGACCATCGAGGACCTGTTGGAGGAGATCGTCGGCGAAATCCAGGATGAATATGACGTCGAAGAACCGTTCGTCGAGATGGTGAACGAGAACGAGTACCTGTTCGACGCCCGGATGGACCTGGACGACCTGAATCAATTGATGGATGTGGCCCTGCCCACCGAGGACAGCGACACGTTGGGGGGGTTCATTTACACCCAGTTGGGCAGGGTGCCGGTGGTTGGCGACCGCCTGACCTTTGAGAACCTGGTGCTCACCGTCGAGTCGGTGGTGGGCCGGCGGATCAAAAAGGTGCGGATCGAACGGCAGCAGCCGGTGCCCGAAAAGCCGGAGGAGAAAGACCCATCCCCGGCGCAAAATACCGGCGAAAGGGGACAGCCACTCTCATGAGCGATCAACCTGCCGATAGCCCTCCCATTCCCCCCGAACTCCTGGAACTGGTCACCCTGGCCCGCCAGGCCCGCGAGCAGGCCTACGCCCCCTATTCCGGCTTCCCGGTGGGCGCGGCCCTGCTGGGACGTTCGGGGAAGGTCTACCAGGGCTGCAACGTCGAAAACGCTGCCTATCCCCTGTGCACCTGCGCCGAGCGGGTGGCCGTGACCAGGGCTGTGGCGGAAGGGGAGCGGGAATTCGAGGCCATCGCCGTCGTCACGGCCACCGGCGCTGCCCCGTGTGGGGCCTGCCGGCAGATCCTGCGCGAGTTCGCCGGGCCCCAGGGCGACCTGCGGGTGATCGTGGCCGACACCGCCGGCCACCTTCGCACCTTTACCCTGGACCGGTTGCTGCCCGATGCCTTTACACCGGAACAGATTGGGTGACCTAGGCGATGTATCAGGACCTGAAGCCGGGCACCCTGTTGCGCGATCGTTACGAGATCCTGGGCCTCATCGGCCGGGGAGGCATGGGGGCGGTGTACAAAGCCGCCGACCGCCGCCTGCCCGGCCGCATCTGCGCCATCAAGGAGATCTGGCCGCCACCCGGCATCGGTCCCCAGGCCCTGGCCCAGGCCCGGCAGCAGTTCCTGCGGGAAGCCAGCACCTTGGCCCGGCTGGACCACCCCAACCTGCCCAAGGTATCTGACTATTTCACCTCGGCGCCCCCCGGCGGCGACCCGGAGGCCAGCCGTGACTACCTGGTCATGGATTACGTCCCCGGCCAGGACCTCCACCAGGTGGTGCAGCAGGCACGCCGGGAAAATCGGTTTCTGGATGAGCAGGAGGTGCTGCCCTGGATGGCCCAACTGGGCGATGCCCTGGCCTACCTGCACCGCCAGGACCCGCCGGTGCTCCACCGCGACATCAAGCCGGCCAACGTCAAGCTGACCCCCGACGGGCGCATCAAGCTGGTGGATTTCGGGCTGGTCAAGCCCCTCGACCCCATGGACCCCAAGACCGTTACCGGGCTGCGGGGCATCGGCTCGTTGCCCTACACCCCCATTGAGCAGTATGCTGGCGAGTTGGGCCATACCGGAACCGCCAGCGACCTGTACAGCCTGGGGGCCACCCTGTACCACCTGTTGACCGGCTGCCCGCCGGCCAGCGCCCAGGAGCGCTTCCTGGACCCCAAGGCTCTGCTGCCGCCCCGCCAGGTGAACCCGGCCATCTCCCCTGCCGTCGAGCGGGCGATCCTGGCCGCCCTGGCCCTGCACCCCAGGGATCGCCCCCCCTCGGTGGCGGCCTGGTGCAAAATGCTCCTGGGCGATGCGGCGACCACGACGATGGGGGTCCATCCCCACGGGGGAGGGTGGGGCCAGGCGCTGCGGGAGAACTGGTGGCTGCTGCTCCTCGCCCTGGCCACCCTCGCCACCGCCGTTTGGCTCACCTTCCGGTAGCCCGGCAGGTGGAAAACCTGCCCTGCGGCTGCAATTGACGAATGTCCGCTTTACGGGTATAATTTCCCCCGCTATGGGCGAATAGCTCAACCGGGAGAGCGCTTCCCTTACAAGGAAGAGGTCACAGGTTCGAACCCTGTTTCGCCCACCAGATCGTAGACCTGGCAAGGTTTTGGAGAACCTGTCAGGTCTATACTAACCCTTGACGAGTTACCTATGCCAGAATCAACGATAGGCAGGGGCCGGGAGGCGATCCATGAGGCAGCATCCAGGCTGGTCCTCGTTGCCATCCTGGTCGCGGGTGGGGCCTTTCGCCTCTATAACGTCAACTGGGACAAGGGGACGTATCACATCCACCCTGACGAGCGGCACATGGCCATGGTCATCACGGCCATCCAGTGGCCGGATAGCCTGGCCGGGTATTTTGACACCGGTCACTCTCCCCTCAACCCCCGCAATGTGAACATGGTCTATTTCTACGGCACGCTGCCCTTGTTCCTGACCAAGTTCGTGGCCACAGCACTGAGCCCGCAGGGCCGGCCCAATGCCGGCGCCATTAGCTTTGACGAATTTGTGTTGTCCATTCTGGCCATGGTATTGTCAGGACTCGTGGTGGGGTTTCTGGTGCAGTCATTCCGCAAGGACGGCTCCCGGAGGGGCCGGTTGTGGGCTATGTTGCCGGTCATACTCCTCTTTCTGCTGATAGCGGGTGGTTGGCTGGGTGTGATGCGCTATGCGAAAAGTCAGGGCGGGCTGACCGGCTACAATCAAATCCATCTGGTGGGCCGTGTGCTATCGGCCTTGTTTGACCTGGGATCGGTGCTGCTCCTGTTCTATCTGGCTCGCCGCCTGTTCGACCGGCGGGTGGGGTTGCTGGCTTCGGCCCTGTTGGCCCTGACGGTGCTGAACATCCAGGGCTCCCACTATTTTGCCGTGGACACCTTTCTCACCTTTTTCGTCCTGCTGACGTTGTGGTTCACCCTCGACGTGGCCGAAGGCCGGGGGTGGCCGGCTTACCTGGCGGTGGGGCTCGGCCTGGGCCTGACGCTGGCCTGCAAGGTGAGCGTTTTCCTGCTGGTCGTGGTTGTGGCTCTGGGCGCCTGGCTCCGCGTGAGGCAGCGCGTCGCTGCCGGTCAGCAGCTCGGCGACGCCCTGACACGGGCGATCCTGGGCCTGATCCTGGCAGCCATTGTGGCCGTGGCCGTCTTTCGCCTGGCCCAGCCCTATGCTTGGGCCGGCCCCCACTATACCGACTGGGACACCCTGCCCGAACCGTGGGGGGAGCGGTTGCGGCTCTTTCAGCAGATGCCGGAGCCGATCCGGGCCGTACTGATGCCCAATCCGCAGTGGATTGCCGACATCGTTTCGGCCGGGGCGCAGCAGACGGGCGAGGTCGATATGCCCTGGGGCCGGCAGTGGACCGGGCGCACACCGTGGCTCTGGCCGCTCGAAAATATGGTCGTGTGGAGCCTGGGGGTGCCACTGGGGGTGGCTGCCTGGCTGGGCGTGGCGCTGGTCACCTGGCAACTGATCCAGGCCTGGCGTCGCCGTGCCGGCAAACTCCTCCCCGGTCCTCGGCCCCTGCTCCTGCTGCCATTGGCCTGGGTGCTGTTGACCTTTGCCTGGCAGGGGATGCAGTTCGTCAAATCGGTGCGCTACTTCCTGCCCATCCATCCCTACCTGGCCATGTTCGCCGCTGGCCTGGTGGTCAGCGCCTGGGACCGGGCCGGGAAACGGGGCCGTGGATGGCGGGTAGCAGCCGGGGCGGTGGCCGGGATCGTGTTGTTCGGTACGCTGGCCTGGGCACTGGCCTTTATTCAGATCTACCGCCATCCGGTGACCCGCGTCCAGGCCACGCGCTGGATGTACGACCACATCGAGACGGCGGCCACGTTATACTACCATACCTCCGACGGTCAGAGCGGCAAGCTGCAACTTCCGTTGCCCGCCGAGCACCGCTACCAGGAGAACGGCGAGTGGCTCTCCACGCCCTTTACGCCGCCCCATGACCTGATCGCCGACCAGGTGGTGATGAACAACCTCACCGGTGCCGACGGGCCGAGCCAGGGCGCTTTTGAGGTGCGCATCACTGCGGTTGAAGAGGACCAGGCGCCGATAGCCGACGCGGTGCTCGAGGCGACCTTTGGCGGCGACGGCGGCCGGCGCCACCTCCTCGACCTGCCTGACGTGCTACTGAAGGGGGGGCAGACCTATCTGTTCCAGAGCCGGCCCTTGCGCGGCGCGCCGCTGATCAGCCAGGGATCGGCCATCGCCAACGAGCATTTTGACGACCCCCTGCCATTTGACATGGACGGCCGCATCGCCTTTGGTTCAGGGCCGTATCGCGGCCTGCAATTGACCCTGTACGACGAGGACACGCCGGAAAAGCTGGAAAATCTGCTCGATCTGCTGGACCAGGCCGATTACATCTGTATGAGCAGCGGTCGGCTGTGGCAATCGATCCCCCGCCTGCCGATGCGCTATCCGGTGACCACTCGCTACTATCAGCTCCTCTTTGCAGGAAAACTCGGCTTTGAAAAGGCAGCCGAGTTCCATTCCTACCCGCGCCTGTTGGGCCTCGAATTCGATGACACCTGGGCCGAGGAACAGTTCACCGTCTACGACCATCCTAAGGTGCTGATCTACCGCAAGACGGCCGACTATGACCGGGAGCGGGTGCAGGCCCTGTTGACCGAGGGGGTCGAGTGGGACCAGATCGCCTACGGGCTCAATCCGCGCGACGTGCCCAAGTGGCGGCGCGAGCAGGAGCGCCAGGCGCGGGAAGCCGAACGCTACGCCCGCCATCAAGACCGCTGGCAGCGCACCATCGAGCGGACCAACGGCCTGCTGCTGACCGACGAGCAGCGGCAGGTGCAGGAGGAAGGCGGCACGTGGGTTTTTCTTTTCAACCGCAACAGCTTCCCCAACCGCTGGCCCACCCTCTCCTGGCTGGCCCTCCTGGGGGTGGTGGGGCTGGCGGCGCTGCCGCTAACCCTCGCCATCTTTTGCCGCCTGCCCGACCGGGGCTACATCCTGGCCCGGCCGCTAGGGGTGTTGCTGCTGAGCTGGCTGTCGTGGATGCTGACCAACCTGACGCCGCTGCACTACAGCCGGGGCACCATCCTGCTGGCTTGGGGCCTGATTGCCTCTTGCTCCCTTGCCTCTTTGCTCCTGCCCGACCAGCGCCGTCGCCTGGTAGAGATATGGCGCACCCGGAAGCGCCTGATCCTGGCCAACGAAGCTCTGTTCCTGGCATTTTTTGCCCTTTTCTGGCTTATCCGCTGGGGCAACCCCGACCTGTGGCACCCCTGGATGGGGGGCGAAAAGCCGATGGATTTCGCCTACCTCAATGCGGTCCTCAAGAGCACCGAGTTTCCGCCCTATGATCCGTGGTTTGCCGGCGGCTACCTGAACTACTACTACTTTGGGCAGGTGATGGTCGGCACCCTCATCAAGTTGATCGGCATTGTGCCCAATGTGGCCTACAATCTGGCCATCCCTACCTGGTTTGCCATGACGGCTATGGGGGCCTTTAGCGTTACCTACAATTTGGTTACCAGACGGGCCGGCAACAAGGCCGTTTTGTTCGGCCTGGTGGGGGCGCTGTTCGTCGCTGTGCTGGGCAATCTGGGCGAGGTGCACCTGCTGCTGCTCAAGGCCGCCGAGGGGGTGATGACCTCGTTCCAGAGCACCATCCCCGGCCTGGTCGGGCTGGTGCGGCTGGTCGTCGGCTCGTTCGAGGTGATCTTTGGCGGGAAGGCGCTGCCCATTGCCATCAACGAGTGGTACTGGAACGCCAGCCGGGCCATCCCTGCTGCCCCCTACGAGTCGGTCATTACCGAGTTCCCCTTTTTCACCTTCCTGTATGCCGACCTGCACGCCCATCTCATCGCCATGCCCCTGACGTTTTTATCCCTCTCGGTAGCTTTGGCCGTGGTGAAAGGGGCCAGGGACCAACGGGACTTCTCGTCCCCCATCTTTTGTCTCTTGCAACTTGTCACTTGGGGGCTGACCATCGGCGCCATGCGCACCACCAACACGTGGGATGTGCCGCCGCACCTGTTGGTGGCGCTGGGGGCGTTGGTCATCGGCGAAGTTGCCCGGCGCAAACGGCTGAGCTGGCGGCTGGTCGGCGCGGTGGCCTGGCAATTGGGCCTGCTCTTCCTGCTGAGTTGGCGGCTGCTCTACTGGCCCTTCTGGGCTTCCTATGCTCCGATCTATACCAGCATTGCCGTGTGGACCGGTTCGCGCACGGCGTTGTGGGCCTACCTGGTGGTCCATGGGCTGTTCCTGTTCCTCATGGTCAGCTATCTGTTCGCCCGGACGGTGAGCCGCCGGGAGCGCGACCCGCTGTTGCGCCGTCTGGTCCTCACCTTCCGCTACCGCCACGCTGCCGACCGCCTGGGCCGGGCAGCGCAGGTCGCCGGCGTGCGCGGCCTGCCGGTGGGGCGCCCGGTCTGGGTCGGGCTGACGGCCCTGGCGCTGATCGAGTTGGTGCTCCTGATGCCACGGCTGACCGGCTTCACCCGCGCCAACCCGGAGTGGGTGGCCCAGGGGGCCTATGCCTATCGTGGCCTGGTGGTCTTTGCCCTGGGTCTGCCGCTGGCGGTGCTGGGCCTGCTGTTCCTCTTCCGGCGGGGTCTGGAGCCGGAAGAGCGGCTGTGGACCTATCTGGTGCTGCTGGGGCTGGCCATGAGCCTGGGCGTGGAGGTGATCGTCCTGCAGGGCGACATCGGGCGGATGAATACGGTCTTTAAATTCTATCTGCAGGTGTGGCTGATGTGGGGGGTGGCGGCGGCGGCAGCCCTGGCCTGGACCTCGCCGCGCCTGGGGCGGTGGCGATCGGGCCAGGGGGGATGGGTGGGGATGTTGACCCTGCTGCTGGCCTGCGCTGCCCTCTATCCGCCCCTGGCCACCTCGGCCAAGGTGCGCGACCGCTTCGACCCGGGGCTGGGGCCGGGGCTGGACGGCTGGGCCTACATGCAGACGGCGCACTACCACGACCCCAACGATGCCCAGTATGACCTGAAGTGGGACCTGGAGGCCATCCGCTGGCTGACCGAGAATGTAATCGGCTCGCCGGTCATCCTGGAGGGCAACACGGTGGAGTACCGCTGGGGGTCGCGCTATAGCATCAACACCGGGCTGCCGACGGTGCTGGGCTGGAACTGGCATCAGCGCCAACAGCGGGGCCCCATCGGCGATGAGGAGGTGCGGCAACGGCTGGCCGACATCACCACCCTCTACGACACCCCCTTCCCTTTGTTGGCCGAAGAACTGCTGCGCCAATATCGGGTGCGCTACATCATCGTCGGGCCGCTGGAGCGGGCTTATTATCAGCCGTTGGGCCTGGCCAAGTTCGAGGAGATGGCGGCTGAAGGCACGCTGCGCGTCGTCTTTCGCAATGAAGGGGTGACGATTTACGAAAGGGTGGGGGAACTCGGCAAATAGGCGAATGGGGGAAGAGCAGTGGGATCTGGCCATTGGTTCATTGTTTATTGTAGAATTGTGCTTGTCTGGTGGCTGTGGCTGGAGGTGATGGGACTGGCGGCGCTGCCGCTGACCTATCGCTTTTTCCGGCGCCTGCCCGACCGGGGCTATGCCTTCGCCCGCCCCCTGGGCCTGTTGCTGGTCAGTTATACCCTGTGGCTGGGCGGGTCGCTCGGCCTGTTGCGCAATAGCGTGGGAGGGGCGCTCTTTAGCCTGATCGCCGTCGCCGGGGCCTCGCTGGCCGTGTACCGGCGCGGGTGGCGCGAGGGGGAGCCGGGCCTGGGGGCCTGGCTGCGGACCCACAGGCGGTTGGTGCTGGCCGTGGAGTTGCTCTTTGCCGGGGCGCTCGGCCTCTGGGCGCTGCTGCGGGCCTACAGCCCCGAAATCATGACCGCCGGCGGCGAAAAGTTCATGGAGATCATGTACCTGAACAGCATTGCCCGCAGCGAATATTTCCCTCCCCACGATGCCTGGCTGAGTGGCTATGCCATCAGCTATTACTATTTTGGCTATGTGATGATAGCCACCCTCACCCGTCTGTCGGGTTTCCCATCCCACCTGACCTTCAATGTTGGCCTGGCCAGCCTTTTTGCTCTGACCTGCACGGGGGCGTTTGGGCTGGTCTATAACCTGGTGCAGGGAAGCAGGAGGCAGGGGGCAGGCATCCGGTTCGGCTTCCTGGGGGCGGTCCTGGTCGCCGTCCTGGGCAATCTGGAGGGCTTTTTGGAGGTGCTCTATTCCGCCCGGCTGCTGCCGGCGGGGTTCTGGCGCTGGCTGGACATTCTGGAGATCAATGAGCCGTTTACCACGGCCAGGGTCAGCCTGATGCCCACGCGGAGCGGCTGGTGGTGGTGGCGGGCTTCGCGGGTGATCAATGACCTGGACCCGCTGGGCCAGAGCATGGGCATCCAGCCGATTGACGAGTTCCCCGGCTTTAGCTTCCTGCTGGGCGACATGCACCCCCACGTGCTGGCGCTGCCGTTTGTGCTGCTGGCCCTGGCCATTGCCTTGAACACGCTGCGGGCCGGGGAGGTGGAGGGGGAGGAGCCGTGGTGGGGGCCGCTCAAGCGGCTGTCGCCATTGGTGCCGCTGTGCCTGGGGGCGTTGGGCTTTTTGAACACCTGGGACTTTCCCATCTATCTGCTGCTCTTTGGCGCGGCCTATGCCCTGGGGCGCCGGCAGCACGATGGGCGGCTCAGTTGGCCCTTTGTGCGCGACGTGGGCCTCACCGGCGTGGCGACAGGCATCCTGGGCGTGCTGCTCTACCTGCCGTTTTACATCGGCTTCCAGTCACAGGCCGGTGGACTGCTGCCGACCCTCTATGTGGGCACGCGCTTTCGACAGTATTTTGTCATGTTCGGGCCGTTTCTGGTAGCCATTGCCGGCCTGTTGACCCTGCTTGCCGTGCAGTTGAACAAGGAGGGAACCGGCCGGCGGCTGCCCGGCAGTTGGGCAGGCTGGACGGCGACGTTTCTGGGGCTGCCGCTGGGCCTCATGGTGCTGATTGTGCTGGGGATGGTCGTGACGCCGCAGGGCCGCGAGTTGCTGGAAAATATCCGCCGTGTCCCGGCTGTGTACGAAATTGTCGGCGACGAGCCGTGGCTGTCCTTGCTGGGCCGGCTCCTGCTGGTCAAGCTGCGCTACTGGGTGATGCCGCTCGTCGTGGCGGGGATGGCGGCGCTGGGGTGGGTGCTGTTACAACGCCTTTCTCGCCCTTACCCCTGCCCTCCGGGAGGGAAAGGAGGGGCTGTTCCCTCACCCCAGAGGGAAGGGGGCGGCGAGGAGGGAGGAACCAGCCTCCAGTTCGCCCTGGTGTGCGCCGTTGGGGGGCTGCTGCTCACCCTCAGCGTCGAGTTCTTTTACCTGGTGGACAACTTTCGGGTGCGGATGAACACCATCTTCAAGTTCTACTTTCAGGGTTGGGTGCTGATGGCGGTGGCCAGCGCCTTTGCCGTTTACTGGCTCAGCCGGGCGGCATGGTCGGGAGGGGGCGGGCGACGCGGGCGGTGGCGCTGGCTGCGGCCGGCGTTTCTGGCCGCATTCTGGCTGTTGTTTGCCGCCGGGATGGTCTACCCCCTGCTGGGCAACATCAGCCGGGCGAACAATTTTGACCACACGCCCACCCTGGACGGCATCGCCTATCTGGCCCAAAGCCAGCCCGACGACTATGCGGCTATCAACTGGCTGAACGAACAGGTGGACGGCGCGCCGGTTATCCTGGAGGCGCCGGGTACGGGTGGCAGTTCCTACGTGTACGAGGGGCGGGTCTCGGCGCTGACGGGCCTGCCCACCCTCCTGGGTTGGGCCGGACATGAGGGGCAGTGGCGCGGCAGTTACGACATCCAGAGCAGCCGCGAGCCGGACATTCAGACGATCTACAATACCCTCGACCCGCAGAGGGCCCAGGCTCTCCTGGAACAGTATGGGGTGACCTATGTCTATGTCGGGCTGCTGGAGCGCAGCGCATATGAGCGGCGGGGCCTGGAAAAGTTCGGGCGGTTTATGGAAGTGGTTTATCAGGAAGGGGCTGTGACGATCTATAAGATGAGGAAATGAGCAAATGGGGAAATGGGCAAATGAGCGATGATGAATTGGGGGTTGAGCGCCAACTCTTGAGCCTGGTGAATGTCGAACGGGCGATGTACATCGCCGTGGGGCTGCTGGCGGCCGGCTTGCGGTGGTTCCAACTGGGCCTGCGGCCGCTGAGCGAGGGGGAAGCCGGGCAGGCGTTGGCAGCCCTCCACTTTGTGCGGGGGGCGGCCCAGGCAGTGCCTGCCGGCACGGTTCCGATGCTGTTCACCGGGAATCTCCTCGGCTTCAGCCTGCTGGGTGCGAACGACATCACGGCCCGCTGGCTGCCGGCGTTGATGGGGGTGGTCCTGGTGTTGCTGCCCTATGGGCTGCGCCATCGGCTGGGGCGGGGCGGGGCCCTGGCGGCCTCGCTGCTGCTGGCGATCTCCCCCTCGGCGGTCTATTTCTCGCGCAACCTCGACGGGTCGGTGCTGGTGGCCACCTGCAGCCTGGCCCTGACCGTCGGGCTTTTAGCCTACGTGGACACACGGCGGCCCGGGTTTCTCTATCTGGCAGCAGCGGCCGTGGGGGTAGGGCTGTGCAGCGGTCCGGGCATCTACACCCTGTTGGGGCTTTTCCTCCTCTTTGGGCTGCTGCTCTACCTGGCCGACCGGTTCCTGAGCCAGGAGGGGCAACCGGGCAAGGGCGGCTGGTCGTCGTTGTTGGTGGCCTGGTGGTCGCTTCGGGGGGAGCCGGGGTTGCGGACCCGAGTCGCTGCCACCTTCCTTGCCACCTTCGGCCTGGCCGCAACGGCTTTTGTCCTCCATCCGGCCGGGGTGGGCCATGCCGCCGACCTGCTCGCCGCCTGGCTCAAGAGCTTTCTGCCGGAACCGGGCGGCCAACCGGCCATCTATCCGTTGCTGCTCCTCCTCCGCTATGAACCGTTGCCCCTGCTGTTGGCGCTGGTCGAGGCAGGCCGGGCCGCAATCGGCCGGGGAGGGGGGCAAAAGCAGGCAGCCCAGCCCGGTTCGGCGTTCCCCCACACCCTGTTCCTGATCTTCTGGGGGGTGGGGGCAACCCTGATCCTCGTGATCTCCGGCCACCGGCTGGCCGGCAATATCCTGCTGGTGGTGGTGCCTCTGGCGCTGCTGGCCGGACAAGGGGTCGAGCGCACCTGGCACCGGCTGGTGCGCCATGGCGGATGGGCGGAGATGGGGCTGCTCACCGCTGCCGCGCTGACGCTCCTTGCCTTTTTCTACCTGCAAATAGCAGCCTATGGGCTGACCGACAACCTGTCCACGGTGTCTATCGCCGGAATCCCCCTCTATACCGGGACCTACTACCTGTTGCTGGCGGCCATCGTGCCGCTGCTGCTCATCGGCCTGGGCGTGGCGGCCTGGGTGTGGCGTGGCCCGGAGGTGGTGGTGGGTGCCGGCTGGCTGACGGCGGCCGTGGTCCTGGGGCTGTTCGGCTTCAAAGCCACCTGGAGCCTCAACGTGGCCCACGCCGCCGACCCCCGCGAACTGATGATCATCCGGACCACCGCCCCCGACGTGCGGCTGCTGGTCGAGCAATTGGAGGCCCTGTCGCAGGCCCAGGCCGGCGACCTTCATACCCTGCCGATCACGGTGGATGCTGAAACCGGCCCGGTGGTGGCCTGGTATCTGCGCGATTTCGAGAAGCAGAGGGTGGTGAACGGCCTGTCTACACCGCCCGACACCCTCGCCGCCGTGACCCTGGCCCACCGGGACCTGCCCATCGGCGAGACTTTTCGGGGACAGGGGTTCCCCCTGCGCACCCACCGGCTGCCGTGGGGCCTGTGGGGGCAGAACCTGGTCCGCTGGCTGTTCTTCACCGACGGCAGCCTGCCGGTCGTAGACCAGAAAGCGGTGTTGTGGGTAGCGAATAGTCCGTAAAGCGTAGAATGTCAGGCATCTTACGTTTTACGCTTTACGCTTTACTCATCTCTTCTGCGGAGTGAAAGATGGAAACACAGGACAATCCATTTTGGGATCGGCCTCTTGTCAGGCTGTTCACACCGACCTGGGAGAAAGCGATCTATGGAGGGATCCTATTAGTAGCCCTGATCAGTCGCTTCTGGGACCTGGGGGCGCGGGCCATGAGCCACGACGAGAGCCTGCATGCCCTCTATTCCTACTATCTATACAACGGCACCGGCTATCAGCACAATCCGATGATGCATGGGCCGTTCCTGTTCCACGCCAACGCCCTGATCTATTTCCTGTTCGGCGACAGCGACTATACAGCGCGCGTTGTGCCGGCCCTCTTTGGCGTCTTTTTGGTCATGAGCCCGCTGCTGCTGCGCCGCTGGCTGGGGCGGCTGGGGGCTGTGGTCACGTCGCTCCTGCTGCTGATCTCCCCTTCCATCCTCTATTACTCGCGCTATATCCGCAACGACATCTATATCGCCGTGTGGACGGTGTTGATGGTCGCAGCGTTGTTCCACTTTTTGCACAGCCGCAAACCGGCCTGGTTCTACCTGGGAGCAGCGACGTTGATGCTCTCGCTGGCGACCAAAGAGGTGGGCTATATCTTTGGCTTCATCGGCCTGGTGTTCCTCGTCGAGGTGTTGCTGTGGGAGCGGACCAGCTCCGAGGGGCAGCTCTGGCTTTATGTGGGGGGGCTGGTGCTGACCGGCCTGCTGTTGGTGGCAGGACACCTGCTGGGGCAAACCTCGGCCAACCTGCTGGCCCAGGCTGCTGCCGAAACCGCTGCCGATCCCGAGGCGGCGGCCAAAGCTCAGGCGATGGGCAAGACTCTGAAGCTGGTGGGGGCCATTGTCACCGCAGTGGGCGGCACCCTGCCGGCGATGCTGCTCAGCGCCAGCCTGATCCGCTCCCGGCGCCCACAGCGCAGTTGCATCGAGGAGGCGGTCCGCTCGCTGCCGTGGTCGGCGTGGTTCATTGCCTTTATCACGGTGTTCATCATCTATGCACTGCTGTTCACCACCTTCTTTACCAACCCATCGGGATTGATCACCGGTGTTTTTGGCTCGATCAACTACTGGCTGGCCCAACAGGAGGTGCAGCGCGGCGGCCAGCCGTGGTACTATTACTTCCTGCTGCTGCCGATGTATGAGTTCGTGCCGCTGCTGTTTGGCTTTCTCGCTACGCTCTACTATCTGATCCGGGGCGCAGGGCCGGGCAGGGCATGGCCGGCGCAACAGCCGTCTGAAGGGGCGGAGATAGACCAGGGGGGGGCTGCCCGTCGGCGGCCTGCTGCTTTATACCCGCCGGCTCCTCCTGCTTCTCTGGATTCCCTCTTTGTCGCCTTTCTCATCTTCTGGTCTATTTCTACCATTTTCATCTATAGTTGGGCGGGGGAAAAGATGCCCTGGCTGACGGTCCACCCCGTCCTGCCGTTGATCGTCCTCACCGGCAAGTTTATCGGCGATCTGTTCCGGCGGCTGGACTGGCGGGAGGTGTGGCAGCGAGGGGGGGCCTGGTGGGCGCTGCTGTTGCCCCTCATCCTGTTCGGCCTGTACACGCTGGCCGGGTCGCAGCCGTTCCAGGGGTTGTCTCTGTCCAGGCTGCAGGAGACGGGCAACTGGGTGGCCGCCCTGATTATTACGCTGGTGCTGCTGACCCTGGCCTGGAGGGTGGTGCGGCGGCTGGGGGGGCGTTACTCGCTGCTGGTAGCGGTAGGCACGCTGTTGGTTCTTCTCTCGTTCTTCACGGTGCGGTTTGCCTGGATGGCCGCCTACATCCATTACGATTACGCCACCGAGTTGCTGGTCTATGCCCACGGCACCCCTGACGTCACCCGCACGATGAACGAGATCGCCGAGATCTCGCGGCGCACCGTCGGCGACAAGATGATCGAGGTGGCCTACGACAGCGAAATCTCGTGGCCGCTGGAATGGTATATGCGCGAATACCCCAACCGCAAATTCTACGGCACCAGGCCCACCCGCGAGGCCCTGAACGTGCCCATCGTCCTGGCCAGCTCCGAGATTGATGCCAAGGTAAAGCCTTTCCTGGGCGACCGCTACTATGCCTTCAAGCGGCGGCTGGTGTGGTGGCCCAATCAGCAGTACATGGGCCTGACCTGGGAGCGCATCCGCAAGATCCTGACCACCCCCGAAAAGCGCAAGATCTTGTGGGACATCCTCTACTGGCGCAAATATCCACAGACCCCCGACAACTGGTATCATGTCCACAACTTTACCATGTACGTGCGCAAAGATGTAGCCCAGCAGCTCTGGGATTTCGGCGCTACGCCGCCGGAAGCCTACCAACTGCCACCCGACCCGTACCTGGAGAAACAGATCGACCTGAAAGCGCAGGCGATCTGGGGGCAGGTGGGCACCGCCCCTGGCCAGTTCAACCATCCCCGTGGCCTGGCCGTGGGACCAGATGGCAACCTCTATGTCGTGGACTCGGACAACGCCCGCATCCAGGTCTTTGCCCCCGATGGGACCTTTCTGCGCGGCTGGGGCAGCTTCTGCGAGCTGGACAGTGGCCAGGGATGCACCGACCCCGATGGCGACGGGCCGTTGGCGCTGGGCGATGGCCAGTTCCGTGAGCCGTGGGGCATCGCCGTGGCCCCCGATGGGCGCGTCTATGTGGCCGACACCTGGAACCACCGCATCCAGGCTTTTGACCCAATGGGCCGTTTTGTGACCAAATGGGGCAGCTTTGCCGAGACGAACACCCTGCCCGATCGCTTCTACGGGCCGCGCGATGTGGCGGTGGACGCAGCGGGGTGGGTGTATGTCACCGACACGGGCAACGAGCGGGTGATGGTCTTTGACTCGGAGGGCAACTTTTTGGAACAGTGGGGCACAGAGGGCGGCGCCCCTGGCCAGTTTGCCGAGCCGGTGGGCATCGCCCTGGACGCCGCCGGCAACCTTTACGTGGCCGATACCTGGAATCAGCGGGTACAGGTGTTCGACTCCCGGCATCTCCTGGCGCAGGAATGGTCGGTCGAGGCCTGGTTTGGCGACTCGGTGGTCAACAAGCCCTATCTGGCGGTGGATGGGCGGGGGCGGGTGTACCTCACCGATCCGGAAGGCTATCGGGTCGCGGTGTTCAGCAGCCAGGGGGAATTGCTGGCGACCTTTGGCACCTACGGTTTCGATGAAGGGTCGTTCGGCCTGCCGACGGGCATTGATGTGGACGGCGAAGGCTACATCTATGTGACCGACACCGATGGCCAGCGGGTCATGAAGTTCGAGCCGCTGCCGTAAGGATCGGGGTTTGCCTTCCCAATGGGCCCGATGGCCGCGTAGGGCGGGCTTTCCAGCCTGTCGCGTAGGACGGGCTTTTCAGCCTGTCTAGATGGCCCGTGCTGGGCCACGCCATACAGACCATGGATCGAGGAGAGGGGGGGAATGGTCGAGCAGAAGGAGCCGGCCCTGCTGGTGTGGATGGAGGGTGAGGAGATCAAGGCGCGCTGGACGCTGGCCGGCCCGGTGACCACCATTGGTCGGTGGGAGGGGAACGACATTGTGGTGGACGACCGGTGGGTATCGCGCACCCACGCCCAGATCCGCCGCGAAGGGGAGCGGTACATCCTCGAAGACCGGGGGAGCAAGAACGGGACGTTCGTGAACGGGCGACGCATCACCGGGCCGACGGCCCTGACCGACGGCGATGTGGTGCAGGTGACGCCCCTGGTCAAAATGACCTTCGTGGACTATGGCGCCACTGCCCCCCTGCCGGGCGAGGTCCCGGCGGCCGGCCTGGAATTGGACCTGGCGGCCCGGCAGGTGTGGGTGCGGGGCCGGTTGCTCTCGCCGCCGCTGTCGCACGCCCAGTTTACCCTCCTGGCCCTGCTGGCCGGGCAGCCGGGCCGGGTTTACAGCCGCGACGAGGTCATCGCCGCCGTGTGGCCCGATGACCAGGCCGAGGGCATCAGCGACGAGGCGATTGATGCCCTGGTGCGGCGCATCCGCCTGCGGCTGCGCGAGCTGGACCCGGAGCACGACTACCTGGTGACGGTGCGGGGCTACGGCTTCAAGCTGGAGCCGGGATAACTATACTACTCAGGTGCCCACTCTCAGGTGCCTGGCGCTTTTGCTCGGAATTCAGAAATTCAAATCCCTTTGCGGTTCAGGCCAGGGTGATAGGTCAGGCAGGCTATCTCTTCCGGGGTGACCTGGCCCGACCTGGCGCGGTCAGTTGTTGGTCACGCCGCGCCGAAATCCAGGCGAACCACCTGCTTCTGCCCAGTCCTTAGATCTGTTTTCGATGTTGGGGTTTTCCAGGGACAGGGCCGTCGAGGCAATGGAGGAATTCTCGGTACCGGGTTTGTGCCTGGAACAGAGGATCTCGGCCGGCAAAGCAGCCGAATTGATGGGTCTCAGAAAGAGGGAGTTCGTCAGACTGCTGGCGCGAAAAGGCATACCTTACTTCGACTACACTGACGAAGAGCTGGGAGAGGAGTTCTGAACCGCTGGTCCACCTACCTCCCCCCGATGCTCGCAAGTCAGGGCTGCTGGCGCAGCAAGATATCGGGCGTGGCACAGTCTATCCGGCACAGTGCCCCGGTCAGGTCGGTGAGTTGCAGGTACATCAGGCCGCCAGGGTCATTCATCGGCGCGGTCCTCCGTTGCCATCTCCACCACCCGATCCAGGCGGAAGGTGCGCAGTTCGCCGCGCCGGTAGCAATGGGCCACCAGGTACAGGTTCCCCCGTTCCTCGTGGATGTGGAGAGGGCGCACGACCCGAACCGTCTCCTGCCCCCGGGCGTCCAGATAGCGCATCCACACCCGTCGCTGGCCTGCCAGTGCTTCGGCGATCGCCGGTGGCAGGGGCAGGGTACGGGGGCGAGGATAGGGGATCGAGCCACCCTGAAAGGCCAGGAGCCCGCCCAGCGTCGTCACCCCCCAGCGGCGCTCCAGGTCCCCCAGCACCCGTTCCAACAGGTGGCGCATTGTCCACACATCGCCCATAGCCCGATGGGCCGGGCCAGGTTCAATGCCCAGGGCAACAGCGACGGCTGGCAGGCTGTTGCGGGCAAAGCGGTAGGCGCGCCGCACCAGGGCCAGCGTATCCACCACCGGGCCGTCGGGAGGAGGCAGCCGGGCGATCTCCAGTTCGGCGGCCAGGAAACCCAGGTCAAAGGGGGCGTTATGCGCCACCAGCACCGCCCCGGCCATCGTCTCCAGAAGTGGACCGGCGATGGTGTCGAAAGGGGGCGCGCCGTGCAGCATCTCTGGCGTGATGTGGTGGACGTGCAAGGCCCCAGGGGAAATAGGGCGTTTGGGGTCCACCAGCGAGGTGAAGCAGGCCTGTTCCACACCACCCCGCAGGCGCAGGCAGGCCACCTCACACACGCGGTGGCCATAGGCCGGGCTTAGGCCGGTGGTTTCTACGTCGAACAGGGCGAACTCGACTTCGCTCAGCGGTTGTTCAGTTTGTGCCCCAAGGCCGGTCCAGTCTGGACAAGGCGGATCGCCCATTGGAGATCCCCCCCTATGCGCCTACCACATCCCCCTGATATCTTGACATGGTCAGGTTGGACCTCACCCTATCCCCCCAACCCCCTTTCCCTCCGCGGCGAGGGGAAGGGGGCCAGGGGGTAGAGGAGAGGTCGGCTCCACCGCCCATGTGGGTAGCCATCTGCCCGGGGGGCTCTATACGCCTTGGGCCGTCACCGGGCTTGCCAGCGGAAGCTGGGGGCGGCGGGGGCGGTCATCTCGGCCAGAACTTCGGTGCGGGGGCCGGTCAGGGGGACCTCGAAACCGAAGGTGCTGCCCCTGCCCTCCTGGCTTTCGGCACGCA
This sequence comes from Anaerolineae bacterium, assembly GCA_034435455.1. Lineage (GTDB taxonomy): Bacteria > Chloroflexota > Anaerolineae > JAAYZQ01 > JAAYZQ01 > DAOTXL01. The sequence goes on from DAOTXL010000010.1 coordinate 23,560, forward strand.
CCTGGCCGCCGTGGGCGGTGACGATATAACGCACCAGGGCCAGCCCCAGCCCCAACCCTTCGACGCCGCGCCGCAGCGGATCGGCCATCTGGGTAAAGCCTTCCCACAGGGCAGGCAGCCGGTCGGGCGGCACCCCCACGCCGGTGTCTTTGACCTCGAAATGGAGGGTGCCGGCCTGGACCTGACAGCGCACCCACACCTCGCCGCCGGGGGGAGTGAACTTGATGGCGTTGTGGACCAGGTGGTGCACGGCGTCCGACAGCCGCTCCCGGTCGCCGCGCACCGGGGGCAGCCGGTCGGGCACAACGATGTGGAGCGCCACTCCCTTGGCCCTGGCCATGGCCAGCAGGGGAGACAGGGCTTCTTGCAGCACCTCGCGGATATCCACCTGGGTCAGGCTCAGTTCGCCCCGCTTGCTGAAAAAGGTCGCCAAGGTGACCAGGTTGTCCACCATCAGCCGGGCCGCTCTCAGGCCGTTGGCCAGTTGCTCCACCTGTTCGCGTTGTTCGGGGGTCAGGTTGCCCAACCCATACCGGTTCAACAGCTCCACAGAGAAGGTGAGGTTGGCAAAGGGGGTGCGCAGCTCATGGGTGATGACGCCGATAAACCCCGATTTCAGCCGGTCCATCTCCTGCAATTGGCGGTTGGCGCTGGCCAGGGCAGCGTAGGCCCGCTGGAGTTCCTGGTTGAGCTTGATCAGGTCGTCCACCAGGCGGGCGTTTTCCAGGGCCACGGCGGTCTGATCGGCCAGGGTGCCGAGCAGCACCAGGTCTTCGTCAAAGTAACGGTCGCGGGAGAGTTTGGGACCCAGGGCCAGCAGGCCGATCCACTGTTCTTTGGCATGGATGGGGATGTACAGGTCCATGCCCAGGCCCGAAAGCCAGGACCGTTCGGCCGGGGGCGTCTCCTGGAAGCGGGGCAGCAGGTCCAGGTCGTATTGGGTCAGGGGGCGGCGCTCTTCGCCCAGATAGCGGGCCACCGGACTGCTGCTGGACAGGGTGCCCTGGGGCGGAGTGTAGACGCCGGCCTCTATGCCCCGCACGCCCAACAGCCGGTAGATGTCGCCCCGCCACAGGTCGTTTTCGCGGCGGACGAGGAACAGCGCGCCGCGCCGGACCTTGAGGGTTTGGTTGATGGTGTGGAGCGCCACATCGGCCAGGCGGTCCAGGTCGAGGATGTTGCTGATGCTCAGGCTGTATTCGCTGACGATGCGGCTGGGGTCATATCCGCCCCCGGTGATGAGCCTCTTGACCACCCGCTGCACCAGGCCCAGCAGGGGGTCGAACAGGATGGCCAGGAGCAGGGCCACGGCGGCCCCGGCCCACAGTGGGTTGTAACCGGGCCATCCCTGGAACAGGTATTGCACGGTGGTAAAGCCGGCGGTGTAGATGGCGATGGTCAGCAGGGTGATGATCAGGTAGCTGAGGGTGCGCTGCATAAAGCGCCGGGTATCGGGCAGGCGGTGGGTGGTGATGGCATAGACGGCGACCACGGTGCCCAACAGGTGCACGTCGCCGCCGAGGAGCGGAGAGCCGGCCAGGAAGAGCAGATCGCCGGCCACGGTCAGCCCCCAGGCTATCGGCCAGTAGGTGAGGCGGTTGCGGTGCAGGGGCAGTTGGGTCCGGCGATAGGTGCGGCTGAACCACACCAGGGGCATCCCCAGGAACAGCCCCCAGCCGGCGATGGCCGCGCCAAAGGTCAGGGTCAGGCGGGGCAGGCCCTGGCCGGCAGGTGGCCCCACACGGTCGGGCAGGCCGGCGATGTTGCTGTCGAGCACGGCCAGCGCAGCGATCCAGACGATGCCCAGGATGGCCCATCTCCAGCGGAGCCAGGGCAGCCGCAAAAAGAGGCGGGTCAGAAAGAGAAAGAGGAGCGCCAGCAGCAGGAGGCCGTAGAGCGGTAGACGCACCCGCAGGTAGGGGTTGACCCCCCAACGGCCCAGCCAGCCCAGCCCCTCGGCCAGTTGCTCCAGGGCCCACAGGCCAGAGACGGCGACGTAGAGGGCCAGCGCCTGCACGGGCCGCTCCTGGCGGCGGCCCCGCGCCAGGACAACGGCCAGCAGCAGGAAGCTCAGAAAGCTTTCCGCCGCCAGGGCGATAAGGGTCAGGTCAGCGGTGGTCATGGCGATCTCCGGCACCTGCTGTCCACTCGGCTCCATAGTTCCGGTTCATGCCGGCAACACACTGTTTGAGCTGGCATTGTATCTATCCTGCCGACATTATAGCACAGGATGCGCCTGGGTGCAACGCGTGTCGGGGGTGGATTGGATTCTTGGTGTCCTTTCTACAAGTGCCTGGCACCTTCAATGAATCGCTCGCCCGCCTGCCGGTTTTGCCGGCCGGTGGGGTCAGCGCCGCAGGAAGCGCCGCTCTATCTCCGGGATGCTGAGGGCAAACAGGGCCGGCCGGCCGTGCGGGCAGGTGCTGGGGGACCAGGCTGTCAGCAGATGGTCCAGCAGTGCCTGTTGCTGTTCGGGCGTCAGCGGGTCGCCGGCCTTGACGGCGGCCAGGCAGGCAGCCTTGCCGGCCAGCTTTTCCCGCAGTGCATCGGGGTCGAGGGTACGGCCCGCGGCCAGCTCCTCCAGGAGGTTGGTCAGCAGGGTGGGCGCCTCCAGGGCAGCCAGCGGCTCCGGCAGCGCCCGCACCAGGAAGCTGTGCCCCCCGAACGGTTCCACCTCCAGGCCCAGGTCGGCCAGGACAGAGAGGTGGGCGCTCAGCATCCCGGCCTCACGGGCGGTCAGCTCCACCCGGACCGGCGGCGTAAGCGGCTGGGGGCGGCTGCCGGCCAGCAACTGTTCGGCCAGAACCGCTTCGTGGGCAGCGTGTTGATCGACCACCAGCAACCCGTCGTCGGTGCGGGCCACAATGTAGGTGTGGCGCAGCTGGCCCAGCGCCTCGGCCCGGCGGCCCAGCTCGTAGGCCACGCCCCCCTCGGCGAGCATGGCCGGGGCGGTGGGGGTTTCGGGGAAGGGCCAGCCGGGCATGCCGGATGTTACCGCCAGAGGGAAAGGGGCCAGCGCCGCGCCGACCGCCTGGCTCACCGCCTGGTAGACAGCCCGCTCCTGGGCAAAACGCACCTCAGCCTTGCGGGGGTGCACGTTCACGTCCACCAGCGCCGGGTCGAGTTCGAGGTAGAGGGTGGCCAGGGGATAGCGGCCCGGCGGCAGCCGCCCGGCGTAGGGCCGTTCCAGCATCACCGCCAGCAACCCGGAGCGGACGGGACGGCGGTTGAGGAAAAAATACTGGCCGTCACGCCCGCTCCGCCCGATGGCCGGGCTGCTCACCAGGCCGTGTACCCGCAGTTCCCCCGCTTCCCAGGCGATGGGCAGCATCTCCCCTGCTGCTTCGCGGCCCACGGCCAGCGCCGCGCGCTCCAGCAGCGTGGCCGGCGGTGCGACCAGCCGCTCCTCCCCATCTACCGTCAGCTTGAAGGCCACCTCCGGGAAGGCCAGGGCGTAGCGCACCACCGTCTGCCGGCACAGGTCGGCCTCGTGCAGCGGCGATTTGAGAAATTTGCGGCGGGCCGGGGTGTTGTAGAACAGATCGCTCACCGCCACGCTGCACCCGACCGGGCTGGCCGCCGGTTCAACCACCACCTGACCGGCAGCGGCCGAGACCCGCGTGCCCTCCAGTTCGCCGGCGGTACGGGTCAGGAGGGTCACGCGGGCCACAGCGGCGATGGCCGCCAGCGCCTCGCCGCGAAAGCCCAGGGTGCGGATGCAGGTCAGGTCGGCCAGGCTGCGCACCTTGCTGGTGCTAAAGCGTTCCAGGGCCAGGGGGGCATCGGCCCGGGCCAGGCCGCAGCCGTTGTCAGAGACGCGCACCAGGCTCACCCCGCCGCCCGCCACCTCGACGTGGATGGCCTGGGCCCCGGCATCCAGGGCGTTTTCGATCAACTCCTTGACCACCGAGGCCGGTCGCTCCACCACCTCGCCGGCGGCGATCCGTTCGGCGACTTCGGGAGGCAGGGTGTGGATGGTGCTCATGGCTCAACTTGCCCGCGCCCGGCTTTAATCGCCGAGGGTGGAACTCAGATAGGCCTCGATGAACCCCTGGATGTCGCCATCCAGTACGGCGGTAGTGTTGCCGGTTTCATAGCCGGTGCGCAGGTCCTTCACCAGGTGATAGGGGTGCAGCACATACGAGCGGATCTGGTTGCCCCAGCCGGCGGATACGTGATGGCCTTTCAGCCGGGCCTGCTCCTCCTCCAGCTTTTGTAGTTCCAGGTCATAGAGCTTGCCGCGCAAGATCCGGAGCGCCACCTCCTTGTTCTGGGTCTGGGACCGTTCGTTCTGGCACGAGACTACGATCCCGGTGGGCAGGTGGGTGATGCGCACAGCGGTGGCGTTTTTCTGGACATGCTGGCCACCGGCCCCGGAAGCTTTGAACACGTCAATCCGCAGGTCGTCGGGGTTGATCTCTATCTCGATGTCGTCCGGCAGTTCGGGCATCACCTCCACCAGGACAAAGGAGGTGTGGCGGCGATGCGCCTCGTCAAAGGGGGACAGGCGCACCAGGCGATGGACGCCGCGTTCCGCCTTGAGGTAGCCATAGGCATAGGGGCCTCTGACGCCGAGGGTCACGCTCTTAAAGCCGGCCTCCTGTCCGCGCAGCGAGTCCAGGATCTCGGTCTGGTACCCCTGTTGTTCGGCCCAGCGCAGGTACATGCGCATCAACATCTCGACAAAATCTTGAGCGTCGGTGCCGCCGGCCCCGGCGTGCAGGGCCAGGATAGCCGGACCCCGGTCGTGGGGGCCGGACAGGACGAGTTCAAATTCGTAGCGGCTCAGTTCGGCCTCGATGCTGGCCGTTTCGGCCTCGATCCCGGTGGCCAGGGCCTCATCCTCGTCGGCCTCCGCCAGGTCTAGCAGTTCCAGGGCATCGCCGACCCGCTTGTGCAGCGCCTGCCACCGGCCCACTTCGGTTTTCAGGTCGGCAAGTTCCTGCATGGCCGCCTGGGCGACGTCCGGTTCATCCCAGAAGCCGGGCGTGGCGGCATCCTGTTCCAGTTTCTCAATCCGGCGTTCCTTATCGGCCAGGTCAAAGATGCCCCTGTATTTCTCGGATCCGTTCGTCTAATGCCGTCAACCGGTTTCTTAATCCTTCCACCTCATTCCTCCACACATAACATGTATCATAGATCACCTCTTACTCAAACAGCCCTTCCACGAACGCCTCGGCGTCGAATTCGGCCAGGTCGTCCAGGGTCTCGCCCGTGCCGACAAAGCGCACCGGCAGGCCCAGTTCCTGGGCGATGGCAAATATGACCCCTCCCTTGGCGGTGCCGTCCAGCTTGGCCACGATGACACCGGTCACGGCGACGGCATCTTTGAAGTGCCGTGCCTGAGACAGGGCGTTCTGGCCTGTGGTCGCATCCAGCACCAGCAGGGTTTCGTGGGGGGCCTGGTGGACCCGCTTGCTGGCCACCCCGTGCACCTTGCGCAGCTCCTCCATCAGATTGTACTTGGTGTGGAGCCGTCCGGCGGTGTCCACGATGAGCAGGTCGGCCTTGCGGCTCTGGCTGGCCCGGATGGCGTCATAGACCACCGCGCCGGGGTCGGCTCCGGGTTGGTGGGCAATGACCGGCACGCCTACCCGCTCCCCCCAGATTTTGAGCTGGTCAATGGCCGCCGCGCGGAAGGTATCGGCTGCGGCCAGGATCACCCGGCGGCCCCGGTCCTGGTAGTATTTGGCCAGCTTGGCGATGGTCGTGGTCTTGCCCGACCCGTTGACCCCCACGATCAGCACCACGGTCAACAGCCGGGGGGCGTCAATCGCCAGCGGCTGTGGGGCGGGCAGCAGGGCCAACAACTCCTCTTTGAGCAGCGCCTGCAGCGCTCCGGGATCGCGGGCCTGGCCCTTGTTCACCCGCTCGCGCAGGCGGTCCACCACCCTGACGGTCGTGTGGACGCCGACGTCGGCCTGGACCAGGAGGGCTTCCAGCTCTTCCCACGTCTCTTCGGTGATCTGGCCCCTGCTCAGCAGGCTGCCGATCTGGCCAAAGAAGGACCGCCTTGTCTTGGTCAGGCTATCACGGATCTGTTTCGATCTTCGGAACACTTTCCATCTCCCAAGTTAAGGCGAGGCATCCCAGGCGACTCATTCCATGCCGGACAAAGTTGCCGGGGATGCCTCACCTTTGTATTATACTGAAAGTTGGGCAGAATGCCAAGAATGGGTTCTCCCTTGACGCCGATTTGCCATTTGTGGGCAAGGCTGGTATAATAGCGGCCACAGGCCGGCCTGGTTCCGGTGCGGCGCCACCCTAGCTCAATCGGCAGAGCAGACGCTTCGTAAGCGCCAGGTTAAGGGTTCAAGTCCCTTGGGTGGCTTGGCAGGAGTGAGCAGGCCCCAACAGTTTCCGGTTGGGGCTTTTCTTGTGTATCTTGCCGCAGATTCCGGGCCTGCACCGGGCTTCATGGGCAAACAGGGCAATGGCTGAGGAGTTTCAAAGGGCGAAAGGATCCCGTCTCGAACCGCTGAGTGTGGGGTGGCACCTCGTGGCTGCGCCTCAAACTTTGCTGGTCTTGATGGGCCTGATCGCCCTGGCCCTGGCCGTCGCCAGCCTCGTCCCGCAAATCCCGCCGCAGGCGATGAACGACCCCCAGGCCTGGCTGGCGGCCCGCTCGGGCCTTTGGGGCCGACAAAACGGCCTTATCCAGGCGTTGGGCCTCTTTGACCTCTACCGGGCCTGGTGGTTTCGCCTGTTGTTGGCGCTCACCGGGTTGACCCTGTTTGTCTGGGCCGTGGAAGCGGCCGAGCTGGCCTGGCGAGGGAGGAAGGAGCGGTGGACGGCAGAAGCGCTCCTCTCCTGGACAGGTTCCATGCCCCAGGCGAAAGTCCTTTCCCCTCTGCCTCCTGAGGAGACCCTGGCCCGACTGCGGGATTGGCTGGTTCGCCGCCGCTACTGCCTGGCCGACCTGCCGGCCCTGTCGTTGCCGGGGGTGGTGGCGGTCCGGTGCAGGGCGGCTCTCTGGGCGCAGCCGGCGGCGTATGCGGCCTTGCTGGTGGCGCTGCTCGGCCTGCTGATTGCCGGCACGTGGGGCTGGCAGCAGGCCGACTGGCAGCCGGCCCCCGGCGAGATGCGTCCGGTGGGCCACGGCAGACCCTACACGGTGCGCCTGGAGGCGTTCGATCTGCGCCTGGGAGAGGATGGACGGCTGCAAAGCTATCGCAGCGAGATCGCCTGGCTGGCGGACCAGGCGGTCGTCCGGCGGGATAGGGTGGGGGTTGGGCAGCCGGCCGTGTTGCGGGGGGTTGCCGTGCGCCAGGTGGGCTATGTGCCGGTGGTCAGGATGCGCGGTTGGGACGCAGCCGGGCAGCCGGTGACGCTCCAGACAGGAAAACAGGTGTCCAGGGCGCCGGCCGCTGCCCTGATCGAGTTTTCATCCCCCGAAGCGGAACCCCTGGTCTACCTCCCTGCTCAGGACCTGGTCGTGGCGTTGACGTTCGCCCCCCTCGATGCGGCGGGAGGACCGGCCCTGTCCGTGAACCTGCTCCAGGATGGCGGAGCCCGGGAACAACGGTTGGCCGTCCTGCGTGAGAGCAGCACCGTCACCGGCGGCGACCTGCGGCTGGAGCTGGAAGTTGCCTATCGGCCGATCCTGCGCCTGGACTATCGCCCGGCGATGGGGCTGGTGATAGGGGGGCTGGCCGTGGCAGCGCTTGCGCTGGCCGTGGCCTGGGCGGCGGCCCCCCGGCTGCTGTGGCTGGTGGTCGGGGCCGACGAGGAGAACCGGACGGTGATCCACCTCCTGGTACCGGCGACTCTGCGGGAGGGCCGCTGGCTGCCGCAGGTGGCCGCCTGGCTTGGCGAGGCGCTGGCCGATGGCGGCTGAGAGCTGGTTTTCCCTGGGCGCGGGCATCCTGTTGGCCGTTGCCGCTGTGGGCTGCGGCCTGGCGTGGGCGGGGGTGCGCGGGCGGTGGGGCCTGGTAGCTGCCGTCGCCAGGGGAGCGGCCGGGGTGGCGCTGCTCGTGGCCCTGGCCCTCGTGGCCCTGGCCAGGGGTTGGTGGTCGCCCCTCGACCTGCGGCAGGTGGCGCTGGGGCTGGCGTGGGCGACGGTGGTCCTCCATCTGGCGTTGACTTGGCGGCTGTCGGCAGGCGATGCCGGCCCGTTCACCGACCTGATCGCCCTGGCCCTCACCGGGCTGGCCCTCTGGCCGGGCGGGTCGGTGCCGACCCCGGCGCAACGGATGGTCCCGTTTTACGTCCAGTGGGTCCTTTTTCTGCTGGGTGGAGGCGCGGTGATCGTGGCCGGTAGCGCCGGCCTGGCCCTGGCTCTGCGGGCCGGGCTGGCCAGGCGCGGCCTGGGCCTGGCGGGACCCTCCCGCGCCGGGCTGGGGGTCCTGTTGCGGGAGGCGGTGTCCCTGGCGTTGGTGACCCTGGGGGGTGGGCTGGTAGCAGGGAGTTGGTGGGCATGGCGGACGGTGGGCCGGTTGGCGAGCGGCGACCCGCGCGAAGGGTGGATGGCCATCACCTGGCTGATCGCGGCGTTGAGCCTGCTATCGTGGCGGCTGGAGAAGCACCCTGGACGTTGGGCGGCGGTGCTGGCCGTGGCGGCCGCTGCGGCTGCCCTCGTGGGCCTGTTGGCCATCGTGGAAGTCCGCCGGGCGTTAGGGCTTTAGGATTCACCCTTTCCCCCTCCCCCTTCCCCCTTATCCCTGATAGGAGGAAAAAACATGGAACCGGTGGTCATTGGTGTGGCCGGCGGCACCGGGTCGGGCAAGACGACGGTGGCCCAGGCGATTCTGAAGCGGGCGGGCACCGAGCAGATCTCCCTCATCCAGCACGACGCCTATTACAAAGACCTGAGCGACCTGCCCCTGGCCCAACGGGCCATGATGAATTTCGACCATCCCGATGCCCTCGATAACGAACTGTTGATCACCCATCTGAAAGAGCTCAAGGCCGGGCGGGCCATCGCGATGCCGGTCTACGATTTCACCACCCACACCCGGACGGGACAGACGCGGCGGGTGGAGCCCCACCGCATCATCCTGGTGGAAGGCATCCTCATTTTTGCCGACGAGGCGCTGCGCCGCTTGATGGATGTCAAGATCTATGTGGATACCGACTCGGACATCCGCTTTATCCGCCGCCTGCAACGGGACATCGCCGAGCGGGGTCGGACGATGGAGTCGGTCATCCAGCAATACCTGAGCACCGTCCGGCCCATGCACCAGGAGTTTGTCGAGCCGAGCAAGCGCTACGCCGACGTGATCATCCCGGAGGGGGGCTTTAACGAGGTGGCCATCGAGTTGATCGCGGCGCGGATCAAGGCGTTGCTGGAAGCAGGCCGGTAGAACTTTCTTCCTGCTGCGGCTTGACCGTTCCCCCATTTTGTGGTACTATTTTACCGGTCGTGCTAGACGGGGAGCTGGCGGTGCCCTGTACCCGCAAACCGCCGTAGCGGGGTCGAATTCCCCCTCGAGGGCTCAGGGTTGGTCGGGACTGCCAGGCAAAGCGGCGGAGAAGGTTGGGTCCTGCGCGGCAGGAGCCCGCGAACCCCGCCAGGTCCGGGAGGAAGCAACGGTAAGTGGTCCCTCCTGGGTGCCGCAGGGGTGCCTGGCCGGAGCCGGCTGGTCTGGTAAGCCGGCTGGCCCGGTTCGACAGGGGGTGCACGACCAGGACTTATTACGGGCTGGAGGGGACAGGAAGGTCGCCGTGGATGGCTTGCCCCTCCGGCTCGCTGTTTTGGCGGCCCAGCCTCCCGCCGGCAGGTTTGCCGGCCGGTGGGGGGAATCACCATGAGGGGCAATGGCACCAGATGGACAGGTTGTGGTGGTCGGCGGGGGGGCGGCCGGGCTGATGGCCGCCGGGCAGGCGGCGATGGCCGGCGCCTCGGTGCTGCTCCTGGAGCGGATGGCCCGCCTGGGGAGCAAGCTGCGCCTCACCGGCAAGGGGCGCTGCAACCTGACCAACACCGCCGACCTGGAAGAGTTCCTGGCCCATTTCGCTTTCCCCGACCCGGCGAGTGAGTCGCGCTATTTCTTGCGCAACGCCTTTGCCCGTTTTTTCGCGCCCGATCTGATAGCCTTTTTCGAGGGCCTGGGCGTGCCGACGGTGGTGGAGCGCGGCGGGCGGGTCTTTCCGGCCGCCAATGACGCCCACCAGGTGGCCGAGGCGTTGGCCCGTTTTGCCCGCGAGCAGGGCGTGCGGATCCGCCTGCGGAGCCGGGTCGTCGGCCTGCTGCAAAGGGGGGGCCGGCTCCGAGGCGTGGTCCTGGAAACCGGGGAACAGATCGCCGCAGAGGCGGTGGTCCTCGCTACCGGTGGGGCGTCGTACCCCAAGACCGGCTCCGGCGGCGATGGCTATCGCCTGGCGGAGCAGGTGGGCCACACGGTGGTGCCGCTCCGCCCGGCGCTGGTGCCGCTGGTCTGCGCCGGCCCGGAGTGCCGGGCGATGATGGGCCTCTCCTTGCGCAACGTCCAGGTGCGGCTGCTGCTGGACGGGCAGGAGGTGGCCCGCGATTTTGGCGAGATGCTGTTCACCCACTATGGCGTTTCCGGGCCGATTATCCTGACACTGAGCGGCCCGGCAGTGGTGCGGCTGGGCCAGGGGCGGCTGGAGCTGAGCCTCAACCTCAAGCCGGGCCTCAGCCCGGAACAGTTGGATGCCCGCCTGCGGCGCGACCTGGAGCAGTTCGGCCGGCGGACCTTCCGCAATCTGCTCAAGGGGTTGTTGCCCCAGAAAATGATCGCTGTGATGGCCGCTCGCAGTGGCATCCCGCTCGACAAGCCAGGCCACCAGATCACCGCCGAGGAGCGGGGGCGGTTGCGGGCGCTGCTCCACGACTTCCGGCTGACGGTCATCGGCCATCGCCCACTGGAGGAGGCGATCGTGACTGCCGGCGGCGTGGATACGCGCCAGGTGGACCCCCGGACGATGGCCTCGCGGCTGGTGCAGGGGCTCTATTTTGCCGGGGAGGTGTTGGACGTGCAGGCCGACACCGGCGGTTTCAATCTGCAGGCCGCCTTTTCAACCGGTTATGTGGCCGGCCGGGCGGCAGCCCGGTTTGTAAGCGGAGGCTAGTCTCTGTTGGCCTCGGAGGGGATTGTCCTGAAACGCCCGGCGTGGCACATACCAGCCCTGTTGACCCTGGCCCTGCTGGCCGGGGCGCTGGCCCTGCTGGTTTTCGGCTGGGTCTACACCGGCTCGCCGCTGACCGTCGAGGTAGATGGGCAGCGCCATGAGCTGCACACCCACGCCCCCACGGTGGGCGAGGCGCTGCGCTGCGTCGGGATTGACCTGTACCCGGAGGACCGCGTCTCACCGGGGCTGGAGGCTCCCCTGCAACCCGGCCTGATCATCCAGGTGCAGCGGGCGCGGCCGGTGACCCTCAGCGCCGACGGCCAGACGCGGCAACTGCGCACCCACGCAGCGACCGTCGGCCAGCTCCTGGCCGAAGCGGGCGTGCAGCCAGGCCCGGCCGACGAACTGTGGCTGAGGGACCGGCCGGTGGGGGTGGATACTCCGCTGTGGGAGGACCCGGCTCCCTCCCGGACGGTCAGCTATCGGGGCGGTTTGCGGGTTACCCCTGCCGCGCCGGCCGGCGATCCGCCGCTCCTCCGCGTGCGGCGGGCCACCTCGTTGACCCTGGATGACGATGGGGCGACAAGGTTGCTGTACACCACATTGACCACGGTCGGCCAGGTGTTGCAGGAGCAGGGCGTGGTGCTGTTCCTGGGGGATGAGGTGACGCCCGGCCTCCAGGAGCGGGTGGTGCCGGGCATGACGGTGACGATCCGCCGCTCGGTGCCGGTTGCCATCCAGGTGGACGGGCGGGTCCTCCGCACCCGGACGCGGGCCGGGACGGTGGCCGGCCTCCTGGGCCAGGAAGGGATTGCCCTGGTGGGCAGGGACCGCGTCGAACCGGGCCTGGATGCCGCCATCCAGGCCAACCTGATGGTCCGCATCACCCGCGTGCGGGAGGAACTGGCCGTTGAGTTCGAGCCGATCCCCTTCGAGACGGTGTGGGTCCCCGACCCGGAGGTAGAGATTGACAACATCCGGCTGGTGCAACAGGGGCAGATCGGCCTGACCAAGCGGCGCTACCGCGTGGTGTATGAAGATGGGCGGGAGGTGGAGCGTTTCCTCGAAGATGTGTGGACCGAGCAGCTGCCCATCACCAAGACGCTGGCGTACGGCACCAAGATCGTCATCCGCACCCTGGATACCCCCGACGGTCCCATCGAGTATTGGCGCAAGATCCGGGTCTATACCACCTCCTACACGGCGGCCTCCTCCGGCAAATCGAAAGATCATCCGCGCTACGGCTACACCCGCCTGGGTTGGAAGCTGACCAAGGGGATCGTGGCCGTGGACCCGACCGTCATCCCCCTCAGGACGCAGCTGTACATCCCCGGCTATGGCCTGGCCCGGGCCGGGGATACGGGTGGGGGGGTCAAGGGCAAGTTCGTGGACCTGGGCTTTGACCCGTGGAACTATCAGTCGTGGCACTGGTGGACCGATGTCTACCTGCTGACGCCGGTGCCGCCGCCGAGCCAGATCCGCTGGGTACTTCCCGACTGGCCCAGGTTCCCCGACCGGCGGCGATAGGCGCATCGGGGGCCATGTCTACCATCCCCGCCCTGCTCCGGGCCTACGGCCTGCACCCCAAGAAGAGCCTGGGGCAAAACTTTTTGCTCGACCCGGTTGCTCTGGAGCGGATCGTCGCGGCGGCCGACCTGTCGCCCGACGAGGCGGTGGTGGAAGTGGGGGCCGGCCTGGGCACCTTGACCCGCCTCCTGGCCGGGCGGGCCGGGCGGGTCGTCGCCGTCGAGCTCGACGGACGGCTGGCCGAGATCCTCCGCGAGCAACTGGCCGACCTGCCCAACGTGGAGATCGTCCACGGCGACATCCTCCAGGTCCGAGAGTTCGGTTTTCCGCCCCAGGGATACAAGGTGGTGGGCAACCTGCCCTACTATATCACCTCGGCGGTGCTGCGCCGCTTCCTGGAGGATGAGCCCCGCCCCCGGCTGATGGTGGTCACGGTGCAGCGGGAGGTGGCGGAGCGGATCGTCGCCCACCCCCCGGACATGAGCCTGTTGGCGGTGAGTGTGCAGTTCTACGGTCAACCGCGCCTCGTGGCCCGCATTCCGGCCGGGGCCTTTTATCCGCCGCCCCAGGTGGATTCGGCGGTGGTGCGCATCGAGGTAGCCGGGCAGCCGGCCATCGCCCTGCCCGAGGGGATAAGTCAGGCCGATTTCTTTCGCACCGTGCGGGCCGGGTTCGGCCAAAAGCGCAAGACGCTGCGCAACGCGTTGAGCCGTGGGCTGGGGCTGCCCCCGGACCACGTGGCGGCGGCGCTGGCCCAGGCCGGGGTGGATCCGCGCCGCCGGGCCGAAACGCTCAGCCTGGAGGAGTGGGCCGCCATAGCAGGTAGTGTCAGGTTGGCGGCGTGACGCACCTGGCTTTTCAGGCCGGCTCTGAGGGAGCCATCTCGGCCAGGATCTCCTGCGCCCGGTCGAGCCGGATTGTGCGCTCCATCACCAGCCGGGCGGCGACCGCCGATACCTGGTTGCCCCTGGCCCCGGCAGCGATGGCCAGTTGCCGGGCGTGCAGGGCCATGTGCCCGCGCTGGATCCCCTCGGTGGCAAGGGCTCGCAGCGCCCCCAGGTTCTGGGCCAGCCCCACGGCAGCCATCACCTCGGCCAGCTCCCGGGCGTTCTGTACCCCCAGAATTTTGAGGGCGACCCTGGCCCCCGGATGCACCCGCGTCGCCCCGCCGATGGTCCCCACCGCCAGCGGCAGCTCCAGGGTACCCACCAGGTTGCCCGCCCGGTCCCGTGTCCAGGTGGAAAGCGAGGTGTAGCGCCCACTGCGGGCGGCATAGGCGTGGGCCCCGGCCTCGATGGCGCGCCAGTCTTGCCCGCAGGCCAGCGCCACCGCGTCTATGCCGTTCATAATCCCCTTGTTGTGGGTCGCCGCCCGATAGGGGTCCACGGCGGCAAAGGTATACGCTTCGACGATCCCCTGCACCACCCGTTCTCCGCTGAATTCATCAAAAGAAAGGAGCTCTGGTGGGAGGGTGCATCGGGCGCGGGCCAGCCGTCGGTCGGCCAGGTTCGACAGGATGCGCAGGTGGACCCGCCCCCCGCCGATCTCTTCTACCAGTGGAGCCAGGGCCTCGACGGCGGTGTTGACCGTATTGGCCCCCATCGCGTCGCGGGTGTCGAACAGCAGGTGCAGCACCAGCATCGGCCCCAGTGGCGTGTCGGGAAAGAGGTGCACCTCCACGTCGCGGGCCCCACCGCCCAACGAGACCACCATCGGGTCGGTCCGGTTCGCCGCCTCGAGCAGGCGCTGTTTGTGGCGCAGCAGCTCAAAGCGAGCAGCCCACGGGTCGGGCAGGTCGAGGATCTGCATCTGGCCGATCATCACCGGCTCGGTAGTGTCGGCAGCAAAGCCCCCTGCCTGGCGCACGATGCGGGCCATAAAGCTGGCGGCAGCCACCACCGACGGCTCCTCGATGGCCATCGGCACCAGGGTCTCGCGGCCGTTGATGACAAAATTGGGGGCGATGCCCAGGGGCAGGGCGTGGAGGCCCACCACGTTTTCGATCATCTGGGCAGCCCGCTCTACGGTCAGCCCCCCTCTGGATAGCAGGCTGCCCTCCTCCTCGTCCAGCCCGGCCCATTCGGCCACCCGGCCGGCCCGCTCCTTGACACTCAGATCATAGAACCCCGGCAACCGCGAACTCTTGTCCATCTCTAACTCTCTCAATCTCCAATATCCAATATCTAATATCCAACCCCCACAAGCGCCTGCACAGCCCTCTGGATCGGCTCCAGGCAGAGCTGGGGATAGAGGCCCAGGATCACCGTCAGGGTGCCCAGGGCCAGCACCAGCAGGGAGGCGAGGGCCGGCTGACGAACCGCGTCGGGGCGGGGGTTCGTCCCCAGCATCGCGCTCAGGCCGCGTAGCAACCCGATGAGGGTGCCGGCCGTTGAGAACAGCAGGCCGATCAGGGTGAGGACCCAGACCCATTCCTGGCCGGGCACCGCTTCGGCGGCTCCTTGCGTCGCTGCGGAAAAGGGCTGTGCCCACCCCCAGATCGCCCGGCTGATGGCCCAGTGGGTGGGGAATCCGGCGGTGAGGGGAAAGCCGGCCAGCGACAGCCCCCCCACCATCAGGCCCATCGTGGCGACCGGCAGCCGTCGGGCGGTGCCCTGCAGGCGGGCAAACCGGTCGGTGCCGAGGCGCTGCCGCAAGATAGCCAGGGCTACGGCCAGCAGGGTGATGGCGGCGGCCCGGTTGACCAGGTGCAGCAAGGTCAGGCTCAGGCCCTGGCTGCCGCCTGCCGGCATGGCCAGCAAGAGGTAACCCAGGTCGCTCAAGGCGGCGTAGCCGAACAACCGCCCCCAATCGCGTTGCGCGGCGGCCATCAGCCCCCCGGCGGCTGCCGTCGCCAATCCGGTCAGGCGGAGCACGTCGGATAGGGTCGGTTCCGACCAGGTCACGGGCGTGCCCTGTAAAAAGACCGAGGCCAGCAAAAGGGCCAGGGCCTGCCCCGTGGTGAGGATAAAGGCGGTGGCCAGGGGCGGGGCGTCGGCAGCCAGGGCCGGCAGCCAGGTGCCGAAGGGGAAAACACCCAGCAGCAGCCCGAAGCCAAAAGCGGCCAGCAACAGGGCCGGGCGGATCAGCGCCGCATTTTCCGGCCCCAGGGTTGATTGGTCCACGAACCACGAGGCGCCCAGGAGGAACGGCACGGCCAGCAAGGTGACCACCAGGTAGCGCTGCCCCCCCCGGACCGACGTGTGCAGCTCGTCCTGGACGAGGAACATGGCCAGCGCGGCGCTGATGGCCAGGACGGGGGTGGCCAACAGAAAGGTCTGCAGCAAAGCGATGAGGGTGTACAGGCTCAGGATGACCAGGCTGATGGGCAAAAACAGCCGGCCCTGGGGCAGTCGCCAGGCGGCCAGGGAAAGGGTGGCGGCCAGGGCGAACACAAAGGCCAGCCATACCTGGCCTGCCGGGTCGAGCATCAGGTTCCGCCCCAGGATCACCACCGGCCGGCCAAAGGCCACTTCCTGGCCCAGCACAAAGGCGGAACGGTCCAGGGGCAGGCGCAGGCAGAGGAAAGCCAGGATGGCCGTGGTCACGACTGCGATGGGCGCGGCCAGGAAAGCCCATCGCCGTACCAAAAAGGTGATCCCGGCCGCCAGCAGCGGCAGCGCCAGGAGGATGATCGGACCAGGGATAGGGGTCATGGCCCGGCCTCCTCCTCCGGCTCGACGGGGTGGGAACCCAGGCCGTGGACCGTCGCCAGGTAGGAAAAGGCCAGCGCCGTCAGCAGGAGGAGTGCCCCCAGAAGGCCGCTGACGGCCAGGTTGTGCTCCAGGATGGTGTACACCAGGTCGAATCCGGCCAGGAAGGTGAGCACCGCCGCGGCAACGCGCAGCGGCTCATGGCCCAGCACCAGCCCTGCCATCCCCATCCCTCCCAGCCACAACGCCACAAGGGCAATGTCGGCGGGCACCGGCGAGCCGGAATAGGCGCTGAACAGGCGCAGGACGGCCAGGGCTACCAGGAAAACCACCAGCAGGCGCAGGGGCAGCCCCAGGGGTCCGGCCCCCCACCCGATGGGCAGCCCCAGCAAATGGGAGCCTTCCCGACTGGCCGCCGGCTGCCCTTTGACATCCTGAATGTGTCGGGCGGTCAGGTAGAGGATAGACACCGCCAGGCCGCCGGCCAGGATTTTGGCAATGGCCAGTTCGGGTTGGATGAAGCGGGTGAGGGTCAGCCCCAGCAAGAGGTATTGGACCAGCAGGCCGGTCAACGACAGCCGCCAGTCGGAGGTGAGAAAGATGGTCGCCGCGGCCACGAGCAGGCCGGCCGTGGCCGGGAGGCCGGCCGTGAAGGCAAAGGCGTCGGAGAGGGTGTCCATCGGCTACCTCAGCGGGCGGTCAAAAAGATGGCGCCCAGGGCCAGGAGGATGAGCGCCCAGCCCCACCAGCCGTCGCCCTCGCCCACCCGGCTCAGCCAGTAGAGGCCGTCCACCAGCCGCTGCCCGGCCCAGGAGGCGGCCCGGTAGAGCCAGTCGAGGTTGAGGGCACTCCGGATCGGGTCGAGGGGCCGCGCCAGCCGGCCGCCGGCATAGGCCAGCCACAGGCCCAGGAGCCAGGGCAGCCCGTAGAGCAGCCCCAATCCCCAGGCCGAGACACCGGCCCTGGGCGGCGGTTCCAGCCCCAGGGGACTGCCCAGCCGCCCCGGGGATACCCCCACCAGCAGCGTGGCCACGACCAGGGCGAGGAGGGCCAAGGTGGCGAGCGGATTGACAGGTCGGTCGGCCCTCTGGCGAACAAGAGCGCGCAGCGCGGCCCACAGGCCGGCGGCCAGAAGGGTGTCGGCCAGCAGCAGGGCCAGCAACAGGGTGCCCTGTCCCTGGGCGAGCAGCCTGCCGTACAGGGACCACCGGCTGATGGCCCCGGCAGTGAACGGCGCTCCGGCCGGCGAAGCCAGGGCCAGGGCCGGCAACAGCCTCTGTCCCACCCATCCCGGCCGCAGGCGGGGGAGGGAGTTGCGCCACCGCCCCAGGGCCGGCACAGCCGTGGCCACACGGCCCTGCACCCACCCCACCCCGGAGGCCAGCCGCCGGCCCATCGCCTGGAGCCAGCCGGGCCGGAGGGCAGGCTCTTGGGCCAGGCTGCTGTCCCACCAGATGGCCGTCATCCCCACGGCCAGGGCCAGGCTCACCAGCGGCCAGGGGGCCAACCCGTCTAGAAGCAGGATAAAGAGGAGGGTCAGGCCCACCTGGTGGACGGCCAGGCCGAACCAGGGGGCGGAACCGGTGCCGGCGCGATCCGGGTCGCGGGCCCCTCCGATCCAGGCCAGCGCCCCGCCGGCCAGCAGGGCCGCTCCCCCAACGGCCAGCACCCAGGGCCGGTCGGCCAGGGTGGGGGCCAGGGACTGCACCCGGGCCAGCAGGCAGGCTCCCGCCCCGGTCGGCAGCACAAGGGTGGCCGCGTTCTCGGCCGTGGCGAGCCCGCGAGGGTGCAGCGGAAAAGCCATCAGGCGCGCCAGCCCGGCCAGGCCCAGCGGCAGGAGCACTCCCATCGGAAAGAGGCGGGCTGAAAGAAAGGTGGTCCCCGCCTGGGTGTTCATCAGGATCGCACCGGAAAAGAGCAACAGCGTGGAGGCCACGCCGGGCACCGCCATCCGCCAGGCAATGCGGCCCGCCTCGCCGGCCGCCGACGCCGCCATCGCCAGCAAGGCCAGGTCCAGCAAGGCGCTGCCCAACGCCAGAGTCAACAGATTGGCGGCCATCGCCGTGATCAGGCAGCCGGCCAGCGCCACCAACATCAGCCCGTGCCAGGCGGTCCTGGCCGCCCCCCGGATGCCCGGCAGCACGGCCGTTGTCGTCCCGGCCAGGGTGATCCCGACAAACAATGACAGGGGTTGGGGTTGGAGGGCAGGCCCTGCGCGGAAAAAGGTGATCGGTTCCCAGGACCATCCGGCGCTGTCCGGCGTTCCCCCCACCAGAGACCACAGCCCCGTCAGCGAGGCCGCAGCCGCCGCGGCCGCCAGCAGGCGGCGGAGCCAGGTGGGCAGAAGATAACCCACGGTCAGGATGATGGCCGCTCCCAGCAGGGGCCAGAGCGTGGCCCGCCAGGGAGCCGGGATCGAGTCGAGCATAACCCTCCCGTCGCAAAGAGTTGCCGCCCCTGGTCGCGCCAGGCAGGCGGGCGGCACGGAGGCTATTCTATCACAAAAGGGGGGAGCGGGCAAGCGTTGTGCCAACGTTGACAACCTGGGGCGAAAATGCTATAATATGTCTAGCCAGACCGGCCCGCCAGGAGGGGGAGTGAAACAGCTCGTCGAATGTGTGCCCAACTTTAGTGAAGGCCGCCGCCAGGAGGTGATTGACCGCATCGTGACGGCGATGAGCCGGGTGGCCGGCGTGTGGGTGTTGGACGTACAATCGGACGTGGACCACAACCGCTCGGTCGTCACGCTGGTGGGTGAGCCCCAGGCGATGGTCGAGGCGGCGTTTCAGGGGATCCGCCAGGCCGCCGGGTTGATTGACATGGAGCAGCACCAGGGTGGACACCCCCGCATGGGCGCGACCGACGTGGTGCCCTTTGTGCCGGTGCGGGGGGTGACCATGGACGACTGCGTGGCTCTGGCCCGGCAGCTTGGCGAGCGGGTGGGAAACGAACTGGGCATCCCGGTCTACCTGTACGAAGCGGCTGCTGCCCGGCCCGACCGCTGCAATCTGGCCGATGTGCGGCGCGGGGAGTATGAGGGGCTGAAGGAGGAGATCGGCACCGATCCGGACCGGGCGCCCGATTTTGGCCCGGCGGCCATGGGCCGTGCCGGGGCCACGGCCATCGGCGCCCGGCCGCCGCTGATCGCCTTGAACGTCTACCTCAACACCCCCGACCTGGCTCCTGCCCAGGCCATTGCCCGGGCGGTGCGCCATTCCAGCGGCGGCCTGCGCTACGTCAAGGCCCTGGGACTGCTCGTCGAGGGGCAGGCCCAGATTTCGATGAACCTGACCGATTATCGCCACACGCCGATCCACCGCGTGCTGGAAATGATCCGGGCTGAAGCGGCCCGCTACGGCCTCAGCGTGACCCGCTGCGAGGTGGTCGGGCTTGTGCCGGCTCAGGCACTGTTGGACAGCGCCCGGTTTTACCTGCAACTGCACGGCTTTTCCCCCGACCAGGTCCTGGAGAACCGCCTGGCGGATCTGGAGCAGGCTCACAAGGCTCCTGCTTCCCCATCGGGAAAGGTCGCCGAGGGGTAGGGCACCTGCCGGCCGTTGCCCCACCGGGTAGTACTCCTGGGTGATTGCTATTCCTGGGGCGATGCGGTATAATTGGAAGGAACAAGGATGTGCCGATCTTGATAGATGGCCACAACCTGATCGGCCGCCTGAGGTCGCTCTCTCTTGAGGAGGCGGATGACGAGGAGCGACTGGTCAGGATGCTCAAGTCCTATCGGGCGCGGACAGGTCGGGCGATCACTGTCGTGTTCGATCCCGGCGGGACCTTTGCTTTGTCGGAAACATGGCATCTGGGGGGCATCAAGGTTGTCTTTGCTCCGCATGGGAGCAGTGCCGATGAGGTGATCATCCGGCGCGTGGCCCGCAGCCACAACCCACAGGAGTGGCTGGTCGTCACCTCCGATGGGGAGCTGGCCGCGACGGTGGCCCGTTATGGAGCCCGGGTGTGCAGTACCCAGGAGTTCGCCGCGGAACTGGGCAGCCGACACGGGATGCCTTCGGAACCAAAAGAAGTGCCACCCACACCCCAAGAGGTGGAGTGGTGGTTGACCTTGTTTGAGAACCGGGATTGACCATGTACTGGCTCCTGTTGGTCAATGGGCTCCTGTGGGCGGTGGCCCTCGTTGTGTCGGTCTTGCTGGCACGGCAGGTCTATCGCCGCCGGGACCTGGCCGCGCGCCTGTTCCTGGGCATGGTCACCCTGTTGATGTTTCCCCAGTTGCACTACCTGGTCGGCAACCTGACCCTCCTTTTTGTCTGGCTCTTTTCCCCGGCCAATGCCGAAAGGGTGGCCGATGCGTTTGCCATCGCCTGGCCGCTGGATATCGCGGCTGTGGTTCTGTTTGCCTGCCTGACCCTGCACCTGTTCCTGATTTTTCCGACCGAAAGCCGGTTGATCCGCGCCTGGCGGTGGAGCCCGCTGCTCTTTTACCTGCCCGGTGGATTCCTGGCCGCCATGATGCTCAGCCATCTGGCCCTGGGAAGCCGGGCCTATGCTGCATTTTGGGGGCTGGACAGGCTGGGCCTGGGGGATGAGAGCCTGCAACTGCTGTTCGTCATCCTGATCGTCGGCCTGGCCCTGGTGCGGATGCTGATCCTCTATTTCTCCCGGACCTCTTCTCCGGTCCGCCAGCAACTGGTCTGGATCTTGGGAGGATTGGGGTTGGGCGGGGGGCTGATCTTGCTGACCGACTATCTGCCCAACCTCCTGGGCCGCCCACCGCCGGTAAGTTTTATGCCCGGTTTGCGCCAGTTGCCGGTCCTGACTATCCTGGGCGCCTTTGCCTTTTCCATGCAGCGCCATCGTTTCCTCGACGTGGTCCAGGTCATCAACCGCGGCGTGGTCTACTCGGCCTTGATGGTGCTGATCACCCTGCTCTACCTGGCATTGGCCACGGCACTGGGCAGCTTGCTGCGTGTGTTTTCACCGGGCATGGGGCTGCCTTCTGTGGCCCTCCTGACTACGTTGCTCACCGTCCTCATCGCCCTGCCGCTGCGCGATGGCCTTCAACGTGTGGCAGACAGGTTGTTCTATCGCCGTCGGGTGAGCTATCGCCGGCTGCTCCAGGATTATTCCCGGGCGTTGACTACCCTGCTTTCCCCTCCCCGGCTGCTGTTCAGGATAGCGGAGCAGGTGGAGGAGGTGTTCCACCCGGCCGGGCTGGCGATTGTGTTGTCGGAGGACGGGGAGGGGTATCGCGTGGCCCTGAGCCGCGGTCGGCTGGCGACGGAGGAGCTGTGGCAGGAGGGGGCAAGGTTTGGAGGCGATCACCGGATCCCGACCCTGTTGATGACCCGCCGGCACCCTTTTTACCTGCCCCAGCACGTGAACGACCTGCCGGAGGGTCAGAGGCCGGAATGGCTGGGGCTTCAGGCGGCGGGCGTTCACCTGCTCATCCCGATGTGCCTGAGAGGGGACCTGATCGGTTGGTTCACCCTCGGCCCCCAGGGGTCTGAGTGGCCCTACACGCAGGCCGACCGCGAGTTTCTGAGCGCGCTGGCCGATCAGTCGTGTGTGGCGTTGGAGAACGCCCGCCTGTATGCCGAGATGCAGCAGCGAGCCACCGAGCTGGCGGTCGTGGCGATGGTGTCGTCGGCCATCTCCTGCTCCCTTGACCTGGAGGAGGTGCTGCGGACCATCGTCGAATCGGTGGTCCAGGTTGTCGGCTGCGACAAGTCGGCCATCTTTGAGTTGAGTGAGGATGGCCGCGAGCTCCGGCTGCGGACCGCCAAGGGGCTGAGCCCGGCCTATGTGCAGCGTTCGCAGCATCTGCGGGTGGGGCAGGATAACCGGGCGTTGGCCCTGGCGACCGGGCGGCCCATGATTGTGCCCGATATCCTGGTCGAGCCGGACCTGACCGAGCTGGCCCACCTGGCCCAGGAGGAGGGCTACCGGGCGGTGATTGACGTGCCGCTTTCCGGCCGGGAGGGGCTCCTCGGCGTTCTGAGCGTATACTTTGCCCGCGTTCACACTCCCTCCGTCAACGAGATGGAGATGTTGACCACCTTTGCCAATCATGCGGCCATCGCCATCGAAAATGCCCGCCTGTATGCGGCGGTGGCCCATGAGCGGGACCGGGCCCGCCAACTGTATGAGCAGACCGATGCGACCCTGGCCCGGCGGGTGGAAGAGTTGACCTCCATCGAGGAGATCAGCCGGCAACTGACCTCCACCCTGGACTATGAACGGGTGTTGGACCTGGTGGTGGAGCGGGCTTTGCTGGCGACAGGTGTGGACCGGGGGATTATTGCCCTCTGGGAGCCGGACCGGAACACCCTGCATATTTTGGCGCAGCGGGGCTATCCCCCGGAAGCGGATCGTTATCGGACGGAGCCGTGGCCGGCCGACCGGGGCATCACCGGCCGGGTGGCGCGCAGCGGGGTCCTGGCTGTGGTGCCCGATGTGACCCGGGACCCCGATTATGCGGCCGTGTCCCCTACCAGCCGGTCCCAACTCAGCGCGCCCATCATTCACGAGGGCCGTGTCATCGGCGTCCTTACCCTGGAAAGCGACCGACTGGCGGCGTTTGGCGAGGAGCAGGTCCGTTTCATCCGGCTCCTGGCCGACCACGCGGCTATCGGCATCACCAATGCCCGCCTGTTCCGGGAGGTGATAGCCGGCCGCGAGCGGCTGCAGGCCATCCTTGATTCCACGCACGAGGCGGTCATTGTGTTCAATACGGCCGGCCAGGTGATCCTGACCAACCCCCGGGTGCGCGAACTGTTCGGGCCTGAGATCGAAGGGTGGCTGTGGAGGGTCAATGTGCTGGATGTGGAGCGGGTGCTCAGCGCCTGGTTCTTGCCCCTGAGTGACCTGGACCCTACCGGCCTGGCCTCCTCGATCCGCCAGGTGCGGGAGCGGCCAGAGGAGGTGATCCCTCTCTCGTTCAGTTTCCAGATGGAGGGCCAGCGGCGGTATGTGGCGGGCACCGCCTCGCCGGTGTTCGGTACTTCAGGCGAGGTGATCGGCCGGATCGCAGTGCTGCGGGATGTAACCCACCAGCGGGAACTGGAGCAGTTTCGCGAAGACCTGCTCAGCATGATGGTCCATGACCTGCAGGGGCCGCTGGCGGCGCTGATCGGCAGCCTGGAGATGCTCCGCGAGGAGGAGCAGTTGGACCGGGACACCGCCCGCGAACTGCTGCGCATTGCCCTGGATGGGGGGCACAACCTGTACAGCCGGGTGGAATCGTTGCTGTGGATCCGGCGTCTGGAGGAGCGAAAGATGCCCCTCGACCTCCGGCCCGTGCCGCTGGCGCGGGTGGTGCGACCGGTGGTGGACGGATATCGGTCCCTGGCTACGGCGGGGAGGCTGAGCCTCCAGGTCAGTCTGGCGGAGGGGTTGCCCCTGGCGATGATCGACGCCGAGGTGATCGGCCGCGTGTTCAGCAACCTGGTGGACAATGCCCTCAAGTACACGCCGGCCGGGGGGCAGATTGAGCTGCGGGCGGTGCCGACAGGCGGTCCAGAGGGGCCGGCTATCCTGTGTTCGGTGACCGATACCGGCCCGGGCATTGCCCAGGAAGCCCAGGGGGTGATCTTTGACAAGTTCCGTCGCCTCAACGGGGCCGGCGAGAGCCGGCGCCGGGGGATGGGCATCGGCCTCCATTTCTGCAAGCTGGCCGTGGAAGCGCATGGCGGGCGGATCTGGGTCGAGAGCCAGAAGGGACAGGGAAGCACGTTCTACTTTACCCTGCCGGTGGCGTGAGGGGTAAAACGTAAAGGGTAAAAATGGGTCAGGGGAGAGGGGCGAGATGACCGAGTATGTTCTGGCCCTGGACCAGGGGACTACCAGTTCCAGGGCCATTCTGTTCGACCGTGCCGGCCGGATCGCCGGTGTGGCCCAGGAAGAGTTCCCCCAAATCTATCCGCAGCCGGGCTGGGTGGAACATGACCCGGAGGCGATCTGGAGCACGCAACTGAACACGGCCCGGCAGGCCCTGGCCAGGGCCGGCGCCGAGATCTCGCAGGTGGCAGCCATCGGCCTCACCAATCAGCGGGAGACGACGGTCGTCTGGGACCGTGAAACGGGCCGGCCCCTGCACAACGCCATCGTCTGGCAGTGCCGGCGTACCGCCCCGCTGTGCGACCGGCTGCGCGCCGACGGCTGGGCCGACCCCATCCGGGCCAGGACCGGGCTGGTGGTGGATGCCTATTTTTCGGGCACCAAGCTGGCCTGGTTGCTGGACCATGTGCCCGGCCTGCGGCAGAGAGCGGAACGAGGACAGGCCCTTTTTGGCACCATTGACAGTTTCCTCATCTGGCGGCTGAGCGGCGGACGGCTGCACGTCACCGATGTGAGCAACGCCTCGCGGACGATGCTCTATAACATCCACACCCTCGACTGGGATGATGATCTGCTGGCCGAACTGCGCATCCCCAGGGCGATGTTGCCCCAGGTACGGCCCTCGTCGCAGCTCTATGGCCTGACCGAGGCCCGGGTGTTGGGCGCAGCCGTGCCCCTGGCCGGGGCGGCGGGCGACCAGCAGGCTGCCCTCTTTGGCCAGACCTGTTTTTCAGCGGGGCAGGCCAAAAACACCTACGGCACCGGCTGCTTCCTGCTGCTCAACACCGGCAGCCAGGCGGTGGCCTCGCAACGGGGATTGCTGACGACGATCGCCTGGCAACTGGCCGACGGCGGCAGGGTGACCTATGCGCTGGAGGGGAGTGTGTTCATCGCCGGGGCGGCCATCCAGTGGCTGCGCGATGGCCTGGGGATCATTGCCCATGCCGCCGAGACGGCCGCCCTGGCCAGCCAGGTGGCCGACAGCGGCGGCGTCTATTTCGTGCCGGCCTTTGTCGGGTTGGGTGCCCCCTATTGGGATGCCTATGCCCGGGGGACCCTTGTCGGCCTGACCCGGGGCACCGACCGACGGCATCTGGTCCGGGCGACGCTGGAGGCCATCTGTTATCAGAGCCGCGACGTGCTGGAGGCGATGGCCGCCGATTCCGGCATCCGCCTGCAGGCGCTGCGGGCCGACGGGGGCGCAGCAGCCAACGATCGGCTGATGCAGCTCCAGGCCGACCTGCTGGGGGTAGCGGTGCAACGGCCGGCCGTCACCGAGACGACGGCCCTGGGGGCGGCTTACCTGGCCGGCCTGGCTGTGGGCTACTGGTCGGACCTGGACGAGATCGCGGCCCAGTGGCGGGCCGATGCCGAATTCACACCGACCATGCCTGCCGAACGGCGGGATGCCCTCTATGCCGGCTGGCAGCGGGCGGTGGAACGGGCGCGAGGCTGGGAGAGGTGAAGGGGCAGGAGGCAGGGGGCGAGGCTCTACTCCACCCGCCGGGCCACGGTGCGCAGGGCCAGCAGTGCTCCTCCCAGGCTTAGCGCAGCCAACGCTGCCGCCTCCGGCCATAACTCGCTCAACCCTGCCCCTTTGAGCATGATGCTGCGGATAATGGTCAGGTAGTGCTGTAGCGGCACAAAATGAGAGATCGCCTGCAGGAGGACGGGCATATTTTCCACCGGCACCATAAAGCCGGATAAGGTGATGTCTACCATCGCCTGGATAAAGACAAAGAGGATGGCCTGCTGCTGGGTGCGGGAGATGGCCGAGATGACCACGCCCCAGTTGACCTCGGCGGTGAGGAACAGGAGCGTCAGAACAGCCAGCAGCAACGGCGACCCGTTCATCGGCACCCGGAACAGGGCCAGGCTGATGAGCCACATGACGATGAAATTCAACCCCCCGATGGCTATGGCCGGGATCCCTTTGCCCAATGCCAGCTCGAAGCGGTGTAGCGGCGTGACCATCAACTGTTCCAGGGTGCCCAGTTCCCGCTCGCGGGCCAGCCCAAGCGAGGCCACCGCCAGCGTGATCTGGTAGGTGATAAAACCCAGTTGGGCAGGGACCGAGAAATCCCGAAAGTTCATGGTCGGGTTAAAGCGCACGTCGCTGCGCAGGTCTATGAGTTCCGGCACCACCAGCCCATAGCCGGCTGCCAGATCGGAGGAAAAGCGGTTCACCACACCGCTGGCCGAGCTCAGGACGACCGAGGCAGCCACGGTGTTGGTCCCGTCGGCGATGAGCTGGATCTGCTGCGGGGCGCCCCCGCTGTGCAGCCCCCGTCCAAAGCCGGCAGGGATGATCACGGCCAGGCGAGCCTGCCCCCGGTCCAGCAGCGAGCGCACCTCGTCCATGTCCTCGACATAAAAACACAGGCGTAGTTCCCTGGAATTGTCCAGGTTGAGGATCAACTGCCGGCTCAGGCGGCTGCGGTCCAGGTCGAGGATGGCCAGGGGCTGCTCGTGGACGCCCCGCTCGATGGCCTGGGCCAACAGGAAGAGTTGCAGGGCCGGGGCCAGCAGGATGAACAGGGTCAGCACCCAGTCACGCCCGAACTGGATCAGTTCCTTGACGATCAGGTTGCCGATGCGGACCATCATGGCCGTCCCACTCAGGGGGACTACGCCACCTTTTTCTTGAACAGGCCCAGGCCCAGGGCCAGGGCGCTCAGCCCCATGCCCAGCAGGATGAGGGCCGGCTGGGTCAGGTCGGCCGGCCCCGAGCCCTTCAAGAAGGTGGCGCGGCTGATCTGGACGAAATGGGTGCTGGGCAGGGCGTAGGAGGTGAGCAGGGACCCCGGCGATTCGGTGCTCACCGGGTTGATCAGCCCGGCCAGGAAAAAGCTGGGGACGATAAAGATGATGAGCACGATGAACATGGCCGTCTGCTGGCTCTTGACAAAGCTGGCAATGACCACAGTGATGCCCATGCATGCCAGGAAATAGAGCCCCGCCAGCAGCAGGTAGGCCGGGAGGTTGCCCCGGAAGGGTACCTTGAACCACGCTACGGCCACCAGCCAGGCCAGCACGGTGCTCAGCAGGCTGGTGCCGATGTAGGACAACAGCTTGCCGGCGATATACTCCAGGCCCGATACCGGGGTGGCCATCAGGCCTTCCAGGGTGCTGCTCTCCTTTTCCCGGGTCAGAGCCAGGGCCAGGGCCATGGTAGGCATGGTGAGGACGATGGCCATCAGGCCCGGCACCATGCTCAACAGCGATTCCAGGCCGGCGTTGTACCACACTTCGGTGCGCACCTCGACCGGTACCCTCCCCGACAGGGGGCCGGAAGAGCCGGCCATAAATGCCGCCGACCGGGCCATCAGGGCGCTGAGGGCCTGTCTGGCAGAAAAAGGGTCGGCGCCGTCCACCACGGCCTGCACCTGAACCGGCAGCCCACGCTGGATGGCAGCCTCAAAGCCGGCCGGGATGACCAACGCCGCGTCGGCCCGGCCGCCCATCAGCAGGGGCAGGAGGGCATCGTAGCGGTCCACGGTGCAGGCCACCACTACGTCCCGGTCGCCGGTCAGGCTGGACAGGTAGCGGCGGGAGAGGGGGCTGTGGTCCTGGTCCAGTACCGCCAGGTTGAGCTGGCGCAACTCAAAGGAAAAGATATAAGACAGCAGAAAGAGCAAAAAGGCCGGCGAGGCGGTCACCAGGAAGAGGTTGCGTGGGTCGCGGGCGATGTGGAGCACCTCCTTGCGCATGATGGCGGTTGTGCGGCGCAGCGACATGGCGGCCCTCGCCTCAGCCCAGATCGCCCAGTTCGTACAGGATGGCGGCGGCCGCGATCAGGCCGGCCGTTTCGGCGCGGAGGATCCGCCGTCCCAGTGTCAGGGGGACCAGGCCGTAGCGCCGGGCCAGGGCTATTTCCTCCCGGCTGAACCCCCCTTCCGGTCCGATGAACAGGTGGATGGTGAAAGGGGGCCAGCCTGGTTCGTGGCCGGGCGGTGGGGTGCGCAGCAGGGCGCGCAGGGTGGCCTGCTTCTCTTCCTCCCAGGGGATCAGGGCCAGGCCCCCGGCCCGCCTGGCCCGTTCACAGGCCTGGGGGAAGAGCATCGCCGGCCGCAGCACCGGCTTGCGCCCCCGGCGGGATTGCTCTGCCGCCTCCTGGATGATCCACTCCCAGCGGCGGCGCTTGTTCTCCACCGCTTCCAGGTCCGACATCACGCATCGGTCGGCGATTACCGGCACAAATTCCACCACCCCCAGTTCGGTGCCTTTTTGCAGGACGAACTCGAAGCGGTTGCTCTTGAGCGCCCCCTGATAGAGGCTGATCTTGGTCCGGGGCTCGCCGCCGGACAGCCGACGGCGCACCACCTCGCCGGTCACGGCCTGTCGCTCCACGGCCACCAGCCGCACCTCGATCTCCCAGCCCGAGTTGTCGAGCACGATCACCTCGTCGCCGGGGCGCAGGCGCAGCACCCGGGCCATCTGATGGGCCTGTGGGCCGGTGATGGTTACAGAACTGCCTTTGATCCAGTCGGGTGGGACGAAAAAGTGGTGCATCGTCGGCCTCCCAAGGGTCGGACAACTGCCGGCGGTCGTCCGATTCTAGTCTGGCCCGTGCCGCTGGGCCACCAACAGGACCCAATCCTTCTCCTGGGCCCGCCCGCTGAGCCGGAGCCCCTGGGCCTGGAGCGCCTGGGCCACGTCGGCCTCCTGGTTCTCGATCAGCCCCGCGGCGATGATCCGCCCGCCGGGCGCGAGCCTGGTCGCCAGGGCCGGAGCCATGCTGACGATCACCGGGGCCAGGATGTTGACCAACACCAGGTCGAACTGACCTGCCTCCAGCAGACGCAGCGGCTGCTCCGTCACGAAATGCACGGGCACCTCTTCACCGCCGGGCAACGAACCCTGTTG
Organism: Anaerolineae bacterium; assembly: GCA_034435455.1. Taxonomy (GTDB): domain Bacteria; phylum Chloroflexota; class Anaerolineae; order JAAYZQ01; family JAAYZQ01; genus DAOTXL01. The sequence continues at coordinate 52,440 of DAOTXL010000010.1, forward strand.
CACGGTGACAATCTCCTCCACGCCGTTCCGGGCCACGTTTTCCCCGGCCACCGCGACGGCCACCGGATCGGCGTCCAGGGCCAGCACGGTGCGTGCGCCCTGTTTGGCGGCGGCGATGGCCAGTACGCCGGAACCGGTCCCCACGTCGAGCACGGTGCTGCCCGGCGCCAGGCAGGTTTCCAGCGCCTGCAGGCAGAGCCGCGTGGTGGGATGAAGCCCTGTGCCAAAGGCCATCCCCGGCTCCAGGCGGATGGTCACTTCGCCGGGGAGCGGCGTGTACTCTTCCCAGGCCGGCACGATGACGGTGTGCTGCCCGATGCGCTGCACATGGTACTGCCGTTTCCAGGCCTCGGCCCAGTCCTCCTCCTGGAGAGGGCGGATAACCGGTTCGGGGAGGGGGTAGATCTGCCCCAGGTGCCACAACCCTTCTTCCAGCCGTCGGCGCAGTTCGTCGGCTGTGTCGTCCAGGGGCAGGTAGGTCTTGACGATCACCGTGTCGGGCGGGGGCAGCGCCGTCAGTTCCTGCTCAAAGCAGTCTACCGGCTGCTCGGTGACCGCTCCCCCCCGCCCGATCCGGCTAAAGAGCTCGGCCACCGCCTCGGCTGCTTCGCCGTCGGCCTCGATGCTGATTTCAAGCCAGTTCAACCTCAATCCCCTCGTTGACGGCGGTCTGCACGATGCACAGTTGGCGTCGCTTTTGCTCGAATTCCTGTGGCGTGTAGCAGAGGGCATCAAAGCTTTCGTCGGCGGTCCACAGATCGTAGAGAACAAGCCCCCGCCGGATAAAGGGTTGACCTTCGAAATCTGCTGAAACGACGATCAAGTCATAGTCGCTGGTGACCAGGTGGTCGCCTCGCGCTCGCGAGCCGAACAGGATCAGCTTCTCCAGGCGGAGCACCTTGCCTGGCCGTTGCGCAAACCCGGCTACGATGGGGTCAACCGGCGGCCGATTTGCCCTCTGGATCGTCATCCAGCCCCCGGCTCCAGGCGCTCCCTGACCCAGGCCACCACCTGCCGGGCATCGGTCAGATGCACGGCGCTGGTTTCTTCATCGTACATCTGGGCCGGGATGCCGTTAGCTGCATCCGGGTAACGGGTGGTGACGTAGGCCAGGTTCAGCCGCCGCAGGGCCGACATGAGAGGGGGGGGTACCCCCATGGCCCGTCCCAGCGTCGGCAAGGTATGGGTGGGCGGCGCCGGTTGGCGTTGGCTTTCGATGAACAGGGCTTTTAATGCCTTTTCTGCTGCTTGGTGGCAGAAAAAGGCGCAGGCATAGTGTCGGTCGATGGTGGCCGGCGTCTCGGCGGTGCGTAGATCCTCCAGCGCCTGTTGCCACCAGCCGGCCGATTCCTCACGCATCGTCATGGCCCTTCTGTCTTACACGCCAAACGCCTCTTTGACCCGGTCGAAAAAGTTCTTTTCCGGCTCCTGGATGACCTCTTTGCTCAGCGTCTTGCCCAGCTCGCGCAGCAGTTCTTTCTGTTTTTGCGTCAATTTGGTGGGAGTCAGGACGCGGACCATGACCAACTGGTCGCCGCGGCCGTTGCGGCGCAGGTAGGGCACCCCCTTGCCCCGCAGGCGAATGACCTCGCCGGTCTGGGTTCCGGGTGGGATGGCCAGTTCCTCGTCGCCGTCGAGGGTGGGGATCCGGACCCGGTCGCCGAGGGCGGCCTGAGCGACGTTGATGCCCAACTCGATCAGGATGTTGTTCTCTTCGCGGCGGAAGTAGGGGTGGGGCTTGACGTGGATGACGACGTACAGGTTGCCGGCCGGGCCGCCCCGCGTCCCCGGTTCCCCTTCGCCGGCCAGCCGGATGCGGGTGTTTTCGTCCACGCCGGCCGGGATCTTGACCAGGATAGGCCGCTCGACCTGAACTACCTTCTGGCCCCGGCACAGGGTGCAGGGGGTGGTGACGATCTCGCGCTCACCGTGGCAGCGGGGGCAGGTGGTGACCTGGACAAAGGAGCCCAGGAAGGTTTGTTGCTGACGGCGCACCTCGCCGGTGCCGTTGCACTGGGGGCAGCGAATCGGCTGGGTGCCCGGCTCGGCCCCGCTGCCCTGGCACTGGGGGCAGGTTTCGTGGCGGGGGACGACGATCTCTTTTTCGCAGCCAAAGACCGCTTCGATGAACTCGATCGTCAGGTCGTAGCGCAGGTCTGCCCCCCGGGTGGGCCCCTGGCGCGCTGCCGGGCCGGCCCTCATCCCGCCGAAAAAGCTCTCGAAAATGTCTTCGATCCCGCCAAAGCCAAAATCGCCGAACCCCCCAAAGCCGGCCTGGGGCCCGGTGTGGCCAAAGCGGTCATACAGGGCCCGCTTTTCCCGGTCCGAGAGGACCTCGTAGGCTTCGTTGATCTCTTTGAAGCGGGCCTCGGCGTCTGGGCTTTTATTCACGTCGGGATGGTATTGGCGGGCCAGGCGGCGGAAGGCTTTTTTAATCTCTTCTTCCGTCGCCTGGCGGCTGACCCCCAGGATCTCGTAATAGTCGCGTTTGGCGCTCATAGATATTCCAGCGGGCAATTTTTAACCGCAAAGGACACAAAGGACACGATGCCTCTGGCTGCTTGCTTCCTGCTTCCTGCCCCTTGCCTCTTGCTCCTTGCCTCTTGCTTCCTGCTCCCCTGCCCCTTACGCCTCGCTGAATTCGCCTTCGACCACGTCTTCGTCGCCGCCGGGGGGAGGGCCATAGCCATCCCCGCCGGGCGGAGGCGAGCCGGGTGTCTGGTACATCGCTGCGCCGACCTTTTGCAGCGACTCGGAAAGTTCCTGCATTGTGCGCTGCAGAGAGGCGCTATCCTGGCCTTGTAGAGCCGAGCGACAGGCGGCGATCTTGCCCTCTACTTCGCTCTTGAGGTTGCCCGGCACCTTGTCCCCCTGCTCCCGCAGCAGCTTTTCGGCCTGATAGATGAGCGAGTCGGCGTTGTTGCGCAGTTCGACCTCCTCCCGCCGTTTCTGGTCTTCCTGCCGGTGGCGCTCGGCCTCTTTGACCATCCGCTCCACCTCTTCCTTGCTCAATCCACTGGAGGCGGTGATGGTGATGGACTGAGCCCGGCCGGTGGCCCGGTCCTGGGCCGAAACGTGCAGGATGCCATCGGCGTCAATATCGAACGTCACTTCGATCTGGGGGATGCCGCGCGGCGCCGGGGGGATGCCGTCCAGGATAAAACGGCCCAACGTTTTGTTGTCGGCGGCCATGGGGCGCTCACCCTGCAGGACGTGGATCTCCACCTGGGTCTGGCCGTCGCTGGCGGTGGAAAAGATCTGGCTCTTTTTAGTGGGGATGGTGGTGTTACGTTCGATGAGGGGGGTAGCCACGCCTCCCAGGGTTTCGATGCTCAGCGTCAGCGGCGTCACATCCAGCAGGAGCACATCTTTTACTTCGCCCTTCAGGACGCCGGCCTGGATGGCCGCGCCCAGGGCCACCACCTCGTCGGGGTTGACCCCCTTGTGGGGCTCTTTGCCGAAGAAGCGGCGCACCGCCTCCTGGACGGCCGGCATCCGGGTCATGCCGCCCACCAGGATCACCTCGTCAATGTCGGTCTGGGTCAGTTTGGCATCTTTGAGCGCCTGCTGGCAGGGGCCGATCGTCTTTTGGATCAGGTCGTCCACCAACTGTTCCAGTCGGGCCCGGGTGAGTTTGATCTGCAGGTGCTTGGGGCCGCTGGCATCGGCGGTGATGAAAGGCAGGTTGATCTCGGTTTCCAGCACCGACGACAGCTCGATCTTGGCCTTTTCTGCCGCCTCTTTCAGCCGTTGCAAGGCCATGCGGTCCTGCCGCAGGTCGATCCCCTGCTCCTTTTTGAATTCATCGGCCACCCAGTTGATGATCCGCTGGTCAAAGTCGTCGCCGCCCAGGAAGGTGTCGCCGTTGGTCGAGAGCACCTCGAACACCTCGTCGCCCACGTCCAGGATGCTGATGTCGAAGGTGCCGCCGCCCAGGTCATAGACGGCGATCTTTTGGTCCACCCTCTTGCCCAGCCCGTAGGCCAGGGCCGAGGCGGTCGGCTCGTTGATGATGCGTAGCACGTTCAGCCCGGCGATCTTGCCGGCGTCCTTGGTCGCCTGCCGCTGGCTGTCATTAAAGTAGGCGGGCACGGTGATGACCGCTTCGACCACCGGTTCGCCCAGGTAGGCCTCGGCATCCTGTTTGATCTTTTGCAGGATCATGGCCGAGATTTCAGGGGGCGAATAGGTCCGGCCGCCCATCTCCACCCAGGCGTCGCCGTTGGGTTGCTCCAGGATCTTGTACGGCAGCACCCGGCGCGCTTTGACCACCTCCGGATCGTTGTATTTGCGGCCCATCAGCCGCTTGATAGAAAAGATGGTGCTGTCCGGGTTGGTGATGGCCTGGCGGCGGGCCACCTGCCCTACCATCCGCTCGCCTGTCTTGGGGTTGACCGCCACTACAGAAGGGAACAACCGCCCCCCCTCTGAGCTGGGGATGATCGTCGGTTCGCCGCCTTCCATCACGGCGCACACCGAGTTGGTTGTACCCAGGTCAATGCCAACAATTCGCGCCATAATATCCTCTCCTTCGTGATAGATATTAGATATCAGATGTTTCGGGGGCTGGAGGTGGCCCGGATGAGACCCGGACCATGGTGGGGCGCAGGACCTGGTCCCCGAGGCGGTAGCCCCGTTGCAGTTCGCCGATGATGTGGCCTTCGGGCACGCTGTCGGAAGGCTCGTGGGTGACGGCCTGGTGCAGGGCGGGGTCGAACGGCTGGCCCTCGGCTTCGATGGGGGTGACGCCCTCCTGTTCCAGCAGCAGTTGCAGTTTGCGCTGGATCAGGAGCACCCCTCCGATCCAGGTCAGGCCCGACAGGCTGTCGGGCAGTGTGGCAAAGGCCCGTTCAAAGTCATCCACGATGGGCAGCAGGCGGGTCAGCAGGTAGGCTTTGGCGTTGGTATAAGCCTGTTCCTGCTCCCGCTCGAACCGCTTACGGGCGTTGGCCAGCTCGGCCCTGGCCCGCCGCCAACCGTCCAGGTACTCGCTTTCTCTGGCCCGTGTTTCCTCCAACTGTTGTTTCAAGGTGGTGATTTCGTCAACCGTCTCTTCTGGGGGGGCGACGGCCTCCGTCGCTTCTGCCGGGAGTTCGGGTTCAGGCCCGGCCCCCTCTTCTCCGTTGCGGTCCTGCTCGTCAGCCATGTTTCCGCTCCTCCATCTGTTGTCAGTTGTCTCTGGTCTACGGTTCCTCGACAATGCCGTACAGGTCGCGGAACAGATCGCTCAGCAACCCGGCCACATAGCGCACCGTCGAGATAGCCCGGCTGTAGGGCATGCGCATCGGCCCCATCACGCCCAAGGCCCCGGTTACCCCCGTTACGCCGTAGGGGGAGACCACCAGGCTGCAATCTTTGAGTTCGTTCCAGCGCCCTTCTCCGCCGATGATCACCTGCAAGCCCCCGATCTCCAGCATCTCGGTCAGCAGCTCTTCCAGCAGTGTTTTGTCCTCCAGCACACGGATCACCTGTCGGGCGCTCTCCGGGCCGCTGAATTCGGGCTGGTGCAGGATGTTGATCAGTCCATCGCGGTAGAGGTCCAGGCTCGCCTGGTCATCCACCCGCTTCATGATCTCCACCACGACGTCGAGGACCTGTTGTTCCAGGGTCCCCACCTGGTGACGACAGGCGGCCACGCGCTGGGCCGAGCCGCCGACACACAGGTCGTTCAGGCGGTTGGCTATCTGGGTGAGGGCATCCTGGCTCAGCGGCTCATCCAGCGTGAGCATCCGTTGGCGGACGACGCCCCCTTCCAGCACGACGATGAGCAGGGCCATCGTGTCGTGGATGGAGATCAGCTCCACATGGCGGAGGTAACACTGCTCGGTGCGCGGGCCGGTGACCACGGCAGCCGACTGGGCGGTGCGGGCCAGCACCGAGGCGGCCAGCCGCATCCATTGTTCCAGGTCCACCCCTACCTGATGGAACTGATGGCGGATGGTCCGTTGCTCGTCCAGGGGCAACTGCGATTCGCTCATCAGGCGCTCGACAAAGTAGCGGTAGCCCTGTTCGGTGGGCACTCGCCCGGCCGAAGTATGGGGATGGGTCAGGTAGCCCTGTTCCTCCAGGAGGGCCATTTCATTGCGGATGGTGGCCGAACTGACCCCCAGGCCGTAGGCTTCCAGCGTCTTGGAACCGACCGGCTGCGCTGCCGCGATATATTCCCGGACCACCAACCCCAGGATCAGTTGTTGGCGCGGCGATAGATCGTTCATTTCCTCCTCTACCCACAGTCCAACCGTGGACGATTCTGTCCAGGCAGACAGGCTGTTAGCACTCTCGCCTTATGAGTGCTAAGGCCCTTTTGCCCCCATCATACCATGAAGTGGGCAGGCTGTCAAGCGGGGGAGGGGGGGAGTGTTATTTCTTCCCTTGACAAATTTTGGTTTTTGTCCTTATTTTTGCGCAAACAGAGGCCATTTCTATTTCTTAGCCTGCTTTCGACGCCTGAAGGGTAATCATGTTCAACACAAATAGGCTACCCGAATCGGCTGAACATAACATTGACCGTCGGCTAGCCTGGTGGTAGCATATTATGGGCAAGCTCTCAGTGACGTGGCCCTCTACGCGGTTCAAGACGCACGGCGCCCGAGGTTCGATGAAACGAACCGTAGAGACGCACCGATTCCGTCAAGCCGAGCCCGCCGTAGACCCCAACAGATGCCCACCTCAACTGGCTGGAACGCAGCGGATACACGGTATCCGCACCAAATCGAGCAGGCAGCTCGTTGGTTTTGGCATTCTCGGCTCCGACTTGTCTGCCCGAGGTTTGATCAAGCATCATTATAACCCATTCCATGCGATATGCCAAGTCTCTCAAGGCGTACATTTGTTCTATGTCGAAAGCAGGCTTAGCGCAAACAGAGGCGGTTTCTAATCGCTTGAGTTAGCCAGAACAGTACTTTATCAGGCACATAGCCAACTCCTCGGCAAATTGGTTTTGAGATAGCAGGTCAATGCGCACCTGGTCGTCGGCGAGGGAG
>DAOTXL010000011.1:0-3264 GCA_034435455.1 Anaerolineae bacterium
TCGTCCACCGGCTCGTGCGTGATGGTCGTGTCTTCCGACATCGTGAACCTCCCAAACCCAAAGATAGGCTGTGAGTATACACGATGTCGCCGATAATTCCAACTTTACTGCCTGTTATGGCCGAAAGAGGAGACATACCGGCTCTATATGCGGAAATCATCGGGTTGGTCCGTTCTTCTCGAGGGGAACTCAACTTCAATGACGCCTTGATCGCTCTCTCCTGTCGCTACCGTAGCATCCCTTTCTTGACCAGCTTTGACCGCGACTTTGATCAAGTTAGCTGGCTGAAGCGAGTGGCTCAGCCGGGCGATCTGCCCTAAAGTCCCCTGCCCTGGCCGACGATGGGTTGACCATCCTGTTCACCACCCACGATCCCGAATCGGCCTCGGTCATCGCCGACCACCTCATCCTGGTGCGGGCCGGGCGCATTCTGCAACAGGGGCCACTCGACCAGACCTTTCCTGGAACTGCGCCTGGTCGTCGGAAAAGAGGACGAAATCGTCCATGTAGCGCAGGTAGGCGGGGCAGCGCAGCTCGTGCTTGACAAAGATGTCCAGCTCGTGCAAATAGACGTTGGCCCAAAACTGGCTGGTCAGGTTGCCGATGGGCAACCCACGTGGGCGCAGCGCGGCAAACAGGTCGTCGCCGGGCAAGTAGACGGGCGGCGCCTCGTGCGCCTGGATGCCCGCACCGCTGTCGAGGATGCGGTCCACCAGCCACATCGTCTGTTGGTCGCCGATGCGCCGGGCGAGCAGGCTGCGCAGGATCTGATGATCGATAGAGGGGAAATACTTGACCACGTCGCCGTGGAAGGCGTAGCGATAGCGGCGCGCCCAGGCCTGGCACCGATCCAGCGCGGCGTGCGTGCCCTTGCCCACGCGGCAGGCATAGCTGGTGTCGATGAAGCGCGCTTCCCAGATCGGCTCGATGACGCGGCACAGAGCGTGATGCACCACCCGGTCGCGAAAGGGCGCGGCGCTGACCAGCCGCCGCTTGGGCTCGTAGATGTGGAAATTGGTGTAGGCGCCGGGGCGATAGGTCTGCTCCCGGAGATCGGCCTGCAGCTCCAGCAGATTATGCTCCAGGTCAAACTCGAAGCTGGCCACCGCCACCCGGTCGCGCTTGCCCCTGCGGGCGGCGCGGTAGGCCAGGTACAGGTTTTCAAAGCTGTAGATCTGTGGGTAAAGGTTCTTGTAGGTTTTCAGAGATAGCTCCCTTTTTGGCCGCACAGGCGGCGATCGCGCTGCGCGCGATCTGAGGGGGCAGAGCCCCCTCAGACTCCCCCATCAGAAGATCAGAACCCAGAAGATCAGAAGATCACCCTCCTGGCGCAGCAGCCCCACACCGAAACCCGACGCCGTTGACACGGTACGCCGGAATGAAGTTGACGCGGAGCGCGGCGCGGGAGTAGAGCCAAATGAAGTCCCACGACCCGCCGCGCAGCACCCGAGCCTGCCCCGAATCAGGCCCCGTGGGGTTGCGGGCCGGCGAGCGGCTGTAATAGTCGCCGTCGTACCAATCGCTCACCCACTCCCACACGTTGCCGGCCATGTCCAGCGCCCCGTAGGGGCTGGCTCCTGTGGGAAAAGACCCCACTGCCGTGGTGCGACCCACGCAGCCGCCATCCTTTCCCCAGTAGTTGGCCCGATTGCAGTCTGGCGCCTGGTTTCCCCACGGGTAGGTGCGCCCGTCGGTCCCCCGCGCCGCCTTTTCCCACTCGGCCTCGGTCGGCAGCCGCACCCCGGCCCACCGGCAATAGGCCTGGGCCTGGTTCCAGCTCACACATACTGCCGGGTAGTCGGCCTTCGAGCCATCGTTGTAGGTCGGTTCGCCCCAGTCGCAGGTCGTCGGCGCCTGGCATGCCCCTGCTTCGACGCACTTGCGGAACTGGGCGTTGGTCACCTCGGTCCGGTCGATCCAGAAGGCATCCAGGTACACCGTGTGCTGTGGCTGCTCGTCGGTATACCATTCCCGTTTGCAGTCGCTGCACCGCGCCAGGATAGCATCAATGTCGGCGTCGGTCGAGCCCATCAGAAACTCGCCGGCCGGGACATAGACCATGACCATGCCATCCCTGGCCCGTGTCCGCGTGGCGCCGGCTGCCGGAGCCTTGGGCCCGGGTGTAGGGGGCGGCAGGACGGGTGTAGGGGGCGGCGTGGCAGTCGGTCGCGGCGTATCTGTTGGCGCGCTGGTTGGTGCGCTTGTCTCCGTCGGCATGATCGCCGGTTTGGGTGTGTGCGTCGGGGGGCGGGTTGCTACTTTGGGAGCGGTCCCCGCTCCGGCCACTGCACTCCCATCCCTGCCCGTTCCCAACGAAACAACCGCCACGATCAAGAATACGAGCAGCACCGCGGCCGCGCCCACCGCCAGCCAGAACCAGGCCGGCAAGGGAGAGGGCCTCCTGGCGACAGGCGCCACGCGCGCGGCCGGCCTGGCTGGCGCCTGTCGCAGCGGGGAGGGCGTGGCGTCCGCGGCCCGCCGGGCCGGGGTCAGTCTCGTCGGCGGTGGGTGAGACGCAGCCGGGGTGGAGGCCGGCTGTTGCTGCAACAGCGCGGCCCGTAGTTGACCGGCGCTGGTAAAGCGCTCCTCCGGCCGCTTGGCCAGCACCTTGAGCACCACCCCGTCCAGCCAGGCCGGGACCCCGCGGTTGTGCTGGCTGGGCGGCAGAGGCTGCTCATCGCAGATGCGGGCCACGTTCTTCGCCTGGGCGCGGGGCGTCTCCTGCGGGTCGAACTCCAGGTAGGTCCGGCCCGTCAACATCCGATACAACACCGCGCCCAGGGCGTACAGGTCCAGGCGGGGGTCGTCGCGCACCCCGTCGGTCTGCTCCGGCGACATGTAGGGCAGTGTCCCGGCCACGAACCCGGCCGGCGTGTGCCAGGAGCGGGTCAGCATCTCGCCCGAAACGTGGGCGATGCCAAAGTCGGCCACCTTGGCGCTGCCGTCAGCGGCAAACAGGACGTTGGCCGGCTTCAGGTCGCAGTGGACAACCCCCTCCTTGTGGGCATAGGCCAATGCCTCACACCTTATTTTTGCGCAAACAGAGGCCATTTCTATTTCTTAGCGCAAACAGAGGCGGTTTCTAATCGCTTGAGTTAGCCAGAACAGTACCTTACCAAGCACATAGCCAGCTCCTCGGCAAATTGGTTTTGAGATAGCAGGTCAATGCGCACCTGGTCGTCGGCGAGGGAGACCAGGCCTGGCATGTTGAGCAAATCGCGCACGATGCGTTTTGGGCCATATCCGGCGAAAGACGATCCCGCC
>DAOTXL010000012.1:0-65956 GCA_034435455.1 Anaerolineae bacterium
CTCCTCGGCAAATTGGTTTTGAGATAGCAGGTCAATGCGCACCTGGTCGTCGGCGAGGGAGACCAGGCCTGGCATGTTGAGCAAATCGCGCACGATGCGTTTTGGGCCATATCCGGCGAAAGACGATCCCGCCAGCCCACGGTGGGCAAAGTCAGCCAGCAGATTATGGGCTAGGTCGGTGAGCAAGATGTAGCCTTGCTGACCGGTAAAACTGCGCTTGCGCCGTGCCTCCAGGCTCAAACCGGATTTGTCGTTGCGAAACTGCTCGACTTCGGCCCCACCCCGCTCATCGTAGAGGCGCAGGAAACAGCCCTTGGAGGGCAAGGACAGGGTCGAGAGATAGTAGCTGTGCTGAAACTGCCCGTCCTTCCCTCGGCGCTTCACAAAAACGCGTACGGGGCGTCCGTAATCGATCGGGGGAGCCACCTCACCGAGCCAGGTGTCTTCCGCATACGGATCCCAGCGCCGCACCTGCCTGGCCAATGCCTCGGCCCGCCGGTTGGACAGGCCCTTGGCCAGGATGTGGTAATAAGGTTTGAAGTTGCGGATGGTCAGTTTGGTCAACATGGCTTATCTCCTCACAAGAACGTAGATGCCTTCCTCGGTCTCCTCCGCAGGAGCGATATCCTTCCTCTTCAACTCTTCCAGGCCGGCGCGCGGTTTAGGCCCCATAGCTGCGCCGCCAGGTGTCAATTGACTACAGGCTCTTTATGATCTGATTATACCTTGGGGGAAAAACACAGTCAAGGACAGCGGCGGAATTACGGCGGCGTCCACCGGGGTGCAACCCGGATCGTCTGCTCCTGCGTGTAGGTGACCAGGCCCGGCGCTGCCCCCGGAATGCGCCGCACGTACCGCCGCCGGGTATAGTCCACCAACACCTCTCCCTCGTCCCGCAGGCGGGAAAAGTAGGCGGCCAGTTCCGCCGCCTGACGAAGGGTGGCAGCCGGCAGGTCCTGCCCCTCGGCGCGGACGATGACATGGGCGCCGGGTGCCCCTCGGGCGTGGAACCACCAGTCGTCGCCCCCGGCGCGGCGGAAGGTGACCTCGTCATTCTGGCGGCTGTTGCGGCCCACCAGGATCGGCAGCCCATCGGGCGAGGTCAGGGAGAGGGGTCGGCTGCGGCCGGTTTCCCGGCGGCGCTGTCTGGCCCGGACGTACCCGGCCTCCACCAGGGCTGCCTTGACCTCTTCAATCTCGGGGCGGCTGGCAGCCAGGTCCAGGTCGGTCTCCAGTTGCTCCAGATCGCGCAGGGCCAGGTCCACCTCTGCCAGCCGCGCCGGGCCTCCCTCGGCGGCCCGCTGCGCCTTGCGGTAGCGGGCAAAGTAAAGCTGGGCGTTATCCACCGCCGACAGTTCCGGGTCGAGTGGGATGCGGAGCGGCTCCCCTTCACCGGTGTCGGCCACCAGTTCTGTTTGGCCCGGCCTGACAGTGTGGGCATAGGCCAAAATCCATTCCCCCCACTGTCGCCAGCGGTCGGCGTCGGCGGCCTGGGCCAGCGATTGCTCCAGCGCTTCCCGGCGGCGCTCCAGCCGGGCGCGGGCAGCGGCTATCGCCTCCCGGACCGGGCGCCTGGCGGCAGCGTAGGGGTCGGCGCCGACGGTAGCAGCGGTATAGAGTTCGATGGCCCGGCTCATGGAAGGGGCGGGCTGGAATGCGCCCCGGTGGGTGACGGGATAGGGGGCATAGGCCGCCGGTCGGCCTCCTTCCACCACCACCGTCGGCTGCCATGCCCCACCTTCGAGGGGGGCCAACAGCTCGCGGATCGCCGCCAGCAGCGGCGTGAGGCGTTCCACGCGGGCCACCGGGGCGCGGGGCTGGCCCAGAGCCCGGAAGGCGATCTCGCGGGCCAGCAGGGGGCTCACCCCCCGCAGGCTGTGGACCAAAACCTGCCATACCTGGGCCTCCGGTTCCGCTTCGGCCAGGATTTGTCGCAGGCGGTATTCCGTCAGGTCGAAAGGGGATAGCCTGGCCTGGGCGGGGGGCGGTGTGTAAGGTTGTCCCGGCAGCACCGGCCGCGCCGGGCTGAGGTGGGGCCCCACCCGTTTTACCGCGTCGAGCACCCGGCCCACGCCATCCAGCAGGATGACGTTCGAGTGGCGGCCCATCACCTCGATCACCAGCGTGCTGCACCCCCACTCCGGATGGTCGCATTCCAGGTGCAGGATGCGTTCCAGGGGTGGTTGGAGGATGGCCGAGAGGATGGCCCCGCGGGCGCGCTTGCGCAGCAGCAGAAGCAGACCGGTCTCTTTATCCACCCCCCGCCGCAGCTTTTCCGAGGTCAGGTACACGCCGCCCAGCTCAGGATGGGCTGAGGCCAGCAGGTAGTGGCGCTGTCGCCCGGCATAGATTTCCAACCCCACCGAGAGGGGGTCGGGCAACAGGGCCTGTTGCACCCGGCCTCCCAGGAGGGTGTTGCGCAATTCGTCGGCCATGCAGGCCATAGTCAGGGCATCAAAATACATGTCAGGCCTGAAGCAGATCCGAAAACCTGTCGGGGCAGCCTTCCCAACCTGCCCGGACAGCCTGGGTTTTCGGATCGGTTCCTACCAGTCGAGGTTCAATTTACGGATAAAGGCCTCCAGATCGTCGCCGCCCTGGATGCGGATGCGGCGCAGGGTGAAAAGGCTGTCGGTGGTGTGGGTTGCCCCCTGTTCGGTGAGCACTCCTCCCCAAAAGTGAGCCGATCGCAGCACCTCTATGACGTTCTGGTCGTAGCGGCCGGCCGGGTAGGCGTAGAAGCGGCATGTCTCACCCGTCCGGGCCTCGATCGCCTCTTTGGGGGCCAGGATCTGAAAAACCAGGAACTGATAGCCCCGGTTGCGCAGGTCAGGATGGTCGTAACTGTGCGGTTCAAACCTCATGCCGGCGGCGTGCATCTCCTGGACCTGCTCCCACGACAAAAAGTCGGGGTTGGCATGGTCAATCGGCGCCGAGATCAGGAAAAACGTCCCGGTAAAGCCGTAGGAGCGCAGGAGCGGGAAGGCGTGGCTGTAGGCGTCGGCGTATCCGTCGTCGAAGGTGAGGATGATCGGCCGGGGCGGCAACGGCCGGCCGAGTGTCAGGTGGAGCGCCAGGTCGTTCAGGGAGATAGACTCGTAGCCGGCTTCCCGCAGGTAGCGGAGTTGGGCCTCAAAGGCGACAGGGCTTACCGACAGGTCGCGGCGGAGGGCATCGGCGTTGGGGGGCGGCTCGGCGATGTGGTGATACATTAGAATGGGTACCCGCACCTGGCGGTATACGCCGTCGGGGGTCGGGCGCAGGGGGGTGGGGGTAAAGGTCGGTGTGGGGGTGGAGGTCGGTGTGGGGGTAGGGGTAGAGGTCGGTGTGAAGGTTGGGGTAGAGGTCGGTGTGGGGGTGGAAGTTGGGGTGGGGGTAGATGTCGAGGTGGCGGTTGGGGTGGCCGTCGGTGTGTCGGTAGCTGTGGGGGAGGGGGTGAAGGTCGCCGTCACGATGGGGATGTTTTGGGCAGCGAGCAATGTTGCCTCGGCCCCGGCCCTTCCCGGCTGCGGCACTCCGCCGCGCCAGTAGGCGGCGCTGATTAACAGCATGGCCAACGGCAGGGCCAAAGCTTTTAGCGGCACCGACCAGCGGGACCCGAATAGGCGTTGCAATCTCTCTCCAATTCGCCCGGTTTCCCCTAAGATACCGCCAAATGGGCCGGGTGTCAAGTGTCAGGTGTCCTGTGACATTTGACACCTGGCCTCTGATACTTTATAATCCTGGTGGGCCGATGGGTGAGCCGTCGCCGGGCAGCGTGGCTGTCTGGAGGAACTTCCCGACTCCCGGTCTCGATCCCGTTGGGATCGGGACAGGGTTGCCCCACGAAACAGCAAGTGGGGGCAGGCCGGCGAGAGCCGCGTCCTGACTACAACCGCAACAGAAAGGATTCCCGCCGGTGTGCCCTCTGCCTCCCCCCGTGGCGGGGGAGGCCGGGGGAGGGCCGCCGGTGAGGGGCGAACCGGTGGGGTAAGAGCCCACCAGCGGCCGTGGCGACATGGCCGGCTGGGCGAGCGTGCAACCGGGAGCAAGGCGAGTGGGTCGGGCAAGCAGGACGCTCTTGCCTCTACCTCTGGCATCCTGCTGGTTCGATCTCGTCGCAGCGGCGACGATGAGGTCGGGTTACACCCGACAGGTCAGGAGCCGCCATCCTGTTTTCGGGATGAGACAGATGACGGCAGGGTTCGACCCCGTGAGGGGGGGGACCCACAGAATCGGGAGTATGATCCCATCCGGCCCACCGGATAAGCGCCGACGTGGCGGAAATGGCAGACGCGACAGACTTAGGATCTGTTACCCTGCGGGGTGTGGAGGTTCAAATCCTCTCGTCGGCACCAGTAAAACGGGAAGCGTAAAACGTAAAGAGTAAAACGTAAAGCGTAAAGCGTAAGGCGTAAAACGTAAGGTGTTTGGGCCCGTGGCCTAGCGGGAAGGCGTCTGCTTTGCACGCAGAAGATCGCCGGTTCGAATCCGGCCGGGTCCACCAATAAACAGGCTTTCGGCCAAAGGGGCAGCGATCGTTTTCCCGCTGCCCCTCCTGCACTCAGGAGAGGAGAATGGGATGGCCCACGAACCACCTCGCCGGGCACTCTTTGCCGGCTTGATCCAGGATGAAGAAGGCAAGCCGGTGGATGTCGTTCTGGTAGGAGATACCCCCTACTATGTCATTGACGATGCCGGCTTTCGACGCCATGTCGAGTCCGAGGCTGTGGACCGCCAGGTCATTGAGATGCTGCGGGAGCAGTTTATGGCCCACCGGGAAATCGCCACCGAGGCCATGCTCCAGATGCTGGGCCAGGATGACCTGTTCACCAAGGCGATGATTGACGCTTCTATCAAAAACATGGATCGGGTGATTGAGCACGGTTTGCCCGACGATGCCCGCGTCTGGCTGGGAATGCTCGGCTTCCGGGTGATCGTCAACGTGCATGGCCAGGTAGTGCGGCTGGATATGCCGGAGCAAGAGATATTGGACGAGTAGGGATGGCCGGCCGTTCCCGCCGAGAGGGATGAGAAGAGGAATGTGGGAATATTGTCTGCTGGCCTGTACCCCCATGTCGGGCCTGGATGAGGAGGGGGTTCGCCTGGCCTACCAGGTGATCGGGCCGGATGGAGCCCGGGAACTGGAAGTCCGTTGTGGCGAGCGGTCGCCTTTGCAGGCCATCGGGCGGCTGCTCAACGAGCTGGGGCAGGAGGGCTGGGAACTGGTGGCCTACGATACCGGCACCAACCGCGGGGTATTCAAGCGGCCGGCACGCAAACCGGGAGACGACCGATGATCCGGGAGATCCCCTCTCGTGGCAACGAAGAGATCGATCTGTACATGCGCACCTACTATTCGCTGCTGCGCTCCACCAGCGATATCCGCATCCGCTCGCTGGAGGAGACCCACTCGGCGATGAATTCCAGCCTGCACATCGGCGCCGATGACCCCCGCCCCGACCTTTCGGCTTTTGTCTACAGTGTGATGCGTCTGCCCCCCTGCCTGCCCCAGGTGCGCCTGGTGTTGATGGGCCAGTCGGATGAGGTGTTTGACCGGCGGGGCTTCCCCGATGTGGAGAAATGGGAGCCGGTGACGGCCCACTCCCGTCGGCGCAAGATGTTTTTCGACGGCCAGGGCATTCTGGCGACCTTTATCGCCAGCGTGTCGGACATAGACGACCTGATCCCGATGCTGACCGCCTATCAGATCGAGTGGAACAAGCTTCATGGCCGGCTGGCCGATACCCCCTCTCTGGCCCGCATCGAGGCCCACGTTTCCGGCCGGAGGCCGTTGCTACCCGACGAGGTGGGCCAGATAGCCGATCTCCTGGATGTGTCGGCCGACGATTTTGCCAAGCTTCAGGCCGCCTGGGGGCCGATGTTGTGGCCCAACCTGCTCCGGGCCGGCCAACGGCGGCTGGATATGTCGATCCGGCTGTTGGCCGGCTCGCTGACCGACTATCGCCGGGCCACCGCCGGCTGGTGGTCTACCATCTCTCAGGAGGTGGACCGCTATCTGGAGAGCGATCTCTTTTACCGGCCTGTCTATTTTGTGTCGTCCAACACGCACAGCCTGGCGAACCTGCTGTGCGGTTATGCCCGGACCATCGAGGCGGACCTGGTCACATACCTGGAGGAGGTCAATCCGGAAAACCTGTGGCACCACTACCGGCGTTGCCGGGCCGGCGGGCAGGGGGGCGAACTGGACAACCTGCTCTACTATGCCTTGAGCAGGTATCTGCGCCACGGCGATGCCCGGGAACGGGCCCGAAAGCAGGCTGCCCTGCAGAGCTACTACCGGGAGCATGGCCTGTTGCATGTGGAAAACCCGCTCTACCTGGATGTCGCGGCCCAGGTCATCGAACTGAACTCGATCTGCCCGGAGAACCTGGACCCCCGTGTGCGGGTGGAAGGCCTGGAACTGCTCCGCCAGAGCGAGGCGGTCATTTTCAACGTGGACTATCCGTTAGGCATGGCCGCCTACCAGATCTTTAGCCAGGTGGCGGCCAACCTGGGCGAACTGCGGGGGGTTTATTTTATGGGCAAGGCGGCCACCCTCAACGGCCAGGTCGGTGATGTGATGATCCCCAACGTGATCTATGACGAGCATTCGCAGAATACCTTTTTGTTCAAGAACTGCTTCGTCGCCACGGATGTCGCGCCGTACCTGCTGCAGGGCAGTGTGTTCGATAACCAGAAGGCAGTGACGGTGCGGGGGACCTTTTTGCAGAACAAGGACTTTGTGAGCGTCTTTTACAAAGAGGGCTATACCGATATCGAGATGGAGGCGGGGCCATACCTGAGCGGGGTGTATGAGAATATCTACCCCACCCGCTATCCGATCAACGAGATCGTCAACCTGTTCATCAACGCACCCTACGACATCGGCGTGATCCACTATGCATCGGACACGCCCTATAGCCGCCGGCAGAGCCTGCTTTCCAAGAGCCTGTCCTACTTTGGCGTGGATGCCACCTACGCTGCGTCTATTGCCATCCTGCGGCGCATCCTGAGCCGGGAGGTAGCGCTGTTGCGCCGCTAGTCTTCTCGGTTGGGGTCCTGTAGCTCCTTCAGACGGTCCGGCAGCTCCTCCAGCCCGCCGATCTCTGCGTCGGGCACGATATGGTCCGGCTGCCCGGTGTCGTCGTACCCGCCCCCCTCCTGGCGGGTATGCTCCCGCGGGCGGAGCCATATCCCCCGCATGCCGGCCCGCTGCGCGCCCAGGATGTCGGCGTCGAGGGTGTCGCCCACCACTACCACCGACCCTGGCGGCAGGTTCCATGCCTCCAGGAAGGGGGCGAAAGCGGCCGGGTCGGGCTTGCGGATGCCGGTGGCCGCCGAGTCGAGCGCCGGGTTCAGCCAGGGGCGGAAGCCAAAGCGGTCTACCTGGCGTTGGATGAACGGGTCGTGGGTGGCGTTGGAAAAGAGCCCCAGCCGCAGCCCCTGTCCGGCCAGCTTTTGCAGCGTGGGCAGGGCCGCGGGATCGGCGAACCAGCAGGTTTCTTCAAAAGCGAAAAAGGCGTCAATCGCCGCATCTACCAGGGCCGGGTCGGGATCGGACAGGCCAAAGTGGGCAAGGGTCCAGCGCATCGAGTCCCGGGCGGTCACTTCGCGCAGCGTCTCTTTGGCCCGGGCGAACCCCTCCCGGCGTCGGTCGAGCAGGGCGCGGGCGAACGCCTGGCCGTCCAGGCCCAGATCCTGTCCGTTGAGAAAGGCGGCCAGATCGGCCACACCCTGTTCGAAAATCTCCGGCCAGGGTCTGGACAGGTGCATCAGGGTGTGGCCCAGGTCAAAGATGATACCCCGGATGGACATCTCAGTATCCCCTTGTCTTATCCACCAGATTCAGCAGCCCCTCGCCGGCCAGGTAGCGGCGCAGGTTTTGGGCAAAGAGGTCGGCCGCCCGCTCGTCGTAGCGAGGGGTAAACCCGGCAACG
Source organism: Anaerolineae bacterium (assembly GCA_034435455.1). Lineage (GTDB taxonomy): Bacteria > Chloroflexota > Anaerolineae > JAAYZQ01 > JAAYZQ01 > DAOTXL01. The sequence goes on from DAOTXL010000012.1 coordinate 7,920, forward strand.
TGGGGCGAGATCAGGGCGTTTTCCAGCTTCCACAGCGGGCTGTCGGCGGGCAGCGGCTCCTGCTCGAACACATCCAGCCCGGCCCCGCCGATCCAGCCCTCACGCAACGCGCGGATCAGCGCCGCCTCGTCCACGATAGACCCGCGGGCGATGTTGACCAGGTATGCCGACGGTTTCATGGCCTTGAATTCGGCTTCCCCGATCAGATGGTGCGTCGTCGGGGTCAGCGGCAGGGCCACCACCACGTAATCGCATTCGGCCAGCATCTCGTGCAGCGCTTCGGGCGGATAGAACCGCTCCGGGATGGTCCCTTCGGGGTCGCCGGTCTGCGCCACGGCATAGCCCTGCTCGGCCCGTCCCGCCGAGCGACGCAGGGCCAGCACCCGCATTCCAAAGGCCCGTCCCAGCCGGCCCACCTCCCGGCCGATGCTGCCATAGCCGATGATGCCCAGGGTGCTGCCCCGCAGTTCGGGCCGGGCGTAGAGGTCCCACCGCCCCGACGGCCACCGGGCTTCGCGCTGGCAGGCTGTCCAGTGGGGCACCCGCCAGCGATAGGCCAGGATGGAGGCCATGACATACTCGGCAATCGGCGTGGCGTGGATGCCGCTGCTGGTGGTGATGAGGACGTCGCTGTGCATGACGGGTCGCCCCAGAAGGTGGTCGGCGCCGGCGCTGTGGAGCTGAACCCAGCGCAGCCGGGGAGCCAGCTCCAGGACGTCGTCGGGCACGTGAAAGGTGTAAAGTACCTCGACCCCTGGATGGTTGGCCAGGGCAGCCGCCACCTCCTGAGGGTCGTGGCAGGACTGTTGGGTGATGTGCAACCGGGGTGACACGGCACGCAGCCGGTCCAGCAGCTCGGCGGTAAAGCGAAGGGTACACAGGACTTGAACCGTTTCCATCGTTTTCCTCGTAGATGGGATGGTTATGACTGAGGGACCAGGCGCGGCCGGCCGCGTCGAGCCGATTCGTAGAGGGCGGTCAGGGTGGCCACGTTGGCCCGGCTGCTTTCCAGCGGCACCGGCAGGGCAGCGCCATCGAGGGCGGCAGCCACTATCGCCTCCACCTCGCACTGGTAGGGGTCGGCCGGCGGCATGGTTATCACCTCTGCGCCCGACTCCCGCAGCAGCACGATCCGGCTCTCCGGGCCGAGGATGTAGGGCTGCTCGATGATCAGCCGTCCTTCCATGCCGATTACTTCGGCCTCGGTGCGGAACGGCTGGCGGAAGCCGCAATCAAAGGCGCCCAGCATCTCATCCCGGCAGTGCACCAGACCGGTAAAGGTCGCATCCACCCCGCTGCTGCTCAGCGTCTGCCAGCCAAAGACCTGCTCCGGTTCACCGGCGATCCAGCGGATAAAGCTGACCGGGTAGCTGCCCACATCCCATAGGGCCCCCCCTCCCAGTTCCGGGTGCCAGCGCACGTCGTCCAGCCGGTCCAGGAAGAAGGAAAACGCTCCACGCACCAGCGTCACCCGGCCCACAGCGCCCTCCCGGACCAACTGACGGGCCCGGTGGAGCAGGGGATGGTACAGATACATCACCGCCTCGGCTGCCACCACACCGGCCGACCGGGCGGCCTGGTCGATCCGTTCCACTTCGGCCACGGAGAGGGCCAGGGGTTTTTCGCATAGGACATGTTTGCCCGCCTGAGCGGCTTTGACCGCCCAGGTGGCATGGAGGCTGTTGGGCAGCGAGATATACACAGCATCCACGTCGGGATCGGCCAGCAACGCCTCGTAGCTGCCGTGTGCGCGGGGGATGCCCCACTCGGCAGCGTAGGCTTCGGCCCGGGCCCGGTCCCGGCTGGCCACAGCGAGGAGTTCGGCGCGCTCTGCGGCCCGGATGGCCGGGATCAACCGGCGGTTGATGTGGGCGGTAGAGAGCAATCCCCATTTCAGACCCATAGTTCGACCTCCTTTGCAACCGGCAAGGGTTCAACCCTGTCCCGATCGGGCTATCATCCGCCCCAACCACGGCTGGCGCAGGATGATGGCCTGCTCGGGGCATAGTTCGTGGCAGCAGTAGCAGCGGATGCAGCCTCCCAGGGCAATGCGCGCCCGGCCTGCCACCAGGGCGATGGTCTGCGCCGGGCAGTTGGCGACGCACTCTCCGCAGCCGATGCACCGCTCCGTGACAAACGGGCTGGCGACCAGTTGTTTCGTGCCCCACTGCCGCAGAAAACCGGGGGCCCACTCCATGCCGGTGTGGCTGCCGCCCGGCGGCAGACCAAAGCCTTCCACTTGTAGCGTGGCCAGGTCATCGCCGAGCAGTTCCAGGTCGGCGGCACGGCCGTCCGTCCAGCCGCGCCTCACCGCCGCCGCCACCGTCGGCACCGAGGTTGGGTCATGGCCCACCAGAGCCAGCGCCGCCACATCCACCGCTACCGGGTCGGTCCCGGCTACCACTGCGCCGATGGGGAAGGGCCGGCCGGCCGATGGCCCATCGCCATCCATGCCTATCACGGCATCCATGACCGTCAGCGCCGGGCGGACGAAGCTCACCAGATCGAGAAGCATTTCGGCAAAACGGTCGGTCGTCTGCAGTTTGACGTGATAGCCGAACTTGAGTGCTCCCGGCACCACCCCGAACAGGTTTTTGACCGCCCCGGTGAAGCGCATCAGGCTGTGGGTCTTGAGTTTGGGCAGCGAAAGGACAACGTCCGCCTCGGTCAGAAAGCTGCTCACGTCCACCCGTTTGAGCAGCCTGCCCTCTGGATGGGGGTATTGTTGGGGGAGGATATGGGTATTCAACCTGGCGCCGGTCTCGGCGGCCACCGCTGCCCAGCCAACCTTCTCGTAAGCGGCTGACCAGGCCAGGCGGGGCAGGGGGGCGGCGGGGTTATCGGCAATGGTCGCCTGACCGCCCGCCTCGTGGACCAGTTTCACCACCGCCCGCACGACCGTCGGGTGGGTGACGATGGCCCTGGCCGGGTCGCTGGGCTGCAAGAGATTGGGTTTGACCAACACCCGCTGCCCTGGCCGGACGAACGATTCCATGCCACCCAGCAGGCTCACCGCCCGGCGGACGGCTGCTTCGACCTGCCCGGCATCATATTCCTCACAGCGCACCAGTGCAACACGGTTATCCATCGGCAACCTCTTGCCTGCTTCCTGCCTCCTGCCCCTTGTTTCCTGCCCCCTGCTTCTTGCCTCCTGCCTCTTGCTTCTTTTTCCTGGCCCTGGCTTTGGCTACCTCTTCGGCCCGGATCTCGTTCCACACGCGGCCCAGGCCCGACTTGAAGCGGCGGTCGGCCTTGGGCTTTTCCGACGGGGGGATGGGCCAGTAGCGGATCAGGTGAGACAGGCTGCGAGCGGTTTCGGCCTTGGGCATGCCGGCCAGGTAGGCGCTGCGGACTTTGCGGCGGACCAGGCGCAGATAGTTGGACATGTTTTCGGTTGCCTCTTTGCCCGTCGGTTCGCCGTGGCCGGGGATGAGGATATCGTAGTTGAGTTTGCGCAGATAGGTGAGCGCCTGAAGCCACTGCTTGGTGTTGCCCTGCGATAGAAACGGCGGCCGGTCGGTGATGACTACGTCGCCGGTGAACAGCAGCCTCTCGTTGGGGAGATAGACCACACTGGTAGCCGGAGTATGGCCGCCGACCGGGATGAGGTGGATCTCTTTATCCCCCTTGTACAGGATCGTGCGGCCCACGAAGGTGATCTCGGGCTTGACGATCCGCAGATGTTTTTTCCACTCCTCTACGGCTTCGGGGATGCGATCACGGTACATGTTCATCAGCCGCGTGCGAAAGCTGTCGCCGTAGCTCTTCATCTCTTTCCAGGCGTGCTCGTGGGCGATGACTGTGGCCATGGGGAACCACTGGTCGCCGATGACGTGGGCGCGGTGGTGATCGGTGTTGATAATGTACAGGATCTCCTGGTCGGTCCGGTTCCTGATTTCGTTGAGCCAGTGGCGGGCTTCACGGGGCAACATCGGCGTGTCAATCAAGATCACCCCCTCGCCGGTGACGATAAAGGCCACATTGGCCCCGTGGTATTTGGTTTCGATAAAGATGTTGGGTGCAATTTCTCGGATCATTTTGCCTCCGGCGCGCCAGGTGTCGGTGTAAGGCGTAAAGTGTAAAGCGTAAAACGTAAAACGTGATATGGTTTATGCTTTCAGTAGAGTGGCCAGGGATTGAAAGGCCGCATCCAGGGCCTGAGCCACCCGCTCGCCTTGCGGCCCCCCTCCCTGGGCGAACTCGGGCCGGCCGCCGCCCCGCCCCCCGATCGTTTCGCACGCCTGGCGCAGCAGGGTGCCCATGTGCAGGGTGGGCAGGTCGGTCGAGCGGGCAAAGGTCAGGAGGCCCTTTCCTTCCGTCGGTTCGTCTGCTGCCAGCAGGGCCACGGTCTGGGGGCGCTCGACCAGGTGTTGGGCCAGGTGCTTCAGATCATCGGGAGGGCGGCCAGGCAGGTGGGCCTGTACCACCCGGACTCCGGCCAAGGCGGCGGCCTGGTGCCACAGGTTGGCAGCCTCGGCCTTTAGCCAGGCATCCCGGATGCGGCGTAGCTCGTGGCGGGTGGCTTTCAGGTCGTCGGCCAGGCGATGGACGGCATCGGCCAGCTCCCAGTGCCCGACACTGAGCTCCTGAGCCAGGTCCATTACCAGCGCGTTTTTGGCCTGGTAATCGCGTCGGGCGCGGCCGCCACACAGGAACTCGACGCGGGTCTCTCCGCCGCGCCGCTCGCCGCGGGTGATCTTGATCGGCCCGATCTCCCCCGTGGCCCGGACGTGGGTGCCGCCGCAGGCCGAACAGTCAAAGCCGGCTACCTCGACAACGCGCACCGGGCCGGGGTGGGCCACCGGTTTGCGCAGCGGCAAGGTGGGCACCTCCTCGTCGGGCACCCAGCGGGCAACTACCGGCCGGTTCTGGAAGACGACCTCGTTGGCCAGCGCCTCGGCGGCGTCCAATTCGTCGGCAGACAGGGGGGCGAGGTCCAGGTCGATCGTCGCATACCGATCCGACAGGTGAAAGCCGACGGTCTTGGCTGCCAGTTGCCGGACAAACGCTGCGGACAGGAGGTGCTGGCCGGTATGTTGTTGCATCAGGTCAAAGCGGCGGTCCCAATCGATCTGCCCCTCCACGCTGTCGGCCGTCAGCGGCCCGGCCAGAAGGTGGATCACGGCGCCGTCGGCTTCTCGCTCTATCACGTCGGTCACGGCCACACCGTTCAACCGGCCGGTGTCGCAGGGCTGGCCGCCGCCGGTGGGATAAAAGGCGGTGCAGTCCAGGACCACCGCCGGATGGCCCTCCCATTCCAGTCGCTCCACCACGTGGGTCGAAAAATGGGTCAGGTAGGGGTCGTCGTAGTACAGGCGTCTGGTCATGTCCGCCCCCCATGCCGTTGTGCCATTTGCTTTTTGGTCGGTTTCTTGGGGACCGGTTTTTCCAGGAGGTGGAACGATGCTGCCGCTATAGCCACCCCGATCAGGACCACGGCCAGGAGCAGCCAGGTCCAGGGGGTGTGGACGCCGAACAGGGGGGCCAGGGTCCAGGTCATCCACAGGGCCAGGCCCAGGAACACCAGCCCGGTGGCCAGCTTGATGGCGGTGGTGTAGCGGTTGACAAACTGTGTCAACTGTTCCGACGTGGTGCCCAGATAGCTCAGGACAAATACCACCACGAGGGGCAGGATGAACATCAGGCAGTAGAGCAGCAGGTAGAGGAAGGCGCGGACCGCCAGTTCCGGCACACTCAGGACATAGACGATAGTGGGCAGGTAGACCTGCCCGGTGCAGGCCAGCTCGATGAGCGACACAACAAAGCCGGTAACAAAAGCCATGGCCACAAAAGCCCGCACCTGGGCGCTTTCGCGGATGACCTTGTGAATGCGGCGGCGCAGGCTCATCGGCAGCCGGAGGACCATTTCGCTCACCTGACCTTTCCGCGCCTTGAAAAAGTCGCGGAAGGTCAAGGCCGCCAGCACCGCACATAACAGGGCTGTGAGCAGGTAGACCCAACGGCCCAACGCCGTGAAAAAGCCGAGCGACTGGATCGCCTGCAACAGGCCCACGCCGACCAACAGATAGGTGAGGAACACGCCCAGCGCAAAGGCGAGGCCCACAAACAGGATGTCGCGCCCCCGGCGGCCGGTAAAGGTCATGTAAGAGATGAAAAAGACCAGGGTGGCAAAGGCGCAGGGGTTGAGGCCGTCAATCAGGCCCGCACCCAACACGGTGAGCACCTTCCAGTTTTTCAGGCGGGTCACGAGCGTCTGTCTGGCCTGCTCTGCCCGACAATCCTCCCAGGTGCGCCCGGCGCCCGTCGCCGCATACCTGGCCACCACGGCCAGCAGGTTGTCGGCATTGGCCTCTGTGCCGATGAGCACATCCTGCCCGACAAAGATCATCGGCGTGGAAAGACGTTTCTCCTCCGGCACGCCATACTTTTCACTCAGGCACTCATTGAGCAGGACGTTGTCCTGCTCCTCGATGGCAAAGCGTTCGACCACGACCTGGGGGAACTGTTTCTGGACAAGCTGCAGGTCGTAGGTGGTGCGGGCGCATTCCTGACAGCCGGCCTTCTCAAAATAGGCCAGGTAGATCGGCTGTGGCGGCGGTTGGGTGCCGGTCGGAGAAGGGGTGGCGAGGGTGCCGATCAGTTCTTCGAGCGACGGCAAAGAGGCGCCACCCTGCGCCAGGTACTGCTCGATCAGGCCGGGAAGCCGTTGTTCGATCTCTTGTCGGCCGACGAGCATCTGCCGGCCGATCAACACCTGGGGCGTGCCCCGTGGCGGTGTTGTGACCCCCAGCGCCGCGTTGATCTGGTCCAGGATGGCGGCCTGTTCCCCCTTCGACAGGTCCAGGGCAAACGCCTGTAAGCGGTTGCCGTACTTTTGGCTCAGGGAGACGATCAGATTGTTCACCGGCTGAAAGTCGGTCTGGTCCTTGTCAAAAGCGATCAAGATCTGGACGGCGGGTTCCGGGGTGGGGATCACCACCGTTGGCAGGTTTTCCAGTGAAGGAAAATCCACGCCGCCCTGGGCCAGGTACTGCTCGATATAGCCCTCTAACCGGGCCGGGATCTCGTCGCTGCCGATCAGCACCTTGTCGCCGATGAACAGGGCCGGCACATACCCCTGGCGGTCTTCGGGCACGCCCAGCTTTTTCTCCAGGCCGATCATTTTGACATAATTCTCGACATCGTCGTAGATGTCGAAATCCTGGTGCTCGACCCGGTCGCCGTATTTGGCATAGACGGTGGGCAGATAGTTGTCCATCACCTCGTGGCAATGGGGGCAGGTTTCGCTGTAAAAGAGGTAGAAGCGGACTACCGCGCCCTCTGCCCCGGTGGTGGCCGTCGGGGAAACCGGGGCCTGGGCGGCGGACCCGCCTGCCCGGCTCAGTCCCCACGTCAGCGCGATCAGGGCGATGAATAGACACGCGCGCAGGCCTTTTCTCATTGGGACTCGTCTCTCATTTCAGATCTATTCTGCCTGCAGGGCAACCGCCCTCCAGGTGTGGCCGGGATTATAGCACAATCCGGTGGTTTTGCCAATTGTTTCCCCTTCTCCCTTGCCGCTTTGAGGAGTGGGACAACTGCTCGCTGTTGTCCCACTCGGCGAAAGGGGCCCCCCGCCGGTCAGTGGGGGGTTGCACGGGCCCTATTCCAGGTCATATAGGAGATCGGTCAGTTCCTCCAGCCAGGTGTTCAGATCGGCTTCGTTGCCGTAGCGGCGGGCCTCGTCAATCATGGCCAGGGCTTCGGCCAGGTCTTGGGCATCGGCGGGGTCCAGTTTCCCGCCTTGCAGCAACTTTTTCGCCCGGTCGACCATGGCCTGGCTTCCCTCGTCGAGGACGATGGCTGGGGTGGTCGCGGCCAGGCGCTTTTGGGCCTGGCTGATCTGCTCCTGGGTCAGCCGCTCTTTGGTAGCGGTGACGGTGATGCCGGCTTCCTGGCCGCTGCCCCGGTCGTAGGCTTTGACGTGCAGGATGCCGTTGACATCCAGATTGAATCGGACCTGTACGCGGGCCGGTTCCCCCGCCCGCTCCGGCTTCAGGCCCGAAAAGGTGAATTCCCCCAGCAGGGTGTTCTTGCTGGCAACCGGTTCCTCGCCCTGATAGACCTTGAGTTCGACTTTGTCCTGGTCAGGGTGGAGGGTGGCATAGACCTCCTCTTTGGTCACCGGGATCGTCGTGTTGCGATGGATGAGGATGCTGTAGCGGTCATAGACCCAACCCCGCCAGGTAGGCTCGGCGACTTCGATGCCGAGGGAGTGGGGGGTCACATCCACCAGGATGGCCTCGATGGGCTGCCCGGCGATAATGGCTGCCTGGACGCCGGCCCCCAGGGCTACCGCTTCTGAGGGGTGGACCTCCTGGCGCGGTTCCAGACCGGTGGCGTCGGCGACCAGGTTCCAAACGGCGGGGATGTAGGTCGAGCCGCCCACCAGCAACACTTTGTCCAGGTCCTTGATGGTCATCTGGGCGTCGGTCAGGGCCTGCTGGATGGAGGTGCGGGTGGAGCCGATCAGGTCGGCGATCAGGGCCTCGAACTCGTTTCGGCTGACCTCGATCTCCAGGTGCAGCGGCTTACCGCCTTTTTCGGCCAGGTACTCCTCGCGCACCCAGGTAAAGGGGCGGGAGGACAGTTCGATCTTGGCCTTTTCGGCAGCGCGAATCAGGCGGGCCATGGCCTTGCGGTCGTTCCGCAGGTCTATTTTGTGCCGTTTCTCGAATGCCTGGCGCAGGTGTTCGGCCAGCAGGGCGTCGAAATCGTCGCCGCCCAGGCGGGTGTTGCCGTGGCTGGCCCGCACCTCCACCACACCGCTCACCAGTTCGACCAGGGATACGTCGAACGTGCCGCCCCCCAGGTCATAGACCAACACCACCTGGTCCCCCTCCCGGTCCAGGCCGTAAGCCAGGGCCGCAGCCGTCGGCTCGTTGATGATGCGCATCACCTCCAGCCCGGCGATCTGACCGGCATCTTTGGTGGCCTGGCGGGCGGCGTCGGAAAAGTAGGCGGGCACCGTGATGACGGCCCGCTGGATGGACCGTTTCAGGTTGGTCTCGGCCACACGCTTGAGTTCCCGCAGGATAAAGGCCGAGATCTCCTGGGGGGTGAAGGTATGTTTGCCCAGGGTTACGGTGCGGGTGGTGCCCATGTCGCGCTTGATGGAGCGCACGGTGGATTCGGGGGCCAGCACCCATTGGTTGAGGGCCGGGGTGCCCACCAGCCATTCACCCTGGGGCGACAGACCTACGACCGAGGGCATGATCCGTTCGCCTTTGTTGGGCAGGATGCGAGGCTTGCCATCCTGGACTATGCTGACGGCGGAAAAGGTGGTGCCCAGATCGATGCCGATGATAGGGTTGTCTTGACTCATAGATCACTCCTATTGGTTTCTGACGACGACAACGTGGGCATGGCGCAGCACGGTGTTGCCCAGGGCATAGCCCCGCCGGTCTTCGGCGACAATCTGGCCGTCAGGCAGGGAAGCGTCCTGGACGGTGCTCACGGCCACATGGCGGTACGGGTCGAACATCTGACCGACGGTGGGGATCGGTTCGATGCCTTCTTTTTTCAGGATGGCCAGCAGGCGGTCGCGCAGCAGGCGCTGGCCGTCGAGCCAGGCCATCAGGGTCGCTGCCTCCGGCGAGCCTTGCCGGTGCAGGCGATAGGCATGGTGTCCGCCACTTTTGAGGCCCGCTTCCAGGCCGTCGAGGACCGGCAGGAGGCTTTGCAGGACTTCGAGGCGGGCCTGACGGGCGGCCTCTTGTCGGGCTGCCTCCTGCTGGGCCAGAGCTGTTTGCAGGGCTTCCAGGGCGGCGTTCAGGCGCTCGGCCTGGGCCTCGGCCAGGGTGTTGGCTTTGTACTGCTCCCGTCCCAGTTTGCCGATCTGTTTTTCCAGTTTCTCCAGGCTTTCGCCTGGCAGGGTCTTTTGTTGAGAAAAGAATTCCGAGACTGTTTCCCAAACCTGCCGTTTGTAGCTCATCTTGACAATGATCTCGTCCAGGGTGCCCGGCGCCGGCTCGATGGCCGCAGCGCCGGGCCCTTGAGTTGTTATAGGTGAACCGGCCTATAGTCGCTGCGAAAGTCGTCGCGGGCCAGGTCGGTAAAGGCCTGGGCGGCGGCCAGGATCTCCTGAGGATGGAGGCGCAGGTCGAAAGTGGCCTGGAGTCGCCGCCTGGGCGGCTGCCAGGGCGGCGGCTCCCGGAGGAGGTAGAGATCGGTTGTGGCCCGCTGCTCGGCGCTGCGCAGTTGTTCATAGGCGGCGCGGATGGTCTTGAACGTCTCCGGGTCGGTTTCGGGCGGGTGCTCGCGCACCTGGCGAAAGTAGGCCCGGCGGATCTCTTCGTGGCCGGCACCTCGCTCCAACCCCAGGACGCGGTAGGGATCAGTCAAGTTTGTTGTCATCCTGCTCTTCCATTCTCCTCAACAGGCCCATCGGTTCCTCCAGCTACAGGTCGTCGAGAAAGGGGAAATCGGGGAACGGGCCCGGCCCGAAAGAGGCAAAGGGGTTCTCCAGGCGAGAGCGTGTCTGTTCGATGATCTCCAACAGTTCCTGGTCCCCGGTCTGACGGGCGGTGTGGCGGGCCCGCCGCCAGTAGCGGTTGGCTTCTTTCATCTCGCCGGCGACGGCGTAGCTGGTACCCACATGGTAGTTGGCCCAGCCGTGGTCGGGGTCCAGGCGCAGGGCCCGGTCGAAGAAGGAGAGCGCCCTGTCCACATTGTCGTGATCCAGATAAAAGGCTCCGATCTCTACCAGGGCATCGGCATCGTCCCCCGCCTGTTGTTCGGCGCATTGCAGATAGATTGTGCCCTGTTCCTTCTCGTGACGGCGGAAGCAGCAGTGGGCCAGGTCCAGATAGAAGGAGGTCGGCAGGGGACCCACCTGCGCCTTGGCCTGGGCAATGACCCATTCGGCTTTGCGGGGCTGCCCGGCGATGTGGCAGATGTCCACTGCCTCATGATAGATATCCAGGTTGGTCGGCTCCAGGGCCAGGGCCTGGGCCAGCGCTTCGTGGGCGGCGTCCGGCTTTTTCATGTGGAACAGGCAGTCGGCCATCGCCAGATAGAGGAGCGGCTGATCGGGGGTGTATTCCATAGCCTGGCGATAGGATTCAAGGGCTTGTTTGAATTTTCGGCTGCGGCAGGCCTGTTCCCCTTCCTGATACAGGATTTCGGACAGGCGCTCCCGCGCTTCCAGGTGGTTGGGGTCGGCCTTCAGGACCCGTTGCCAGGCGCGTTGGACGGAGTCGGGGGTGAAGAGGAACCACCAGGGCTGGATCATTTCGTTCAGGCGGGCGGCGCGCACGAGGGCCTCGACATGGTTGGGATCCCGCTTGAGGAGGTTGTCTACCTGGGTGCGGGCGGCCTCCAGGCGATTCTGGGCTATCAGGGCGTCCACCAGTTCCAGGCGGAGGTCGGCGTTGTTGGGATCGTTGTTGAGGGCGTTGTGTAAGGTGGTGATGGCCTGGGTTGTTTCGCCGGCCCGGCGGTAACATTCGGCCACATGCCCCCACAACTGGGCCACCTGCTGGGGGGTGAGGGCGTCGGGGTCATCCTTTTTGCGCGGGCGGCGGCGGACGACCTGCCGCCACAGCTCTGCTGCTTCCACGAATTGCTCGGTCCTTTCGTAGGCCAGGGCCAGGTTCTGGAGCAGGGCGTAGCTATTTTCGCCCCACTCTCTGACTTTCTGCCAGTGGGTGAGGGCCTCTGCCCAGCGCCCGGCCAGGGCCCTGGCGTAGCCGATGTGCTGGTGGGCAGCGAGGAGCAGCGTTTTCAGGTCGCGGTCGTCAGGCTTCAGGGCGATGGCGGCTTCGGCCAGGGAGGCCACCTCGCTCCAGCGCCCCTCATCGGCCGCCTGCTCGGCCAGATTCTGATAGAGCAGGCCCAGGTTGTGGCGAAAGGTGGGGGTGTCCAGCCCCAATTGTCGGGCAGCCTGCCAGTGGACCAGGGCTTCTTCGGCCTGCTCGCGGCGCAGGGCATCCAGGCCCAGGGCGTAGGCGGCCACGGCGCGGATCGGCCGCGGCAGATCGTCTGCCTGGGCGAGGGGGCGAAGCAGGTCCTGCGCCCGTTCGTCCCCGACCTGGAGGGCAGCCAGGCCGGGCCACAGGCGGGCCGGTCCCCTGTCGTCTGTCGGTGGGGGTGGGATGGCAGCATCACCGCGCACCAGGGCGACCAGAGGGCGCCAGGACTTTTGCTGTTCCAGGGGCAGGGCGCGCCAGGCGGCGCTTTGGGTTGGATCGTTGCCTTGTTCCAACAGGGCCAGGACGTACAGTTCGGCAGCGCGGTGGAGGGAGGGATCGGCTTTGAGGGTCAGGCGGTAGGCGATGCTGGCCTTGTCCAGGTCGCCCCGCCGGTGGTGGGCCAGCCCCAGGTGGTAGGTGTAGCGAGAGTCATTGGGGACCAATTGGGCTGCCCGCTTCAGGTCGTGCAGGCCGGACTCCTGTTGTCGCTGCTGGTAGAAGCGGTTTAGCCCTCGCCGAAAGTAGACCTCGGCCAGGGCAGCAGCGAGTTTGGGAGAGGGGGCCTGTTGGTAGGCCTCTTCCCAGATCGTGATGGCTGCGTCGTAATTGCCCCGGTGGAAGGCCTCCTGCCCCCGCACAACCGGGTTGGCAACGGAGCGGCGCCCTCTGGCTGTTTGTGAACGACTTTTTTTCTTTGCCACTACTTGACCCTTTTTCGGGTTGCCATCAAACTCTCACTGAACCGGTCGGCTTCGATGAACGGGCACTGCGGGCAACGCGGCAAGCCGGGTTGCCGGCTATGTCCGAGCGTTTGTCCAAGGCCGACGACATTAGATTTATTTTACTACAACCCAGATCACAAAGCAACCCGGACGCCCGCCGGGGATCGGCATTTTCCTGCCCGCGCCTCCGCCGGTCCGGCCAGGGGGAGAACCGTCATCAACAGACAAGAGAGGGTATCGAACCACCGGAATTGGCCCGCCTGGGGCGTTGTGGCGGCCAGGAGCCAGGCCCGGAGTGGGTCGCCGTAGGGCCGCGAGGCCAACAGAACCACCCACACGAAGGCCAGGCTGTTCAGGCCGATGAGCACACCGCTGACATCGCGGTGCCAGAGGAACAGGGCCATGCTCAACGGCAGGAAGACAACCATCCCCACTAGCGGAGTGTGGTCCCCACAACCCCGGCCCTGCCTCCCTCCCCATTGGTAGACACAGGGGCAGGGCCGGTTTTTTTTGAGGCAGGCTATGGGGCGGGGGCGACTGCCGGCAGTTGCCCTACAAAAGGAGAGTTGGGCACGATCCGGGAAGCGGCTCTGGCGCTGGTGGCGGCGCTGGGGGGGGGAAACTACCTTGACAGGGGGGCAGAAAGTTGTATAATGAATTTGGCCTTTTCCCGAAAGTTTGGTAGTTGTTCAGGCGCCAGGCGCTCAAGTGCCGGGTACCTGTCCTTGGGAGCATCGGACAGTGAGGAACCGGCCCGTGTGAGAAAGACGAACCTGACCCGGTTGCGAGGAGGTTCAAGATGATCAGAAAAATGATGGAGCGCGCTGTGCTCATTCTGCCGGCTGTGTTCGTCGTCCTGGCCCTGGCCCTGCCGCCCTCAGCCCAGGCTCAGGGGACGGTCCACGTTGTTCAGCGGGGTGAGAATCTGGCCCAGATCGCCAGGCGCTATGGCACATCGGTTTCGGCTATCGCTGCGGCCAACGGCCTGCGCAACCCCAACCTGATCTACGTCGGGCAACGGCTGCGCATCCCCACCGGCGGCGGCTCTGCCGGCGGCGGGGGCGCTGTGCATGTGGTACGGCGTGGCGAGACGTTGCAGGGCATCGCCCTTCGCTATGGAACTACGCCGGGGGCCATTGCTGCGGCCAACGGCCTGCGCAACCCCAACCTGATCTATGTCGGGCAGCGGCTGCGCATCCCCACCGGCGGCGGTTCTGCCGGCGGCGGGAGCAACCGGTGGATTGATGTGGACCTGAGCAGCCAGACGGTGCGGGCGTACCAGGGCAACACCGTCGTGCGGAGCATGATCGTCTCGACAGGCATTGCCCGCTACCCAACGCCCACCGGGCGTTTTCGCATCTATGCCAAATACCCCAGTGTGACCATGTCGGGGCCGGGCTATTACCTGCCCGGCGTGCCGCACACCATGTATTTCTACCGGGGCTATGCCCTGCACGGCACCTATTGGCACCGCAATTTTGGACACCCCATGAGCCACGGCTGCATCAACCTGACCCGCGCCGACGCGGCCTGGCTCTATGGCTGGGCCTCGGTGGGCACCCTGGTGGTGATCCACCGGTAAACGTTGTCCCCACTTTCCCCCGCCGGCCATCAGGGGGGCTATGTTCCATACTTTTCCCCCCTTTGTGCCTGTCTCTCGCTCCCTCTGTTTTGTCATCCCCCCCGTTCTGTGCTACACTTGTATGTTGTCTTGGTGCAGAGGGTAATAGCCGATGAAGAAAAGAGCGATTTTCCTGACCCTGGGGGTGGTCCTGGCGCTGGTGCCGTTCCTGTCCGTTTGGGCCCAGCCCTCCGGCCAGATCACCTCGCCGCGTGACCGGGCGTCGGTGCGGGGCCTGGTGCCCATTGAGGGCAGCGCCACCCATCCCCAGTTTCAAAAGTACGAATTGCATTTTGGCCCGGAGCCCAACCCCGGCGACCAGTGGACCCCGGTCGGCAACTCGCCCTTTTTTGTGCCGGTGGTGCAGGGACGGCTGGCGTTGTGGGATACGACCGTGATCCCCGATGGCCTCTACAGCCTGCGCCTGCGCGTCGTGCGCCTGGATGGCAACTATGACGAGTATTTTGTGCGGGGCATCCAGGTGGCCAACACCCGGCCTACCGAAACGCCGACCCGATCCGCCACCCCCACCCCTGCGCTGCCGACCGAAACCCCTTTGCCGACGGCAACCATCGTCATCGGCGTGCCGACCGTGCCCACCTGGACGCCCAAACCGACCGACACCCCCTCACCGACGGCGCTGCCCACTGCCACCCCGGAACCCCCGATCAAGTTGCCGTTCCAGAGTGTCAGCGATGCAGCCTGCTGGGGAACCGGGGCTGCCCTGGCCCTTTTCGTCGGAATCGGGTTGATCTTTGCCCTGAAAGGGGGGCTGGTCTCCCTGTTTCGCTGGCTCGCCCGACGGGGAAGGGAAGGGTTGGGGATGTACGACGAGTAGGGGCGATGTATGCATCGCCCTATGAGAGGGGGAATGACTGCACAGGAGGCACCAACCTCCTCGGCCCTGATCGTCGGGCTGGGCAATCCGGGGGAGGAGTATGCCGCCCACCGTCACAACGTCGGCTTCCGGGTGGTAGAGGCTCTGGCCCGCGCTCACGGCCTGCACTTCTTGCGGCACAAGGTCGCCAGGGCCCGCCTGGCCAGGGGGCAGATCGGTGGCCGGGCGGTGATCCTGGCCAAACCCCAGACCTTTATGAACCTGAGCGGCCAGGCCGTTGGCCGCCTGAGCCGGGCCTACGATCTCTCCCCGGAACGGATCCTGGTGGTGTACGACGACCTGGACCTGCCGCTTGGCCGCCTTCGCCTGCGCCCGGCGGGCAGCTCGGGTGGGCACAAGGGAGTGCAGTCGGTCATCGAGGCGCTGGGCACCCAGGCCTTTCCCCGCCTGCGGGTAGGGATAGGCCGCCCGCCGACCGGCGTGGATCCCGTCGAATATGTCTTGCAGCCCTTTGGCAGGGAACAGGGGCCGATCCTGGCCGAAGCTGTAGGGCTGGCGGTGGCAGCGATCGAATGCTGGCTGGCGGAGGGGATCGTAGCGGCGATGGAGCGATTTAATCGTAGAGAATTGGAGATTAGAGATTAGATATCGGAGAATGGGGGTGTGAACCTTTCCGGGCTGTTGCCCCTTTTGCAGGAAGTGCCGGCCTACCGGCAACTGGTGGAGGCCTTTGAGAACGGCTCGCCCCGTGGACCGGCCGATAGCCGACCGGTGCAGGGGTTGGGCGTGATTGGGGCTGCCCGGCCCTATCTGGTGGCGGCTCTCTACCGCCAGTTGGGATGCCCTCTTGTCCTGCTCACCAGCCGCGCCGAGCAGGTGAGCCGGTGGGCCGACCAGTTGCGCATCTGGACCGGTTCAGAGGCCATCCACCCCTTTGCCGAACCGGATGCCCTGCCCTACGAACGTGTGCCCTGGGCGCGGGAGACGGTCTGCGACCGGCTGACGGCCCTGACGGCGCTGATCGAGAGGCCGGAGGGGGAAAATGCCCCCTGGCAGCCCCCTCTGGTCATCGCCTCGGCGCGGGCGCTGATGCACAAGACGCTCCCGGTCCGTGAGTTCCGGGTGGGGTTGCGCCGGTACCACCGGGGAAAAGAGGTCGAGCTGCAACGCACCCTGGAGCATTGGGTGGCCCATGGCTACCGGCCCGAAAGTGTGGTCGAGGAGCCGGGTACTTTTAGCCGGCGCGGTGGGCTGATTGACCTCTTTCCACCGAACCTGCCCCAGCCGGTGCGTATCGAACTCTTTGGCGACGAGATCGATAGCCTGCGCCTCTTTGACCCTACCACCCAGCGTTCCCATCAGCGCATCGAACGGTTTACCCTGGCCCCGGCTACCGAGGCCCTGCCCCGGCTGGCCCCAGCGGCTGCTCAGCGGGCCCAGGGGCCGGGTGGCCTGGACCTGAGCCTGTGCCATCCCCCGGCCCGCACCGAGTATCAGAACGATCTGGCACACCTGGAACAGGGGTCCTTCTTCCGGGGCATCGAGTTCTATCTGCCCTTTTTCTATTCCCAGCCGGCCACCCTGCTCGACTACCTGCCGCCCGACGGGCTGTGCGTGGTGGACGACTGGGACGATCTGATGGCTACCGTGGTGGACCTGGACAACCAGGCCCAGATGCTCCAGGCCGATCTGATCAAGGCCGGTGAACTGCCGTCCGGTTTCCCGGCACCCTATTTCCCCTGGGAGGTGTTGCAGGAGGCGCTTCTCGCCCGACAGCCACTGATTTTGGGCAGCCTGGGGTCTCAGGATGAAGAGGAGCCCGGCGCCCTTGCCCAGGTTTTCGCCTATGGCGAACGGTATGGTGGCCAGCTCAGGCGGGTGCTGGATGGCTGTCAGGAGATGCGCCAGGCCGGGCAGCGGGTGGTGTTGGTCAGCCGCCAGGCGCAGCGCATCGCTGAGCTGCTGGCCGAACGGGGGACCCCCATCACGCCGCTGGATGACGTGCTTGCCCCGCCCCCCTCCCGCAGCCTGACCTTGGTGCACGGCACGCTGGCCGAAGGCTGGACGATGCGGGAGGCAGGAGGCGGGGTGCAGGAAACCGACCTTGCCCCTTACCTCTTGCCTCCAGCCTCTTGTGTCCTGTTGACCGATGCGGAGGTATTCGGCTGGGCCCGACCTGCCCCCCGGCGGGCACGGCGCCCCCGCCCTGTCGCTCCAGAGACCTTTTTTGCCGATGTGGAACCGGGCACCTATGTGGTCCATGTGGAACATGGCATCGGCCTGTTCCAGGGGCTGGTCAAAATGAACTTTGCCGGCGCCGACCGGGAATACCTGGTGGTGGAATATGCCGCCGGCGACAAGCTGTACGTCCCGGTTTACCAGGCCGACCGGCTGAGCCGCTATGTCGGCGTGGGCGACCACCCGCCTGTCATCAACCGCCTGGGCACCGCCGATTGGGAGCAGGTCAAGGCCAAAGCGCAGAAGGCGGTGGCCGAGATCGCCGACGATCTGCTGGCGCTGTATGCCGCCCGCGAGGTGGTGGAAGGGCATGCTTTCAGCCCCGATACCCTGTGGCAGGCCGAGTTGGAGGCTTCCTTCCCCTACGTCGAGACCGAGGCCCAACTCCGCGCCCTGGACGAGATCAAGGCCGATATGGAACGCCCCCGCCCGATGGACCGCCTGGTGTGCGGCGACGTAGGCTATGGCAAAACTGAGGTGGCCTTGCGGGCAGCCTTCAAGGCGGTGATGGATGGCAAACAGGTGGCGGTGTTGGTGCCGACCACCGTGCTGGCCCAGCAGCACTATCAGACCTTTACCGAGCGGCTCAAGCCCTTCCCTGTCGAAGTAGAGATGCTCTCCCGTTTTCTCACCCGGCGGAAACAGGACCAGGTGATAAAACGCCTGGCCGAAGGGGGCGTGGACATTGTCATCGGCACCCACCGCCTGCTTTCAGACGATGTGGCCTTCAAAGACCTGGGCCTGCTGATCATTGATGAGGAGCAGCGCTTTGGTGTGGCCCACAAAGAACGGCTGAAACAACTGCGCCAGGAGGTGGATGTCCTCACCCTGACGGCCACACCCATCCCCCGCACCCTGCACATGTCGTTGACCGGCGTGCGTGACATGAGCACCATTGACACCCCACCGGAAGAGCGGCTGCCGGTGCGTACCCATGTGGGCGAATATGATGAAACCCTCATCCGCCAGGCGATCTTGCGTGAACTGGATCGGAGCGGGCAGGTCTATTTTGTCCACAACCGGGTGATGGGCATCTACCAGATGGCCCAACGGCTGCGCAAGCTGGTGCCCGGCGCTCGCGTCGAGGTCGGGCACGGGCAGATGGCCGAGCGCGAACTGGAACGGGTCATGCTGGACTTTGCTGCCGGCCAGGTGGATGTGTTGGTCTGCACCAGCATCATCGAAAGTGGCCTGGACATCCCCAATGCCAACACCCTCATTGTCAATCGGGCCGACCAGTTCGGGTTGGCGCAGCTCTACCAACTCCGGGGCCGGGTGGGGCGTGGAGCGCGTCGGGCCTATGCCTACTTTCTCCACCCCAAACTGACCTCTCTGACCGAAGCGGCCCGCCAGCGCCTGCAGACGATTGCCGAGGCCACGGAACTGGGAGCCGGCTTTCGCATTGCCATGCGCGACCTGGAGATCCGAGGGGCCGGCGAGTTGCTGGGAGCGCGGCAGCACGGCCATATCGCTGCCGTGGGGTTCGACCTCTACACCCGGCTGCTGGCCCGGGCGGTGCAGGAAGCAAGGCAGCAGCGGCAGCCTGCCGGCCACAGGCTGCCCCAGAGTGAGAGGGAAGACAGGGCCACGGCCTATATCCAGCCGCTGGAAGAAGCGGTGCAGATCAACCTGCCGCTGGCCGCCTACCTGCCGGAAAGCTATGTGCCCGATGACACCTTGCGGCTGCAACTCTACCGGCGGCTGTCCGGCCTGACGGAGGAGAAGGAGCTGGAAGAGCTGTGCGCTGAACTGCAGGACCGTTTTGGCCCCCTGCCGGAAGAGGGGGAGAACCTGTTCTTCCAGCTTCAGCTCAAGCTCTACGCCCTGGCAGCCGGGGCCAGAGCTATCACGACGGAAGAGGGGCAGGTGGTGGTCCGGGCCGATAGCCTGGAGCAGGTGGACCGGAGGCGGTTGCAGCGGCGGCTGGGCGACCGGGCCCGGGTGACACGGCGGGCGGTATGGCTGCCCCTGGACGAACCTTCACCGCCGGGAACCCCGGGGAGTGAACGCTGGCGCACGACGCTCATCGCCGTGTTGCAGGCTATCGCCGAGGAGTTGGAGCAGGCGTGACCAAAGATCGTCGTCGGCTGGCGTTGCTGCTTTGGGCGACGGCCCTGGGGCTGGCGGCCCTGGGCCAATTCTACTTTTTTTACCGCCGCCAGTACCTGTGGGACGGGGTGGTGTTTCACGGGCTGGCGGTGGCCTCTTTTGTGTTGGCCTGGCGGCAAACCCGGCCCAGGCCGGTCTCGGCCCTTCGACGGCGGTCCTCTCAGCCGGTCGTATGGCTGCGGATGCGCCCGTTTCCGACGATGCTTCTGGGGGTGGGTCTGTTCCTCTCAGCCGTCGCCACGTTGCTGTCCCAAGGTCGCGCCCTGGACCAGCCCACCGGCGATGTGGTGATCGGCTGGGCGTTGGGGATGGGGGCGGTGGGGCTGGCGGCATTCTGGCCGGCCTCCTGGCCTCTGCGCCTGCGCCAGCGGCCGGTGAGCCGCGAGGTCTGGCTGGAAGCGGCCGGCCTGGCCGGGCTGACGGCCCTGGCCCTGATGCTGCGGGCCACGGCGCTGGACCACGTGCCCTACACGCTGGGCGGTGATGAGGCCTGGCACGGGTTGCTGGCCCGGCAGGTGCTCCACGGCCAGCTGCGCAACCCGTTCTCGATGGGGTACATGTCCATGCCCACCGCCTTTTACTGGCCCCTGAGCTGGTCCCTATGGCTGGTGGGCGACTCTATGGCCGGCCTGCGCTGGCCGGCGGCCCTCGTCGGCACGGCTACGGTGCCAGCGTTGTACCTCTTTGCCCGGCGGCTGTGGGGGCGGCGGACGGCGTTTCTGAGCGCAGCATTTCTGGCGGCCTACGATTATCACATCCACTACAGCCGGTTAGGGGCCAATAATATCTGGGACCCGCTGTTCGTCCTGCTGGCCTTGTGGGCCCTGGACCAGGGGTTGACAGAAGAACAGGGGAGCCGGGCAGGGGAGCAGGCCTTTCTCCGCTCTGGGCTGGCGCTGGGCCTGAGCTTCTATTTCTACACCGGCGCCCGGCTATTGCCCCTGCTCCTGGTTGCTTATATGGCCTTTGCCTGGATTCGGAAGGGTCGGGAGGGGCTTCGGAAGCCGGCCCGGTCCGATCTGGTGCTGCTGGCCGTGGCCGTTCTGGTGGCCGCCGGGCCGATGCTGGCGTATGCTCTGTCGCACCCCGAAGAGTGGAACGCCCGCATCAATCAGGTGGGCATCTTTCAGTCGGGATGGCTGGCGCGGGAGCCGGAGTTGACCGGCAAGAGCACAGCGCGCATCCTGGCCGAGCAGTTTTTGCGGGCAGCGGGGGCCTTTCACGTCTTCCCTGACCGCACGGTGTGGTACGGTGCCGATCGCCCCCTTCTCGGCTTCTGGGCAGGGGTGTTGGCCCTGCTGGGCATGGTCTGGGCCGCCCTCCACCGGCGGGAAAGGCGCTATTTTCTGCTGCTATTGTGGTTCTGGGCGGTGATCATCACCGGTGGGATGCTGACCGAAAGCCCCCCTTCCAGCCAGCGGCTGGTGATCGCCATCCCGGCCGTCTGTCTGTTGGTGGCGGTGGGCCTGGAGCAGGCCGTGGGCCTGGCCGGCCGGTGGCTGGCGGCCGGGTGGCGGCGGTGGCGCGATCCGGCCCTGGGCCTGGCGGTCCTGTTTCTGGCAGTGCTCAACGTGCAGTTCTATTTCGTCGAGTTTACCCCAGAGCGGCGTTACGGCAGCGAAAATGGCGAGACGGCGACGATGGTGGGGTTTTACCTGCGCGAGCTGGAGGGCGGCTACCGGGCCTATCTGTGCGGTGCTCCGCGCCTCTACTGGGGCTTTGGCACGATGGCTTTCCTGGCGCCGGGTGTGCCCGGTCAGGATGTGGTCGATCCGCTCACGGCCCCGCCCGATTTCGTGGACCGCAGCCACAAGGCCGTGTTTCTCTTTTTGCCGGAGCGGGCCGGGGAGTTACAGTGGGTGCAGCAGGCCTTTCCCAACGGGCATCTGCGCGAGTTCCGTGACGCCGGGGGTCGGCTGCGGTTCACAGCCTATCAGGTCCCCTGATGGTTTCACCTGCTCAACTGAACAGGACGGCCACATCTTCGCGGGTCAGGGCTTTGAAGAAACCGCCCTCTGCACTGACCAACTGCTCTACCAGTTCTCGCTTTCGCTCCTGGAGCTGGAGGATCTTTTCCTCGACCGTCTCCCGGGCGATGAACTTGTAGATAAAGACCGGTTTGTCCTGGCCGATGCGGTGGGCCCGGTCGCTGGCCTGCATCTCCACCGCCGGGTTCCACCACGGGTCCAGGTGGATGACATACTCCGCCGCCGTCAGGTTCAGCCCCACCCCGCCCGCCTTCAGGCTGAGCAGGAAGAACGGCACCTTCGGGTCGCTCTGGAACAGGTCCACCTGCCCCTGCCGATCCCGCGTCTGACCGTCCAGATAGGCGTAGCGAACCCTGCGCTCGTCCAGATATTTCCGCACCAATTTGAGCACCTCCACGAACTGAGAGTACACCAGCGCCTTGTGGTTCTCGGCCAGGAGGGTATCCAGGGTCTGGGCGAGCAGCTCAAATTTGGCCGAATCGCCCCGGTATCTCGGTTCCACCAGGACCGGATGGATGCAGACCTGGCGCAGGCGTAGCAACCCTTCCAGGATCTTCATCCGGGCATTGTCCAGGCCCCCCTGGTCTATCAGGCCCAACAGTTCGGCCCGGTAGTGGTCGCGGATCTGCTTGTAGAGTTTCCGCTGGGCCGGTTCCAGGTCGGTGAAGAGGGTCCGCTCTGTCCGGGGAGGCAGTTCCGGGGCAACCTGCGCTTTGGTGCGCCGCAGGATAAAGGGATAGACCAGCTTCCGCAGCATGGCCGCGGTCTCTGGGTCTCGCCCGCTCTCTATCGGGTTGGCAAAGGTGCTTTTGAACGATTCCAGACCTCCCAGCAGACCCGGATTGATAAAGGCGAACTGGGACCAGAGTTCAAAGGTGGTGTTTTCCACCGGGGTGCCGGTCATCACCAGGCGGTGGTCGGCGTTGAGGAGACGGGCTGCCCGCGCTGTCTTGGCCAGCGGGTTCTTGATGGCCTGCGACTCGTCCAGGATGGCATAGTGGAAGCGGTAGGTGCGCAGGAACTCCACATCCCGCAGCATGGTGCCGTAGGTGGTCAGGACGAGATCATAGCGGTCAAACTCGGAGGGGTCTTTGCGCCGCCCCACTCCCATAAATTCCAGAGCGCGCAACCCCGGGGTAAAGCGGGCAATCTCCCGCTGCCAGTTGACCAGGAGCGACTTGGGCACCACCAACAGGGAAGCCCGGTCGGCCTCCCCCCGCTCTTTCAGCGATTGCAGGAAAGCCAGGGCCTGTATGGTTTTGCCCAGGCCCATATCGTCGGCCAGGATGCCGCCGAAGCGATAGTCGTGCAGGAAGTGCAGCCAGTCCACCCCGGCCTTCTGGTACGGGCGGAGTTCGCCCTGGAACCCCTGGGGCATCGGCTGGGGGATGATCCGCTCAAAGGCGCGCAGCTGTTCCCGCTTTTCCTGGAACTCCCGGGCTGCCTGGACCTCGGCGGCCACATCCAGCAGGGGGTCCAGGACCGCTACCTGCGCCTCCTGGATGCGCATCCCTTTTTCCGTTTCCTCGGCCAGACCCAAGAGGTGCTTGAATCGCTCCAGCCATACCTCCGGAACCTGGCCAAAGGTGCCGTCGGCCAGTTTGATGTACCGTTCCCCCTTGCGGAGGGCCTTCAGGATCTCTCTGAGTGAGACGGTCTGGTCTCCGTAGGCGACAGTGGCCTCGATGTCAAACCAGTCTATGCCGGAGGAGATGCTGACACGCAGGCTGGGGGTCCCCGGCTTCAGACGGGCAGAGATCAGTTTCTCGTGGCCGTAAATCTCGAACCCGGCTTCTGCCAGCAGGGGGATGCATTTGGTCAAAAAGTCCAGCGGGTGGACGCGGGCCCGTAGCTGGAATTCGGCGGGGCCGGATCTGTACCCGCCCCGCTTCAGGCCGTACTGCGAGTCGGTGAGCTTCTGGTAGAAGGTATGCTCTCGCGTCCGGTCGCGGTGAACCCGCACCACCGACCAGGTTCCGGGCTCGCTGATGACGGCTGTTGGCGGGGCTTTGGGGTTCGCTTCTACCTCATAGTCGCCGTAGCTGAAGGCCAGGGTGGCCAGGAACGTCCCCGCCTCCTCCCGCAGGTAGAGGCGGGGGACAGGCTCGCCGGTTATCTCCCGAACCTCGGCCATTTCGGCCCGTACGGGCAGCCGCTGGGCCAGGAGGGGAAAGAACCGGTCGCGGAAAGTGGCCTCCCCTTCTGGGGGCACGGTGAGGGAGAGATGGGGCACGATCTCCAGCGCTTCCGGGTTGGCGACGGGGGCCAGAGTATCCCCAAAGAGCCCCCAGGCGGGCTGCTGGGAGACGATGGAAAAGCTGTCCTTTTGCAGGGAAAAGACCTGTTCGTCCACCATCCCCCCGACATCCAGGACCAGGCCTTCCTTCGTCCGAATCAGGGATAACTCTACCCGGATGGGCCGGTCTGTCCAATGGAGCCGTTTCTGCAATCGGCCACTGGACAGCCGCCGGAAGATGGGGACGTTCTGCCGGGCCAGGATAAGGAGATACTCGGAGAAATTGGTTGTGCCGGAGTAGTAGTAAAAGTAGCCGGGTGGATTGCCCCGCGCGATCATCAGATTGCAGGTCTGAACGGCCTCTGGCGGCAGATTGAGGCAGGCGAAGGGGTCCACCGCCGAGACGACCTGGGCGAGGGACGTTTGCCAGGAACGGTCGGCGTTCAGCAAGCGGTTGAAGGACTCGGGATCCAGCGGTTCCTGGGGGGCGTTGGGCCATTGGGAGGCCGGGAGCATGTAGGGATACAGGACCGCCGGTCTGCTCTCCAGGAGCAGGCCATAGAGCAGGATGTAGGGCTGTGCAGGTTTGGCTTCTCTTGCCGGGGCCGGCATCTGCTCCAGGGCTTTCTGGAGGCGGTAGTCCCAGCGGTTCTCTATGGACCGGATGTACTCCTGCACCGCCAGGGCAGCGGCGATGATGTGCTTGCAGACGCTCCTTTGGGTGGCATAGGGGCAGGTGCAGGAGAGGGCAAGGCGGTTCTGAATCGCTTTGATCGTGACGGTGTGCTGCCCTTTTTTGTCCTGTACGGTGCAGGTAGCGGACTCGCCGTCAAAATTTTGCAGAGAGGCCCGCCCTTCCATGTAATACGCCTGTCCTTCCCGGAGAATATCCCAGGCGTATGTCAGACGGTTGGGGGCCAGGCGTTCAGCAGTCAGCAACGGCATCGCTTTCGGTTCCTTCCTTTTGCTCAGGGGCCTGGCGCCACCGCCACCACAACACCATCAATCCCACAGCCGCCAGCAAGGCCAGCGCCAGGTCCAATACCTGGGCCAGCCGCCAGGGCCCGACATACAGAGCCTCATCGCCCCTGGTGAACTCCAGGAAGAACTGCCCGGTGAAGTAGAGCAGGTTGCTCATCAAAAAGGCCGCGCCGGCAAAGGGCCACCGTCGGCGTAACAGCCAGAAGGCCACGAGCAGCAGCAGGGAAAAGCCCAGCCCCACCGCCTGGGTGGCAAAACGCGGCGCCGCGGCCCCATACAGGTCGGGCAGGATGGCATAGCCTGCGCCCTGCCCGACCCTGCCATAGGCACAGCCCCCCATCAGGCAGGCTGCCCAGCCAAAGGTCAGGCCCAGCAACAGGCCAGGGGTCAGCGCGTCGCCCAACCTTGCGGTATTGGCATCTAATCTCCAATGTCTAATACTAAAGATGACCAGCACAACCAGCCCGCCCAGGTATGCCCCGTGGAAGGCCAGCCCGCCCTCCCAGATGCGCAGGGCCCGGCCCCAATTCTCGCTGAAAGCGTTCCAGTTGGCCAGCACGTAACCCCCGCGCCCGCCGAGGATGCCGCCGATGACGGCCCACAGCCCTATGTCCAGCACCTCCTCGCCGTGGCCGAACAGCCGTTTGCCCTCCAGGTAGGACAACGCCAGCGCCAGGATCAGCCCCAGGTCCAGCAGGACGGTGTAGGTGGGAATGCTCAACCTGCCGATGGTGAATAATGTTGGATACATGGTTTCTCTCCTGCCTCACCTCATCTTGACTCCCTTCCCGGCCCTCCCCCGGCCAGGGGGGGAGATGAGATGAGGGAAATCTCTACTCTTGCAATCCTTCGACGATGCGCACGTAGCGGTCCGCCAGGTCCCGGACCTCGGTTTCGCTGCGGGCTTCGGCGTAGATGTGGAACCTGGGAAAGTCGGGGTCGGGCAGCACCAGCACCCATTCCCCTTCCCCCAGCAGAATCTTGATGCCGTCAATCAGGTCGGTACGGCGGTCCTTGTACTGCTGGTTGAGCAGGCGCATCACCGTGCCCTTGGCCTCCCACGGGCACGACACCTCCCGGCGCTCGACATAAAATGACGGAAGGCCGGCCACTACGTCGGCCAGGGTGGTCTGCTGGGTTGCCAGAAACTCCAGCAGCCTGGCCGTGGCCATCAACCCATCAATCACCGGCTGGAATTGAGGGAAGACATAATTTCCGGCCCCATCGGTGCCCATCACCACCCCTTCGCGGGCGGACATCTCCATCAGGTCGTGGGGGTCGATCTTGCAGCGCAGCACCCGGCCGTTGTACTGAGCGGCAATCTGCTCAAAGAGATTGGGCAGGTGGACCGGCACAACGAGGGTGCCGCCCGGGTTGGCCCGGAGGGCCAGGGTGGCCATGGCGGCGCCGGCGATCAGCTCTGGCACATAACGGCCCTTGTGGTCCACCAAAAAGACCTTTTCTCCCCCTACATCGAGGCGCACTCCCAATTGGGCATCCAACACGCCGGTGATCAGCGTCAGCTCTTTGAGTTCCCGTTCAAAGTCCTCTGGCGTTACCGACATCTTTTCGCCGTCCACATGAGAGGCAAGGGGCACCACCCACACCCCCAGTTGGGACAGGATGGAGGGCAATACCTCTGAGGCGGGCGCATAGGCATAGTCCACGACGATGCGAAACCGGGCCTGGCGGATGGCTTCGACGTTGATCGCGGCCAGGAACCCCCGCGTGTAGGTTTCGAGCACCTGGGGGGCATAGTCAATGGTGCCGATCTCGTTGAGATACACCCGCCGAAAATCCTCGCGGAAAAAGACGCGCTCGATACCCCGCTCGGCATTTTTGCTCAGGTTGCGGCCCTGGCCGTCGAAGAAACGGATGTCCACCACCCGCTGGTCGAACGGCGACAGGCGCACATGGACACCCCCGGCCGCGCCGCTGGCCCGGGTGTAGTAGCGGGCTACAGGGATCGGCACGGAGCGCAGGTCCTGGACGTGGATGCCGGTCGAAGGCAGTCCGGAGATGATGGCCCGCTTGATCATGCGGGGGCTGCGGTGGGGGTCACGGTTGATGGTCACAGTGCTGCCCTTGGGCAGGGTGGCGCCAAAGGCGGCGCCCAGCCGGGCGGCGAACTCGGGCGTCAGGTCCACGTTCACCACGCCGGTCACGCCGAAACGCCCGAACAGGACCCGTCGGCCACGGGCTCCCCAGATGATGCTCGTCTTGACGGTGGCCCCCGGTTCGATCTCTTTGTCGGGCCAGATCTTGACGTTGGAGTGGATGACCGCCCCTTCCCCCACGATAGAATTGTCGCCCAGCACGGCTCCTTCAAAGATCACCGCCTTGCTCTTGATGGTGCACTGCCGGCTGACAATCGCCCCTCGGATCTCGGCGCTTTCGCCGATGTAGCAGTTGCGCCAGATGATGCTGCGGTCAATGTGGGCCCGGTTGTCCACAATGGTGTAATCGCGCACGACCGTCGGCCCGTGGATGATGACCCCCCCCTTGATCTTGACCTCATCTCCCAGGTAGATCGGCCCGTAAAGCTGGGCGTCGGGGGCGATCTCGACCCCTTCGCCCACCCACACATCCCCGCCGATGTGCTGGCCCGGCGGTTCGATCTGGACGTTGTGGTAGAGCACGTCGGCGGTGGCGCGCATATACTCGCCGATGTCGCCCACATCGGTCCAATGGCCGCCGGCGACATAACCGTACAGGGGCCGCCCCGCCTTTAACAACTGGGGGAACACATCTTTGCTCCAGTCGGTAGGCACCCCCGGCCTGATGAGGTCCAAGACGGAAGGATCGATCACATAAATGCCGGTGTTGACCGTGTCGGAAATCACCTCGCCCCAGGAGGGCTTTTCCAGGAACTGGACGATCTGGCCATCGGGGTTGGTGATGATGACGCCATACTCCAGGGGGTTGGGCACCCGGTACAGGGTGATCGTGGCTTCTGCCCCCTTTTCCTGATGAAAGGCGATGACCTGTTGCAGGTTGATGTCGGTTACGGCGTCGCCGCTGATGATGAGGAACGGTTCGTCCAGGTATTCCTGGGCGTTTTTGACGCTGCCGGCTGTGCCCAGGGGCGTTTCTTCGATGGCATAATGGATCGCCATGCCCAGGCTGCTGCCGTCGCCGAAATAGCTCTGGATGACTTCGGGCATAAAGTGGAGGGTGACCACCACATCGTGGATGCCGTGGCGTTTGAGGAGGTCCAGGATGTGGGCCATCACCGGCTTGGACACCATCGGGACCATCGGTTTTGGGCGGCCGATGGTCAGTGGGCGCAATCTCGATCCTTCACCGCCAGCCATCACCACCGCTTTCATAGGCTTCTCCTTAAGATCAGGGTCGATCCCTATGATACCACAGATGGTCAGAGAAGCCAAGGAGCGCATCCGGCGGTGCAGGGGCGGCGCAATTGACAAATCGGGGCGGTCATGGTATAGTGTCGGTTGTCAGAGGGGATGCCTCTGGCGTTATTGCTGTTTGGTGGAGGTGTGAGCCGATGGGGATTTTGCGCCCGCGTCCGCTCCTTGAATCCGGTCTCTGAGTTTGCCCCGCCCGTTGCGGTTCCCTTTGCCGTCCGCTTTAGCCCAAATGTGAAAATATGCCCATGTGCAATGGGAGCGGTGTTTGCCCCGTTGCTCTGTTTTGCCTGTGGGAGGAAAGATGATTCGACCCAAATTGGAGTTCCTGTCGCCCGAAACTGTCAAACGGGCTATTGATGAAGCCTATGAACTGTTGTGGGACCCCGGCGTGCGCGTCCATTACGATGAGGCGCTCAGGCTGCTGGCCGATGCCGGGGCCGACGTGGACCTGGAGTCGCGGGTGGCCCGCATTCCCCGCTCTCTGGCAGAAAAGGCTGTGGAGACGGCGCCCAACGAGTTCTACCTCTATAATCTGGACGGCGAGCCGGTAGTGCACTATGGCGGGGACGATGTGCACTTTGACCCCGGCTCGGCGGCCATCGAGATCGCCGACTATGGCGCGAACCGGTCGCGTACACCGGTGACGGCCGACTGTGAGAATTTCGTGCGGGTGGCCGAGATGCTGCCCCAGCTCGATGCTCTGGCGACCTCTATCGTCTGTGGCGATGTGCCCCCGCGCATGGCCGACTGGTATCGGCTCTATCTGCTGCTGCTTTATAGCCGCAAGCCGATCGTCACCGGCGCCTTTGCCATCGAGACCTATGCCATCATGCACGAGTTGCTGGTGGCTGTGGCCGGCAGCGCCGAGGCCCTGGCGGCCAAGCCGCGCGCCGTGTTTGATGTGTGCCCCTCGCCGCCGTTATTGTGGAGCGACATCACCTGTGCTAACCTGATTGACTGCGCCCGCGCCGGCGTGCCGGCCGAGCTGGTCTCCATGCCGCTTATGGGGGCGACCGGCCCGCAGACGGTCATCGGTTCGGCGGTACAACATGCGGCCGAATGTCTGAGTGGCATCACCATCCACCAGTTGGCCAGGCCGGGCAGCCCCATCGTCTGGGGCGGCTCGCCGGCCTCGTTCGATATGCGCACCGGCACCACGCCGATGGGTTCTATCGCTACGATGATGCTTGACTGTACCTACAGCCAGATCGGCAAGGCGATCAAGCCGGGGGGCCTGCCCACCCATGCCTATCTGGGCATGGCCGATACCAAGATCGTGGATGCCCAGACCGGGCTAGAGTCGGCGGCAGGGGCCATCCTGGGCGCGCTGACTGGCGTCAATATGATGTCTGGGCCGGGTATGATGGACTTTGAAAGCTGCTTCAGCCTGGAAAAGCTGGTCATTGACGCCGAAATTGTGGGCATGGCCAGGCGCCTGGTAGCCGGCGTGGATGACTCGGAGGAACCGCTGGCCCTGACGGTGATGCGAGAGGTGGGTCATGCGGGTAACTTTCTCAAGAGCAAACATACCCGCCGCCACTTCCGCCGCGAGGATTACATCCCCTCCGAGGTCATTGACCGCGACTTTCGCCAGACCTGGTTCGACAAGGGGGCGCTGGACATCAATGCCCGCGCCCACCGCAAGGTGCAGGAACTGATCGCTGCCTGGCAACCACCGGCCTTGCCTGCCGGGGTGGTGCGCGAACTGGAGGCCATTGCGACCCATTATGCCAGAGCGGCCGGCCTGGACAGGCTGCCCGCACGGACGATCGGGTAGCAGAAGGCAAAGGAGAAAGGCCAATGAGTGAAGAACTGTTCAAACAGATGGCGCAAGCCGTGATTGACGGCGATTCTGAAGAGGCGGCGGCCCTGGCGCAGCAGGCGCTCGACCGGGGAATAGACCCGCTGGAGGCGATCAACAAAGGGTTCAGCGCCGGGATGGATGTGGTAGGGGAGCTTTACTCCAGCGGTGAGTACTTTTTGCCCGACCTGATCCTGGGTGGCGAGGCGATGAAAGCGGCGCTGGCCGTCCTGGAACCGGCGCTAAAGGCAGCGGGGCAGGCGCGCCAGGTGTTGGGCAAGGTGGTACTGGGCACCGTCCAGGGGGACATCCACGAGATCGGCAAGTCGCTGGTCGGCTCGATGCTCTCGGCCGGTGGCTTTGAGGTCTATGACCTGGGCATTGATGTGCCGGCCGAGGTGTTTGTGGCCAGATCGCGCGAGCACAACGCCGACATCGTCGCCCTGTCGGCGCTGCTGACCACCACCATGCTCCGTCAACGCGATGTGATCGAGCACCTGACCGAGGCGGGCCTGCGCGAGCGGGTGCGGGTGATGGTCGGCGGTTCGCCGGTCACCCAGGAGTGGGCCGACCAGATCGGTGCCGATGGCTTTGCCGAGGATGCCGCCGGGGCGGTCGTCGTCGCCAGGCGGCTGGTGGGCAAATAGCGGCTGGCTGTCGGCCGGAGGGAGGTGAGAGATGGGCTACAACTATGCGGTCTTGGGCGCTGGCCGGCAGGGGACCGCCTGTGCCTATGACCTGATCCGGTTCGGCGAGGCCGAGAAGGTCTTGCTGGCCGATTATAAACTGGAGGTGGCCCAGGCTGCTGCCGAACGGGTCAACGGCCTGTTATCCACCGACAAGGCCCACGCGATTCAACTGGACGTCACCGACGACGCTGCCCTGAAGGCTACCCTCAGCGGCATAGATGCTTTTCTCAGCGCCGTGCCCTACTACCGGAACCTGGAGATCGCTAGGGCAGCCGTAGAGGTGGGAGCCAGCATGTGCGATCTGGGGGGCAACACCGACATCGTCCGCCAGCAGTTGGCCCTCGACCCGCGGGCCAGGGCTGCGGGCATCAGCATCGTGCCCGACTGCGGCCAGGTGCCGGGCATGGGCACTACGCTGATGGTCTACGCTATGGGCCTGCTGGATGAGCCGGAGGAGGTGTTCATGTGGGATGGCGGCCTGCCGCAGGACCCGCGCCCGCCGTTCAACTACCTGTTGACCTTCCACATCGCCGGCCTGACCAACGAGTATGCCGAGTCCCCTGTCTTTTTGCGCAATGGCCGGCGGACCATCGTGCCGACGATGACCGAACTGGAGGAGATCGAGTTTCCACCTCCGCTGGGCCGGCTGGAGGCGTTTATCACCGGCGGCGGTGTCTCGACCATGCCCTGGACCTTTGAGGGTCGGCTCAAGACGTTGCAGAACAAGACGCTGCGCTACCCCGGCCACTTTGCCCAACTGCGGGCTTTTTACGACCTGGGGCTGTGGCGCACCGACCCGGTGCAGGTCGGGGGGCAGGCGGTGGTGCCCCGTGACCTGTTCCATGCTCTATTCGAGCCGCTGGTTACCTTCCCTGGAGACCGAGATGTGTGTGTGATCCGCATCCGGGTGACGGGGCGCAAAGATGGCCGGCCGGCTGAGGTGATCCTGGAGATGGTGGACTATTACGATGAGGCCACCGGCTTTACGGCGATGGAGCGCACCACCGGATGGGATGGGGCCATCGTCGCCGCCATGATGGCGCGGGGGCAGATACCCAGGGGAGCGATCCCGGTGGAGCTGGCCGTGCCGCCCGATCTGTTCGTGCAGGAACTGGCCCGGCGCGGCATCGAG
The DNA here is from genome assembly GCA_034435455.1 of Anaerolineae bacterium. GTDB lineage: Bacteria > Chloroflexota > Anaerolineae > JAAYZQ01 > JAAYZQ01 > DAOTXL01. The sequence goes on from DAOTXL010000012.1 coordinate 39,558, forward strand.
GTCAAGACGACGGTCACGCCCCTGAGCTGAATACCGGTCGATCGGGAGCCCGGTTTCTTGGAGAAACCGGGCTTTTGTGTGTATAATGGTGGGGGCAGCCCTCGCGGCTGCCCAAGGTCAGGAGGTGCGGATATGGCCCTGGTCTTTGATCGGGTTCGGGAGGCCATCCAACGGAACCGTCTGGTATCGCCGGGGGAGACGGTGGTGATCGGAGTTTCGGGTGGGCCGGATTCCCTGTGTCTGCTCCACGTCCTGGATCGCCTGCGACAGGAATACGCCCTGAGCCTGCACGTCGCCCACCTGCACCACGGCCTGCGCGGCGCCGACGCCGATGCCGATGCGGCCTTTGTCCGCGCCCTGGCCGCCGATTGGGGGCTGCCCTGCACCGTGGAACAGGCCGATGTGCGGCGTCTGGCCGCTGAACATCACCTGGCGGTTGAGGAGGCAGCCCGCCGTGCCCGCTACGATTTTTTGGGGCGGGTGGCGGAAACGGTCGGTGCGCTGACCATTGCCGTGGGCCACAACGCCGACGACCAGGCCGAGACGGTGCTGATGCACTTTTTGCGCGGCTCCGGGTTGGCCGGCCTGCGCGGTATGTTGCCCCTCACCTCTCTCGGCGACTATCGCCTCCTCGATGGGCAACCCCGATCCCTGCGGTTGATCCGCCCCCTGCTCGAAATTCCCCGCGCCGAGATCGAAGCCTATTGCGCTTTCTACGGACTTCAGCCCCGGTTTGACCTTTCCAACCTCGACACCACCTGCTTTCGGAACTGGCTGCGCCATCAGGTCATCCCTCTGTTGGAGCGGCACAACCCCAACCTGCGGGAGGTCCTGTGCCGCTCGGCGCGCGTGCTGACCGACGATTATGCTTTGCTCCGTGTGTTGTTGGAGGAAACCTGGCTCCGGGTGGTGCGGGGTGAAACGGACCAGAGCATCGTCTTTGACCTGGCTGCCTGGCGGGCCTTGCACCCCAGCCTGCAACGCTCGACATTGCGAGAGGCGATCCATCGCCTGCGGCGCTCGCTGCGCAACATCAACTTTCTGCACGTAGAAAATGCGCTTCGGGTAGCCTGCGATGGCACGACCGGCGACCGGGCGACGCTGCCCCAGGGGCTGATGCTCACCGTGGGCTATGATCGCTTGACCGTGGCCGACGCTGAAGCGGTCGAACCCCTGCCCGATTGGCCGCTCCTGCTGCCGGGGGGTGAACCCCTGCCGGTGAGCGTCCCCGGCCTCACCCTGCTACCCGGAGCCGATTGGGCGCTCCAGGCGGAACTGTTGGGTCCTGACGATTTACCCGAGGGGTGGCAGGCCAACGCTGACCCCTGGCGTGCCTTTCTCGATGCCGATGCGGTGGGGCAAACGCCCTGGCTGCGGACCCGCCACCCTGGCGACCGCTTTCAGCCCCAGGGGTTGGGCGGGCACACGGTCAAGCTGGCCGATTTCCTGACCAACCAGAAGGTGCCGCGAGCCGCCCGTGACCGGTTGCCGCTGCTGGTAGGGGAAGGGGGGATCGGCTGGGTGTGCGGCCAGCGGCCGGATCACCGCGCCTGTGTGCGGGAGAAGACGGAGCGGGTGCTATTCGTGCGCTTTATCCGGCTGTAGCCGCTTTTCGCAGGGCGGCCTTTCCCGGCCCGGCAGGTTTTCGGAGTGCCCTAAAGCAAAACCTCAACCTTTTTGGGGGCGGGGGAAGCAACCCAACTGGCAGTGCGAGACCCGCAGGCCCATCGCCTCTACGGCGCTGCTGGCTTCCAGGCGTGAGTAGCCCAGTTCATCGGCCACCCGCCAGATGGCAGCGCAGGAGATGCCATCGGCTCTGGCTTTGGCCCGGAGGCGGGCTGCCAGGCGCTCCGGCACCTGGTCCATAGGGTGCACGATCTTGTGCTTGCCCTCTGCCTTGGGACCATAGCCAAAGAGTCCCAACTGGCAGTGGGAGATATGAATTTCGGCCTCGTTGGCTGCCATCCCGACCGTCAGGGGGGATACCCCCAGGTTGTGGGCGATAGCAAACGCCTGAGAGCAGGGCAGCTTCCCTTCTTCCAGGTGTTCCAGCATAGCCTGATACAAACGCTCGTCCAAGTCTTTTACTCCACAGCCAGGATGGCTCCATTTTACCCGATCAGGGGGAAAAGGCAAAATTGTCCTTTGCCCCTGGTCTGGCTCGTGCCGGCGGTCCCCTTCGCATAGTCAATCCTGTGTACCACCGGGGAGTTTCTAATCGCCCTTTACAGGACACAGAAGGGCACGGATACACGGAAGGCAGAGAATAGCCCGACATGGAAAGGCACGGATACACGGAAGGCAGGGGTGAGGTTCCGTGTATCCGTGTCAGAATCCGTGTCAAGCTCCGGTTTGTGCCCGTCGCCGTTATTTCGCATAGTCACTCCCGCCCATCACCGGGGAGTTTCAAATTGTTTTTAACGATGTTAGACTATGCGAAGGCGGGGCCATGCGGCAGGCGCAACGGTTCCAGAAGCATTTGACACCCCTTGGGCTCTGTGATACACTGCCACTCAGATTCGCCAGACCCCAGCAAAAGGGAAAGAGACAGTGAAGATTCTGGTTCTAAACTGCGGTAGCTCATCGGTCAAATACCAGCTCTTCGACCTGGACAACCACGCCGAAACGGTCCTGGCCAGCGGGATTGTCGAAGAGGTCGGCCTGGGCCACCCTCGTTTAACTCACCGGCGGCCCGGACAGCCCAGAGTGGAATGGACTGACCTGTCGGTAGACAGCCACCAGCAGGCTATCCAGGTGGTGCTCAACGTACTCACCGACCCCCAAATCGGGGTGATCAAAAGCGTCCAGGAACTGGAGGCGGTAGGCCACCGTGTCGTCCATGGCGGAGAGAGGTTTGCCGCTTCGGTGCGGATTACTCCCGAGGTGATGCGCGCCCTGTACGAGAATATCCCGCTGGCACCACTGCACAACCCTCCCAACATCCAGGGTATCGAAGCGGTCAGCGCCCTCTTGCCGCATGTACCCCAGGTAAGCGTCTTTGACACCGCCTTCCACCAGACGATGGAGCCCCACGCCTACCTTTACGCCATACCCTATCGTTTCTACGAAAAATATGGCATCCGCCGCTACGGATTCCACGGCACATCCCACCGATATGTCGCCCGGCGAGCAGCCGAATACCTGGACCGTCCTCTGGATAAACTCAAGATCGTCACCTGTCACCTGGGCAATGGGGCCAGCATCACCGCCGTGCGCCACGGGCGGTCGGTACTCACCAGTATGGGGTTCACGCCGCTGGAAGGGCTGGCTATGGGCACCCGCTGCGGCGACCTTGACCCGGCCATCGTTCCCTTTCTCATGGAGAAGGAGGGGCTGGATGTAGAGGGCATCAACCACTTATTGAACAAAGAGAGCGGCGTGCTGGGGCTGTCGGAGCTGTCCAGCGATATGCGCGTGTTCGAGGAGGCGATCCACGCCGGGCCGGAGCATCCTCACTACGAGCGGTCGCTGTTGGTGCTCCGGCACTATACCTTCCGCGTCAAACGGTATATCGGTTCCTACGCCGCCGTGATGGGCGGGCTGGATTGTGTGGTCTTTACCGGCGGCATCGGCGAGAATTTCCCCGAAGTGTGCGAGTGGTCGTGTGCCGGCCTGGAATTTTTGGGCATCGAGGGCGTGCGGGCGCGGCGGGCCGGTGGTGAAATCGTCGAAGCCTCGGCGCCAGAGTCGCGGACGAAGGTGCTCATCGTGCCCACTAACGAGGAACTGGCTATTGCACGGGATACGTACGAGATCGTCAAGAGTAAAACGTAAGGCGGAAGGTAGAGGCTGGTCGTGGAATTTTCGCAACTCTGGGCCGAATTGACAAAGGGGCTGGCAGCTTTTACGTGGGGCAATGTCCTCATGATCGCCGTGGGGCTGGTTCTGATGGCGCTGGCGATCGTCAAGGAATATGAACCGGTCTTGTTGCTGCCCATCGGCTTTGGCTGTATCCTGGCCAACATCCCGCTGTCGGGCATGGCCGCTGGCGACGAGCAGGGCATGTTCGGCCTGCTCTACCGGACGGGGGTGCTTACCGAGCTATTCCCCCTGCTGATTTTCATCGGTGTGGGAGCCATGATCGATTTCAGTCCGTTGCTGGCCCAGCCGCAGATGGTGCTGCTGGGGGCGGCGGGCCAGTTCGGCATCTTTGGCACGCTGATTCTGGCCACGCTGCTGGGCTTCCCGTTGAATCAGGCAGCCTCCATCGGCGTCATCGGCGCTATTGATGGCCCCACCTCGATCTTTGTCGCCGCCAGGCTGGCCCCGGAGCTGCTGGCCCCCATCGCCGTGGCTGCCTACTCCTACATGAGCCTCATCCCCATCATTCAGATGCCGATCATGAAGCTGCTGACCACCAGGCGAGAGCGGCGCATCCGCATGGAGTATGCGCCCAGGCCGGTCTCCAAACAGGTGCTCATCCTTTTTCCGGTGGCCATCACCCTGGTTGCCGGGCTGCTGGTCCCCGATGCCACACCCCTGATCAGCATGTTGATGCTGGGCAACCTGTTGCGCGAGAGCGGCGTCGTGGACCGGCTGCGCAAGGCGGCCGAGAATGAGATCATCAACATCGCCACCCTGTTCCTGGGCCTGACGGTGGGCGCGACCATGTCGGCCGAGAATTTCCTCCGCTGGCAGACATTGGGCATTATGGCCCTGGGCCTGGTGGCCTTTGTGCTCGACACGGTGATGGGTTTGCTCTTTGGCAAACTGATGTCGCTGCTCAGCGGGCGCAAGATCAACCCCCTCATCGGCGCGGCGGGCATCAGCGCCTTCCCGATGGCCGGGCGGCTGGCGGCCCAGGCAGCCCAGGAGGAGGATTTCGAGAATTTCATCCTGATGCACGCTATGGGGGCCAACACCGCCGGTCAGTTGGGCAGCGTGTTGGCCGGCGGGGTGTTGTTGGCTCTGGTGTCGGGGTTGGGGTAGGTTGCCAGGTTGGTAGACTGATTCAACGCACCAACAGTTCCAAACCCTCCGCCGGCAGGCCGCGCAGATAGGCCCGGTAGGCGGCGGTTTCGGCCAGCAGGGCGTCGAGGCGGGCGCGGGCGGCTCCGGTTGCCGGCGCATCCTGCCGACCTGAACCGGGAGCCAGCCGCCAGACCCCTTCTGCCCGCTCCACGATGACAATTTTCCCCTGTGCGGCCAGCCACTCCAGCCCGGCGCTCACTGTAGCGGCACGGTGGGCCAGGGCCGCCGCCGCTGCCTCCAGGTCCACCTGACCTCCCTTAGCCTGAAGTGCGTACCTGACCAGGCCGGCCAGCCACTGTGAAAAGGCCCCGATCTCGTCCAGGCCGGGGTCGTGGGCGAACAAAAAGACCTCTTGAGGCCGAACCCGGTCCAGCGCCGCCCGCAACTCGCGGGGACCAGGCGGCAGGGTCCAGATGACAAGCCGTGCTCCCGGCACCAACTGCTGCCGGACGCGGCTTTCCACGCCGGCAGGGCCATCCCCTTCAGCCCACACCTGAACGTCCCCCCGGACGATCAGCCCCTGGAGCACAGCCCCGGCATTGCTTATGGAGCGGTAGTCGCGCACCTGGATGGCCGGCGCGGGGCGCACCTCGACGGTTTCCGGCTGCCGCTCACGGGCGTCCAACCACTCGGCCTGGACCTCAACCAGGCCGCGATAGTCGCTGGCACGCAGGGCCAGCGCCAGGTCGAAACGGTCCTCCGGCAGCGGCAACCCGGCGCCCTGCCACCAAAAGACGGTCTGGGTGCGGCCACGGATATCCTCGACGGTGATGCGGCGGTGCTCCTCGGTGCGGCCGATGGTCGCCGCACTGAGCACGCGCAGGTCGCGCACGGCCAGGGTGAGGGGTGGGTTGCCCCGGCCAAAGGGGGCCAGGCGGTCGATCTCGGCTACCAGGCCGAGGGTCAGGTCGGGTAACTCGACATAAGCATCGATCTGCAAGGTGGGTTCGGGGAGGGTTTCCACCCGGTTGGCGATGGCCCGCGACAGGGCGGCACGTAGTTCGCCGATGCGCTCCGGCTCGAGGCTGAACCCGGCTGCGCCCGGATGACCGCCCAAGCTTTCCAGCAGGGGGGCGCAGTCGGTGAGGGCGGCGATGAGGTCCACACCCGGCACCGAGCGGCCGGAGGCCCGGGCGATCTGGCCCGGCGGCGCCGAGATCAGCACGGTGGGTTTGCCGAACCGCTCCGCCAGCCGCCCGGCGACGACGCCGATGATCCCGGCGGGCCAGGCCGGGGAGCTGAGCACCAGGGCGTGATAGTCGCGCAACAGGGCTGGCTCGCGCTCGATCTGGGCCAGGGCGGCATCGGTCACCTGTCTGGTGAGCCACTGTCGCCGGGCATTGAGGCCCTCAACCTCGGTAGCCAGGATGTGGGCGCGGGTGCGGTCTCCGGTGGTCAGTAGTTCGACGCCCTTGGTCGCGTCATCCAGGCGGCCCAGGGCATTGAGGCGTGGCCCCAGCACAAAGCCGATGTGCTCCTCGCTGAGGCCATGGGGGTGCAGGTCGGCGGCCTGGTAGACGGCCAGCAGGCCGGGGCGGTCGGTGCAGCGCAGGGCTTCCAGGCCGCGCCGGACCAGGTAGCGGTTGTCGGCGGTCAGTTCGCCCACGTCGGCCACGGTTCCCAGGGCCACCAGATCCAGGGCATGCCCGGCAACGGCAGGGTCCAGCCCGCACATCAGTTGGTAGGCCACGCCGACGCCCACCAGGGGCCGCAGGGGATGGCCATCCGGCAGGCGGTGGGGGTTGATGGCCGCCGCAGCGGGCGGCAGGCTGTCGCCCGGCACGTGATGATCGGTGACGATCACCTCCGCGCCGAGCCGGTGGGCGTGGGCCACGGCCCGGTGGGCGGTGGTGCCCACGTCGCAGGTGAGGATCAGGCGCGCGCCCTCGCCGATAAGGCGTTCCAGACCGGGGATGTGCAGGCCGTGGCCTTCGTTGCGGGCGGGGACGTGGAAGGTGACATTGGCCCCCAGGGCGCGCAGCCCTTCCAACAGCAGGGCGGTGGCCGTCTGGCCGTCGGCGTCGAAATCGCCCCAAATGGCGATCCGTTCGCCGCGCGCGATGGCCTGGCGGATGCGCTCGACGGCGCGGTCCAGGTCGGGCAGGTCGGTGGGCGGGGCAGGGGTGTAGGCGGCAGGGTCGAGGAAGGCACGGGCGGCCTGGGGAGTGCAGATGCCGCGCCGGACCAACGCCTCGGCGAGGAGAGGGTGGCCACCGACGGCATCGCGCAAAGCGGCAGGGAGGTCAACGGGCTGGGGATCGAGCCAACGTGCCATAGGTTAGAACTCTACTTCGGCCACCTGCTCCAGGTCGATCTCGATCTCGGACGATTCCAGCTCCTCGTCCAGATCGGCCAGGAAGCCGGCCTTGACGCCCCGCACACACAGGGAGCGGTAGTTGCAGAAGCGGCACCGGCGCTCGTCGGAGGTCAATGGCCAGATCTCATCCCGGCGGCCGACGATCTCGGCGATGAGGTGGGACAGGTAGGCCCGGTCGGCCGCGTGCTGGTCGGCGTCGTAGGGGAAGCGCTCGATGGCGCCGCCAAACCCGGCGAACCAGTAGATCATCTCCACCTGCTCAGGCTTGGGGCGTTGGCCGCCGTTGAACGCCGCGCCGGCTTCGACGGCCAGGTAGCGGTAGACGTGGGTTTGCAGCCGCCGGGCCAGGGTCGCTCGCGATGGGCGTTTGAGGGACGTTTTCCAGTCCACAATCACGAACCGGGCACCCGGCTCGACGGCCAGCAGGTCGAACCGGGCCACCAGGCGGAAGCCGGCCAGCGGTGCGGTAATGGCCGCTTCGGCGTAGCGGAAAGCCGTTGGCAGGCCCGGCGGCGGACAGGCCAGGTAGGTCTGCCACCACCGGGCCAGCTCCTCATCGTGGATGGTCGCCGCCAGGTACTGCGGGTCCAGGCCGAGGGCATGTTGGTGGGCCAGGCGGTGAAAGTCGGCGCCTCGTTCCAGATGCTGTTCAGTTTCGGCGGGGGTCTCGGTGATGAGCGCCGGCCAGGGTTGCATCAGCACATAGCGCAGTTGAAAGCGGCGCGGACAATCTACGTAATCCTGCAACCCCCTCTGGCCAATCTCCCCATGATCCCCCCATTGGCTGGTTTCCCCCATCTGCCGATCCCCCCATCTGTCTATCTTGACCGGTAGGGCAGGCTTTGCCCTCACCCCTCCCCTGCCCCTTCCCTCTCTCGCTCGCCTCTCGACGGCGGGAACCGATTTCTCCCCATCAGAGCGATAAACGGCACGGCCGGCTGGAGTTTATCCCGCCGCCGCCCTGTGTTCCAGGTGATGATCAGGTCCCGTTTGGCCCGCGTAATCCCCACGTACAACAGCCGCAGCCGCTCAGCGATGTAGCTCAGCCTGGCCTGCCGCGTCGCCTCTCTTTCCATGACGGATGGCCAGGGAGCGGCGGCTGCCCCCTCGCCCGGGCCATCCGTCATGCTTCCACTGGCCACCGCTTCGAGTTGTGCCAGCGCCTCCGCTTCCAGATTGAGGCTGTCGCGCACGAACCAGCGCTCGGCGATGTAGGTATCGTGGGCCAGGCCGGAGGGAAAGTCATAGTTGTTGACCGACATCAGATAGACGCGGTCCCATTCCAGGCCCTTGGCTTTGTGCATCGTCGCCACGGTGACCACCCCTTTAGGCGGCTCAAAGCCGGTATCCTCGTCGGAAAGGCCCAGAAAGCGGCGCTCATTGCGGGCGATAACGGCCAGCTCCTCGACCAGTTCGGCCAGGCGATAGGTGGGGTGCGCCGAGGCGACATCGCGCAGCAGCACGGCCAGCTTGTAGGCCAGGGCCAGCTCGACCGGTTCGTGGAACAGGTCGCCCGCCAGGGTGAGGAGGAGCTGGTCAATGGGCAGGATGGCCGCCTGGTGCCAGCGTTGCGCGGCCTCGCGGAAGCCGGTCAGCAGGCTCAGTTCATCGTCGGGCAGTTCCGGCCCCAGGTGGGCCAGCCAGTCATGGTCGGCGCGGGGCCAGAGGTAGGCCTCTACCGCCGGGCAGGTGGCGATCCGCCTGACCACGGCGCTCAGCCGGGCTTCCCCTGCCTGGGCCTCACGGTCGTCACGCCGCCAGACCTTGAAGGCGACGGCCAGTTTCCGCGGCGAGGTGGGATCGGCCAGGCAGCGCAGCAGGTTGCCCAGCGCCCCGGCCGTCTGGCGGGTGGTGCTGGTAGAGCGCAAAAGTTCGACATAAGGTATCCCCCGCTGTTTGAGCAGGTCAATCAGCTCAAAGCCGCGCTGGTTGCGGGGGGCCAGTACGGCCACGGTCTGGTCGGGATGGTCGGGCAGCCAGCGGGCCAGCGAGTCGGCCACGGCCAGAAGTTCCCCCTCTGGGGTGAAATCGCGGTCCACCAGATGGATGGCCGTGGGGTCGGCGGGCGGGTTGGGTTGGGGGTCGTCGGGGCCGGTGGGGGTGATGTGCTGGCGCACAAAAGCGCCCCGGACCTCCGGGGTGGGATGGTGGTCGCAGGTCCAGTCCACCAAAAAGTTGGCGAGGTGGATGATGGCCGGCTGGGAGCGGCCCGATTCGGGCAGGGTGATGGCCGTGACGCCCGGTTCCGCCAGGTAGTCGCGCAGGAAGCGGGGATCGGCGTTGGTAAAGGTCTCGTAGATGGCCTGGTTGGGATCGCCGACGCGCACCCAATTGCCCGTTTCCCCGACCAGCAGCCGCAGAATCTCCTCCTGGAGCTTGCTGGAATCCTGGGCTTCGTCTTCGAGGATGTAGGGCCAGCGCTGTCGCAGGCGGGCCAGGTAGTCGGGGTCGCGTTTCAGCGCCTCCAGCGCCAGGCGGATCAGGTCGTCGAAATCCACCACGCCGCGATAGGCCAGGCTGCGCTGATAGTCGGCATAGATTTCGCTGCCCAGGCGGGCCAGGGGCAGCGGCGACGGGTCCGGCGACCCGGCCTCGCGGCCCTTCAACCGCTCCAGCAGCAGTTCAGGGGTGAGCTGCCGGTCTTTGGCCCGTTTGATAAAGGCAGTGGCTATCTCGCGGACCAGGGCCGGCCAGTGGCTACGCCTGATCCATGCGGCGCGGTCGCCCTCCAGTTCATAGGAGAGGTAGGCGTCGGCGGCGTCGGGGTGGGCACGCAGCCAGGTGGCAACGGCGTCGTCGCGCACCGCGTCGGCTTCCCGCTCATCCAGGATGCCGAAATCCTCCGAGAGGCCCACCAGCCCTGGTCGTTCGCGGACAATGTCGTGGGCCAGGCCGTGCAGGGTCCGTACCCGGTAGCCAAAGCCGGCCAGCAGGCCCCGGCGGGCGATGAACCGGTTGATACGCCGCTTGAAATTGTCCACTGCCGAGTTGACCAGGGTGACGATCAGCACCTCCTGGTTTTCGGCGATGGCTTCGGCGACGAGCCGGGCGGCCAGCACGGCCAGGGTGTGGGTCTTGCCACTGCCGGGCACGGCCGAGATCCCCAGCCTGCCGCCCCGGTAGGCCAGGACCTTTTGTTGGTCGGGGCGGGGTCGAAAGTCGGTCATTCTTCCCGTTCTCCCCACTGCCGCAGCAGCCGTTGTACCGCCTGCACCAGCGGCCCCTGCTGCTCGTAGCCTTGCTCGTTCAGTTCACAGAAGGCCAGGTAGATGCGCCGGCGACAGCGGCGGCTCAGGCCCAGGATCAGCCGTCCCAAGGCCTCCTGGCGGACACGCACCTCGTCCTCGTCGGTCCAGGAGCGGCCCTCCTCCCAGTCGCGGCGCAGGACGTAGGGATGGGTGAGGGGCTGGTAGATGCGCTCGAACCAGGCACGGCTGCCGGCGTCGAGCCAGAACTGGACTGCCACCGGCCGGTTGGCCATCAGGAAGGTGTAGGCCGGGACGAGCAACACGGCATCCGCCGGCATGATCTGCCAGCTCGACACATACTGGGCGGCTACTATGCCGCGCTCCACCAGGTCGAGGTATTCGAGGTCGAGGGGTGGCTCTCCCCCCTCACTCCGGGCTTCCCTTTCCAGAGGGAGGAAGGAGCGGCGAAACTTTTGGATGGATTCGATGAGGTTGGCGGCCACCGCCCCGGCGTCGAAATTGCGGTGGAAGCCAAAACCCGGCTGCGAGAGCAGTTCACCGAACAGCCGGCTCAGGAAATGGTCCAGCCCCTCGTCCCCGGCGTACTCTTGCAGCCACTGCCGCAGCTCATCGTACCGCCGGCCCAGCAGGTAGCTGATCCGCCCCTGGGTCTCGGGCACAATCTGATGGAAGGGAGTGAGGGTCGGCCGGCCGTCCCGGACGCGATAGACAATGTCGGTCAACAGCCGCGCCCGCACCGGGTCCAGGTCGGCGATGGACAGCAAGAGGGCGTGGGCCACGTCGGGGGCGGGCGGTGGGCGTTGCCAGGCGGGATGGGCCAGTTTGGCCAAGGTCAGCAGGCAGCGGGCGGCCGGCTCTTCGCGCAACTGGCGCGAGGGGCGGTGGGTGCGCACCGGGAGGCCGTGGCGGGCCAGCCTCTCGGCAAGGGAGAAGCGAAGGGCATCGCTCAGAAAAGGGGCCAGGATGGCGATCTCGCCGGGGGGCAGGCCCTCCTCCAACACCAGGCGCGATACCTCTTCGGCCACCCAGTCGAGCATCTGGGGGTGGAAGCGGCGGCTCGCAAAGGTCAGGGCGGCGCGGGGATCGGCCTGGACCGGCAGATGAGAGGCATTGCCGAGGAACGGGGCGGCCAGTTGGGCGCCCAACGCCGTCATGGCAGGGGAGGTGACATGGGAAACACCGAGCGTCACCTGTTTGCGGCAGTATCCGGCCAGGGCCAGCGCCCCCTGGGGGTCGGTGCCGAGAAAGACCCGGTAGCCGCCATCGGTGTCATAGATCACCAGCGCCGACTCACACAGGGGCAGCCACTCCCGCAGCAGGTCGTGGGTGGCGGGGATGTCTTCTTCGGTATTGTCCACAATCAGGTGGCGGTAGCCGCTGAGCAGGTAACGGCGCAGGTGCGGCAAAGGCAGCAGGTGGCGCTGAAACACCTCGATCTGCAGGGACCAATCGAGCAGGTTCTCGGCCAGGCAGGCACGGCGGAAGGCCAGGGCCACCTCCTGCACCTGGTCATAGATGCGCAGCCGGGCCGACTCGCCTCCCCACGCCCTCTTGAGCCGGGCGGCGATCTCGTCTACAGGAAAGCCAACGGCCGCCGCTTTGTTCAGGTTGTCAATCACCTGGCTCACCAGTCGGGCGCGGGGGATGGTGATGCCGTCGAAAGCGCCGCCGGCAAGAAACGGCTCGATGGTGCGGTCCATGTAGTACTGGGCCGTCTCCAGGGTGAGGAAGCGGGGCCGGCGTTCTGGGTGGGCAAAGCCGGCCGCCGGGGCCACCAGCGGCCAGAAGAGGTCCAGCGTGCGTCGGGCCAGCCCGCCGATCGTCGCCACGTCCACGGCGCCGCCGGGCGGGAACCCGGCGCTCCGGAGGGCGGTGTAATAGGGCGTTGCCAGGGTGCGTTGTGGGACCAGGATGAGGATCTGCCAGGCGGGGACGCCCTGCTCCAACAGGGAATGCAGGTGCTGGATGGCCAGCGTCGTCTTGCCGGTGCCGGGCGGGCCGGATAGAAAAACTGTATCTCCTGCCTCCTCCATCCCGCCTCCTATTCCGGCCACCAACGGCGGAGGATCGCCCTGGCTCCGCCGTACCAGATGCGTCCGTATTTGCGCGAATGGGCCACGCCCTCCAGGACGATCGCCTCCGCGCCGGGCAGTTCGGCGCTGGGGAGCGGCACAATCCCATCCCCCCACAGGTCGCCCCGGCCTCCCAGGAAGCGATAGCTATAAAAAGCCCGGCGTTGGCGGGGGTTGCCGTTTTCGCAGCCCTGCATCAGTTTCCCCGCCACGGTGCGGTAGCGAACAACCTCGGCGTAAGGGGTGCCCGGCACCAGCCGGTTAGCCATGCTGTTCAGAAACCAGCCGGTCTCTGTGCCCCGGTCGGCGCAATGAGGGCTGCCCAGGGTGATAACGGCTGTGACCTGCTCCACCCCGGCGTACACATGGCCCCACACCGGCCTATCGCTCAGATAAAGACGGGCGATCAGCCCGCCGGCGCTGTGGCCCACCAGGATAAACCGGTCGGCCTGGAGCCGGCGCCGGGCCCAGTGGACCGTTTCCTGCACCTTGTGCAAGATGCCGGTGGCATCCTCCTGGCGACCGGCAGCCCACCAGTCCCACGGTAGGAGCGGCACGCCGACCGCCGGCAGGCCCGACAGGTCTTCCAGCCAGCGGGCCATAGACAGATAGGCCGGCCAGAAGGAGTTGTAGCCGCCGATGACAAGGATCGCCTGCCTCATCGGGGTTCAACCGGTGGCTGCTTCCTGGCCCTGCCCCGCAGTTCCTCCATCTGCCGTCGGGCGGACAACAGCGGCGTGTTGCGATGGCACAGGAGGATGGTCGGCAGGTCGGCATTGGGGGCCTCGTAGGCGCGGCAGATCTCCGGGACCGGATCGTCCAGCCGGTCGGGGGCCAGGAAGTGGACTTCGTGGGCGGCCCACCAGATACGGATGCCGGAACGGGTCCACTCGTCGCGGTCAAAATGCAGGGCCCGGAGCCGCCAGCGGGGGTTGCGGCCGGGAAGCCGGTCATAGAGCACGACCATGGCCTGATCGCGGAGCCGGTCGCGCTCCTGAGGTGGCCGGTCGCCGGGCAGCTCGATGGCCAGATAGTCTTCATACTCGACGATGGGTGTGCGCGCTTTTTTGGTCATGTTCGGCCTCTTGGATGCAGATTATAACACCCCCCGGCGCGCAGCGCAATTCGGGATGCACTTTTTACCATCCGGACGGGCCGAGAGGGACGGACCCCGATCTCACCAAAGCGGAGAATTTGACTTTCCAGGCAGGGTCGTGTAAACTCTTTTTACAGCCTTCTTTGTCATTTTGGGGTGGGATAGATGACCGTTGTCAACAACATGACCTTCAAGCTTGCCGGGGCAGCCGGTCAGGGGGTCGAATCAAGCGGCGCCGGCTTTGTGGAAGCCCTGGCCAGAGGGGGGCTGCACATCTTTGGCCTCCAGGACTACATGTCCCGCATCCGGGGCGGCCTGAACTTTTACCAGATCCGCGTCCACGAAAGGCCGTTGTACGCCCACGAGGACGCCGTGCACCTCCTCCTGCCGTTGAATGAGGAAGCGGTGGAGGCGTATCAGGATGAGGTGGTCGAAGGGGGCGGCATTATCTACGACGAGAGCCTGAAAATAGACAGGCGCACCCTCTCCAACCAGGGGCGTAAGGCCATGCCGGTCCCCCTGGGCGACATTGCCGGCGAGTATGGCGAACGGCTGATGGTCAACACGGCAGCGTTGGGGGCGGCTGCCGGCGTGGTGGAATATTCTTACGAGTGCCTGGCCGGCATCATCCGCAAGAACTTTCGGCGCAAAGGCAGGGAGGTCGTGGCGGCCAACCTGCGGGTGGCCCGCGCTGCCTACCTGTACGCCCGAAAACAGTATGCCGGCGATTTCGCCTGGAAACTGGCCAGGGTGCCGGGGGCGCCCCGGCGGATGGTCCTGAGCGGCAACCAGGCCTTCGCCCTGGGAGCCGTGGCCGGCGGCTGCCGTTTCATCGCGGCCTACCCCATGACCCCTGCCACCTCCATCATCGAGTGGATGGCCGGGCATGAACGGCAGTTGGGGCTGGTCACCAAGCACGCCGAGGACGAGATCGCCGCGATATGCATGGCCATCGGGGCCAATTTTGCCGGCGTCCGGGCTATGGCGGCCACCTCCGGCGGCGGCTTTTCGCTGATGGTCGAGGCGCTGGGCCTGGCCGGCATGAGCGAGGTCCCCCTGGTCGTGTTCGAGGCGCAACGGGGCGGCCCCTCCACCGGCCTGCCCACCCGTACCGAACAGAGCGACTTGCTCTTTGTGATCAACGCCTCGCAGGGCGAGTTCCCGCGCCTGGTGCTGGCCCCCGGCACCATCGAGGAGTGTTTCGAGTGCGGCTGGCGGGCCTTTAACCTGGCCGAAAAATATCAGACGCCGGTCATTGTCCTGTCCGATCAGCTCCTGGCCTCTTCCCTGCGCACCGTCGAGGTGGACGCCATTGACTTTGAGGCGGTGGTGATTGACCGGGGCAAACTGCTCAGCACAGGAGAACTGGACGCCCTGACCGAACCTTACCGGCGCTACCTTTTCACCGACGATGGCATCTCGCCGCGGGCGGTGCCCGGCCACCCCAAGGCGGTGTACCCCTCAAGCAGCGATGAGCACGACGAGAGGGGCCACATCAGCGAGGAGATGCATGTCCGCCGGCAGATGATGCAGAAGCGGATGAAAAAGCTGGAAACGGCACGGCAAGAGATCGCCCCACCAACGCGCTATGGCCCCGCCGAGGCCCCCCTGATCCTGGTGGGCTGGGGCTCGACCTACGGGGTGTTGCGTGAGGCGGTGGACCGCCTGGAGGGAGCGGCGCGGCTGGTCCATTTTCGTGACCTGTGGCCCTTTCCCGCCCAGGCTGCCGCCGAGGCGCTGAGAGGCGGCAGGGTGGTGGTGGTCGAGAACAACTACACCGGCCAGTTCCGGTGGCTCCTGCAGGGCGAAACCTGTATCGAGGTGGACCGCACCCTGTCCCGCTATGACGGGCGAGCCTTTGCCGTGGATGACATTCTGGCCGGGATTCGAGACCTGTTGTGAGCACAAAGAAGGGAGGCACGGAGAATGGCCTTGTCGGTCAAAGACTATGCCGGCGACGTCAAACCGACCTGGTGTCCCGGCTGTGGTGACTATGGCATCCTCAATGCCCTCAAGCAGGCGTTGGTCAAAGCCGGGCTGGCCCCCCACCGGGTTCTCATCATCAGCGGCATCGGCTGCGGCAGCAAGCTGCCCGACTATATTCACGCCAACGGCTTCATGACCCTGCACGGACGTCCTCTGCCCATCGCCACCGGGGCCAGACTGGCCAACCACGGCCTCAAGGTCATCACCGTCCACGGCGATGGGGATGGCATGGGCCTGGGCATGGGCCACTTTGTCCACGCTGCCCGACGCAACATCGAGATCGTGGACCTGATCCAGAACAACCAGATCTATGGCCTGACCAAAGGGCAGTATTCGCCTACCAGCGATCCCGGCCTTGTCACCAGCACGTCGCCCGATGGGGCTTTTGAGCTGGCAGCCAACCCGGTGGCCCTGGCCCTGGCTGCCGGTGGGACGTTCGTGGCCCGGGGCTTTGCCGGTGAACCCAAACATCTGGCCGACCTGATCGCCGCTGCCATCCAACACCACGGCTACGCCCTGGTGGAGGTCCTCCAGCCGTGTGTGACCTTTAACCGCAAGAATACCTACGACTGGTATCGCGAGCGGGTCTATCTCCTGGAAGGGACAGACCACGATCCGGGCGACCGGGTGGCAGCGTTCCAGAAGGCGTTGGAGTGGGGGGAGCGGATCCCCCTGGGCATCTTTTACCAGACCCGCCGGCCAACGTACGAAGAGCAGGTGCCGGCCTTGCAGGCCGGTCCGCTGGTAGACCGGCCGTTGACAAAGCTGCGGCCGGAGCAGATAGAGGCCCTGCGGGCCGAGGCCATGTGAACGCAGAAAGTAAGGATAAAATCCACAAAATTCAACGTAGAGAGGAGGTGACAGGATGGCGTACGTGATCACTGCGCTGTGCAGCCGCGACGGTGCCTGCGCCGAGGTCTGCCCGGTGGAGTGCATCGTAAAGGGGCCGGAGGGGGATCCCGAATGGGGGATGGCTTATTTCATCAACCCCGACGATTGCATCGAGTGTGGTGCCTGCGAAGCAGAATGCCCGTCCAGCGCGATCTTTCCTGAGGACGAGGTGCCTGAGGAGTACAAGGACTGGATCGCCAAGAACCGTGCATTCTATGAGAAGGGGCCGGGCTACAGCGCCAGATAGCTGGCCGAAGGTTCAAAACGAGGGGGCGGGCGCTGCAAGGCGCCGGCCCCCTCTTCGTTACTCTGTACCAGGGTCTGGGCGGGCGAGCGGCTTCCCCCCGAAACCCTTGGTGTCCTTTGTGTCCCTGGTGGTTCTTGGACAGGCTCTCAGGCCTGCAAAATCCGGGCTACCGTTTCAAAGTGATTGAACGGCGGCATCAGGCAGGCACCGTCAAACCACCTGTGGGCCAGCGCCAGCATCTCGCGGGCGTTGGCGATCCCCTCGGCCGAGGGGTCAGGGGCGCGTTCCATGCGCTGCCGGACCGCTTCCGCCACGGCAATGCCGGCCACGTTGTCGTGCAAAAAGTGGGCGTGGCGCGCGCTGCGCAGGGGCAGGATGCCCAGAATGACCGGGATGCGTATGTGCCGGATGGCCTCGTACAGGGTGCGAGCGGCAGCCTCGTCAAAGACAGGCTGGGTGACCACGAACTGGGCACCGGCCTCTACCTTTTGCTCCAGGCGCCGCACCTCCTCGTCGAGCCGGTTCAACTCGGGGTGTGGGTCCAGGACAACGCCGGTATGCAGACCGACCTGCCGGGCCAGACGGATCAGGTCATAGACATCCAGATCGCGGACCGCCGACGTCCGTGCCGCGTCGGCCAGAGCGACATAATCTCCGGTGGCCACGAGGACGCGCTGGATCCCCAGGGCTGCCGCGCCCCATAGCAACCCCTGGAGGCTGAGGCGGTTATGGTCGCGGGTGGTGACATGCAGGGTGGCCGGTTTGCCGGTGCGCTGCCGGACAAGGGCACTGAAGGCCAGGGCACTCATCCGCGGCCGGGCCACGGGGTTGCTCGCCACGCTAAAGCCGTCAAAGGGGAGGGGGGCAATTGCCAGCAAGGCCGTCAGCAACGGCTCAGCATCTGGACCGGCCGGCGGGACGACCTCGACGGTTAAGGAGAACTCGCCTCGCGCCGCCATCGCCACCATGCCCCCCTTCAATTTTCAAACGGCCACCGGCTCAGCCCGGCGAGGCCAACGCCTCCAGCACTTCGTGGATGTGCTCCTCCGGCTTGACCTTGGGAAAGACCTTGACGATGACGCCCTGTTCATCCAGGATGAAGGTGGAGCGCAGGATGCCCATGTAGGTTTTGCCGTACATCTTTTTTTCGCCCCAGGCGCCATACATCTCTGCCACCCGATGGTCGGGATCGCTCAACAGGGCGAACGGCAGGTTGTACTTGAGCTTGAATTTGTCGTGAGACCGGACATCATCCGGGCTGACCCCCAGCACGGCTGCGCCGGCGGCCAGGATCTGACCATAGCCGTCGCGGAAGCTGCACGCCTCAGCCGTACAACCGGGCGTGTCGTCTTTGGGATAAAAGTACAGGACAACCTTCTTGCCCCGATAGTCTGACAGGGTAACCTCACCACCGCCATCGGCCGGCAGAGTAAAGTCAGGCGCGACCGTCCCTTCTTGCAACATTCAAAAAACCTCCCCTATATGATTTTCAGATTTCTATTATACTTTATCTGTCATGGCGGGTCGGTAAGGAATCGTACAATGCTCCGGGCCCAGGTCTGGAAGCCTGCTAGTACGTAAGCGACGACGGGTCGGCCTTGACGCGCTGGCGGAAAACCCGGTAGGACCAGATCTGATAGGCCAGCACGACGGGGAGCAGGAACAGGGCCACCAGGCTCATCACCTTGAGGGTGTAGGGCGAGGATGAGGCGTTGTAGATCGTCAGACTGTAGTCGGGGTTAGTGCTGGAGATCAGGACCCGGGGGAACAGGGTTACAAAGAAGGTGAGCGGCACGAGGATGACGGCCAGCCCGCCCAGGACAAAGGCCCAACCTTCCCGCCTGCGCCCAACCAGGACGCCGTCCAGCGCCAGGGCCGCGATCGCTCCGGCCGGGAGGAGGGCCGAGGCAAGGCCCCGACGGTCGTACAGGTCTGTGAAGAGGCAGGTGGCAATCATCAGGAGGGTCACCAGCACCGCCGCCACCGGCCACAGCCGGCGGGCCAGGCCCCAGGCACGCTCGTGCAGATCGTTGGCCAACTTGAGGCTGAGCAGGTTCGCGCCGTGCAGCAGGAACGCCGCCACCACCGCCACTCCACCGAGGAGGCCGTACGGATTGAGCAGGGTGAGCAGGTTGCCGGTATAGGTTTTGTGGGCGTCAATCGGCACCCCCCTGGCCATGTTGGCAAACGCCACCCCCAGCAGCAGCGCAGGCACCAGGCTGCCGACAAAGATGCACCAGTCCCACAGACTGCGCCACCGGGGGTGGGCATCTTTGGAGCGGAACTCAAAGGCCACGCCGCGCACGATCAACCCCAGCAGCAACAGGAACAGGGCCGGGTAGAAGCCGCTGAACAGGGTAGCGTACCAGTCCGGGAAGGCGGCAAAGGTCGCACCACCGGCCACGATGAGCCAGACCTCGTTCCCATCCCAATGGGGACCGATGGTGTTGAGGATGGCCCGCCGTTCCGCATCCCTTTTGCCCAGGAAGGGCAGGAGCATCCCCACGCCAAAATCAAAGCCCTCCAGAAAATAGAACCCGATCCACAGGACGGCGATCAGGACGAACCACAGAGTTTGCAGCGATTCCGTGGACATGGCGCTCCCTCCTCCTTAGCTCCGGGCCCTGCCGGCCGATGGGGCCGGCTCGACGGCCTCGTGCATGGCTGCCGCCGGGCCGGCCTTGGCGTACTTGACCAGGAGATAGACGTCGGCAACCATCAGCGCCGCATAGACCAGCGCAAAGCCGATCAGGCTGAACAACACCGTCCCCGCACTCAGGTTGGGGGACATGGCCTCTTCGGTTTTGAGCAGCCCGTGGACAATCCACGGCTGGCGGCCGGTCTCGGTCAGGATCCAGCCGGCGGTGTTGGCGATGTAGGGCAGGGCGATGGCCCACACCATCCACTTCAGCCACCGGGTCCCCCTGGCAGGCCACCTGACCGACACATACAGCGCGTAGGCAGCCAGGCCGATCATCAATATCCCCGCCCCGACCATGATGCGGAACATCCAGAAGGGCAGGGCCACCACCGGCACATAGTCGCCCGGCCCATAGCGGGCCACATACTCCGCCTGGAGCTGGTGGATGCCGGGGATGGCCCCGACCTCCTTGGGAAAATAGAGCCAGTTGAGGAGATTGGGGATCCGCAGGCTCCAGATCTCGCGCTTGCCGGTGGAATCAAAGATGGCCACCACCGAGAACGGCGCCGGGTAGACCGTATCCCAATGCGCCT
Organism: Anaerolineae bacterium; assembly: GCA_034435455.1. GTDB lineage: Bacteria > Chloroflexota > Anaerolineae > JAAYZQ01 > JAAYZQ01 > DAOTXL01. The sequence continues at coordinate 59,581 of DAOTXL010000012.1, forward strand.
CGGAGGCGGCCGCTGCCATCGGCTGGACCTCCAGCAGATAGATGCCCTGGAAGTGGCCGGCCAGCCCCACCCCCACCGCGCCGATGATGCCGATCACCGCCGCCATTCGGAACGACTTTTGGAAAAGCTCCTCGTTTTGCTTGCGGGCCAGATGGTAGGCGCTGATGCCCAGGACAAAGAACGCCGCCGTGGCCAGGCCGGCCGGGATGGTATGGGCAAAGAGCAGCCAGCCCCGGGGGTTGGTCACCAGAGCGCCAAAATCCACCAGCTCGGCCCGGCCGGTCGCCTGGTTGACCGTGTAGCCGACCGGGTGTTGCATAAAGCCGTTGGCCAGCAGGATGAACAGCGCCGACAGGTTCGACCCGAGGGCGACCAGCCAGATCGCCGCAGCGTGCAGCCCCTTCGACAGCCGATCCCAGCCAAAGATCCAGATGCCCAGGAAGGTGGACTCCAGGAAAAAGGCCAGCAGCCCCTCAATGGCCAGCGGCGCGCCAAAGATGTCGCCGACATAGCGGGAATAGGTGGACCAGTTCATGCCGAACTGAAACTCCTGGACAATCCCCGTCACCACGCCCATAGCAAAGTTGATCAAAAACAGCTTCCCCCAAAATTTGGCCATCTGCCTGTAGGTTTCCTTGCCCGTCCGGACATAGATCGTCTCGGCAATGGCGATGAACCAGACCAGGCCAAGGGTCAGGGGGACAAAGAAAAAGTGATAGATGGTGGTAATGGCAAATTGCCACCGGGACAGGGCAACCGGATTCATCTCTCCTCCTCTGCTACCGCAACGGCCAGAACCCGCTGACCAGGATGCGCAAGAGTGTGTCGGCGATCAGGCCCAGGATGAACAGGCCCCCGAACAGGCGGTTGTGATAAAAGGCGAACCCCGAAAACCAGGTCGGCCAGGCCGGATAGCCTGGGGGCGGGGCCGCCGGGCGCGGCTTGCTGAGCACGCGCAGCGCTGTGAGGAGCCTCTTGCCGGCCAGAAAGACGACGAGCATGACCGGGGTGAAGTAGCGCGGCAGGAAGATGAGGTACAGGATAACGACATAGATGAGCACCAGGGCGACCATGTTCACGATCCGGGCCGCCTTTTCGCCGATCCGGACCGGCAGGGTGCCCACCCCTTTCCGCCTGTCATCCTCCAGCTTGTCAATGTGCTTCCCGACATTGATGCTGGCTACACTCAGGCCGAAAGGGACGCCCGCCAGGGCCACGTACCAGACGTCCTCGTCCCAGCCCTGGGCCAGGACGAGGTACACGCCGGCAATGAGGATCGGCCCCCAGATCAAAAAGATGAACAGCTCGCCCAGGGCCAGGTACTTGAGCGGCCAGGTGTACAGCAGCAGCACCGCCGCGCCGAGGACGAACAGGGCGAGGATCAGCGGGGACAGGTAGGTATAGATCAGGGCAAAAACCCCCGACAGCATCGCCAGCACACCGCTGACGGCGAACCACCGCAACTGCTGGCGGGGGGTCCAGAACCCCTGCACCAGGGGATGGACCCCGTATTGCGTGCGGAAATAGTTGTCCTGGTCTATGCCGCGTTTGTAGTCGGTGTAGTCGTTGAGCAGGTTGTTCGTGCCGTGGGCGATGAACAGGCCGAGGGTAACGATCAGCCACGGCAACCAGGCGAAATAGCCGTCGCGCCAGGCCAGCAGCCCGGCGATGACGCAGGCATAGATCGTCACCGTGGTCACCGCCGATCGGGTGGCGATCAACCATTTGGAGACGACGTCCAGCCGGTCCCATTCCTCCTTGCTATCCAGTTTGACCAGGCTCCACAGGGCGGTTTTCCACATTGCCAGGTTGATTTTCATTCGGTCTGCCTCCTTTCAACCAGGGTAGCACATCCCTGACCAACCCCTACACACATCGTCACCAGACCGTAGCGCATCCGCTCGCCTGCTGCGGCCCGCCGCTTCATCTCGTGCAACAGCGTGACCATCAGCCGGGCTCCGGTGCAGCCCAGGGGGTGTCCCAGGGCGATGGCCCCGCCGTTGACATTCGTCCTGGCTACATCGAGGCCCAGTTCCCGGATGCAGGCGAGGGCCTGGACGGCAAAAGCCTCATTCAGTTCAACCAGGTCGAGGTCGCCGACGGTCAGCCCGGCCCGCTCCAGGACCTTGCGGGTGGCCGGAATCGGGCCATATCCCATCGTGCGTGGATTCACCCCGGCCACGGCCGAGGCCACCCAGCGGGCCAGGGGCTTGAGGCCCAGCTCCTGGGCCTTCTCTTCCGACATCAGAAGCAGGGCTGCCGCTCCGTCGTTGATTCCGCTGGCGTTGCCGGCCGTCACGGTGCCATCGGGGCGGAAGGCAGGGCGCAGCCTGGCCAGCTCCTCAGCAGAGGTATCCAGGTGTACCCTGCCCTCCGCATCGATCTTGATGCGGGGGTGTTCGTCGGTATCCACCAGCAGCGGCGGTCCCTTGCGTTGGGGAATGGGCACCGGCACGATCTCGTCTTTGAAACGGCCGGCTGCGATGGCTGCTGCCGCCCGTCGCTGGCTTTCCAGGGCAAAATCGTCCTGTTCCTGACGGCCGATCCCGGTCTCATCGTAGATGTTTTCCGCCGTCTGGCCCATACTCTCCAGCGGAAAGAGCTGCGCCAGCCGGGGGTTGGGATAGCGCCAGCCAAGGGTCGTGTCGTACATGGTCACATCGCCCCACGGGAACGCGCGCTCTGCCTTGGGGACCGACCAGGGGGCGCGGCTCATGCTCTCCACCCCGCCGGCCACGAAGACATCCCCTTCCCCACACCGGATGGCCCGGGCGGCCTGGTTGATGGCCTCCAGCCCTGAGGCGCACAACCGATTGACGGTGACGCCGGCTACGCCGAAGGGCAGGCCGGCCAGCAGGAGCGCCATGCGGGCCACGTTGCGGTTGTCCTCACCGGCCTGATTGGCACAGCCCAGGTACACATCCTCGACAAGGCCGGGGTCAATGCCTGCCCGGCCCATGACCTCCTTGATGACCAGTGCCGCCAGGTCGTCCGGCCGGACTGCGGCCAGGGCTCCACCATGCCGTCCGACCGGGGTCCGTACGGCTTCAAGGATCACCACTTCTCGCATAGCAGCTCCTCGTCATTTTTTACCGGCTCGCCCGTTGGCCCCGATGCCTGGCGATAGATCAGGGGGGCATGGCTCGATCTCTGGCCGGGCTCACCAGTAATGGTGCACCAGGTCGCGGATGTGACGGTCGTAGATGGAACGTACCTGGGCCATCGTCTCTTCAGAAAGAGGAGGGAGGTCTGCCGCAGCCAGGTTCTCCTCAACCTGCGATGGGCGCCTGGCCCCGGGGATGGCACAGGTCACCGCATCGAACATCAGGATCCAGCGCAGGGCAAACTGCGTCAGGCTCATCCCTGCCGGACAGATCGCCTTCAGTTCCTCAACCGCGCGCAAGCCGGTCTCATAGTCCACACCGGAAAAGGTCTCCCCCCGGTCAAACGCCTCGCCCTGGCGGTTGAACGCCCGATGGTCGTCCGGGGCGAAGATGCTATCCGGTTTCAGCTTGCCGGTAAGCAACCCGGAAGCCAGCGGCACACGCGCCAGGATGCCCACCCGGCGCTTCTTGGCCTGCTCGAACAAAAGCCCGGCGGGCCGCTGGCGGAACATATTAAAGATGATCTGCACGCTTTGCACGTTGGGGTACTCTATGGCCTTGAGGGCTTCCTCCACCTTTTCCACACTGACCCCGTAATAGCGAACCTTGCCCGCCTTGACCAGGTCATCCAGGATGCCCCAGACCTCCGGCATGTAGTACACCTCGGTAGGTGGACAGTGAAGTTGAAGCAGGTCGATCGCTTCTGTTTCCAGGTTTCTGAGGCTACGTTCCACAAACGCGGTGAGGTTTGCACGATTATAGCCCGCTGCGAGGTGCGGATTCAGCCGCCGCCCGGCCTTGGTGGCAATGTAGAGGGGTTCCCTGCGTTGGCGGCGCAATTGGGCCAGCAGCCGCTCACTGCGGCCGTCGCCATAGACGTCGGCGGTATCAAAAAAGTTCACCCCCAGATCCACCGCCCGGTGCAAGGCCGCCAGCGATTCGGCATCGTCAACCGGCCCCCATGTCCCACCGATAGCCCATGCGCCAAAACTCACGGCAGAAACCTGCCACCCTGTGCGTCCCAATTCCCGGTATTGCATGGCATCCTCCCTGGCTCTTTGAGATTTAGAACCTATCCGAAAACGGGTGTGGGACGGCCTTTCCAGCCTGCCCCACAGGTTTTCAGAGCTGATCATGCTCCTGGCTCAGGCTCTCGTCATCAGGTCCCGCAGGACCCCCGGTTCGGTGACCGGCGCCTGGCAGGTAAAGCCCCGGCACACGTAAGCCGCCGCCCGCCCATCTGCCGGTCTCCGGTCTTGCAAGAGCGGGACGGCCGGGGGCTGATCGCCGGGCGCTCCCTGGGCCACCACCTGGAAGGGGCGGTAGCCACGGCGCACAACGTCCAGCAGGGCCTGCGTGTCGGCCAGGTCGGGAGCACCGACGATGGCGATCTCCCTGGGCTGCGCCAGGGCATAGCTCAGGGCCTGGAGCCAGTGGCCAAAGCCCAACGGGTAACGGGCCATCATCGGCTGCATCGCCGCCAACGCCCTGTGAGCTATCTCGACATAACGTTCCTGGGCCGACAGGCCGGCCAGCCTGAGCAGGGAGGTGACGGCCACGGCGCTGCCTGATGGCGTGGCGCCGTCCTGGAGGTTGCGAGGGCGGAGGATGAGCGCCTCATGCCCATCCTCGGTGTCAAAAAAGGGGCCGTCCGGGGCCTGAAAGTGGGCCAGGGTGAGGTCCATCAGCTCCTGGGCCGCCCGGTACCAGCCTGGCTCAAAGGTGGTCTGATACAGTTCCAGCAGCCCGTCGGCCAGATAGACATAATCTTCCAGATAGCCGTTCAGGCGAGCCTGCCCCTCCTGCCAGGTATGGCAGAGGCGGCCATCCCCGCGTCGCAGTTCGCTCAGGAGGAACCGGCCGTTCCGTTCCGCGGCCAGGCGGTAGTCGGCGCGGTCCCAGGCACGCGCCGCTTCGGCAAAAGCGGCCAGCATCAGGCCGTTCCAGGAGGTGAGGACCTTTTCGTCGCGGCCGGGGGGGACTCGCTGTTGACGGGCAGCCAGGAGGCGGCGGCGGGCATCGGCCAGGGCCGGGCGCTGTTCGAGGGGGCCGACAAAGGTCAGAATGTTCCGGCCCTCGAAATTGCCGTGGCGGGTGACGCCATAGAGGGCCAGGAATGGGTCCGCATCCCTGCCCAGCACCTGCCGGACCTGATCGTCCGTCCAGAGGAAGAATTTGCCCTCCTGGCCCTCGCTGTCGGCGTCCTGGGTGGAATAAAAGCCGCCGGCCGGGTCGCTCATGTCGCGCAGGACATAATCCAGGGTCTCCTGGGCGATGGCGCGGAACAGGTCGTTGCCGGTCACCTGCCAGGCGTGGAGGTAGAGGCGGGCCAGTTGCGCATTGTCGTACAGCATCTTTTCAAAGTGGGGCACCAGCCAGCGTTCGTCCACAGCGTAGCGGTGAAAGCCCCCGCCCACCTGGTCATAGATCCCGCCCCGGGCCATCGCCTCCAGGGTGCGGGTGACCATCTCCAGCGCCCCGGCCTGGCCGGTGAGGTGGTGGTAGCGCAACAGGAACTCCAGGACCGACGGCTGGGGGAATTTGGGCGCGCCGTCCCAGCCCCCGTGGTGGGGGTCAAAGCTCTGGCGGAGGAGGTGATAGGCGGAGTGGAGGGTGGCCGGCTCCAGCCCGCCGCCGCCCCGATCGGCCGGGGCCAGCTCCTGCTGCCTGAGCGCCTCGACCAGCCGCCGTCCGCCGCCGAGCAGCTCCTGCCGGCGATGCTGCCACGCCTCGGCGACGGCCTGCAGGACCTGGAGGAAGGAGGGCAGGCCATAGCGGGGCTGGGGTGGAAAGTAGGTGCCGCCGTAAAAGGGGTAGCCGTCGGGGGTCAAAAAGACCGACAGCGGCCAGCCGCCCCCGCCGGTCATGGCCTGCACGGCGGCCATATACACCTGGTCCAGGTCGGGGCGTTCCTCGCGGTCCACCTTGATGCTGACAAAATGGTCGTTGAGGAAAGCGGCCACCGCCGGGTCCTCGAACGATTCGTGGGCCATGACATGGCACCAGTGACAGGCTGAGTAGCCGATGCTGAGAAAGATCGGCCTGTCCCTGTCGCGGGCCTGGCGCAACGCCTCCTCCCCCCAGGGATACCAGTCCACCGGGTTATCGGCGTGTTGCCGCAGGTAAGGGCTGCTCTCGCCCTGCAAACGGTTAGACACAGGTTCTCCCTCGCATTGGTCACAAGCCACTTCTGACCCCTCCTCATCCCCCCAGCCCCCCATCTCCACCCCGAACCGGGGCGGAGAAGGGGGCCGCCCCCCCCCACGCCCCAA
>DAOTXL010000013.1:0-22346 GCA_034435455.1 Anaerolineae bacterium
CTGCCCCAAATGTAGGGCAGGCTTTCAGCCTGCCCAGACGGCCCGGAAAGCCCGTCCTACCACGCAGGGCAGGCTTTCATCCTGCCCAGACGGCCCGGAAAGCCCGTCCTACCACGCAGGGCAGGCTTTCAGCCTGCCCAGACGGCCCGGAGAAAATTGCGGGCATGAAAAGTTGCCGCTCATTGCCCTCATTCGGACATGGATACACGGAATCTCACCCCTGCCTTCCGTGTATCCGTGGCCTTCCGGGCCGGACTATCCTCGCTGAATATCGGTCACCGGGCGGCAGGTTTTTGCCAAAAGTAGCCAATGCCGCTATAATGGCGCCCGGTTTCGAGATATGATCCGCAGCAACGGCGGAATAACATAAGGAGGTTCAGTAGTTATGTCGAACAAGTGGGTTTATCTCTTTGGTGAGGTCGAAGAGGCCGAAAAGAAGGCCGGGGATTGGGATGGGGTCCGGGCGCTGCTGGGCGGCAAGGGCGCCAACCTGGCCGAAATGACGCGCATCGGGGTGCCGGTGCCACCCGGATTCACCGTCACCACCGAAGCGTGCAACGCCTACCTGGCCGCCGGCGAAAAATTCCCCGCCGGGATGTGGGAGCAGGAATTGGAAGCGCTGCAGGCCATCGAAAAGCTCACGGGCAAGACCTTTGGCGATCCGGCCAATCCCCTGTTGGTCTCCTGCCGCTCCGGGGCCAAGTTCTCCATGCCGGGCATGATGGACACCGTGCTCAACATCGGCCTGAACGACCGGACGGCGGCCGGTATGGTCCAACTGACCGGCAACGAGACCTTTGTCTACAACTCGTACCGACGGCTGATCCAGATGTTCGGCTCGGTGGTGCTGGACATCCCCGACGAGCCGTTCGAGGAAGCGATCGAGCGGCGCAAGAGGCAAAAGGGCGTCAAAGACGATACCGACCTGGATGCCGAGGACTGGAAGGCGCTGACCGAGGAGTTCAAGGCTATCGTCCGCCAGCACACCGGCGCAGACTTTCCCCAGGATCCGACGGAACAGCTCCGCCTGGCCACCGAGGCGGTGTTCAAGAGCTGGAACGGCAAGCGCGCCGTGGATTATCGCCGCGCTGAAAACATCCCCGACGACCTGGGCACGGCGGTCAACATCGTGACGATGGTCTTTGGCAACATGGGCTGGGATAGCGGCACCGGGGTGGCCTTTACCCGCGACCCCGCCACCGGCGAAAAGGTCCTCTATGGCGATTATCTGCTGAATGCCCAGGGTGAGGATGTGGTGGCCGGCATCCGCAACACCAAAAAGATCGCCGAACTGGAGCAAGAGATGCCCGATGTCTATGCCCAGTTCCTCGACATCTGCCACCGGCTAGAGCGGCACTACCGCGACATGCAAGACGTCGAGTTTACCATCGAACGGGGCCGGCTGTGGATGCTCCAGACCCGCAACGGCAAGCGCACCTCCAGGGCGGCCATCCGGATCGCCGTAGATATGGCCAACGAGGGGCTCATCAGCCGGGAAGAGGCGATCAAGCGGGTGCGCCCGGCCGATGTAGACACCCTGCTCCATCCCCAGTTCGATCCCAAGGCCAAAAAAGCCGCCTACAGCGAGGGCACCTACCTGGCCAGCGGCGTCAACGCCTCGCCCGGGGCAGCCGTGGGCATTGCCGCTTTTGACGCCGACCTGGCCGAAAAGTGGGGGTTGGAGGGCAAGCCGGTCATCATGGTTCGCCCTGAAACCAAGCCGGACGATGTGCACGGCATGATCGCCGCCAAAGGGATCCTGACCAGCCGTGGGGGCGCTACCAGCCACGCTGCCGTCGTGGCCCGACAGTTCGGCAAACCGGCCGTCGTCGGCTGCGAGGCCATCGCCATTGACCTGGAGGCCCGCCAACTGGAGGTGAACGGCAAAGTGGTGAAGGAGGGGGAATGGTTGTCGCTGGACGGAACCAGCGGCGAGGTGTTTGCCGGCCAGATCGCCACTTCGGCCCCCAGCTTTGAGGAACAGGCAGAGTTGATCACCCTGTTGAACTGGGCCGACGACCTGTGCGCCCAGGAAGGGATCCGCACCTGGCCGGAGGGCTACACCGGCTTTCCCACCCGCGGCCTGCAGGTGTGGGCCAACGCCGACTATCCGCGCGACGCCCAACGGGCCCGCAGCTTTGGGGCCAGGGGCATTGGCCTGTGCCGCACCGAGCACATGTTCTTCGAGGAAGAGCGCCTGCCCATCGTCCAGGCCATGATCCTGGCCAAAACCGCCGAAGAGCGGAAGGAACATCTGGACAAGCTGTTGCCCTTCCAGCGCGCCGACTTTGAGGGCATCTTTCAGGCAATGGACGGCCTGCCGGTCATCATCCGCCTGATTGACCCGCCGCTCCATGAATTCCTGCCCGCCAAAGACGATCTGCTGGTCCAGGTGACCGAGATGCGGCTCCGGTGCGAGCGGCTGGCCGCCAAAGCGGAGTGCAAGAAAAAGGCCGCCAAGAAACTGGCCAAACTCCAGGTGGAACTGGCCGAAAAGGAGCGCCTGCTGCAAGCCGTCGAAGCGATGGAAGAAGCCAACCCGATGATGGGCCTGCGCGGCATCCGCCTGGGCATCACCATGCCCGAGATCACCCAGATGCAGGTGCGGGCCATCTTTGAGGCCGCCTGCAACAAGGCCAAAGAGGGGGTCGTCGTCCACCCCGAGATCATGATCCCGCTGACCGGCCACTACAATGAGCTGCGGGTGGCCAACGAGCTACTGGTGCCGGTGGCCAGGCAGGTGATGAAGGAGAAGGGGATCGAGATTGACTATAAATTCGGCACCATGATCGAAATCCCACGGGCAGCGGTGACAGCCGATGAGGTAGCCAGGTACGCCCAGTTCTTCAGCTTTGGCACCAACGACCTGACCCAGATGACCTTCGGCTACAGCCGCGACGACGCCGAACGTAACTTTTTGCTCTACTATGTGGAGCACGGCATCCTGCCCAAGAACCCGTTCCAGGTGTTGGACCGGGCCGGCGTGGGCGAGTTGGTCAAGATGGGCGTCAAGAAGGGCCGCTCCACCCGCCCCGAGCTGGAAGTGGGTATCTGCGGCGAGCACGGCGGCGATCCCAGCTCCATCGAGTTCTGCCACATGGCCGGGCTGAACTATGTGAGCTGCTCGCCGTTCCGCGTGCCGGTGGCGCGGCTGGCTGCGGCCCACGCCGCGTTGGGCCACAAATACGTCGGCGACTGATTCCCGGCTGGCGAACGACGACAAGGCCAGGCACAAGCCTGGCCTTTTTTTATTGGGGTTGTGCCCGCCTCAGTCGGGTGGCTGGCGCAGCTCGTAAGCCAGGCGTGCCACGCCAGCCTCGAATTCGGCGTCGTCGGTCATGTCCAGCCACATCCGGGCGCGCATCCCCAGGCGCGGAGTGCAGTCCTGGCGCATCACGGCCAGCAACCGGCGCTGCCCCTTTTCCAGGCCCAGGTGCTCGGCCAGGACATTCTCCAGCTCCGCAAAGTTGCTGGTGAGGTAGGCGGGCGATAGCACCGCCAGCGTGTAGCGGCTCTGCTCCACAGCCCGGGCCATCTCCAGCACCAGCGGCGCTCCCAGGCGAAAATCGCGATAGTCCACACAGGCACGCAGTCCTTCGGCCTCCAACCGGGGCAAAAGCCTGTTACGCACCCAGCTCCGGTCCGGTTCCTGGTGGCTGTAGCTGATAAAGAGGTCGCAGGCAAACGGGCCGGCCAGCGGCAGGGGTGGAGGCAATGGGGTGAGCTGTCCCCCCCGGTAGAGGACCACCGCCAGATTCTCTTCAACCTCGGCCTTGAAGATCGGATGTTGGTTGGGTTGTTCGGCAGTGACGCGGGACTGTACGTAGTTAAACAGATCAAAGATGCGGATCACCCCACCGGGTCCCGGCACGCCACCTCGCAGCCCGGCCAACAGGTGATAGGTGAAGAGGCTGTTTTCAGCGCCGGGCAGCACGTAGGAGAACTCGTCGCTGCGCGACGAGGCCAGGATCACTCGACCGCGACCGGCCATGAGCGCCTCGTAGGTGCGCTCCGACAGGCCAGCTTTCAGCTCGGGCACAGCCATGTCCTTGGGCTGGCCGATCCCCCCGGCGTGGCAGCAGTCAAACATAACCACGACCTTGCGAGCCGGGATGGCATGCAGCGCCTCGGTCAGCTCAGCCCCAGAGATGGCGCTCTCGGCCAACGCCTGATCAGAGGAGCAGCAAACGTCAGCCGGCAACAGGTATTCGCCTGCCCAGGGACCGGTCTCGATCCGCCCACCGTGGCCGGAGATGTACAGGAAAACGGTCGAATCGGCATCGGCGCGCTGCGCCAGGTCGGCAAGCGCCCGGCGCAGCGCGGCCTGAGTGGCTTGCCCGTCCAGCAGCAGGTGCACATTCCCCAGCGGATATGCACCAAGCTGCGGATCGGCCAGGAGGTCACGGATATCCTGAGCATCCTTGAGCACGGCCGCCGGCAGCGGCCGCACCTGCTGGTAGTTGGCAATGCCGACGATCAGGGCGTGGGCGTTGAAAGAAGAGGGCATGGCTTCAGTTCACCGTGATGTCGCCGCTGAGGGTGTAGCACGGAACGCCGGACAACCGCCGGACGCCGACAAAGCACCAACAACGTTGGGCGCTGGCGACGTTGACCGTCCCATCCGTCCCACTGCTCGCGCGAAGCCTGCCACTGCTGAAAAGCGACACGTGGATCCTTCCTCCGTTGGAGATGTAGCTGACGTTGGCGATCGTATCGCCGCCCTGGAGACAGAACTGGTAGGAATCATAGTTGTCGTTGCCTACCATACAGGGGTCAATCTCAAAGGCTACGTTGTAGGGCGGACGCAGGCCATCGGCCAGCGCTTCCACCGTAAAGGTGACTGCCAGGGACGGCAGTTCGAGGGGCGCTTCTTCAGATGGTTCCTGGCCTGGCTTGGCCGGTTCTGGCGCATCCGAATCAGGTGGGTCTGCCTGCTCCTGCCTGAACGGTCTGACGGTCAGGGAGAAGGGCTTTTGCTCCACGAACGGCACGACTGCATCCTTGTCGCCAACGACATCGATCCGCCACCTGTTGCCGATGGGATCGGTGTACGTGCCGCTAAGCGCGATCCAGCCCTCTTTCCAGGTAAATTCTGTTTCTCGCTCCGTGGTTTGATTCTTGAGATCAGGCATTGGGCACCTCCATGCCAGATGGCCTCACCGCTGACTCGGCAAACCAGCCGGTCAGGGATGAGCTTCTTGCGGCAGAGATCCTTTTATGCATCGAAATCCCAGGTCGTCTCGGCGATGGCTGACCTGGGCATCTATCGGGTCGGTGGCCGTCCCAAGGCCGGTAATGCTGGTCAGGTATCCGCCCCCTTTCATAATCAACCGGTCGGGGGCGGTCGCCGGGTCGCCGTCCCACGTCGCTCCCTCCCGGCCGGGCTTTTCCCAGGGAGTAGCGGTCCACTCCCAGGCGTTGCCGATCAGGTCCTGGATGCCGGTTGGCGTGGCCCCCCGCGGCCGGCCGCCGACCGGCTGGATCTGGTTGAGCGCCGTGGCAACCGGGCTGTTCGGTTCGTAGAGCAGGTTGGCGCGGTCGGGCGCCGGTTCTTCCTCGCCCCAGGGCCAGGGGGTATGCCCATCCTGGGTAGCCGCAGCGAGCCATTCAGCGTGGGTCGGCAGGCGGCGGCCGATCCAGCCGCAGAAAGCCGCTGCCTGCAGAGCGTCCACCTCGGTGACCGGCAGGGCGCTCTGGCGCATTGCACCGGCGTTGAAGCGTGGGGGCGGGCTACACCGGCCTGCTTCTACACACAGTGCATAGCGGCGGTTGGTCACCTCATTGCACTCCAGTCTCACACTCAAGCCCGGTACCGGGCACAATTCACCCTCCAGCCGGGCGCTCTGGCGGAGAAGCTCCTGACGGGCCAGCCAGGTCAGACCTATCAGCACCAGCAACCCCAGGATGGCGACGATGCCCCACAGCCGCTGCCGTCCCCTCCGTTCCAGGGCCAATTCACGCTGGCGGGCAGCTTCCTTTTCTTGCCTGTCCGCTTCGAGGGCCCGGCGGCTGGCCTCGACCAGCACCGGCAGCGCCTCACCGTAACCCAGGTCGGTGGCGTCGGGGCTTTCGAGCCAGCGGTCTGCTTCGCGCAACTCGACCTCATCCAGCAGGCCACCGGCCCCCCGCCCCAGCCGCATCCATTCGCTCGCCTTGGCCTCCAGACGGCGGCGGGCCTGTTCCGCCCCGCGGCGTTCTCGAATCCATCCCTGCAGCGTCGGCCAGCCAGCGATGAGCGCCTCGTGGGCCAGGTCGGCCTGGCGGCCGGTTGCCCCTTCTCCGCCGCTCAGGGTCAACAGTCGGTTGTCGGCCAGGTGATCCAGGGTTCGCTCGAACAGGCCTGGCTCGTCGTCGGCCGAGCGCAGCGCCTCTACCGGCTGCTGGCGGCGGGTATCGGCCCGCCCTTCGCCGAATTGAACCAGCCGCAGTAGGATGCGCCGGGCCATTGCCTGCCCGGCCGGCGGGAGCGCGGCCAGGGTCGCGTCAGCCCGGGCAGCCATGGCCACCGCCAGACCGCTGCGGCCATCGGCGCCCAACCGGTCATAGGCGTGCAGGGTCAGCAGCCGCCGCGCCCGCTTGTCCCACAGCAGGGCCATCGCCTCTTGCAGCAGTGGCAGCACACCCGGTTCGTCAGCCGCGTCAGCCAGCAGGCGCTCCACCAGCTCCGGTTCCACATAGACACCCAGCGCCCCGGCTGGCCGGACGATGGCCTCCCGCAACGCGGCGCCACGCAGGGGAGTGATCTCCAGTCGCTCCTCGGCCGCCACCGGCCACAGGTCGGAGTTCATCAGGTCGGGGTAAAAGTCGGCGCGGAGGGTCAGCAGCAGGCTGCAGCCTGGAACCTGGCGCAGCTTTTGGAGAGCTGCGATGAATCCGGCCCAATCGGGCCTGGGGGCCTGGGTGAACAGCTCTTCAAGCTGATCGATCACGACCAACAGGCGGCGCGACTGAAGGTGGAGCACAGAGGACGAGCAGGAGGACAGGTCCACCAGGTCGCCCAGCGCCTCTTGCAAGGCCTTCAAGGGTGCGGTGCCGGGGCGCAGGGCGCAGATCAGCCATTCGCCCGGCTGGTGCGCATGCAGGCTGGGGATCAGGCCGGCAAAGACCAGCGACGACTTGCCTGAACCGGAAGGACCGATGACAAACAGGTAGTTCTGGTGGCGCAGTTGACGCCGCAGAACCTCGATCTCACGGTCGCGGCCGAAAAAGTGAGGCGCATCCTGTTCGGCAAAGGGCACCATGCCCGGATAAGGGCAGGGGATGTGCTCCGGTCCAGGTTCGGGTTGCGCCAGCAGGGCGCGCAGGCGAGCGATCTCTGCTTCCCAATCGGCTTCGATGGTGCAATCCAGCCGCACACGAAAGTCCAGGCGCAACGGCAGCTCACACGGCTTGAGGATCAGCGGGACCAGCCGCCCGCGCTGCCGCTCTACGCTGGCGTAGGAAGCCAACTGTTCACCCAAAACGGCCCACTCATCGGCCAGGTAGGCCGGGCTGAGCACTAACAGCGTGATACGGCTGCTACCGACGGCGCGCTCAAACTCGCCGACGATAGCGGCGCCAGGGCGAAAGCCCTGCGGGGTGATCAGGCGCTCCGGGGACAGGTCGAGCGCAGGCAACAGGTAACCGTAAACCCATGCACGGTCGGCGCGGCTGTGGCTGACAAACAGATCGTACCGGAACTGGGTCCGCTCACCCATCGGCGCCCTCCCTGACAGGCAGAATCCCCCCTGTCCTATACTAAACATTTTATCACATTCTCGGTGAAAAAGCAAGCTGCCCCTGTGATCGGCCACAGGGGCAACGGTGGATCTTGCGGTGCCGTAACTGCCTGGCAAAGGCCACAGCGATCGGACCTGTCACGGGGTCGAGCCGGCAGTCCGGGCCTCCTCTGCTTTCCTCTGATATTCCGCCGCCAGAGCCACTTCCCCTCGACCGGCATACAGTTCGCTCAGCGCCTGGTAGATGTCGGCCAGGGCATTCCAGCGCACCCAGGCCTCCTTCTCATCGGCAGACACCTCGGCCATCTCCTCCAGCAGGGCCCCGCGATCCAGCAGGACGGACTCGACATCGGTCAAGGTCCGGTTGCGGTAAGCCAATGTGGTGGTGGCCTTGAGCCGCACCCGCACAAACTCTTCCGCCCGGCTTTGTATCCAGCGGTCCAGCGGCTCCTGCAGCTCGACCGACACGATGTAGGAGGTGTAGAGGACCCACATCCGCGGGTATCGCCCGGCCAGGGCGTCCAGATCGGCGGGCGAAAGGTGCTCGTCCAAAAACAACACCTCCGCACCGTCCACCGCCAGCGGTCGGACAAAGAATCGCGGCGAGACAACGACCAGATCGCCGGGAAAGAGATGCCGCTCCATGACGCTCAGCGTCCGATCCATCCGGTTAGACGCCCGGTTGGCGGCATAGTAGGCCCGCAAGGGGGGCACGAACAACAGCGCCAGCCCGGCCGCCAGAGCAATGCCGATGACTATCCCCCCGCCTCTCCTGAGCAAAGGCCCTCCCAGGGCGCCCAGAAACCGGCTGATGGCTACCAGCCCCTCACCGGCCAGGAGCAAGGCCACCGGCGGCCCAAAGATCACATACCGCTCGTCAAAGGGACGGCCGGAGCGGACCACCGACAGAATGACAAAGGGCACCGCCAGCCACAGGAGGGCCAGCAGCGCCACCTGCCACCGCCGGCGCCCCAAGGTCACCGCCAGGCCGAGCCCCATCACACCCAAGAGCGACCCCCGCAGCCAGGGGCTGGTCAGGCCAATCTTGTATAGAAAACGGTAGAAAAAGGAAACCGTAAGCTGAACCGCGGGTTCGCCTCCCTCCATCCCCAGGCGCAGGGAAAAGAGCCGGAGGAGGGCCGGCAGGCACAGGAGGCCCAACGCCAGAAAGGCCAGGGCCGGCCCGGCCAGCCGTCGGGCCTGGGAGAGGTTGCTGCCACGGCGGCGGCCCTTCAGCAGTATGACCAACATCACCGCCCAGACGACGGCCGCAAACAACCCCTCAGCGGCCAGGACCAAGAGCGCGTTAAAGTGGTTGTACACCCCCAGGGCTGCTGTCAGCACAAAACCGGCCCAGTCAAGCGGGCGGTTGGCATCCAGCGCCTGGACCAGCAAGACTGCCGACGCCAGCGAGAGCAGGGACAGCAGGGTGTAGGGGCGGATGACCTGGCCATATTCCACGTGCAGCGGCAGTACCGCCACCCACAGCGCGCCGGCCAGCCCGGCCTCGGCGCTCCACAGCAGCTTGCCCAGCCGGCAGGTCAGGGCGATCCCCAGGATACCGAACACCGAGGGCAGAAACCGTAACACAAAGGCGCTGTGGTGGACCAGAGGCCAGGTAAAATACTGGGCCAGGAAATAGAGCGGCTGCATACTGCCCGGCAGCCCGTTGGCCTTGACGCCGGCGGCTTTCAGCACCCCCAGCAGGCCGGGCTGATCCAGCTTGATGAGGGTGGCATTCTCATCTTTGCCCAGCACCTCCCGCGCGGCCAGGTCGTGCCACAGCAGGGCCGTTCCCAGCAGCAGGATCAACACCAGGGCAGCCGCGCGGAGCTTTTCCCGTCGGTGAAACAGGCCACCTTTCAGATCACCCGCCCGCCGTCTACCGGCCATCGGTCGCCTTTAGCCGCCCTTCCCCCACAAATTCGTGCAATCCGGTATCCACATAGCCCAACGCCTCGGCGATATGGAGCGACGCTTCGTTGCCCTCCTCGACCACATAGAGCGGGATCAGCCGCTCCTCCAGAAGGGCAACGGTGCAGGCCGAGACCACCGACCGGCCCCAACCCCGCCCCCGGCCGCCGGGACGGACATAGACGAACACCTCGGCAAAGATCGGAGAGCGCCAGTTGGTGCCGGCCATGGCGACTACCTGCCCCTGCGACTCGATCTGAAAGTGGGGGGTGCCATCGGCGCCGACGACGCGCTGGACGAGCACATTGACGACGGGCTGAAAGAGGGAAGGATCGAGCCGATAGATGCGGTTGATGGCCGAGCGAGAAACCTCCATGTGCTGCCTCACGGCAGAGGCCAGCGCCAGGGGGACGACGACCTGGTAGGGATGATCGGGCGCTAAAACAGCACGGAACAACTCGCCGGCGGCTGCCTCATCGGGCGCGCGGAAGGTGACCAGCGGGCGAAACAGGTCAATGCCGGTCTGACAAACCGCGATAAAGCCATCCACGCGCCCCTGGGCATCATGGTGCAGACCGATCTGCGTGCGGCGCGGATCGTGCCACAGGGCATAGTAGCTGGCCAGCGCGTCGGCCGGGTCGGCAGGCGACAGCAGCGGGCGAAGGGCCCGGCGCTTTTCGTTGAGATCGTTCAGGGTTCGCAGGTCCAAGGGATTCTGTGCTATTGTCGCCGGTTACCGGTAGCTGTGGAGCACCTTCATGTAATTGGCCCGCTCAAAGACTGCCGGCTCAGGGCAAGACCTGTGGCTCATGCTGCCCTTCATCTGCGCCACCGACTCGTACTCGTGCTCCTCCATCCAGGTTGTCACACCGGCCAGCAGTTCGCCGATCCTGTCCACCCCGTGCTTGAGCAGCACCGAGCAGACGTGGACCACATCGGCGCCGACCATCACCGCCTTGATGACATCTTCCGCGCTGTGGACGCCGCTGGTCAAAGCCAGAGAACAGGTCAGCCGCCCGTAGAGGATGGCGATCCAGCGCAGCGGCAGGCGCATTTCGACCGGGGTGCTGAGTTGCAGGTTGGGCGTCACCTCCAGCTTTTCGATGTCAATGTCGGGCTGGTAGAAGCGGTTGAACAGCACCAGGGCATCGGCCCCTTCGGCGTCGAGCATCGAGGCCACATGGGGCATGGCGCTAAAGTAGGGGCTGAGTTTCATCGCCACCGGGATGGTGACATGCTTTTTGACCTCTCTGAGCAGCTTGACATACAGGTCCTCCACGTCGTAGCTCATCAGATGGGGATTGGTGGGGATAAAGTAGACGTTCAGCTCCACGGCGTCGGCCCCGGCCTGCTGAAACTTTTGGGCATAGCGGATCCAACCCCCGGTGCTGATGCCGTTCAGGCTGGCAATAATCGGGATGTCCACCGCCTCCTTGCAGCGGCGGATATGCTCGACATACTCTTCCGGCCCCCGCCGGTACTCGTGGAGGGGCGGGAAATAGGTCAGCGCCTCGGCAAAGCTGTAGGTGCCATGCTCCAAAAAGTGGGCCAGCGACTCGGCCTCGAACTCGACCTGCTCCTCGAACAGGGAGGGGAGGACAACGGCAGCAGCGCCGGCGTCCTCCATCCGCCGGACGGTATCCAGGTCGGCCGACAGAGGGGACGCCGACGGCACAATCGGGTTCTTGAGCGTCAACCCCATGTACGTTGTAGACAGATCCACCATGATCGCGATTCCTTTCTGTGTTGCGCCGGCCACTAGGCGCTATAGTCCAGCGCGGCCATCTGTTCGTACATCCGCCAGCGGGCCATCACGTCCTTCTGGGCCAGTTCGAGCAGTTTCTCGGCGCGCTGCGGATCCGACTGGGCCAGCATCTTGAAGCGCGTCTCGTTATAGACATAGTCTTTCAGCGGGATCTTGGGCGCCTTGGAGTCAAGCTGCAAGGGGTTGAGGCCCTGGGCAGCGCGGCGGGGGTCATAGCGGTACAGGATCCAGGCCCCCGAATCAACCGCCCGTTGCTGCTGCTCGAACCCGGTGCGCAAGTTAAAGCCATGCATGGCACAGTGGCTATAGGCGATGATCAGGCTGGGGCCGTCGTAGCTCTCGGCTTCGAGGAAGGCCCGCACCGTCTGCATGTCGTTGGCCCCCATCGCCACCTGGGCGATATAGACGTTGCCGTAGGTCATGGCGATCAGGCCCAGGTCCTTTTTGGGCAGCGGCTTGCCGGCGGCGGCAAACTTGGCCACAGCCCCTCGCGGCGTGGCCTTGGACATCTGGCCACCGGTATTGGAATAGACCTGAGTGTCGAGCACCAGCACATTGACGTTGCGGCCCGAGGCCAGCACATGGTCCAAGCCACCATAGCCGATGTCGTAAGCCCAACCGTCGCCGCCCAGGATCCAGACCGAGCGCTTGACCAGCATGTCGGCGATGCTCAGCAGGTATTGGATATCGGGGGTTGGATATTGGACCGAAGCGAGCCTCGCCTTGAGTTCGGCCACCCGCGCCCGTTGAGCCGCCAGGTCCCCTTCTGTGACCTGTTGGGCATTGAGGAGGGCCTCGGCCAGCTCCTCGCCGATGACGCCCCGCAACCGGTTCACCAGCTCGCGGGCATACTCGTTCTGCTTCTCAATGGTCAGGCGGAAACCGAAACCGAACTCGGCATTGTCCTCGAACAGGCTGTTGGACCACGCCGGCCCGCGCCCGTTCTGGTCCACCGCCCACGGCGTGGTGGGCAGGTTGCCGCCATAGATTGACGAGCAGCCGGTGGCGTTGGCAATGAGCGCCCGGTCGCCAAAGAGCTGGCTGAGGAGCTTGACGTAGGGCGTCTCGCCGCACCCGGCGCAGGCCCCCGAATATTCGAACAGCGGGCGCAACAGTTGCGACCCCTTGACGGTGTTGATCTTGACCTGCGTCCGGTCAAAATCGGGGATGTTCAAAAAGAAGGCATAGTTCTCCCGCTCGCTAAAGCGGATGGGCGGCTGGAAGGCCATGTTGATCGCCTTGCGCTTCGGCTCGCTCTTGTCCTTGGCCGGGCAGACCTGGACGCACAGGCCGCAGCCGGTGCAGTCCTCCGGCGCGACCTGGATGGTCGCCACCATCCCCTCGAACTCTTTGCCCTTTGCCCCGGCCCATTTGAAGGTCGGCGGCGCCTCCTTGAGCAGCGCCGGGTCGTAGATTTTGAACCGGATGGCAGCGTGCGGACAGGCGATAGAGCATTTGGCGCACTGGATGCACAGCTCCGGCTCCCAGACCGGGATCTCCAGGGCGATGTTGCGCTTCTCCCACCGGGTCGTGGCCGAGGGGAAGGTGCCGTCCACCGGAAAGACCGAGACCGGCAGCGAATCCCCCTGGCGAGCCATAATCGGCGCCAGCACCTTTTGCACAAACTCAGGCGCTTCGGGCGGCACCACCGGCGGCATCTCGATCTGGCTGGTGACCCGGTCCAACACCTCGACGCGGAACAGGTTGGCCAGCGCCTGGTCCACCGCCGCAAAGTTCTGCTGGACCACCGCCTCGCCGCGCTTGCCATAGGTCTCGCGGATCGATTCCTTGATGGCGGCGATGGCCTCCTCCCTGGGCAGCACCCCGGACAGGGCAAAGAAGCAGGTCTGCATGATGGTGTTGATGCGCACCCCCAGGCCCACCTCCCGGGCCACGCGGTAGGCGTCAATGGTGTAAAACTCGAGCTCCTTTTCGATAATCTGCTTCTGGACCCTGGCCGGCAGCCTGTCCCACACCTCATTGGGACCGTAGGGCGCGTTGAGAAGGAAGGTAGCCCCGTGGGCCGCCTTCTCCAGCACGTCGAACTGCTCCAGGAAGACGAACTGGTGGCAGCCCACAAAGTTGGCCGACTCGATGAGACAGGTCTGGCGGATGGGGCGCGGGCCAAAGCGCAGGTGCGAGGCGGTCACCGTGCCGGCCTTTTTCGAGTCGTACTGGAAATAGCCCTGGGCATAGTTGGGGGTGTTCTCGCCGATGATGCGGATGCTGTTGTGGTTGGCGCCGACCGTCCCATCGGACCCCAGGCCGAAAAAGATGGCCCGCACCACATCGTCCGGCTCGATGTTGAAGGTGGGGTCGTAGGCCAGGCTGGTGCGGGTCACGTCGTCGTGGATGCCTACCGTAAAGTGGTTCTTGGGCTCAGGTTGGGCCATGGTGTCGAACACAGCCTTGACCATGGCCGGGGTGAACTCTTTGGACGACAGGCCATAGCGCCCGCCGATCACCTGGATGTCGCGGCCGCTTTCGGCCACCGCCGTCACACAGTCCAGGTAGAGCGGCTCGCCGGCCGCGCCCGGCTCTTTGGTGCGGTCCAGCGCCGCAAGGATGCGGACCGTCGGCGGCAGGGCGGCGATAAAGTGCTGGACACTAAACGGCCGGTAGAGGCGCACCTTGAGCAGGCCGACCTTCTGGCCCTGGCCGACCAGATAGTCCACCGTCTCGTGGGCCACCTCGGCGGCAGAGCCCATCAGGACGATGACCGATTCCGCATCAGGCGCGCCGACATAGTCGAACAGGTGATACTGCCGGCCGACGAGGCGGGCGAACCTGTCCATCGTCTTCTGAACGATCTCGGGTGTCTTCAGGTAGAAAGGATTGCACCTCTCGCGGGCCTGGAAAAAGACATCGGGGTTCTGGGCCGTGCCGCGGATACAGGGCCGCTCCGGGTTCAGCGCCCGTTGGCGGTGGGCCAGGACCAGTTCGTCGTCAATCATGGCCCGCAGGTCCTCCACGGCCAGCCGTTCGACCTTGTTGATCTCGTGGCTGGTGCGAAAGCCATCGAAAAAGTGGAGGAAGGGGACACGGGCCTCCAGCGTGGCAGCGTGGGCGATGAGGGCCAGGTCCTGCACCTCCTGCGGCGAGTTGCTGGCCAGCAGCGCCCAGCCGGTGGAACGCACGGCCATCACGTCGCTATGATCGCCAAAGATCGAGAGCGCGTGGGTGGCTACGGTCCGCGCCGAGACATGAAAGACCGTCGAGGACAGCTCCCCGGCGATCTTGAACAGGTTGGGGATCATCAGCAACAGGCCCTGAGAAGCGGTAAAGGTGGTGGTCAAGGCGCCGGTTTGCAGCGCGCCGTGCACCGCCCCAGCCGCGCCGCCCTCCGACTGCATCTCAACCACCAGCGGCACGGTCCCCCAGATATTGGTCTGCCCCTCAGCCGAAAAGGCATCGGCATGTTCGCCCATCGGGCTGGAGGGCGTAATGGGATAGATGGCGATAACCTCGCTGACCTTGTGGGCTACGTAGGCTGCTGCCTCGTTGCCGTCTATGGTGACCATTGTTCGCGTTGTCATAGAAACCCCCTGATGGATTTATTACGCGTGATCCCTGCCGTTTCAAAAAAAGACCAGGCCCGGTGAGCCTGGCGTGCAGGAAACCATCCTTTGTGATTCATGTTTCAGTCGGGCTGTTTCGTCCGCGAAACCACGCCTCGCTCAGAACGGCCATAGTATAGCACACCGATCGCGGATTGTCAAAGCAAAACCGGTATTCGGCCCGGCAAGGACCGCCATTGCGAGCCGGGAAGGGGGATCAGAAACGTTCCTGCCGGTTCCGGCGTTCGAGATCGCGTTGGCAGCGGAGGCATAACGTGGTCTGGGGCAGGATCTCCAGACGGGCCGGATCGATCCGTTCCCCACAGTTCTCACAGATGCCATAATTTCCTTTCTGGGCCCACTCCATCGCCCGATCGAGCGACTCTAGCTTTCTCCGCAGGCTCTGTACCAGGCCCAGGATCTTTTCCCGCTCGTAAGCATCTACATCGGTCTCGTCGGCTGTAGGCTCGGCCAGGTTGAGCAGATCCAGGCGCAGGTGCTCCAACTTTTCGAGTGTCTCCTGCCGTTCCAACTCTAATCTGGCTATCCCTGTTGCGTTACGGACAACCGTAGATTCCATTCGCTCTACTTCCTCCCATAACTCAGGTAAAAAATAACTTGACAATGTCAAAGTCGAGACAACCTGGCCCAGGTTGCCAAATGTTGGCAGACTATATCATGTTTTTCGCCATACGTCAACTCCCACCGGCGGAATGACAGGGTCTTTTCATTCTCGCCGCCAGAGGTGCCAGGCACTTTCGGTGAGCCTCTCATCGTCCATTGGAATCGTTGACGTCCTGATCCTCTCGTTGCTCAACGGTGCCCCAACTGTCTGGCCCCTGAACAAGCTCCCCTTCCAACTCGACCTCGGTGCCATCCGGCGCGGCAATGCGTTCCCCCTCCAGCCGCAACGACACCACCTGCGAGGTGCTATCTTCCCCCATTGAAATGCCATAGATCGTGTTGGCCGCCTGGATCGTCCCCCGGTTGTGGGTAATGACGATGAACTGCGTATGCCGGCTGAGCGACTCTAACGCCTGGCGAAAGCGGCGCACGTTGGCCTCGTCGAGCATCGCATCCACCTCGTCCAGGATACAGAAGGGGGGCGGGTTGACCTCCAGGATGGAAAAGATGAGCGCCACCGCCGTCAGCGCCCGCTCACCTCCGGAAAGGAGGGCCAGGGGCTGCTGGCGCTTGCCCGGCGGCTGGGCCACGATCTCAACCCCGGTCTGACCGATGTCGTCCGGTTCGGTCAGCAACAGGCGGGCGGTGCCGCCGCCAAAAAGCCGGGTAAAGTTCTCTTTGAAGCGGGCCGCCACCGCCTTGAAGGTAGCCGCGAACTCCTGGTGCATCACCTCATCCAGCTCGGCGATGACCTCCCGCAGGCTCCGCGCCGCCTCCTCCAGATCGGCGGCCTGGGTGGTCAGAAAGGTATAGCGGTCCAGCACCTCGGCGTACTCGTCCGGGGCAGCGGGATTGACGGCGCCCATCCGCCTGATCTGGGCCTTGAGTTGGTGGATCTCCTCCTCCAACCCTTCGGGCAGGGTTTCGACCACCGGCAGGGTGGAGACGATCTCCCCCAGGGGCAGAGGAGGCTGATCGGGCACCCCTTCGGCCGGTTCCATGTCCACCAGGCCAAAGTCGTCCAGGATCTGCCGGCGCAGCCGCTGCAACCGGTCCTGATGGCGGTTCACGGTCAGGAGTGCCTGGGCCTGGCTGTTTTCCGCCTCGCGCAGCCGGGCACGCAGGGCCACCTCCTCCTGCTCCAACTGTTCCCGCGCCTCCTCCAGGCGGGCGATCTCGGCCTCAGCCGGCTCTATCTGCCTGGCCAGCGACGACAGCCAACCCTGGATCACCGCTTCCTGGGAGATCTGGGCTGCGATCCGCTGTTCCAGCGCCGCCTGCTCCTCCTCCAGGGCCGACAGGCGCCGGTGCTTGCCGTGGGCCTGTTCCAAGAGCCCGGCCTGCCTCTCGCGCAGGGCCTCCAGCGCCAGGCGGCGATGCTCCCATGCGCCCCGGGCCACCGCCGCCGCCGTGCGCACCTCCGACAGACGCCGGTAGAGCGCCTCGCCGCGCAGCTCGTCGAGTTCGGCCTGCAGGGCAGCCGCCTGCCGTTCGGCCTCTTCCCGCCCGGCGGCCAGGCGCTCCAGGTCGGCCTGCAGCGATACGCCGAGGGCGGCGAGCGTTTCCGTCTCCCCGTCGAGCCGGGCCAACAACCCCTCGCGCCAGGCCCTCTGCTGCAAAACCTGTTCCAGTTCCCGCTCCAGCCCGGCGCGCCGCGCCCGCGCCTGGGCGACGGCCTCCTCGACCTCCCGGCGTCGGGCCGCCAGGGCCTCCATCTGGCCCCGCGTCTGGGCCTCGGCCGAGTGCACCTGGGCCAGCGCCGCCTCGATCTCGTGGCAATGGGCCTGGGCTGCCGCCACCTGGGCAGGGAGTTCCCGCCACTCCCGCTCGCGGGCCAATACCTGGCCCTGGGCCTGTTCCCGGCCCTCTCCCCCCGTCACCGAGCCACCGGAGCGCAGCAGCTCACCGGCCAGCGTCACGATCTGAAAGCCGCCCCGCAGCCGGCCAAAGACCCGCCGTGCTGCCTTCAGATCGGCGACCACGACCGTCCGGCCCAGCAGCATCTCAACCACCGGGGCCAGGCGCGCCTCAGCCCGGACCAGGTCTGCGGCCACCCCCACCACCCCCTCCTCAGATGGCGCCGTCAGGCGCGGCGCAGGCCGCACGGTATCCAGCGGCAAAAAGGTCGCCCGCCCCCGCCGTCCCCGGCGCAAAAAGGCAATGGCCGCTTCCGCATCGGCCCACGACTCGACCACCAGGTCCTGCAGGTGCCCGCCCAGGGCCACTTCCAGGGCGACCTCGTACTCAACCGGGACGTGGAGCAGTTGCGCCACCGTGCCCCACACCCCCCGCAGCCCTGCCCCTCTGCCTCCTGCTTCCTGCAATACCGCCCGGACGCCGGCATAGAGCCCTTCCCCCTCCTGGCGCAGGCGGGTCAGAAGGTCATAGCGGGCTTGCAGGCGCTCGGCGGTCCGCCGGGCATCGGCCAGGGCGGCCTGCAACCCGGCCTGGCGGGCCTGTATCCCGGCCAGGGCCGTGGCCAGGCGGCCTGCTTCTGCCTCCAGGGCTGCCGTTTCAGATTGCAGGCCGGCCTCCTGAGCAGACACCTCCTGCCCCTGAGCGCGCAACTCCTCAGCACGGGCATCCAGAGCAGCGATGGCCGTCTGATGGTCGGTGCGTTCCTCCGCGACGACCTTCTGCCGTTCGCCGAGTTGGGCCAGGCGGCTGCGACGGTCGGCCATCTCCGTGGCCAGGTCCAGGGCACGGGCCTGAAGCCCGGCCAGGCGTCGGGAGAGGTCGGCCCGGCGGCTTTCGTGGGCCGCCAGTTCGGCCTGAGCCTGGGCGATCTGCGCCTCCCGCTCCTGCAACGCCGCCTGCCGGGAGGCCAGGTCCTCCTCGGCCGCAGAGACCTGCCCGGCCATGGCCTGGGCCTGGGCTTCCAGCCCGACCAGTTCGCTCCGCAACTCCTCCCCCTGGCGAGAAAGCTGCTGCGCCCGCTCCTGCCACACCGCCAGGTCGCGTTGCACCCCCTCCATCTGGCGATGGAGGTCGCTGCTTTCGCGGTGCCAGTTTCCCAACTGAGCGCGCAGCCGCGCCTGCCGGTCGCGGAGGTCGGCCATCCGCCCGCCCAACGCCTCCAGCGCCTGGCCGTGGCGGGTTACCTCTTCCTCCCACCGGCTCAGCGCGTCACGGGCGCGGCGCAGTTCCTGCTGCTCCTGCCGCCACAAAAAACCGTACCAGGTGCGCAGCAGCCCTTCCAACTGGCGGTTGAGGAGGTCATGGCGCTCCGTACGCTCGGCTTCCCGTTCCAGGCGGTGCAGCCTGGGGGCGATCTCGTTGATGATATCGTTGACCCGCAGCAGATTGGCGCGGGTCTCTTCCAGCCGGGTCAGAGCCTCGGCCCGCCTGGCCTGATAGAGCGCGATGCCGGCCGCCTCCTCGAACAGGGCACGGCGGTCTTCGGGCCGCAGGCTCAACACATCGTCCACCAGCCCCTGGCCGATGACGGTGTAGGTACGCCGCGCCAGCCCCGACCTGGCCAGCAGTTCGGTGATGTCGCGCAGACGGACGCGCTGGCCGTTCAGCAGGTACTCATTCTCACCGGAGCGGTAGGCCCGGCGGGTGATGGTCACCTCGGCAAAATCAACGGGCAGCCAGCCATCGGCATTGTCCAGGGTGAGGGAAGCTGAAGCCATGCCCAGGCGCGATCGCTGGGCACTGCCGGAAAAGATCATGTCTTCGGTGCGTTTGCCGCGCAGCACGCGAAAACTCTGCTCGCCCAGCACCCAGCGGATAGCGTCGGCCAGGTTGCTCTTGCCACTGCCGTTGGGGCCGACGATAGCGGTGATGCTGCCGTCGAAGGCAAAGCCGGTGCGGGAGGCAAAGGTTTTGTAGCCGTGCAGCTCGAGATATTTCAGTCGCATGTGATCATGCAGGTCCAAAATTCGGCCAGGCCGGCCATCCCGGTCGCGGAACCGGCCTGCTCCACAATTTCGACAGTATACCGGCTTTCCGCAGGGATGTCAACTCTCCGCCCCAGGTACACAGCAATTTTAAATATGACGCGTGCAGCAAGGCCAACGCCCCAAAGGGCCTGGCGCTGGGACCTCCTGCGGGCACCTCCTGTCCCTTCTCTCCGCTCTCTCACTTTGAATTCTGTCACGCCCTGTGGTATAATATCCCCGGCATAGATGCCTGACACCTGACCTTTGCATGTTGCATTCGGCTTCTGACATTTTCCGAGGTATGGATGAGCACACTACACGCCCAGGTAGACGCCCTGGAAGCAGCCATCAAACAATTGCGCAGCGGCGATTTCCAGGTCTTTAACCAGCTCCCCGCCCTGCTCCATGAACTGCGCCAGGGCGCCGATGACCTGGAACGCCGCCAGCGGGAACTGGCCTCGCTGTACGAGATCAGCCAGGAGATCGCCTCTATCCTCGATCTCGACCGGCTGCTGGAATCGATCCTGGACCGGGCCATTATCCTGGTGGGCGCGGAACGGGGCTTTCTGGTGCTCTGCATGCCGGAGCAGGAGGGCTTTCAGGTGGCCGTTGCCCGCCAGTTTGCCCGCGGCGAGGTGGACGACGCCCAGATCGAGATCAGCCACGGCGTGATCCGCCGGGTTCTGGCCAGCCGCGAGCCGGTGGTGACCACCAATGCCCAGGAAGACCCCCGCTTCCAGACGAGCCACAGTATCATCGCCTACCAGATCCGTTCGGTGCTGGCCGCCCCCCTCATCGCCAAAGAGGAGCTGATCGGCGCCATTTATGTGGACACCCGCCTCGGCGCCCGGCTTTTTGGGGCCAGCGACCTGGCCCTGCTGTCGGCCATGGCCAACCAGGCCGCCGTGGCCATCCGGCTGGCGCGCCTGTACCAGGACCTGCAGCTTCGCAACCGCCAGCTCCAGGAGACGCTGCGCGAGCTGCAAGAGACCCAGGACGAGCTGATCCGCGCCGAGCGACTCTCGGTCGTGGGCCGGATGGCAGCGTCCATCATCCACGACCTGAAAAATCCGATGACCACCATCAAGGGCTATGCCGCCATCCTGGGCCGGGAAGACCTGCCCCCTGAGATGCGCCGGCAGTTCTCCCA
Organism: Anaerolineae bacterium; assembly: GCA_034435455.1. GTDB lineage: Bacteria > Chloroflexota > Anaerolineae > JAAYZQ01 > JAAYZQ01 > DAOTXL01. Next base: position 20,613 of record DAOTXL010000013.1, read on the forward strand.
GATCATCGGCCGCTCCGTAGACACCTTTGTCGAAATGACCCAGGAGATCCTGGACTATGCCCGCGGCGGCGGCCCGATCCAGCCCAAAGAGGTGCAGGTGGCCGATTTTATCCAGGAATTGTGCAACTTTATCGAACAGGACTTTGCAGACAAGGGGCTGGTGCTCCACTGCGAACTGGAGTACACCGGGCCCCTGTGGATGGACGAGACCAAGATCCGTCGCGCCCTGTACAACATCATCAGCAACGCCCGCGATGTGATGGAGCCCGGCGGCCGGCTCACCATCGTCACCCGGTGCACCGATGGCAGTGTGGAGTTCCGCCTGAGCGACACCGGCCCCGGCATCCCTCCGGAGATTGCCACCACCCTTTTTGAGCCGTTCGTCACCCACGGCAAGCCGACCGGCACCGGCCTGGGGCTGGCGATTGCCAAAAAGGCGATTGAGGACCACGGCGGGACCATCGCCGTGGAGAGCAGGCCGGGGCAGGGAGCCACCTTCATCATCCGCCTGCCCCGGGCATGATGAGGCTGCATAGCTACTTTTGCAAGCGCCAGGCACCTTACAAGTATGGTACGTCTATAGAGGCAATCAAGGAGGTGCCCGACCCACGGAAGGCGCGGGGGAAGCGTTACCCCTGGTCGTTTCTCCTGAGCCCTGTCTCTGGTGCGCTGGCGAGTGGACAGCAGACTGCTCACGCCATTGCTCACTGGATTGTATTGCATGCGACAGAGCTTCGGGAGCAGTTGCAGCCGCCTCGCGCGACGATGCCGGGCGAATCAACCATTCGGCGGCTTCTCCGCCACCTCGATGTGGAGGAGTTGGAGCGACAGGTAAGCCGGTATAACCAGCAACTGGCGGCGGAGGTCTCTCAGACGGGCACGATCGCCACACCGACAGGGGAGGTCTGGCAAGGTCAGGCCCTCGATGGCAAAGAACTGCGGGGGGTCCGAGCCCACGGGGAAATCCTGAGCTTGATCAGTCTGGTCCAGCATGGCAGCGGGATCGTGCTGGCGCAAAGGGAGGTGGAGGAGAAGAGCAATGAAATCCCGGCTGCGCCCCTATTGCTGGCGGGGCGCGATCTGAGGGGCACGGTCACGACCATGGATGCTCTGCCGGCCCAGCGTGACCTGGCCCAGCAGATCCTGGATCAGCACGGCCACTACCTGATGGTGGTGAAGCGGAACCAGGGCAACCTTTACGACGCCATTGCCCTCCTCTTTGACCAACCACCCTGGCTGGAAAGCGAGAAAGCCCAGGAGTATCAGGTTCACACGACGACTGACAAGGGTCATGGGCGCCTGGAAACCCACATCCTGGAGAGCAGCCCCACGCTGTTGGACTACCTGGACCGGCCTGGCGTGGGCCAGGTGATGCGCCGCCGCTGCAAGCGGGTGACCGTAAAGACTAAAGTCACCACCGAGACGACCTATGGCATCACCGGTTTGCGACCGGGCGAGGCGGGGGCTGCGGAACTCGAGACCCTGTGGCGGGGGCATTGGACGATCGAAAACCGAACCCATTATGTTCGCGATGTGACGGTGGGTGAGGATGCCTGTCAAATCCACACGGGGAAGGCACCGCACGCTTTGGCGGCCTTACGCAATGGCATCCTGGGCTTGTTGCGGTGGAAAGGATGGTCCAACATCGCCGATGGCCTCCGGTACTAGGGGGCGTCTGTCCCCCGTGCCCTGGAGCTGATTGGCGCTGCCTCTGGCTGACTTTGACAGGGCCCT
>DAOTXL010000014.1:0-14583 GCA_034435455.1 Anaerolineae bacterium
GCAAAGAACTGCGGGGGGTCCGAGCCCACGGGGAAATCCTGAGCTTGATCAGTCTGGTCCAGCATGGCAGCGGGATCGTGCTGGCGCAAAGGGAGGTGGAGGAGAAGAGCAATGAAATCCCGGCTGCGCCCCCATTGCTGGCGGGGCGCGATCTGAGGGGCACGGTCACGACCATGGATGTCCTGCTGGCCCAGCGTGACCTGGCCCAGCAGATCCTGGATCAGCACGGCCACTACCTGATGGTGGTGAAGCGGAACCAGGGCAACCTTTACGACGCCATTGCCCTCCTCTTTGACCAACCACCCCGGCTGGAAAGCGAGAAAGCCCAGGAGTATCAGGTTCACACGACGACTGACAAGGGTCATGGGCGCCTGGAAACCCGCATCCTGGAGAGCAGCCCCACGCTGTCGGACTACCTGGACCGGCCTGGCGTGGGCCAGGTGATGCGCCGCCGCTGCAAGCGGGTGACCGTAAAGACCGGAAAAGTCACCACCGAGACGACCTATGGCATCACCGGTTTGCGACCGGGCGAGGCGGGGGCTGCGGAACTCGAGACCCTGTGGCGGGGGCATTGGACGATCGAAAACCGAACCCATTATGTTCGCGATGTGACGATGGGTGAGGATGCCTGTCAAATCCACACGGGGAAGGCACCGCACGCTTTGGCGGCCTTACGCAATGGCATCCTGGGCTTGTTGCGGTGGAAAGGATGGTCCACCATCGCCGATGGCCTCCGGTACTAGGGGGCGTCTGTCCCCCGTGCCCTGGAGCTGATTGGCGCTGCCTCTGACTGACTTTGACAGGGCCCTGCCGGCATGGTGCATGGCTCACCTGCCCTCAGGCTTCAAGGGCCTGAGTAGTTCCCGTTGTAGTTTGCGCGCCGCCCGGATTCGGGTTACAATAGGTGTCATCATACATGAAGAGGTGAATTTGAAATCTCATGCGATTATTATCCCGACCTATAACGAGCGGGACAACCTCGGTTTATTGGTCCGGGAGATCCTGGCCCTGGGCCTCGGCTCACAGGTCATCATCGTGGATGACAACTCGCCCGACGGGACCGGGGAACTGGCCGACGAGCTGGCCGCGTATCACTCCGGCGTGCAGGTGCTTCACCGGCCGGGCAAGTTGGGCCTGGGCACCGCCCACATCGCCGGCATAAAAGCGGCCCTGGCCAACGGCGTGGCCCATATCCTGACCATGGATGCCGATTTTTCACACCATCCTCGCTACCTGCCCGACCTGCTGGCGGCGTTGGACCGGTTCGATCTGGTCATCGGCTCGCGCTATACGCCGGGCGGGGGCACCCTTTACTGCACCTTGCCCCGCCGGGCCCTCAGCCGGGGGGCCAACCTCTTTGCTCGCACTGTGCTGGACCTGCACGCAGGCGACGCCACTGCCGGCTTCCGGGGTTATCGCCGGGCGGTGTTGGAAAGCATCGCTCTGGACGAGATCCGCTCCGAGGGCTATTCCTTTCTCATCGAGATGCTGTATCGCTGCCAGCGGCAGGGCTGGCAGATCGGCGAGGTGCCGATCCTGTTCGAGAACCGGCAGCGGGGGGCGTCGAAAATCTCCAGGGCCGAGATCCTGAAGGCGATGCAGACGGTAGCACGCCTGGGGTGGGAACGGGTGCGACAGGCAGCAAGGAATGGGCAGCAAGCAACAAAAACCGATTCAGGATAAAAGTGGAGGAGCCCGGCCTATGATTCCCCGCCGGATCGCCCTGGGCGGTCTGACCACCCAACGGCTGCTGGTGGCCGTGCTGTTCGTGGCGTTATGGGCGATGGCCATCCGCCAGCCGGCCGATACCGACACCTGGTGGCACCTGAAGAGCGGCCAGCTCATGTGGGAGCGGGGCGAAATCCTGCGTACCGATCCCTTTTCCCACACGATGGCCGGGCAGCCCTGGATCGACCACGGCTGGCTGGTCCAACTCCTTCTCTGGCCGGTTTACCGGGCGTTGGGCCTGGGGGGGCTGGCCCTGTTGCTGGCCGCCATCGTCCCGGCGGCCTTTGCTCTGGTCTACCGCCAATGCGCGGGACGACCTTTTGTCGCTGCCTTTGCTGTGCTGCTGGCGGCGGTTGCCTCGTCGGTCATCTGGTCCATTCGCCCGCAGATCGTATCCTTCCTGCTGGCTGCCGTGGTTGCTTACACCCTCGATCGCTCCAGGCAGACCGGCAACACGCGCTGCCTGTGGGCCTTGCCGCCGCTGGTGGCCCTGTGGGTTAACTGCCACGGCGGATTTGTCATTGCCTTCCTGCTGATGGGCTGCTATCTGGTGGGCGGGGTGCTGAACCGGCTCATCCTCCCCCCTCAGGGAGAAGGGCCGGGGATGAGGGTCGGGCCACTGGCCGCAGTGATGGCAGCCAGCCTGCTGGCCGTGCTCCTCAACCCCAACACCGTCAGGATGGTCCCCTACGCCTACCAGACGGTGAGCATCGGCCCGCTCCAGGATTTCATCCAGGAGTGGGCCGCGCCCGATTTTCACAACCTGCAGTTTCATCCCTTCCTCTGGCTGCTGCTGCTGACCCTGGTGGCGATGGGCCTCTCCCGCCGCCGCGCCGACTGGACCGACCTGGCGTTGGTGGGGCTGTTCGGCTATCTGGGCCTGCTGGCCGTGCGCCACATCGCCCTGTTTGCCCTGGTGGCCCCTCCGGTCCTGACCCGCCACGCCGTTGCCGCCCTGGATGACCTGGTGATCACCAATCCACGCCTGTCGTGGCTGGCGGTGCTGACCCACACCCTGCCGCCGCGCCGGGTTCCCCGCCGCCTGGCCCTGCTCAACGCCCTGCTGCTGGTCCTGGTGTGGGTCGGGGCGGGCAGCAAAGTCGCCGTGGACCTGGTCCGCCTGCGCGACCCGGCTGTGTGGGGGGCGGGTCTGCCCCTGGGGGCCGCCCAATATCTGGCCGACCATGACCTTCCGGGGCGGATGTTCAATACCTATAATTGGGGCGGCTATCTCATCTGGAGCCTGTACCCCGCCAAACCGGTCTTTGTGGACGGACGCACCGACCTGTATGCCTTCGGCGGCCAGGTGCTGGACGACTATGTGACGGTGCACTGGACGCGGCCCGGCTGGCAACAGGTTCTCGACAAATATGGGATCGGCTACGTCGTCACCGAGGGCACCGGCCTGCTTGACAGAACGCTGTCCGAAAGCCAGGGCTGGCAACTGCTCTACCAGGACAACGTGGCCGCGATCTATGGGCGAGCGGAGGCAAAGCCATGAAACGCCCCCCCCTGCGCTGGCTGCTCACCGTGGCCGGAGTGCTCCTGTGGCTCATCGCCGTCCTGCCGGCCTACTATGTCGTCCACAAACCGCTGCCTGGCGAGACGGCCCCCTCCCCCATCTCGACACCCTTTAGCGTTGCAAATACAGTTTCCTGCACTATCACTCTGCTGGCCGATCTGGGCCTGCTGGCCCTGACGCTGCTCATCGCCGCCGCCTGGGGTGGCCGTCTGGGACGCCGGCTCTGCGCCGACCTGACCCCCGGCCTGGAGCATTGGGCTTTGGGGACCACCCTCGGCCTGGGGCTGCTGGGTAGCCTGGTGCTGGGACTGGCAGCCGTCGGTGGACTGTATCGCTGGCCGGCCTACGGCCTCCTGCTGACCCTGGGCCTGGCGGCCCTGCCGGAACTTCGGGTGCTGTTCACAACCGGCCAGCATTCCGCATTCCGCATTCCGCACCCCGCCCTCCGCACTCCGCACCCCTGGCTGTGGCTCTACACCGTCCTGATCGGCCTGCTGGCTTTTGGGACGGCCCTGCTGCCGCCAACCGGTTGGGATGCCCTGGTCTACCACCTGCAGGGCCCGCGCCTCTACGTGGAGGCCCACCGCCTGGTTGCTGTTCCGGAGAACGTTTATCTCAACTGGCCGGCGCAGATGGACATGCTCTTCACCTGGGGCCTGTTGCTCAAAGGGGATACACTGGCCCAACTGTTTCACTGGGTCTTTTGGCCGCTGACGGCGGCTTTGCTTTACCTTCTGGTCCGGCGCACCGTGGATACCCAGGTTGGGAGTTGGGCGGTGACGCTGTGGGCGTCGGTGCCCTTTGCCCGGGAGCTGGCCGGCGTGGCCTATGCCGACCTGGGTCTCACCGCCTTCATTCTGGCCGCGTTCTATGCCTTTCTGCGCTGGGACGAATCCTCTCAGGATGGCTGGCTGGCCTTGTCTGCCCTGTTCCTCGGCCTGGCGATGGCCACCAAGTACACGGCGGTCACCTGGCTGGGGTTGCTGGTTCTGTTGGCCGTTTATCGTCTCTGGCGACATGGGCGACGGCCTGTCGGTTGGGGGGCCCGGCGCATCGTCGGCTTTGGCCTGATAGCTGCCTTGCCCGTTGTCCCCTGGCTGGCGAAGAACTGGCTGGTCACCGGCAACCCGGTCTACCCATTCCTCTGGGGCGGGCTGGGTTGGAACCCGACCCGCCAGGCGTGGCTTACCTGGCCTGGATATGGGTATAGCCGCAACCCCCTCGACTACCTGGCCCTGCCCTGGCTGATGACGGTGCTGGGCAGAAGCGGTACCGCCGCCTTTGACGCGACAACCGGCCCGTTGCTCCTTTGCCTGGTGCCGCCGGTCTTTTTGGTGCGGGGGAGACCCCGCCCGGTCAATTATGGCCTGGTGTTGGTGGGTGGGCAACTGGCCTATTTTGCGGTCACCATCTACCACTATGTCTACCTGGTGGAGACACGGCTGCTCCTGCCGGCTTTTCCTCTGCTGTGCCTGGCGGGGGCCTATGCGTTCCACTGCTTGCGGGCCTGGGATCGACAGGCGCTGCGCCTGTCGCGGGTGGTGGGTGGTGTGGTGGCGCTGGTCCTGATTGCCACCCTGGCGACCGAAGCCTATGCCGTCCTGTCCGGCCGCCCCCTGGCTCCGCTGTTCGGCCTGGAATCCCGCGCCGACTATCTGGCCCGACGCCTGGGGGCCCATTTTGCGGCCATGAACTGGCTCAACGAGCGGTTGCCTGCCGCCAGCCGCACCCTGTTCCTGTGGGAGCCCCGTGGCTACTACTGCCGGCGCCCGGCGCAGCCCGACGCCACCCTGGACGCTCTGGCCCAATTGCGCGTGAGCTACCCCGACGCAGAATCTGCCCTGGTTGCCCTGCGCGCCGATGGCTTTACCCATCTGCTCCTCTACCGGGCCGGCCTGGAGTTCCTGCGTGGGCCAACCCCTCGCCCACCGACCCTGGAAAGCCTGATCGCCCCCTCGGCACCTGGCAGGTCGCTCTATCCGCTCACAGCGGACGATATGGGTTTCCTGAACGACCTTTTGACCCGCTGCCATCTGGTTCAAAATCTGGGCGATATTTATGAAATCTATCAACTGCCGTGACCTTCCGGCATCCACAGGCCGTTCGATGGTTCTAGGAAGGTGGTACCATTGACTTCTCAGTCTGTTGAAGGTATAATTTTGTTAGTTTTGATGCTCAATGCTTTTGCACGAGGCACGGTATTCATAGGTGTTTGTGCCGCCCGATGGCACCCAGGTGGGAACTCAATGGAGGGGGAATTATGAATCCGTTGGCAACAAATCGCGGCAGGCCTATTCTGGCCCTGGTTCTAACCGTGAGTGCTCTGTTGGTGACCGCAGGGGCGATTGTGGGGGCATATGGCGTTGTTCATGCTGCGCCTGCCCCCCTGGCCCTGCGACATGACCCCGATCTGGCGACCCCCTCGTCGCCGGCCGCTCTTCGCCCGGCTCTTCTCTCTGGACTCTATGCGCCCCAGCAGGGCATCCAGGGGGACCCCACCCGCTATGTCGCTCCTACCGGTAACGATAGTGGCTCCTGTACGAACCCGGCTGCCCCCTGTCGCACCGTTCAATACGCCGTCAATCAGGCGACCGCCGGCGACGAGGTCCTGATCGCCACCGGGGTGTACACCCCTGGCGGCCAGGGGCAGGTTGTGCTCTTGAACAAATCGGTCACCCTTCGCGGCGGCTATACCACGGCCGACTGGCAGACGTTTGACCCGGTGGCCAACCCCACCATCCTGGACGGAGGAGGGACGGCCCGGGTGATCCGGATCACCGGTGGGGTGTCGCCGGTGGTGGAAGGGCTGCACCTGCGCGCCGGCCATGCCGACTATGGCGGCGGTGTCCTGATCGAGGCAGGAAGTCCGGTGTTGCAGCGCAACCGCCTCTACAACAACATGGCGATCCTCAATGGGGGTGGGGTGTATATAGCCGGTGGGGAACCGGTGCTGGAAAACAACCTCTTCTACGGGAACGTCGCAGCCGTTGGCCGGGGCGGTGGCCTCTATGTGGCCGGAGGGGCTCCCCTGCTGCAACACAATACCTTGTACGGGAACGAGGCCGATGAACGGGGAGGAGGGGTGTATCTGGCCGCCGGTACCCCACGGATCGGCGCCACCATCATTGTCAGCAACACGGCCGGCCAGGGGGGTGGCGTTTATGGCGGTGGAGGGTCTCCTCTACTGGATTACAACGACGTGTGGGCGAACGTCGGCGGGGACTATGGCGGGAGTGTGTCGGCCGGTAGCCATTCCACCTCCACCAACCCCCTCTTTGTAGATGCCATGGCAGCCGATTTTCATCTTCAAGCCGACTCCCCCTGTCGCGATTGGGTGCCGATCACCCAAACGGTGGCTGTGGATTTTGAGGGTCTGGCCCGTCCCTTTGGCCCTCAGGCCGACATCGGCGCCTACGAGTTCTACACCGGCACCTGTTTTGCCCGTGTGGAGGCCGGCCAGGTTTATACGACCGTCCAGGCTGCTGTGGATGCTGCGGAGGTGGGCACTACGGTCAAGGTGGCCGGTTTTTGCACCGGCAGTGGGAGCGCCCCTGTTGTCTTTCTGAATCAGGCCCTGACGTTGCGCGGCGGCTATACCCTGACCAACTGGAGCGAGGCGGACCCGGTGGCGCACCCTACCATCCTCGATGGGGGAGGGAGCAGACGGGTGGTCCATATCGGCCCGGTGGCCGCCGTGGTTGAGGGCCTGCATATTCGCCGTGGTTACCTGACGAGCAGTTCCTTGAGCCCGGTGGGCGGAGCGGGCGTTTATATCAGCGGTGGAAGCCCGCTGGTGCGCTACAATTTCATCTACAGCAACACCATCCAGGGCGATGCCGGCAGCGGCGCCGGCCTGTATGCAGCCGCTGGGCAACCGACCATCCGGGATAATGAAATCTATGCCAACACGATCAACGGCCAGGATGGGAAGGGCGGCGGCCTGTGCCTGGTCAACAGCCTGCCCCTGGTCGAGGAGAACCGGGTTCACCACAACCTGATCCAGGGGGGCGGCGAATATGGGGGCGGCGGCCTGTATCTGGCCGTTTCCGACGGCACCATCCAGGACAATGAGATCTATGGCAACCAGGCATACGTCGGCGGAGGGGTTTCCTTTCGCAATAGTGGCCCTCTGACCTTCCGCCAGAATGACGTCTATGGCAATACGGCCCAGACCAAGGGCGGAGGGATGCTGATCTATTCCAGCAGGCCCGTTGTGGAAGGCAACCGCTTTTTCGGGAACCAGACTGCCAATGCAGGCCCCGACTATGGGGGAGGGGGCATCTATCTCTATTACGATGCCTGTTCGCCCCTGGTACGGCAGAATGAGCTTTACAACAACCAGGCCCTCGGTAACGGGAACCAAGGAGGAGGAATCCACATTTACGTCTGGGGAAACAGCCAGCCGGTGATCGACCGCAATGCCGTCTATCAGAACAGTGCCGCAGGCAACGGGGGCGGCCTCCTGGTCCGGGCAGCCAGTTCCGGGGTGTGGGTCACGGTGCGAAACAACCTGATCTACAACAATAGTGCGAACGGCAACGGAGGGGGGCTCAGCCTTCGGGAGAACCCCAGCCTGCTCGAAAACAACACCCTCTATGGCAATCAGGCGGCAACCGGCGGGGGCATCTATGTCCTGTCTGGGGCAGGGTATCTTTTGCGCAACAACATCCTTGTCAACAATGCGACCTATGGCCTTTATAGCGTTCCTGCCCTCAGCGACTCGTATAGCAATGTGTGGGGCAACGGCGGCGGTAACTATGGCGGCGGTGCCGCTGCCGGCACCGGCAGCATCTCTCAGAACCCCCTGTTTGTGGCTCCGCCGGCCGATCTGCGCCTCCAGGCCGGGTCGCCGTGCATTGACCAGGCCGATCCGGCCCAGTATCCGCCCGAAGATTATGCCGGGTGGGTCCGTCCCTTCGGCCCCCGGGCCGACATGGGGGCGTATGAATTTTACACCGGCGCCTGCTTTGCCCGGGTCGGCGCCAGCCAGGTCTACACCTCCCCCCAGGCCGCGGTGGACGTGGCTACGAGCGGCGACGTGGTGCAGGTAGCCGGCCGCTGTCAGGGCGTCCACAGCCGCACAGTAGGCAGCCAGACCTTCTTTCAGACGGTCTATATCTCTCAGCCCCTGACATTGCGCGGCGGCTATACCCTGACCAACTGGCTGACCCCGACCACAGTAACCATCCTGGATGCCCAAGGCCAGGGGCGGGGGGTGTATCTGACCGGCACCGGGCCGATCACGGTGGATGGTTTTCTCATTCAGGGGGGTGCGGCGACGGTGGGAGGAGGCCTGTATCTGGATGGGCCGGTGGCAGCCACGATCCAGAACGTCATCTTTTACAGCAATACCGCCACCAACGGCGGCGGCCTGGCCGGCGTGGGCGCCTCTTCCGGCCTGTATAACAACACCTTTGCCTACAACACGGCCACAAACCTGGGCGGTGGCCTGTACCTGAGTGGGGGTACAGCGGCTCTCAGCAATACCATTGTGGTCAGCAACAGCGCCATCACCGGCGGCGGCCTGTATGTAACCGTCGGCCTCAACCCCGTGCTGGCTTATAACGATTTCTGGCACAACAGCGGCGGCGATTACGCCGGTACCGGGCCGGGTAGCACCGATCGGTCGGTCAACCCCCGCTTTCTGGACCCGGCCGGTGGCGATTTGCACCTGCGCCTCGATTCCCCGTGCCTCCACAACGCCGATCCGGCCACCACCCTCCGACAGGACCTGGAGGGCGACCCCCGGCCTTTGGGGCGCGGATATGACATCGGGGCGGACGAGAGCAGCCTGTACCCCGACCTGATCCTGGCCCCGGACTACCAGGGTGGAGGGCTGCCCGGCCAGGTAATCGTCTACCACCACGTCCTGACCAACAGCGGTACCATCACCGATGCCTATCATCTGACCCATACGCTGTTGACCGGCGGGCCGCCTGCCGGCTGGGGGGCGGTGGACTATACGCCGGCCTTTACCCTTGCCCCCGGCGAGGTTACTGCTGTGCCGGTGGCCGTGTTGGTGCCAACCGATGCCATTAGCAGCAGCCATGCGATCGTCGTTCTGACGGCCACTTCGCAGGTCAACCCCGGCGTCTATGACGCCGTCAGGGATACCACGGTGGTCAACTGGAACCCCGGTGTGGAACTGGCCCCCGAATATCACGAGTATGTGAACCCGGGTACGGTGATGACCTACGTCCATATCCTGACCAATACCGGCAACGCACCCGATACCTTCCAACTGGTGTGGAATAGCAGCCGCGGTTGGACCACCGTCACCCCCACGCTGGTGAGCAACCTGGGCCCCCATCTGACGGCCACGGTATGGGTCGCCCTGGCCGTCCCGGCCACCATGCCCGGCGGGGAGGTCGAGATGACCAGGTTGGAGGTCACCAGCCTCGTGCCCGGCAGCAACGCCTCGACGGCGATCACCGATAGCTTCACGGTGGTCCACACCCCCGGGGATCGGTATGTGGCGACGTGGGGTGATGATACCCTCAACAACTGCCAGGTCTTTACCTATCCCTGTAGCACGGTCGAGTATGCCGTGGGCCAGGCCGTGACCGGCGACCGGGTCAAGGTCGCCGCCGGCACCTACTATGAGCATGATATCCTGCTCAACAAGCGGATCACCTTGCAGGGTGGTTACCCTTCCCACGGCCCCTGGGGGGATGGAGCCTTTGCTCCGGAGTTGCACATCACGACGCTCGACGCTCAGGGGAAGGGGCGGGTGCTCAACATTTCGGGTGACCCGACCGTGGAGGGCTTGCATCTGGTCGGTGGCTCTACTTCCGGCTCTGGAGGGGCGGTCTATGTCGGCTCAGGGACGCCCCGGCTGCGCCGCAATGTCATCCACGGCAACCATGCCGACCGGCTGGGGGGTGGGGTGTACAATGCTTTGGGCAGCCTGACCCTGGAGCGCAACCTCCTCTACAACAACAGTGCCGGCCTGGATGGCGGTGGCTTTTACCATGCGCTCGGCAACCCGGCCGTGTGGAACAACTTTTTCTACAACAACGCGGTCGGCCGGAACGGCGGCGGATTGTACACGGCGGCCGGTACCCCCCGCCTGTGGCATAACACCTTCTACGGCAACCAGGCCGCCGGCTATGGCGGCGGCCTCTACCTCGGCAATGGCAGCCCGACCATCAGCAACACCATCGTGGTCAGCAATACCGCTTCCCTGGGCGGCGGCATCTACCGCGGCGGCGGGTCGCCGACGTTGGATTACAACGATCTCTGGGCCAACGGCGGCGGGGATTACGGCGGTGGGCTGTCGGCCGGTCCCCACGACCTGTCGGCCGATCCTGAATTTGTGGACCCCGGCCAGGGGGATTACCATCTCCAGGAGACCTCGCCATGCGTGAACCGGGGGGTGGCCAGTTCCCTGGCCGAAGACTTTGATGGTCACCCCCGGCCCGTCGGCCCGGCCCCCGATATTGGGGCCGATGAGTACCTGCTGCTGGGGGTGCTCCTGGAGCCGAATAACGTTGGCCGCACCGCCGCCGGTGTTCCGATCGCCTACAGACATGTCCTGACCAATACCGGCATCGTTACCGATACCTTTAACCTGACGGCCCGCAGCAGTCGCGGCTGGCTGATCTCCTCCCTTAACCCACCCAATGTAAAGGTCGGGCCGGGGTTGACGGCTACCGTGGAGGTGATCATCCAGGTACCGACCACCGCCTTGAGCGGTACGGTGGACACAACCGTGGTCACCGCTACCGCCGGGCTCAACCCTCACCCGTTCGATACCGCCGTGAACACCACCACTGTCATCTTGACCCGCGATGTCATCCTGGAACCGGACCATGTGGCTATCATCCCTTCCCTCCCTGCCCAACCGCGTCCGGTGCTCTTCCCCCATACTCTGACCAACACCGGCAACTATACCGACACCTTTGACCTCACCTGGTCGAGCAGCGCCGGGTTGAGCGTAGTCGTTGTCCCTGCCCAGGCAACGGTGGGTCCCGCCCAGAGCGTCCCTGTCTGGGTGACGGTCACCGTGCCGGCCCTGGACCCGGCCATTTTGCTGGTGGATACCACCCATGTCACGGCTACCTCTCACTTTAGCCCAACTGTGTCCGACGCTGTGACCGATACCACGTTTGTGAACCGGACGGTAGGGGTTCAATTTGCCCCCGACCGGAGTGGGCGCGGCCGGCCGGGCGACATGCTCCTGTACACCCATACTCTGACCAATACCGGCAACTATACCGACACCTTCGTCCTGACCCTGGATGGCTGGGGAGAAGTGCCCGGCCCCACCGAAGTCACCTTGGGGGGCGGCGATACCACAACTGTGGAGGTGGCCGTGACCATCCCGGCCCTGGCCCTGAGTGATACGGTCGGCCTGAGCCTCATCACCGCCACCTCTCAATTCAGCCCGACCATCTATGATCCATTGCTCTGGAGCGGGCCGGTGAGTGACACCGTTCTGGATGCCACCCTGGTCGAACGGGTGATAGGGGTTGATCTGCGACGTTATCTGCCCGAAGGGGAGGGCCTGTGTGTCATGGCCCCTGGCGAGGCGGTCTATACCTTGCGGATTGTCAACCTGGGGAACTATACCGATACGTTCGACATCAGCGCCGTGAGTGAGCATGGCTGGCCGGTGACCATCAACCCCAATCCGGTGACGGTCGGCCCCTGGCGGCGGTCGAATGTGATGGTGGTTGTGTCGGTGCCCCCCATTGCAGAAAAGACCCAGGACCTTCTCCTTGTCACCGCCACCTCGCGGGCTGACCCCGCCGTTTCGGACAGTACCACCTATGTCACTATGGTGAACTGGGACGTAGAGGCCGAATTGGCCCCTGACCACTATCGCCTTGTAGTCCTGGAAAGCAGCGTCGTCTACACCCACCTTTTGACCAACACCGGCGAGGTGACCAATAGCTTCCATCTGGGCGGGTGGAGCGGCCACGGCTGGGAGGTCAACGTCGTCCCGGAGCAGGTGGACGACCTGCCCCCCGGCGGATCGGTGCCGGTGACGGCCACGGTCTATATCTCACCGGGGGTCATCTACGCCGACGACATGACGATCATCAGCGCCACCGCCCTCTACTATTGCCCGGCTACCGCCTATGCTTTCGATTATACCACGGTGACCCGCCCCCATGTGACCCTTTACCCCGACCACCAGGGCCAGGCCGGGCCTGGTACGACCATCACCTACACCCATTGGGTCAGCAACAGCGGCGCTGTGACCGATAGCTACGACCTGACGGCCGACAACAGCCTGGGCTGGCCGTTGCAGGTGACGCCTACGACCATCTCCAACCTGCCGCCCGGTGCAAGAGCAGCGGTACAGGTCAGAGTCGGTGTGCCTGCCGGCGTCCAGCCCGGCACGCTGAACACAACCGTGGTGACCGCGACCTCCCACTATACGGTCACCATCTTTGACACCGCTGTGGACACCACGACCGTACCCCATCTGCCCGGCGCTCTGCTGGAGCCGGCGTGCTATCGCCAGGCCGATCCGGGAGATACCGTGGTCTGCACCCACACGTTGCAGAACACCGGCAACTATACCGAAACCTTTTATCTGGTGACGCATGGCGAGTTTGCCTATGCCGAGGTCGAACCTGCAATGGTTGGGCCCCTGGCCCCCGGCGAGGTCTATAGCCCTGTGTTGATTACCATCTGGCTGCCCTCCTACGCTGCCAGCGGCCAGACAGAGCACACCGAGGTCATCATCACCTTTGCCACCGCTCCGGGCCAGGCATCGGCGGTGGAGACTACCTATGTCAACTTTGTCAATGGCACCCGCTATGTGGCCCCCACCGGCCTGGATGCCTACAACAACTGCCTCGACCTGAACTATGGCCCGTGTGCCACCGTGCAACGCGCCATCTGGCAGGCGCTTCCCCCCGATCTGATCAAGGTGGCCACCGGCATCTACACCGACCTCCACACCTTTGGCGGGGATAACCAGGTGGTGTATCTGACCGAAACCCTGACCTTGCGGGGCGGCTACTCGGTAGACGATTGGGAAACGTTTGACCCGGAGGGCCAGCCGACAACGCTGAATGCGGGTGGCCAGGGGCGGGTCGTCGTTATCGCGGCGGCCGGCATCTCCCCCACTGTAGAAGGCTTCCACCTGACCGGGGGAAGTGGGGAAAGCGGTGGTGGGGTGTATATTGCCTCGGCTGCCTTCCCCACCCTTCGCCTGAACACCATCTACAGCAACACGGCCGACAGCGGGGGTGGCATATACTTTGGCGGCGGTGGCAACCCGCTCCTGGAGCGCAATACCCTGTATAACAACCTGGCGCAAAACGGTGGGGGGTTCTACCTCCATAGCGGCAGCAGCACAGTCTGGAACAACGTCGTCTATGACAATCAGGCCGGCGGCAAGGGGGGTGGGCTCTATACCCTTTCCGGCAACCCGACCGTGCTGAACAACACCTTCTATAGCAATGATGCCGGCGACAGCGGCGGCGGCATCTATATCGCCGTTGGAGCGCCGCTGATCGGACAGACCATTGTGGCTAACAATACCGGCTACGGCCTGTATAACGGCTCCGGATCGCCCCTGCTGGCCTATAACGATCTGTGGGGCAACAGTGGCGGCGACAGCAACCTGCCCCCCGGCCCCGGCAGCTTTGCGGCCGACCCGCGCTTTGCCAACGCCGTCCGCCGCGATCTGCACCTGAGCGGCGCCTCGCCGTGCATTGATGCCGGCGATCCGGCGGCCACTCAGCCGGGCGATGACCGCGATGGCAACAGCCGTCCCCTGGGACTCCGCTATGATGTGGGAGCCTATGAATACAACCTGGCCAAGGCCAAGGGGGCGCCCGCTATGGCCGACCCCGGCGCGATCATCACCTATACCCTGGTTCTGAGCAATGTCGGCGCCGTCCCCCAGCCGGGGGTGATCGTCACCGACCTGCTCCATCCCTACCTGTCCTACGGCGGAATGCTGGCGTACAACCATGGCTACGGCGAGTACCTGACCGCCAGCCGTACCATCTCCTGGACCGGCCCGGTCTATCCGGACGCCCCGACCCTCATCACCTTCACCGCCCGGATCACCAGCTGGCTGGCCGCCGGGACCCCCGTCACCAATGTCGCCTGGGTGGACCTGGCGCGGAGCAATGTGGTGACCACGACGGTTGCGCCGGTGGCCGGCACGCGGCATGTGGCGGTGGGGGGAGAGGACCTGCACAACAACTGTCTGCTGGACTGGAAGCCGTGCGCCACGGTGCAGTATGGGGTGGACCAGGCGTTGGCCGGGGATCAGGTCAAGGTGGCCGGGGGGGTCTACACCGACAGTGTGGGGAGTGGGTGTGTGGTCAGCGTCACCCGTGCTCTGATGCTCACGGGGGGTTTTG
>DAOTXL010000015.1:0-32707 GCA_034435455.1 Anaerolineae bacterium
ATGCGTTTGATATTGACCACTATGCCCAGCAAGAGGTACTGGATTTTCACCCGCCAGCGGCCCCGATACCGCGTCCGCCGGCCACCATGCTGTTGCACGACCTCCGATAACTTCCGTTCCACCTTGGGGTGCTCTCGCCGCACCTCACCGTAACGTTCTGTTTGGGCACGTTCCTTCAGCCGATCGAATTCAGCCTGGTAGTCGTTCTTGATCACCGTGCGCCCGTGCTTGGCGGGCAAGGAAGCCATACATTGGTTGAGAAGGGGACAAGCCACACATTGGCTGCGCCGGAATTGAAACCGCCGCCCCGTCCCATGGGAATTGGAGGCCCGCTGGCTGGTCTGCTCCCCGGCCGGACAGGTGAGGACTTTCCCCTTCTCGTCCAGGGTGAACCGTTCCGCCGGGAAGAACCCTTCGGCCCGCGTGGGGGCCGGCGGAGGGGCGTACACGGTCAGCCCCGGACCGGCGGGATCTTCCAGTTCTCGGATCACGGCTCCCCGGGCGGAGAGGATGCCATCGGTGGAGAGCTCGGCCACGTCGTTGCCGTGAGCCTCTTCCTCGGCTTCGACGAGATGCACACTATCGGCCGCTTCATCCCCGTTGCCAGGCAAGGTCTCCAAGGCCATGATGATCTCGCTCTCCGCATCTATGAGGAGGTCTAACTGGTAGCCATCGTAATAGTCGCCATGTTTGCCCCGCCGGGCATCGGGATCCCCTACACTCCGGACCTGGTCTTTGCTCTGGGGCTCTTCCCGATCCGCCAGAACCTTATGGGCCAGGGCCAGCGCCTGCTCCAGGATCTGCCGATTCCGGTCGGGCGGCTGCGGGCCAGAGCCCCAAGCGGCCACCAGGGCATCGGCCCAGGCGACAATCTGGCGGAGGTGCTCCACTCGATAATAGAGGCGCTTCGCATCCCCCAAATCGGCGGTGAGGGTCCGAATCGTGGCCGCCTGTTTCTCCTCTTCCACCACCCGTTCCAGGGCATAGGGACGCAGCGCTTTCAGCAGCCGCTGGCGGGTTTGGGCCACCAGTTCCAGGGTGGAGGGGATGGCCACGTTCGCCACCACGTGGGTGGCGTCTTTCAGCCGCAGCCGGTCTTTGACCAGACCGTGCTCCCGGGCCTGGCGAACCACTTCGTTGAAAATGGCTTGGTGCCGTTCCTCCCCCAGGCGAGTCCGAAATTGGGAGAGGAGAGAAGGAACCGGCAAGGGGCTGTCCAACGACAGGTCCAGGAAGGAGCGATAGGCTACGTTCACTTGCGCCTCGGCGATAACCTCCCGGTCGGAGAGGTCATAATGGAACTCCAGGAATTCCAGCTTGAGGAGAAGGACCGGGTCCTCAGCCGGTCGCCCCATGGTGGGGCTGTACACATCGCGCAGTTGGTCCCGAAAAGCCTCAAAGTTGATCAGGGCTTTCACTTGACGCAAGTAATGCTGCGCAGGCACCAGCTTCTCATAAACCAAAAGGTCCAACTCTGTGGGTTCCCGATAGTAATTCTCTCTCAACATAGCTGCTTGACTTCCAGGAAGGATGACTTATTATACCATGACCGCCATACCTTGCCTACTTCTTAAGCACCCTCTCGTGGAGGGGGAGGGTGGGTTCACCGACCAACCGTTCGTCCAGCAGCGCATCTCGCGCCTGCTCAGATTGTTGCCGGATATGAGCACACTGACCGATGATGAGAACCCCCTGCTGGCAGACCTGGTGTGGTGGAGAGAGGATCAATTCGTTGTCGTCGAGATCTCCCGCCAGGTTGACAACTATGACGTCGTCCGCGCTGCCCGGCGGGCAGAGACCTTGCGGCGAACCGGCGTGCAGGTCATAGGGATGGTCATCGGCGAGGAATGGGCCGGCCCGGAGGGTCGAGAGCAGGCAGAAGCCCGCGCCGTCCAATGGAAGGTTGGCAATGACCTGTCAGAAGGGCTTCTGGCCTTTCGCCGCCAGGCATAGTGCGCCATCATGATCCCCAATGACCCCTTCTGGTACAAGGACGCCATCTTCTACGAGGTCTTTGTCCGTGCCTTTGCCGACGGCAACGGCGACGGCTGCGGCGACCTGCCAGGCCTGACCGGCAAGCTCGATTACCTGCAATACCTGGGGGTGGACTGCCTGTGGCTGCTGCCCATCTACCCCTCGCCCCTGCGGGACGACGGCTACGACGTGGCCGATTTCTATCGCATCCACGCCGATTACGGCGACATGGAGGACCTCCGCATCCTGGTCGCCGAGGCCCACCGCCGTGACCTACGCGTCATCATGGACCTGATCCCCAACCACACCTCCGACCAACACCCCTGGTTCCAGGCCTCCCGGAACCCCAGCCACCCCGAACACCACAAATACCGCGACTGGTATGTGTGGAGTGAGACCGACCAAAAGTATCGGGAGGCGCGCATCATCTTTCTCGACTATGAACCCTCCAATTGGACCTGGGACCCACTGCGCGGCGCCTACTACTGGCATCGTTTTTTCCACCACCAGCCCGACCTGAATTATGACAACCCGGAAGTCCAGCAAGAAATGCTCAACATCGTCCGCTTCTGGCTGGAACAGGGCATTGACGGTTTTCGCGTGGATGCCACCCCCTATCTCTATGAGCGGGAGGGTACCAACTGCGAGAACCTGCCCGAAACCCATGCCTACCTGAAACGGCTGCGCGCTTTTGTGGAAGAGATCGCCCCCGGCACGCTGCTTCTCTCTGAAGCTAACCAGTGGCCCGAAGATGTGCGTCCCTACCTGGGCGAGGGCGACGAGTTCCACATGAATTTCCACTTTCCCCTGATGCCACGCATCTATCTGGCGCTGGCCCGCGCCGACCGAACGCCGATCCTGGAGATCCTGGCCCGCACCCCACCCATCCCTGAGTCTTGCCAGTGGGCTACCTTCCTCCGCTGCCACGACGAGCTGACCCTGGAAATGGTCACCGAGGAAGAGCGGCAGTTCCTGTGGGACTTTTACGCCCCCGAACCCCGGATGCGGCTCAACCTGGGCATCCGCCGCCGCCTGGCTCCCCTCCTCGAAAATCACCGAGGGCGGCTGGAACTCGCTCACTCGTTGCTCTTTACCCTGCCCGGTTCACCGGTCCTCTATTACGGCGACGAGATCGGCATGGGGGACAATATCTGGCTGGAGGACCGCGACGGGGTGCGCACGCCAATGCAGTGGACGGCCGGGCCCAACGCCGGCTTTTCCAGCGCCGATCCGGCCGCCCTCTATGTGCCGGTCATTGACGACGAGGTGTACGGCTACCAAAAGGTCAATGTCGAGGCGCAGCGGGCCGATCCCGGCTCATTGCTGAACCGGATCCGGCAGATGATCCGCATCCGCAAGGCCCAGCGGGCCTTGAGCCGGGGGGACTGTCGGTTCCTGACGCCGGAAAACCGCGCCATCCTGGCCTACCTGCGCTCCTGCGGCAGCGAGACGGTCCTGGTTGTCAACAACCTCTCGGCCCGGCCCCAGGTGGCCGACCTGGACCTGGAAGCCTGGACCGGCCGTCGGCCGGACGATCTGGTCGGCGCCGGCAGGTTCCCGCCCATCACCTCCCCCCTCCATCGCCTGGGACTGGAGGGGTACGGGTATCGCTGGCTGAAATTGTAGAGCCTGGATGACCGCCGACACTGCCCGGCTCCAAGGGCCAGCCCAGACCTGGGCCAGGCTTTTCTCCCTGCTGCTGTGCGTGGGCCTGTTGTCGCTGCCGGGGTGCAGCCCAGGCAACATCCCATCCCCCACCCCCACCATCCCCTACACCCACCCCGGCCCCGGCCCAACCCCCACCCCCTGGCTCGTCGTCCAGGAGGAGCCGGGCAGCAATGGGCACCCAACCCTGGCCGATCTCTGGGAGGGCCGGGCCGAGTTTGTCGTGCAGGTGGAGGATACCGGCCTGCCGCGCGGCGAGTCGGACACGATCGTCATGGGGAACGGCGAGCTATGGTCCTACCTCCATGCCAGCAACCGGTCGGCGGGGGCAGTGGACCCCTGCGGCGATCCGGTCGAGTTCCCCGGCTGCACGGTCATCTACAAGAGCTACGACGGCGGTTACACCTTTCAGCACGACGATCCGCCCGTCTGCCTGTTCAACTGTGCCCGCTGCCCGTGCGACCCGGAAAAAGATCACGTGGTCCAGCAGCAATATCCGCGCGTTGCCTACAACGGCAAGACCCTGGTCCTGGTCTACGAGTACCTGGGGCGGGTCATGCTGCGCCGTTCGCAAGATGGGCTGAGCTGGAGCGCCCCGCAACAGGTGGACAACACCGGCATCTGGAAGCTGTGGCTGGACGATTGCGCGCCGGGGGGAGCCATCGGCCAGCATCCCTTCGTCCGCTACGACTATGAGTGCCTGGCCGGTGGGCCGCCGGGAGTGTACATTGAGGGAGAGACGGCCTACGTGTTCGTCGGGTTGGGCCAGAACCCGGGCGCGATGGGCTGCTACTACGGCAAGGTGATGGGCAACGCCCGGCGCTACAAACCCTGCGCGCATAACCCGCTGTTCGTCGGCGCCGGCGAATACGGGCCGTTGGAAGAGAAAGGCCCAACGACCAACGCCTATTTTGACTTTCGGATGATCAGTTCGGCAGAGGTGGTCAAGATCGGCGGACGATACTACATGCTGTACGAGGGCACCCGTGGGCCAGGCCGCGGCGACCCTGGCGACAGCCAGTTCGGCCTGGGACTGGCCCGCAGCCTCACCGACCGGATCGATGGTCCATGGGAAAAATTCCCCGGCAACCCGATCCTGGTCGCCCTGCCGGGCAACATCGGCCTGGGACACGCGGACCTGGTGGTTATCCAGGGACAAACCATCCTGTACACCGCGCTGCAGAAGGACAAACGCAGCCGTCTGGCGCTGGAATGGCGCCGATGAAAAGAGGCCATAGACGTGGACCCGACGGTGACAGCCCTGTCGCACCGGGGGCGGATCATCCCAGGCCGTGCTCCTGCTTGTAGCGGGCAATCTCCTCCCGGACCCTGGACCGCTCCTCCAGTGCCCGGCCGGCCGGCGCGACCAGCTTTTGCTGCCAGGTATCCACCAGCGTTGTCAGGTCGGCCAGATGCCCTTCCAGGGGATCCAGGATATGTTCCACCACCGGGTCGATCAGGGTTGCCCCCATGCCCTGGCCCTCCTCGGTCGAGAACCACTTTTGGCGTAACGGTTCGAGCAGGCGGGTATTGATCCCTTCCAGGAGGTCATCCACACCGGTCACCAGGGTTGCCAGCCCGTCGAGCACAGCCCGGATCTTGTCACCCAGGCCAAAGGGCAGGTTGTCGAGCACCAGGGTGGCGAAATCCTTCACCGCCTGGCCGAGGGGGGTGCCGGCGGCTTTGTCCAACGCCTGGCCGAGGGCCGTTTCCAGCTTCTCGATGCCGTCGGCCAGGGCCGAAATCTGGCCCTCCAGCCAGAGCAGCGACTCCTGGGCAGTGGGCAGGGCCTCTTCCACCGAGCGCAATCCCTTTTCCACCAGCTCCAGGCCCCCCTTGAGCGCGTTGGCTCCTATTTCCACCGCCTCCAGGGGCAGGGCCACGGCAGCCATGCCGGTCTGCAAAATGGCATCCAGGCCGATCTTTTCCAACTTTTCATAGAGGTCCACCAGCCCGCGCAACCGGGCGATCTCGGCGTCGGCGGCTTCCTGGGCCGCCAGCAGTTCGGCATCGGTGATCTTGTCCACCGCTGCGCCGGTGCCGGCGGCCACGGCCAGCCCCACCGCCCCCCCGGCCAGACTGCCGCGCAGGAATTGGCGGCGGCTGAGAAGCTGCTGCTCAGTCTCCGAGGGTGGTTCCTGGGCAAAAAACTCTTCCAACTCCTTCTCATCCGACATGGGTCCCTCCTGTTGCATTCCAGGTTACTACTCAAACCCCTCTACCTCTGCCCCCCGCAGCAGCGCCACGTTGCGGGCCAGCCGCTCCTGCAGGTCTTCCCCCTCGACGTAACCGACCTCGGCGTACAGGTCGGGGCCGTAGGGCCGGGTCTGGACGACCACCGGCATGGGCACAGCATGGCCCAGGATGAGGGCCTGCTGCCGCGTGTCGAGGCGGGCCAGCACCTGGCGCAGTTCGCCCGCCCCCGAAACCCCGGTGAACACGGCGTGGATGTCGGCCTCGTTGTCCAGCAGGGCCGTCACCCGCGTGCCGATCTGGCTCATCACCTCCTCATCTATGCCGCTAGGCCGCTGGTCCACGATGAGGAGCGTCACATTATATTTACGTAACTCGCGGGCGATCGTTCCAAAGATCGTCTGCCGGGCGATGGCCGGGTCGAGGAATTTGTGGGCCTCCTCGATGGTGATGACCAGAGGGCGCGGTTCCTCGGCCTTGCGGCCCAAGGCCGTCTCTTTGCGTTGCACGTAGCGGCTGTGGATGCGCCGCGTCAGGTAGTTGGCCACCAGGATGTAGGCCTCCAGGGTGCTGCCGTAGCGCCCGAATTCCAGCACGACATGTTTGCCCGCATCCAGATAGTCCATGATCCTGCCCACCACATCCTCCTGAACGCGGGGCACCAAAAAATCGAAGCGGCGGAACAGGCCCAGTTTGCGCTGGATGGCCCCCAGCGTCCCGCCGTGGAGCTTGCCCTCCTCCAGCAGCAGGTCCAGCTCGGTAGGGCCTTCGACCTCGGCCTCGCCCTCGGCCAACAGCTTTTCGATCCAGGCCCGGCCCAGCCGCCGCCGCAGGAAGTAGAGCGC
This sequence comes from Anaerolineae bacterium, assembly GCA_034435455.1. Taxonomy (GTDB): domain Bacteria; phylum Chloroflexota; class Anaerolineae; order JAAYZQ01; family JAAYZQ01; genus DAOTXL01. The sequence continues at coordinate 6,678 of DAOTXL010000015.1, forward strand.
CCCCACCTGCACATCGGTCAGGCCCATCAGGTTACCGAGCATGTCCACATCCTCCGGCTCGATCTGGTCATAGCCGATGCGCACCGTGAAATCCACCCTGCTGCCCCGCCGCCGCGACGATTCGGGATCGAGGGTCATGACGCTCACCTGGCCGGGGAAGAGCTGGCGCAGCCCTTTGACCCGGTACCGGCCCTCGCCCTGGCTCTCCCAGCCATATTCGTTATGCATGTCGAACACCAGATTGACCGCCACGTTCTGTTTGATGATGCCGGCCAGGAGCGTCCGCGTCAGGAAGGTCTTGCCCGTGCCGCTCTTGCCGAACACCCCGCTGGAACGCTCCACCAGCCGCTCCAGGTTGAGGTGGACGCGCACATTGTCCATGTCCAGCGGCGCGCCGACGTAGAAATGTCGCTCATCGGCGCCGCCAAAGACGCGGTTCACATCCTCTTCGGTGGCCTCGTACACCAGCGAAAAGTGGGCCGGCACCGTTTTGACCGGCCTGGGCTCACTGGAAGATTCCTCCAGGACCAGCATGGGGGAGATCTGCAAACGGCCAAAGGTGCTCGTGCCCTGGTACACCTGGGCCAGAAACTCGTCGCCGGTGTCAGGGGGTGTCTTTTCGAGGGCCGGGTTGGTGGTGTCCAGGGCCACATCGGTGATGATGCTGAAAAAACGGCGGCCCGTCTGTCCCCGGATCACCACATAGCGGCCCACGGCCATGCCCTCCACCACCGTTCCCCGGTCCAGTTTGACGCGCAACCCCTCGCTCAGGCTGCCGCCGACGACGATGCCCAGCCGCCGGGCGCCGGCGGCCGCCTCAACCGACGGGGGAGTGCGCGGGAAGAATTCGTCCAGTTCGCTGGAATCCTGCACCATCGGCTACCCCTCCAACGCGCCGCTGCGCGCCAGGTACTCGGCGACGTAGCGGCCAAAAAGTCGAAAGTCGTCGAGTTCATCCTGGAGGTGATCGTAGACGATGTCCCGGTCCACGGCCAGGGACTCGTGGATGAGAATGTTGCGAAAGCCGGCCATCTCCGCGAACCGTGCCGCCAGGTCAGAGGGCAAGACGCCCACCTCACCCAGAAGCTCGATCACGTCACGATAGCCCTTGGGTCGGTGTGGAAAATCGGCGGCCAGGATGTGGCTGGCGATATCTATGGCCGCCTGGGCAGCCAACTGAAAATCGCACTCCACCGTACGATAGTTTCTCAAGTCGCCCAAGAATTCAGCGCGAGTCATCGAGCGAAACTGCTCCAGTTCGCCCACATACTGATTCAGCGCTTCCAAACGAGCCAAGACGGTGTCCACCTTGACCATCTTCGACCTCCCTATGGCCGAGCATACCGCCCCATCCTCCCCTGCCTGATCCGCTCCAGCAGGTACTGCCACTGCAGATCGCGCAGAGGTTGTGTGTCTACGAACTCGCGCAAAACCTCTACCTCGAATTCGACGCGAAGCGCCTCGTCGGCGCAATACAACAACCGCCCCTCGCGCCGGACCTCATCCTTCAGCAACGGCGATGCCTCGGCCAGATCGGCCACAAAAAGATCGTCCCGGCCCAAGATGCGCATCAATTCCTGGCCCAGGGCCAGACGCCGACGCCACCGTTCCTTCCGGGTCAAAGCCAGTCGGAACATGATGGCAACATCCACGTCGCTCAGAGGGCCGGCGTCGCCTCGCGCCTGCGAGCCATACAGGTAGGCCAGGGCCACGCCGTACCGTGCAAAAACCTGCTCCAGGGCCGGCCTATATTCTCTGATGTCCCGCTCCAGAGGCCCGCCGTTGCTCATGGTCGGAGCCTCCGCAAGAGCGCATCGAGGCGCTGCAAATCCAGAGCCAGCAGGCGGGCCAGCTCCCGCCCGGCCTCGACCAGGAAATCACGCCCGGCCTCCCCCCGCACCGCCGCCGCCTGGCGCAGATGGACAGCCAGCAGTTCGTCGGCCAGGGGATCGCGGCCTTCCAGCACCAGCCGGAAATAGTCGAACCGCCCGGTAAAGGCTATCAGTTCGTCGGGGGTGCAGGTGACAACCTGGACCAGGCTCATAGGCGGCTGGGGCGGCAGACAGTAATGCCACCGGCTGCCCTGGCTATAGCCCACCACCTGCACCTGGACCTCGATGGGCAGCAACCGCTGGTGCTGATCGGCGATCAGCTCTGGGCGCTCTTCGGGCAACACCGCTACCTGGCGCACCAGCGGATCGTCCAGCAGTTGCACGTCGCGGATGAGGCCCAGGATGGTGACCCCGGCCCCTGTTTCGGCCTTGACCAGCGCGCCAAAGGTGGGCACCTGCGACCGCAGCAGCCGGCAGCCCACCGCAAAGCGAGCGTTGCCGGCACTGATGACCCGCCCGACCAGATCGGTTTCCAAGCTCACAGGCACCTCCTGTACCCTCAACCACAACCCTTTGCTACTACCGCCTCCTGAAAGGCGCCCGGACAACCCGTTTCTGTCGCTCCTTGGGCGAGGGCCGGGGCAGAGGCAGGCCGTGGCGGCCCAGCACCTGCCACAGCATCCTCTCCAGCGCCTCGCGCTCCTCGTTGAGGATGATGGCCAGCTCGTCGGCCCGGCTCAGGACGTAGGGATAGCCGTTGTTGAGGCGACACTGGTCATAGACCAGGGCGTGCACCCAGCCCAGCCGTTCCGGGTTGCAGGCCACCCACTCGGGCAACTCGACGCGGGCCGGCTCGGCCTCGACACCGGGCAGGGTCGGCCCGCCGGGCGGTTCGGGGTTCAGGTAAAAGAAATAGATCGGCGGCTCATCCGGCTCCACCAGGAGCGCCGACCGTTCGCCAGGGCGCAAGTCGCCCCACAGCAGGGCATCGTTGAGGCCCAGGAAAGGCGACGGCCCGGTCCGCAGCCCACCCGTTTCGGCCTGCTGCGCCAGGTCCAGCAGGTGGACCGTGCCTGCCCGCCGCGAGCGGCTGAGGAAGCCGGCCAGCGCCGCCCCGGCCCGCTGAAGGCGCTCCCCCTGGGCGATATAGCTCTGCCGGAGCGCCCCCTGCTCGGCCTGGGGGATGGCTGCCGACCAAGCGCGCAGCCCCAGGGTGCTGTCCAGCAGGGCGACCAGCGGGACCCCCTCGCCCGCCGCAGCCTCCGCTTCGGCCAGGTCGGCCAGCATCCGCAGTTCGGCCACATCGCGCCGGGCATCGATCTGGTCGGCGGTCACCAGGTCGCCTGCGGCATCCACGGCCCGGCCCACCTGCGGCACCGATGCCGCCCACGGGGCCTGGCCGCTGCCGTGACGGTAAACCAGGCCGCCGATGTTGATCAGGTAGTAGAGCACCATGCCGTGGGGATCGGGGTAGATCTGCGAGCCATCGGTGGCCAGGATGGTGGCCCGGGGCGGTGGTTCGGGGGCGGGAAAGATAGCATCTAGCGGTTCGTGGGTTGGCAGGGCGCAGGCCATCTCCCGGCCGGCTGCCGAGGAGGCCAGGGTGCGGAGCCGCTCCCCCTGGTGGGCGTAGAGGCTCCGCAGGGCGCGGAGGGCGGGCAGGGCCCGGCGCAGCCGCTGCGCCCCCTCCGCCAGATCGCGCCCTATTTCCTCGACCTGCTCTGCAATCCTGCCCAATTCCAGCGCCATGATCGGTTCATCCGCCCATCGTCAGCCGGGAAGCCGGAAACGCCAACACCGTCCCGCCACCCGGACGGGCAACGGGACGGTGGGGAGGCCAGGGGCCGGCAGGGCCGCTCAGAAATCGTAGGAGTAATAGACGGCGATGCCCTTCTGCCGCGCATACTCTTCCACATCAGGGGCGGTGATCATATAGGTGACCAGCAAGGGGAAAAGTTCGTCGAAAGCCCCTTGCAAGCGGGCCAGCTTGCGGCGGATGAAACGGTCTACATCATTGGCCGACAACTGGCTCTTGCCCTCACCGACAATGGTCACCACCCGACCGGTTGGGGTTGCCCCGTCGTTTCGGACGGCCTGGCCAAAGATGTTCACTTCCAGGAGCCTGCCTTCGACATCGGGCACATAGCCCCGCTTGAGGCGGCCCTGGACGATCAGGCCAAAGTCACGTTCGAGGAGCCGGGGCAGGGCCTTGAAGGCTTCATCCTCCAGCCGGTAGCCCACCGTAGCACTCAGCCCTCCCAGTTGCCGCCTGGTTTCCTGATGGTCCTGGATCAACTGTTGAAGCGCTGCCTCGGTCTTTTGCTGTGCCACGGCCAGCTCCTCAAGCCGCCGCTCGGTCCGCTGCTGCGCCGCCGCCAGCTCCTCAAGCCGCCGCTCGGTCCGCTGCTGCGCCGCCGCCAGCTCCTCAAGCCGCCGCTCGGTCCGCTGCTGCGCCGCCGCCAGCTCCTCAAGCCGCTGCTCGGTCCGCTGCTGCGCCGCCGCCAGCTCCTCAAGCCGCTGCTCGGTCCGCCGTTGTGCCACGGCCAGATCGCGGACAATCGCTTTCAGTTCGTTGAAATCGCCGGTCTTGACCAGGTCCTGATACGCGGCTGCGATCACCTCGGCCAGGACCCCGGCCTGCGGCTCGTCAAAGGCCGCCAGCAACCTGTCCCTGATGCGCGCGAACGACATGGTTTGGCTCAAAACCTCTTGCATGGCCCCCTCTCTTTCCAGTCCCCCTCTATTTTACCATACTTTCAGGCCCCCTGCAACCCAGAACCATCTGCCCTCTGTCATTCGCCATTCTGGCCCGGTTGTGGTAGACTAGACCCGAACATCCAGAGGGAGGAAAAAACAATGCAAGCGCTTCAGGAGCGAATTCTCCGGGAAGGAAAGAACCTGGGACACGGCATCCTCAAGGTAGATGGCTTTATCAACCACCAGGTGGACCCGCTTCTGATGATGGAGGCAGGTCGGGAGCTGGCCGCCCACTTTGCCAACGTCGGCGCGACCAAGGTCCTGACGGCTGAGATCTCGGGCATCGCCCCGGCCCTGACCACCGCTCTGGCGCTGGGGGTGCCCCTGGTCTATGCCCGCAAGACCAAGCCGGTGACCATGACCGATCCGGTGTATGTCGAAGCCGCCCCCTCCCACACCAAGGGGATCTCGGTCTTTTTGATGTGTTCGCCGGAATTCCTGGGGCCGGGCGACCGCATTCTCATCATTGACGACTTTTTGGCCAGCGGTCAAACCATCAGCGCCCTGGTGCGCCTGGTACGCCACGCCGGGGCGGAGCTGGTGGGCATCGGCGCCCTCATCGAAAAGGTGTTCGAGGGGGGGCGCGCGGAGCTGGAGCGGCTGGGCGTGCCGCTTTACGCCCTGGTGACCATTACCGACATGTCGAACGGGCGGATCCTCTTTGCCGGGTGAGCCTGCCATGTCTCAGCCATCTCCTGACCACGAAGCGGTAGCCATCCTCGATTTTGGCTCGCAGTACAGCCAGCTCATCGCCCGGCGCGTGCGCGAAGCCCAGGTCTATTGTGAACTGTTCCGCTACGACGCCCCGGCGGAGGAGGTGCTGGCCCTCAACCCCCGCGCCTTTATCTTGAGCGGCGGCCCGCGCAGCGTCTATGAGCCGGATGCCCCCTCCCTGCCCGATTATGTGCTCGCCAGCGGTCGGCCGGTGCTGGGCATCTGCTACGGGATGCAACTGCTGACCCACGCCCTGGGCGGTCGGGTGGCGCCGGCCCGGCGCCGCGAATATGGCCCGGCTACCCTGCACGTCACCGGCCCGGACTGCCCCCTCTTTGCCGGGCTGCCCGCTGCCCTCCAGGTGTGGATGAGCCACGGCGACCGCATCGAAGCCATGCCCCCCGGCTTCCGCATCGTCGCCCAGACCGACAACTCTCCCATCGCCGCCATGGAACATCCAGACCGCCGGCTGTTCGGCCTGCAATTCCATCCGGAGGTGGTCCACACCCCTTTGGGAGCGAACCTCTTGCGCAATTTTTTGCGGCGCATCTGCACCCTGCGCGGCGACTGGACCCCGGCCCATTTCATCGGCCAGGCGGTGGAGGCCATCCGCCACCAGGTGGGCCCCGGGCAGGTGCTTTGTGCCCTGTCCGGCGGGGTGGATTCGGCGGTGACGGCGGTGCTCGTGCACCGCGCCGTGGGCGAGCAACTTACCTGCGTGTTTGTGGACCACGGCCTGCTGCGCCAGGGCGAACCAGAGCAGGTGATCCAGACCTTTGAGCACAAGGCAGGCCTGCGCCTGGTGGCCGTCCATGCCGCGGAGGAGTATCTGGCGGCGCTGGCCGGCGTCACCGACCCGGAGGAAAAGCGGCGGATCATCGGCGAAAAGTTTGTGCGCATCTTTGAGCGGGAGGCACACCGCCTGGGCCATTTCGACTTTCTGGCCCAGGGCACCATCTATCCCGATGTGATCGAGAGCGCCGGGGCTGGACGGCCAGGAGCACAGCGCATCAAAACCCATCACAACGTGGGCGGCCTGCCGGAGGAGATGCACCTGGAGTTGGTCGAGCCGCTCCGTTTCCTGTTCAAAGACGAGGTGCGGGCCGTGGGCAGGGCACTCGGCCTGCCCGACGAGATCGTTTACCGCCAGCCCTTCCCCGGACCGGGCCTGGCCGTGCGCATCCTGGGCGAGGTGACCTGGGAGCGCCTGGAAACCCTGCGCGCTGCCGACGCCATCCTGACCCAGGAACTGGCCGCCGCCGGCCTCCTCCGGCAGCGCGAGGGGAGCGGCACGGCCCAGTCGTTCGCCGTATTGCTGCCGGTGCGCAGCGTGGGCGTCATGGGCGACGGGCGGACCTACGCTCACGTCATCGCCCTGCGCGCTGTCACCACCGACGACTTTATGACCGCCGACTGGGCCCGTCTGCCCTACGACCTGCTGGCCCGCATCAGCAACCGGATCGTGAACGAGGTGCCAGGGGTCAACCGCGTCGTCTATGACCTATCCAGCAAGCCGCCGGCAACCATCGAATGGGAATAGGGGTCCTGCCGGTGGCTACAACGGCTCCGGTGGCTCTGGGGGGACCAGCCTCTCCCATCGAGCGCGGATCGCCTCCCCGACCCGGCTCAGTCCCCGGCGCCACAGGGCCGGCCAGACGGCAGACCAGGCTGCTTCGGCCTCCTGGTCGCTTACCACTTTGCTACCAAACCGCTCCCGGACATACAGGTCGGCGATCTGTTCGATGGCCCCTCCCCCCTGGGGGACCATTCCGGCCACCACCGCCGCATATTCGTGCGGGGTCTGGTGGGCCAGCGGCTGGATGCGCAACAGGCGTCGGGCCCAGTCCACCAGGTCCTGGTACACCCGCTCCACTCCGCTCAAGCCCCGAATCCGGCGGTAACGGCGGACCATCAGCACGGCCACAACCGCGGCGACGACGGCCATCCCGGCCAGGAACAGGCCGACCCACCGGCCCAACCTGGGCCAGATCGGCTCCGGCACCGGCGTAGCCGGCGGCGGGGGGGTGTCGGGGAGATCGTTCATCTGCACGTTGGGGGTCCGCCAGGCTCGGCGCCGCTCCGGATCCTCTTCCTCGGCCAATTCCTCTCGTTGCGAACGGGCCCGGACGATGGGCGGTTCGCCGGCCGTCGGCTCGAACTCGATCCAGCCGTAGCCGGGAAAAAAGACCTCCGGCCAGGCATGGCTGTCCCGCTCCAGGATGTGATACACCCCGCTTTCCCTCACCGACCGGCTGTAGCCTTCGACATAGCGCGCCGGGACCCCCACCGCCCGCAGCATGACCACCATAGCCGACGCATAGTACTGACAATATCCCTGCCTGGCCTCGAACAAAAAGTAATCCACCCCATCCTGGCCCGCCGCCGGCCCCTGGATCCGCTCATTGTAGGGTATCGTGCGCAGGTAGCGTTCGATGGCCAGCGCCTTGTCATAGGCCGTCTCCTGCCCGGCGGTGACCTGTTCGGCCAGCGAGGCAATCCGCCGGGGAAGGGAATCGGGCAATTGCAGGTAGCGGGGCACCACCCAGGCCGGATAATCGGTCCCCGCTTGGCGCAGCGATTCCTCGTCGGCCAGGGTGAGGGAGGAAACGGTCCGATAGGTATCGCCCGCCTGCAGCCCCCGCCGCGAGTAAAAAGCCGATGGCTCGATCTGCATCGGGAGGAAGGACTGAGACCGGGCATAGGCCTGCGAGTCCTCCGTGGGTGGAAGGAACCCGGCCACCGCCCGCAACGGCAGGTCGATCCGCACCGGCTGAGGGGCGACGGCCAGGACACTGTCGAGCCCCAGAGGTTGTTTCAGGGTGACCGTCTGGGTGATCGTCTGGCGCAACGTGAAAACAGGCTGGGGCGAGATCCGCTCATTCTCCGGGAACAGGATGATGGTGGTGTCGGTATTCAGCCAGCCGTCGCCGGTATACTCGTGAAAGACCATCGCCCGCCAGTAGCGCCCCCGGATGGCCCGCACCTCCATCACCGGTTCATCCGACAACTGCACCGGCCCGCCAAACTTTCTCGCCCGGGCAAAGGAAAAGACCACCGGCTCATTCTGATAGTTGAGGTCCTGAAAGAGGCGGCTATACCGGTCTTGCAGGCGGCGCCACGGTTCTCCCACCCTGTCCCACAGTTCCTGCATGGGCCGGCTGGCCAGGGCGCGGGGCGCTCCCCAGGCCAGGAGGATGGCCACCACAGAGACGGCCAGGCCGGCGCGCAAAAAGCCGTAGACCAGCTCGGGGTCGTAGCCCACCCCGGCCCTCTTCCATTCCGCCTCGTAAAAAGCCAGGTTGGTGCGCACCACCAGCAGCAGGGCGGCCAACAAAAAGGCGATCAGGAATCCGACCAGGTTGCGGGGGGCATAGGTGAGGTTGAGCATCAGGGCGGAACCGCACACGATCACCGCCCACCACACCCGGTGCCAGCGGAAGATGGCCCAGGCACAAAAGTAGGAGACCATCCACAGGAGAAGGGAGAGCAGCAGCAAAAAGACGAGGCTGCCGGCCGTGGCCTCGCCGCTGAAGGCAGCGAACACCCAATCCCAGATCCGGGCGTCCAGTTCGATGACCGCTGCCTCCACCGGCAGAGCGGTCGCTTCGCTCAGGACCAGGCCGGCCAGATACCCCACCCAGGTCAGGCCGGCGAGGGCGGAGAGCAGATGGGCCATCCGGTTGGGGACATGGCTCCTGGCCAACACCATGCCGAGCACCCCCCCGACCAGCATCACCCATTGCAGAATCCCAAGCCCCCGGGTCCACTCGGACACCTGGATAGACCAGGCGACGCACAAGAACATGATCAGGAGCAAGAGGACGGTCGCCCAGCCCTCTCTGATCTCCGATTTCTGGCCCATATCCCCTTCTTTCCGCGCGGCTGCTCAGGCCACCCCTCGATTTCACCCCCAGGCCGCGGGACGCGAAGAAGCGCCCTTTGCCCGGTTTATTCTAACGTCAAAGCGGCCAGAAGTCAAGCGCCCGCCCGTAGGGCAACTGCTCGCAGTTGCCCTACACCTTGGCCCAGGTATTTGATTTCCTCACCCTCCAGCACATAGACCGGCCGGCGGCTGGCCGGGTCGCGGATGGCCGCCGCCAGGGCCGCCACGATGGCCGGCTGGCATTCTTGGGCCTGCTTCCCCCGGGCCAGGGCGGCCAACACCTGCCCGGCAAGCCGGGCGGGCGGCCCTCTCCCGGCTCGGCAGTCTCCCGAGCCGCCAGCAAGCCGAATTCGGGGATGAGGAATAGAGGGTCTGACCCCAATCGCCGTGTTGGCCCTACGACGCCTGCCAGAACAACAGCCGCGCGTTCGGATGGGCATACAGGCTGTAGGCCAGCCAGGTCGGATCCCAGGGATACTCCTGGCGCGTTTCCAGCCGGGCCCGGCGCAGCGCAGCGGCCAGGGTCATGCCCGGCTGTTGGGCCGCATCGTAGAAGGCCTGGGCAAAGGTGCAGGCCGCGGCGTCGTCCAACGACCACAGCGGGGCGATCAGCGCTCCTACCCGACAATCCTGCACCAGCACCTTCGCCCAGCCGCCCAATCCGGCGAGCGACAGCCCACCCTGTCCGGCGCGGCAGGCGTTCAGGAAGACCAGCGGCCGGTCGGTGCGCAGGTGTTCCTGCGCCCGGCCGACCAGGTCGTGGGGCCGCAGGCGGCGGCCGTATTGCAGGACCAGCGGTGAGTTGCCGGGCGCGTCGCGGTCGTAATCGCCGTGGCAGGCCAAGTGCCACAGCCGCACCCGATCATTCCCCTCCAGCAGCGCCTCCACCAGGTTCCGCCGCGCCTCCGCCGGGGAGCGGTCGGCCAGGCCGTAGCGCCCGGCCAGGGCGCGCACGAACGCCTGCTCCTCCTGCGCCCAGGCCAGCCCCGCATCGGTGGGGGCGATGCAGGCCAGGCTGTCCACGGCGATCTCGGCGGCCGGCCCCGCGCCGCCGCTCACCCAGCGGCTGAAATCGTACTGCAGGCACAGGAAATCATCGTCCACGCCGTCGCCGAAGGGCCTGACCAGTTCCCAGGGGATCCACGGCTCGTCGGAGACGATCTCCAGCGTGTGCACCTTCCCGCGGATGCGCTCGCGGTACTCCCGGCGCAGCGCCTCGTTGAAGAGTTCGTTGTAGAGCCGCTGGCCGATCTTTTCCAGGCGCCGGAAGACGAGTTCCGGTGTGGGCGGCTGGTCCGGCGCATCCGTCAGAGGGTAACCGTCCGCGTCCAGCCCTCTGGCCAGGTTTTCAATCTCGCGCATCAGCAGATAGCGGTACTGCTCCGGGTCGGCCCGCAGGCGGCCGCCCTCAATGATCCGCTCTTCGGTGTTGCGGTAATGCAGCGTGTAGGTGAGCCGGTTGTCCCGTGTGCAGACCCGCAGCACCAGGTCGGGATAGGGGACCTGGTAGTCGCCAATCCGCACGGCCTGGGCCGGCAGTTTGCCCGGCGGTGAGACGACGCCCGTTTCCCCGGCGCTCAGGGTGTGGGTGACGCTGACCAGCAGATCGCTCTGCGAGTACAAATCAATCAGCACCGATTGCGTGCCGACCCGGACAGCGCGCAGGTAAAAGACCACCGGCTCGCTCTCGCCCTCCTCCACGCGCAGCGTTTTGGCGGGTTCACTCAGCAGTTCCGGCCCGCGCGGGGTGAGCACCACGCGGATAAGTTGGTTGAGTTGGGCCTGGATGGCCGCGACCTCCTCGTCGGCGGGGCGGCGGGTCAGGCCGACGATGATCGGGAAGCGCTCGCCCACCGCCACCCGGGCCGGGGCGTAGATGTCGGTATAGCGGGTGACGGTGGGGGGATGGAGCAGGGCCTGCAGGCGGGCCTCCGCCTCGGCCTGGCAGGCCAGGGCGGTTGTCGATGGCGGCGCGATTTCCTCGCCGCGCGTCGGGTGGGCGAAGGCAGTGCCTTCACCCACCCGGCGCAGGGCTTCCGGGCCGCCGGGGATGGCGCGCAGCAGGCGGGCGATCTCCAGGGCGACCCCGGCGCGACGCTCCTCGTCCTCCAACGCGGCGTAGCGGCGCAGCAGGTCCAGCGCGCGCCAGTAGAGGGCCGGCCACTCCGCCCCGACGCGACGGGGCAGCTCCGGCCAGAGGTCCAGCAGGGCCTGCACCGAAGTGGACAACCGCATCATAAACGCACCTCCTCGGCGCCGGTGAAGGTAAACGGCGCCCAGAAATAGGGGTCGGCGTAGGGCCGGGCCTGAGGGTCGCCGGTGGTAATGACCTTCACCAGCAGTTCTTCCAGCAGGGTGAAGGGCATCCGCCGGCCGCTTTCCAGCCGGGCGCGGGCGATGGCCTCGTGGTAGGCCAGATAGGCCTCCAGGTCGGCGTTGGTCAGGTCGCGCAGCCAGACCTGGGCCTGGCGCACGGCCTGGGGCGGCGCAAGGCCCTCCTGGAGCATGTACTCGTAGGTCCGGGTCACCAGAAGCGCCGTGGCGGCGTCGTCCACGCTCCACAGCGTGCCGATGACCGCCGGCGCGCCGGCCTGGAGGAAGCCGGCCGGCAGCCCGATGGCCTCCTCCGGCAGGTCGAGGAAATCGGTCACCGCGGTCTGGCAGGCGGAGAGGACGATCAGCCGGGCCGCCCGCAGCGTCGTGGACTCGCTGGTGAACAGGTCGCGCAGGGTCAGGCGGGCCTCCTTGCCTTCTTTGTCCACCAGCAGCAGGCCCGATTGCAGCGGGTCATCGGCCTGGAAGACGCCGTGGCAGGAGAGGTGGACAGTGGTGGCGCGGGGCAGCCGCTCCAGCAAGGCCCGCAGGGTGGCCTCCTGTTCGTAGAGGGGATCGGCCGATTGCGGTGGGAGCAGGTCAATCGCACTCTCCAGTTCCGCTTTGGCGTAGCGCAGGCTGAGCGGCCAGCGGCGGCTCAGCTCCAGCAGGCGCTGCACCGGTTCCCCCAGCTCTTCCGGCAGGCGCTGGATCAGCCGCCGGAGGAGAAAGCCCTCGTGGAGGAGTTGGGCCGTGGGCAGTTCGGTCAGGCCGAGCAGTTCCTGGCGCAGTGGGCGGATACGTTCCTCATCGGGCAGGGCGGCCACCGCCTCCCGGAGCGCGCGGTGCAGGTCCGTCAGGGCTTCGGGAGGCGGCAGGGGGTTGCCCACGCCGGTCAGGAAGAAGGGGGCCTCCTGCCGGGCCGTGCCCTGCCGGCGGGCCGCCTGCAGGGCCTGGGCGCTGGGCGCGTAGGTGATGGCGAAGTGGTCCAGGAGATGCGAGCCATCGGGCAGGCGGGCGGCGTGCAGGGGCAGCAGCGAGAGCCGGCCGGTGGGGATGAGGGTGATGGCCCTCACCTCGCTCCCCGGTGGCGGCGCAACTGCTGGAGATGGGGTGAGGGCTTCCACCAGCGGCTGCAGCGCTTTGCCCAAGGCCGGCAGGAGGTCCTCCAGCGCCGCGGACATCCAGGCGGAGACGGCCAGTTGGGCCGGCATGTAGCCGCCGACCACGTTCTGGCCTGCCTCATCGGTTTGGACCAGCCAGCCGTTGAGGGTGGCTTCGGTCAGGTGGGGCAACTCCACGGCCTGGGCGCCCTCGCCGGTGACCACCAGGGCCAGCCCACCGGCGGGGGTGGCCAGGAGGTAGACAAGAGGGACATCGGCTGCCTGCCGTTGAATCTCGGCGAAAGGCAGGGATTTGAGAAAATGGGCGAAACCCGGCACGTTTTGCCGCAAGGCTTCAATGGCCGCCTGCAGGGCGGCCTGTTCCTGGGCGATTTGGGTTTCCCAATCGGTGGGGCGCTGCCCGTAAGGGATGGCCTGCAAGTTCTCCAGTTGCCGGGTGGCCTGGATGTAAGCGGTGTAGTAGGGTTCATAGGGTGTGCCTTGCAGGGCGTACAGGTCCCGGCGGTTGCGCTCCAACGCTTCCCCCAGCAGTTGGGCGCGGCCAGCCTCCAGGGCCTCCACTGCCCCCTGATGGTCGCCCAGACGGACCAGGGAGAAGGCGTGGGGAGCGGGCAGGCCCTGGGCTTCGCGCAGCCAGGCCTCTTTGCCGCCCCGCAGCAGTTGGCTGCGCCAGAGGCGATCGATCGCCTGGCGGGCCTGGTTGTAGGCTGCTGCCGCCTCGCGCCACTCTCGCCGTTCCATCGCCCAGCGCCCCCAGGATCGGGCAGCCGTCAAAGCGGCTTCGGGGTGTTGTTTCTGGCCCCATTCAATGGCTTGTTGATAGGCCGTGCGGGCCTCCTCCAGGTCGGCGAGCTGGCCGCTGCGGGCATAGCGGTCGCGCAGGCCGTTGCCCAGGTTATTGAGATAGCCGGGCCGGTCGGGCGAATCGGGCGGGGTGAGGCGGACCGCTTCCTGCCAGAGGTTTAGCGCCAGATTCAGATCGGTGATGCGTCCCCCGGCCCAGTAGCGGCGCAGATAAACGCCGCCGGCGTCGTTCATGGCCGCCAGGCGGAAGCGCTCGTCGGCCTGGGGAAAATGGGGATGGTTCAGGATGCGCTCCCAGGCGGCCACGGCTTCGCTCAGCGCGGCCAGGTCGCCGGTTTGAAGGTAGCGGCTTTCCCCTTCCTGGGCGCGGTGGAGGTCGGCTTGAAACTCTGGAGGGATGGGTGGACCGCCGCCGAGGCGGGCAGCCACCTGCTCCAGTTTCTCCCGCAGATCAGGCCGTTCAGCCAGCAGGCGCTCCAGGTCTTCGGGAGAGCGGATCTCGGCGCCGCTGGCGGCCGGTTCGGCCAGCACCTGGCGCAGTTCCGGCGACATCTGGGCCGCCTGACGGGCCATCTCCAGGGCCTGCTCCGGGGTCAGCCCGGCAGCCTCGGCCTGCGCCAGGACTTCCGGCGGCAGCATCTTTTCGGCAAAGGCTCGTTCCACTCCCACCTCCCGGCAGCGGCGCAGGAGGGCACGGTGCTGCTCAAAGATGCGGCGGGCGTCCTCATCGCCTTGGGCATGGGCGGCCTGCACCAGTTGTCCCAGCAGGGCGTCGGCTTCGTCGCTGATCAGTTCGGGATGGGCCTCCACGATGCGGCGGGAGTCGGCCCAGGTGTCGGCCTGGATGAATTCCTGCAGGGTCTGAACGAGCGGCATCTGCTGCATTGCCTGTCGGGCAGCTTCTTCCAGTTGCCGATACGCCTCGGGGTTCTCTTCCCGCAGCCGCTCTATTTCCCGCTGCGCCTGCTCCGCCATCTGCCGCAGGGCCGCTTCGGGGTCGTCGCTCAGGGCGGCGGGGAGGAGAGGGCGCGGCACATTGGTCAGGCCCTGGGCCAGCCATTCGTCGCGCCAGGCCGGGCCCATTCGCTCCCGCAACAGGTTCACCAGCCCGGCGGCCTGCTCGCGGTCCTGTTCCGCGCTGGTGCGTTGGGCCGGGGAGAAGATGAGACCCCCACCCCGGCCCTCCCCCTGCGAGGGGGAGGGGGTGTAGACCAGCAGCGGCACGTCCACCTGCCCCTGGTGGCCACAGTGAGGGCAGGTCAGGTCGTGGAGGGTGCCGTCGCGGATGCGCTCCGCCAGGTCGGGGCGCTCATCGGCGTCTACGATGAGCCAGAGGTGGGCTTCAAAGCGTTGCCCACAGCGGGGACAGGTGAGGGTGGTTGTTTGGGCAAGAGAAAGGTCGGTCATCGGGATGCTCCTTTCGCTTCAGTCTGTTGACTGTTGACTCGGCCCCACGGAGGACCAGGGGGCGGTCGTGCACCGGGCAGCGCAGCGGTGAAACCTTCCACCGACAGCGCACTGCCCGGCAGATCGAAGGATGCCACATCATGCAACCTTCTCGTCTTCTTTTTGGCCTCCGGCGCCGTCCCTGGCCTGAGCCGCATCCGATATTCAATGCGGGCTATCGCCGCCATGAGCTGATGAATTCACCCGGCGTGACGACTTGAGTCGCGCCCCGGATGGCCTGGGGATAGTGGGTGGTGTTGCCGGTGATGAGCACCGCCCCGGCTTCTATCGCCACTTCCAGGAACGGTAGATCGTCGGGGTCGGACCATTCGCACGCCAGCGGTCGGGCCGTCACCCGTTCGCCGGCCGCCTCCAGGTAGGCCAACACCGTTGCCACGTCTGCCGGCGCAAAGCCGAACTTGGGCCGCGCCAACACCTCGCGATATTCGGCCAGCAGGCGATCGTCGTAGGCCGGCCGGATGTCGCCGCTCAAGACCAGGTCCAACACCCGCGCCGGCGGGCCGAAGGGGGAGAGCAGCGCAGCGACCAGGATGTTGGTATCCAGAACGACCAGCATCCGGCTTACTCTTCATCCGGCCGGGCCCGGCGCTTGCGACGAACCTGAGCGATCTCGGCCGCGATTTCGGCAGCGGAGAGCTGGTCGGTCCCTTGTTCGGCCGCAGCCCGGCGCAGCCGTGCGACCGCAGCCTGAGCCCGCGCCTGACGCAGCGCAGCCAGTGTCTCTTCCACATCCTCCGCGCCTACCCCTGCGATGATCGCCACCGGCCGGCCGTTGGAGGTGAGGATCAGCTCGCGCTGCCGGCGCAGCTTGTCCCACACGTCCCCCGGCTTCAATCGCAGGTCACGAATCGTCACGAATTCCATGTTGACCTCCTGCAGTCCGATTGAGCTGCGATCAGTTTACAAGAAAGCACCGCACATGTCAAGTCACCTGCGGCGGGCATCTGGGCGAGCGCCTGCTCCGGGTGGGGGTAGAGGTGATAGGGTTCCCTGTATTTGTCAACCGAACCTTGAGCCAGGTGAAGAGGCATAAAAAGGTACAACACGAATGATTTGGGGAATACCTGTAATCATTCAGGTGCTGACTAAAGTCAGCCTCTTTGGGCCTGTGGCCAACGGTCGGCCTTCGCCGAACGACTCTCCCAATTCCCAATTAGCCCGATTCTTCTGGGGCCGGCAGGGGCAGATTGCGCTGAAAAAAGCGCGTCAGGCGCAGCAGCAGAGACATCGAAAGCATCAAGGCCAGCGTGGTCTTGCGGTCTTCCAGCGGCGCCATGGCCTCCGGCTTGAGCAGCGGGCGCAGGCGCGGCCAGATGACCGCCGCGTCGATGCCGTAGCGCTCGTAGGGGTAGATTTCTGCTGCGCGCAGGATGTTGCCCAGGCGCGTGGGCATCATTTGGTCCAGGTGCGTCGGCGGCGGGTAGAAGGCCAGCAGTTCTGCCCAGATTTCGTTGGTTTCCTGGGGCATGCCGGCAGATTGGGCCCGGGTCTGCAGACCCTCCCAACGGCGCCGATAGAGCTTCACCCGCCGGTTGCGCAGCCACAGGAACAATCGTTGCCGCGGCCAGTAACCCTCAAACAGGCGGATGAGGGTGTGTTGAAAATTGTACAGCAGATAGGCGCATACCACAACGGCGACACTCCCGCCGAGGAGGCTCAGCGTCTGCCGGAAGGGGGAGAGCGCTTCCCAGCCGTCCAGCGCGGCGCCCAGTCCCTGGGTGATTTCCAGGAAGAGCATCAGGCTGAGTCCCGCAAAAAAGAGCACCGGGAAAAAGGCGATCAGCAAAAAGTCACGGCTAAAGTAGCCTTTGAGTTCCTGAAGGACGGTGGAAAACATCCTCTTTCCTCCCGTCAGTCCTCAACCGGCTGCATCCGGTGGCCCTGGCTACAGGTGGGCGGGTTACTGGGATCGTAGTAGGCAACCAGTTGGCGCTCGCCATCTATGGGGCGCTCAAAGTAGAGCAGATCCACCGGCGCGCCCTCCAGCCGGTCGGCGGTGTCACGGGTGACCAGGCGGGAGGCCCGCTGCACCAGTTCCCGGCGCGACAAAACGCCCCATGCAGCCGTTCTTCCGGCGCAGCCTTGCCCAGCGTTTCGGCGCTGACCACCCCCAGCAGTTGTCCCTGCTCGTCCTGGACCAGGCCGAAGGAGACGCCGGCCTGCTCCAGTTGGCGCAACGCCTCGGCCACGGTGGCGGCAAAGTCCAGGGTTATGGCCGGGGAGAGCAATTCTCGAACGGTAGATTCAGCCATCGGATTCCTCCGGCTCTGCGGTTGGTCAAGTGCGCCGACAGCGGACTGTAGTTCAATGCGTCTCCAAAACGGCCTGAAACGGCCCTATGGAGCTTTATATCGCTCTTGACAAATCACCACATCGCTGTTTCTCAGTGGACGGACCCGGCGGGTTGCCCCTACCTCTTCCGGCACGGCCCGCGGCGGTAGGGGTAAACGTCAATGATGTAGGCGCGCATATATCGCCCTTTGGATTCGGCCTCCAGCAGACCCTGGAAGACTTTGGGCGGCACGTCTTGGTAGCAATAGACCCGTCCGCTGGTGAACACGACTTGCAGCAGGCGACGTTCTTCATCGTAGCCAACCGAGTCCACCATGGTGGACTCCACCGGGATCAGGGTGATTCCTTTGGCGGGCTTCTTTGCCGATGAGGTGATCGGGTCGCCGATGTTCACCCCACCGGCCTGTCCGATGGAGACGTTGTACTTGCCCTGCTGTACGATGTTCTGGTCGCCTGTGACAATTACGCTCCCGCTCACGTTCCCGCCGATGGCCACGGAACGGCTGCCGCGGGCGGTGACGCTCCCCCCGGAAGGGCGGGTCTGCTCCAGCAGGCGGACCAGTTCCTGCGCCAGCGCTGCGTCTTCGGCCAGGGCGCGGGCGATCTCTTCCCGCAGGGCATCGTGCAGGGCCGGGTTATCGGGCAGGGCGGCGGCGGTCCGCGCCACCTGTTCCACGTTTTTCTTGTGGCGTAGTTTCTCCCAGGGGGTTTTGGCGCGCCCCAAGCCCTGCCCGTGGGATTGGATGTAGGGATCGTTTCATCGGCTACTCCGTTTGGAGTGGGGGGAAGTGAATGTCCGGGTGGTTCTGGAACGCCAGGTTGACTAAAACCGCCCAAGGGATGCCGACGAGGAGGGGCAGGAAGAATGCCAGGATGCCGTGCCAGAGTTTTGGCGGTTGTGCGCCGCGCCCGGAGGGAACCGTATAGGCAGGCAGGTACACCATCAAGCCATAGACGAAAATCCACAAGGCGAATTCGCTCAAGTGTTCCCGGCCAAAGGTGAGCGCTTCGGCAAAGAGTCCGTTCAACCCCGTCAACAGGAACACCCAAAATGTTTCGAAATCGTAGCGTTTCAACAACCATGCCCAGGCTACGAACCAGGGGATAAAGACGATGACGCTGTGATGCAGGATGACATCGAAATAATCGGCGGAAGCGGTGATGTAGGCCTCGCCGATTTTTACCCCAAACCAGGGCGCAAGGTTGGTCATGAGCGTGGCGATGGCTTCCTCGGTCATGGCCAGCAGGGTGGCAAACAGGACGAATTTGACCTGCCAGTGGAGCGGGATGTTCAAAACCAGGGTTTTGACGCGCTCGCGGAAGAGATACATCAACCCGCCGCCGACCAGCACCCACAAGACGATCAAACCCAGCCCCATGCTGATGATTGCCCGAAAAACTTTGTTCCCCGCGGTGGCAGCGTAGACCAGGCTGGTGGTGAGCATCAGCCAGAGTCCGAGGAGCAGGACGAAGGTCGTTTTCAGGCGCCGGGCGGTTCGCGGATTCATCTCTTTTGGGTGAGGAACGAAAAGATTGGGGGGGACAGGTCTCTGACCTGTCCGCAAAAGATAGCGCGCCGGACTTCCGCTTACGACGTCCCCAGCGCCCGCTCGATCTCTGCCAGCGTTTCCTGCGCTTCTTGCAAATCGGGCGAACGCAGGCGCGTGAAAATCTCCACCGCGCGGCGGGCGAGGGCGCGGGCTTCGCGTAGGTCAGGTTTCAAACCTGACCTGCTTTGTTCCAGCAGGGCTTTGGCGATGCGGTAACAATCGCTGGCAATCAACTGCTGCCGCCCGACTTTTTCCGCCAGCGCCAGGGCTTGGCGGGCTAGCGACTCGGCTTCGGCCCACTGCTCGCGGTCCAGGGCAAGTTCCGCCAGGTTGCCGGTGTAGGTGGCGATGGGGCCTTCCGTTCCAATTTTCTTGGCGATGCGCAGGGCTTCGCGGTAGTCGCGCTCGGCAGCGGCGTAGTCTTTGCTGGCTTTTTCCGCGTTCGCCAGGTCGTTCAGTGCGCTGGCGACATCGTCGCTTTCGGGGGAGAGGGCGCGGTAGATGTCCAGCGCTTCGCGATAGGCGGCGATGGCGGCGGGGTAGTCCTGCTTCAAGCGGTAGCCGTGCCCGCGCAGGCGGATGGCAATCGCTTTCTGGCGCGGCGCGCTCTCCTGCCAGTGTTCGGCGGCGCGGGCGGCGCATCCCAGCACCTTTTCGGCCTGACCGCGCAGGAAGTACACCCATCCCGCCTGATAAGCCCGCGCACCAGCACTCCATTGATCGCCCGCCGCCAGGGCGCGCGCCTCGGCTTGCTCAGAGAGCCAGAGCCAGTCGTCCCAGCGGCCGGTGAAGTCGAGAAACCGGTCGAGTTTGTTGCACACCGCTTGCAGGCGGTCGTCCTCGCCCGTCAGCAGGCGCGGCAGGGCGGCGGCGAGCAGGTTCCATTCGGTGTCCAGCATCTTGAAGCCGTCGTAGTTGGCGTCGCCGCCGTATTGCATCGCCAGGGCGTAAGCGCGGTCGCACAGGGCGTCGCCGGTTTGGGCGACCGCTTCGGGGCGGCGGGTGCGGATGAATTTCGCCGCCAGCGGGGGCAAAAAGAACGTGCGAGATTCGAGATTCGAGAGGAGGATGGAGCGGTCGGTCAGGTCTTCCAGGGCGGTCTCGGCGGCGCGTTCGGCCAGTCCGGTCATCTGCGCGATCCACTGGAGTCTGGCGGGCTGCGTAAAGTGCGTCAGTGCCGCCAGGACTCTGGTCTCGTCTGCGCTGAAGGTCGCCAGCAGGTCGCCGAAGACGTATTCGAGCGGGTCGTTGCCTTTGGGGGCTTTGTCTATGAAAGCGCAGGCTTCGGCGATGGTGCGGCACTGCGAGCCTTCGCGCCCCAACTGCCCGGCAATCCAGTGGATGAGCAGGGGGTTGCCCTGGGTGATTTCGTACAGGTCCTCGCGCTCCTTCTGCGAGGCGCGGGCCAGGCGCGGGTTGCGTTCCGCCAGGTGGGCGATGAGTTGCAGGGCTTCCTCGCGGCTCAGGCGGTCAAGGCGCACGATGCGCGCGTCCACGTCGGTGCGGCGGCGCGAGGTGACGAGGGCCTTGTTCCCCTGCGGCAGGAAGGCCAGGAACTGGAACAGGCGCGTGCGCTCCGGGCGTTCCGCCTCGTCCGGCAGGGTTTCCACGTTGTCAAAGATGATGAGCGCCTTTTTGCCGGTCAGCGCCCGGTTCAGGGCTTTCGGGCGTTCTTCGGGCGGGAGTTTGGGGATGCCGTCTTCGCCCAGGGCGCGCGCCAGTTCGTCCAGCATGGACAGGTAATCGGGGCGGGTGAAGTCGGTCAGCGGCTTTTCGCCTTCCGGGGTCAGTTGGCGCACCTTGGCGGTGATGAAAATCTTGCGCTCGAAGAGGTCATCCGGGGCGCGGTGGGCGGCTTCAATGGCCAGGGCGGTCTTGCCGATGCCGCCGGGGCCGTCAATCAGCGCGCCCCAGGTGCGGGCTTCGGGCAAGAGGGCGGCGGCGATGGTCTCCAGTTCCCGGGCGCGGCCGACAAAGAAGGCGCGAGGGGGGAGGGCGGTGGTTTTGGCGGGAGCCGGGGCGGGGGCGCTGCCGATGATGGTCAACTGCTGGACGGTTCCGGTAACCACCACCGGGCCAGTAGCGCCCGATCCGACCATCACATTCCGGTCGCCGGTGGTGATGGTGCTCCCGCTCACATCCCCGCCGACCGCGACGGAGCGCTCGCCCGTGGCCTGCACGATGCGCGTCACCGGGCGCGCGGCCTCGGCCCGTATCGCCTCCCAGCCGCCGGGCGGCAGTCCCTTGCCCCCGCGCAGCAGCGCCACCGGGAAATCCTCGGTCGCCGTGTCAAAGAAGGGGGTCTGCTCCTTGCCCAGCGCCCGTGCGCTCTCCGGCACCGCCCTGCCCAGATAGTTCATCAGGTTCGAGACGCGCACGGCCGTGTCGCCGGGGCGGTTGCCCGCGCCCTGCAGCGCCTCGAGCAGGTGGCAGGTGTAGAGGCTCAGGTCGCCATCGGGCCGCACCCAGGAGACCTGCGCGCCAGTGGAAGAACTGAACACGGCCCGTCCCGCGCCCTGTTTGAGCGCGTCGGTCACCCCCTTGGGCAGCGCGGCCGGGGCAAAACCGGCGGGCAATTTGAGGACGGGCGGTTCCTTGGCCGTGGCCATTCCCCCGGCGTGGCAGCAGTCCATAAACACCAGCAGCCGCCGCGCCTGGATCTGGCGCAGCGCGGCGGTAAAATCCTCCGCCGACAATGCGCTGCCGGCCAGGTCGAACGGCGCCACATCGTGAGGGATGAGGTAATAGGGGCAGGCTTCGCGCCTGCCCTCCGCCAGCCAGCCGTGGCCGGAGTAATAGACCACCGCGGTGGCGTCGGGGTCGGCGGCGGCCTGTTCCGCCAGCCAGGCCAGCCCGTCGAGGATGGCCTGCCGCGCGGCGCCGTCGTCATGCAGCAGGCGGATGTGGTCGGCGGGGTAGCCGCACAGGTCGGGGTCGGTCAGGATGGCCCGTAGCGCCTGCATGTCTTTGACCGTGACCGGCAGCGACCAGGCGTCGTAGGCGCAGCGACCGACGCCGATGAGCAAAGCGTAACCGTGGGTGAACAGATTGGTCATCATTCCCTCCGTGGATTTATCCATTCCTCCGTGAGCAGCGCGGCCTGCTCCAGCACGGTTTGGGTGGCCTTTTCCTGTTTGTCCGGCGGGTAGCCGTATTTGCGCAGGATGCGCTTGACGATGACGCGCAGTTGGGCGCGGACGCTCTCGCGCAGCGTCCAATCTACGCTGATGCTGTTGCGCACCACCCGCACCAGTTCGCGGGCAATCGTCCGCAGGGTGTCATCGCCCAGGATGGCGACGGCGCTGTCGTTGGTTTCCAGGGCGTCGTAAAAGGCCAGCTCTTCTTCCGAAAGGCCGAGCTTTTCGCCGCGGGCGCCGGCGGCGCGCATCTCTCGCGCCAGGGCGATGAGTTCTTCGATGACCTGGGCGGCTTCGATGGCGCGGTTCTGGTAGCGGCGCAGGGTCTCTTCCAGCAACTCCGAAAAGGCCCGCCCCTGCACCAGGTTTTTGCGGCGCAGGCGGTTGATTTCCCCTTTCAGCAGACGCTGCAAGGCCTCGATGGCCAGGTTCGGGTGCGGCATGCCGCGCATCTCGGCCAGGAACTCTTCCGAAAGGATGGCCAGGTCGGGACGCGAGAGGCCGGCGGCGGTAAAGATGTCCAGCACGCCCTGCGGAGTGATGGCCTGCGCCAGGATCTGGCGCACGGCGTGGTCCAGGTCTTCGGGCGGGCGACCTTCGGCCGGCGTGCGTTTGGTGAGGGCGGCCTGGACGCTCTGGAAAAAGGCGACCTCATCGCGGATACGCAGCGCCTCCGGGTGCGGGACGGCCAGGGCAAAGGCCCGCGACAGGTCGCGCGCCGCCTGCACCAGCCGTTCCTGGCCGTTCTCCTGCGCCAGGATGTGTTCCAGCGCGGCGGGGAGCAGGTTCAGTCGGTCGCGCGGCTGACCGGTGAGCCAGGGCGAATAGTCGAAACCGTAGAACAGGTCGCGGCAGATTTCGTATTTCTCCTGCATCAGACGCACGGCCTCGTCCTGCGGCAGGGCGGTGAGGCCGCGCCCGCCGCTTTCGGTGTAGATGGCCAGGGCGGCCTTGAGTTCGTGCGCCAGGCCCAGGTAATCCACCACCAGGCCGCCGGGCTTGTCGCGAAAGACGCGGTTGACGCGGGCGATGGCCTGCATCAGCCCGTGCGCGCGCAGGGGCTTGTCCAGGTAGAGGGTGTGCAGGCTGGGCGCATCAAAGCCGGTCAGCCACATATCGCGGACGATGACCAGTTGGAAGGGGTCGTCCGGGTCGCGGAAGCGGTTGGCCAGGGCCTCGCGGCGGCGCTTGTCGCGGATGTGCGGCTGCCAGTCGGCGGGGTCGGCGGCGGAGCCGGTCATCACGATCTTGAGCCGGCCGCGCTCGTCGTCGGGGTCTTCCCACTGTGGGCGCAGGCGCACAATCTCGCGGTAGAGTTCCACGGCGATGCGACGGCTCATACAGACGATCATCCCCTTGCCTTCCAGCGCCTCCAGGCGCCCCTCAAAGTGGGCGACGATGTCCCGGGCGAGCAGTTCCAGCCGCCGCGGCGCGCCGACGATGGCTTCCAGTTGCGCCCATCTGGTCTTGAGTTTTTCCTTGCGCTCGATTTCCTCGCCCTCGGTCACTTCCTCGAATTCCCGGTCAATGCGGGGCTTGAGTTCCTCTGGCAGGGCAAGTTGCGCCAGGCGGCTTTCGTAGTAGATCGGCACGGTGGCGCCGTCTTCCACGGCGCGCTGGATGTCGTAGATGCTGATATAGTCGCCGAAGACGGCGCGGGTGTTCTTGTCGGCGAGTTCGATAGGGGTGCCGGTGAAGGCGATGAAGGAGGCGTTGGGCAGGGCGTCGCGCATGTGACGGGCGAAGCCGTCAATGAAATCGTACTGGCTGCGGTGGGCCTCGTCGGCGATGACGACGATGTTGCGACGGTCCGAGACCCTGGAGACCCTAAAGGTCTCTGAGACCTTTAGGGTCTCGTTGTCGAGGAATTTCTGGATGGTGGTAAAGATCACGCCGCCGGCCTGGACGTCGAGCAACTGCCGCAGGTGGGCGCGGCTTTCGGCCTGCACCGGCGGCTGGCGCAGCAATTCCTGACAGCGGGCAAAGGTGCCGAACAACTGGTCGTCCAGGTCGTTGCGGTCGGTCAGGACGACGACGGTGGGATTGTGCATGGCCGGTTCGCGGATGATGCGCCCGGCGTAAAAGACCATCGTCAGGCTTTTGCCGCTGCCCTGGGTGTGCCAGACGACGCCGACGCGCCGGTCGCCGCGCTGACCGCCCGGCTGACGGCGGGCCAGGTAGCCCGGCGAGGTTTCGCGCACGGCCCGCTCCAGGTCGGCGGCGCGCAGCGTCTCCTCGACGGCCACCCGCACGGCGTGGAATTGATGGTACCCGGCGATTTTCTTGGTCAGGCGGGAGTGGTCTTCCTCAAAGACGATAAAGTGCCGCAGCAGGTCGAGAAAACGCCCCGGCGCAAAGACGCCTTCCAGCAGGACCTGCAATTCCGGCACGCGCGGACCCTCACCCCCGGCCCACCTGCCCCCGTCAGGGGGTCTCCCAGAGGGTGAGGGGAGAGGCGGGTAGAAATCTTCGCCGGTGATGGTGCGCCAGGGTTTGAACCATTCGCGCCCGGCATCCAGCACGCCCAGGCGCGCTTCCAGCCCATCGGAGATGACCAGCATTTCGTTGAAGGCAAAGAGCGTGGGCAGCTCGGCGCGGTAGGTCTGGAGTTGCTGATAGGCTTTCCAGATGTCGGCTTGTTCATCGGTGGGATTTTTGAGTTCGATGATCGCCAGCGGCAGGCCATTGACGAACAGGACGACGTCGGGGCGGCGCGAGTGGCGGTTTTCGACCACCGCGAACTGGTTGACGGCCAGCCAGTCATTGCCGAGCGGATGCGCGAAATCAATCACCTGCGCCTGCGCGCCGCGGATGCTGCCATCGGCGGCGCGGTATTCGACCGTCACGCCGTCGGTGAGCATGCGGTGGAAGGCGCGGTTGCGGGCGGGCAGATCGGCGCCTTCGGGCTGGGTCAGGCGGCGGAAGGCGTCCTCCAGCGCGTCGGGCGGCAGGTCGGGGTTGAGGGCGGCCAGCGCGTCGCGCAGACGGCGCTCCAGCACCACCTGGCTAAAGTCGCAGCGTTCGGCAGCGGGGCCATCCGGGGCAATGTCGCCGCCGTGTTTGACCGCCCAGCCCAGCGCTTCCAGCCAGGCCAGGGCGGCGGATTCGACATCGGATTCGGCAAGGAGGGTCATTGAGACCTCATCAAAAAATCAGTGTAAAAATGGCGGATAAGAGCGAACGCGCCCCATTCGTGCATTCGTGACCCTATTCGTGGACGGCCACCCTCACCTCCCCGCGCAGCAGACGGGGCAGCGGGACGAACCGTCCACGAATATAACCACGAATACGCGAATGCGGCCACGAATATCACGAATAAACGAATACACGAATGGCTAACCCGGACTGGAGATGATTTTGATTATTCCCTGATGACATTGTCTCTCCCAATCCGCCGAACAGGTTTCATGTCCTTGCCAGGAAAGACGCGGCGATATTCAAGTTTTCGCCTTCCAAAATTGAATAACAGCCCCACTGAGGCACCGGTGGCTTTCAAATAGTTGATTACCTGTGCCAGTTCGTCATTGGTGAGTTGATGGCTGAATGCTTTGATTTCCACTACAACTTCCTGGTTGGGAAACAAGTCCAGGTAAAAAGTCGCTACCCGCTCGCCTTCATACTCCACGAATACCTCGTACTGACGATTTGGTTCTATCCCTGCTTGATTGAGTTTAACTTCGAGCGCTCTTTCGTAAACTTCCTCCTTGAATCCATACCCAATCTCGTTATGAACCTGCATTGCCAGTCCAATGATTTTATAGGTCAGATCATTTCCTGTGGCATCTACTACAAGCGGCATAGGACCTCCATTACGGATGTTCTGGTTTAGATTTTAGCGCAAACCGTCCACACAGCCACGAATACAGCCACGAATACAGCCACGAATACACGAATACGACCACGAATATCACGAATGCGACCACGAACCCTCCCATTCATGCATTCGTGACCCTATTCGTGGACGGTCCACCCACCCCATTCGTACTCCTACTCGTGGACGGTCAAGTCACCCTCTCCATTCGTAACTACCCCCCCATGTTGCGTTGATCGTCAGGTGCGGAAACCATCCACGAATAGACCACGAATACTCGAATGATGACGCTATTCGTGCATTCGTGAAGCATTCGTGGACGGTTTGCCCCGCCAAACAGAACCAG
>DAOTXL010000016.1:0-59238 GCA_034435455.1 Anaerolineae bacterium
CCCGTCCCCCTCTCCGCTTGCGGAGAGGGGGTGTCGAGCCGCAGGCGAGACGGGGGTGAGGTAGAGAAAGGCCTTAGCACGGCCGCCGGTTGGCGTAAGTTTGAATCAGTTCATCTATATCGTCGGAACAAGCGAACTGCGATAGTGTTGCGCATACCTAAAGTATACCAGAAGCCGGCAAGAAGGATAGGGACGAATGCCGCGCTTCAAAGCAGGGGCGACCCGTCAGGTCGCCCCTGCAATCACCTCGCTTATTTGTGAACGGGCGCGGTCAATTCAGCACTTGCTTCATGAACGCGGTCACGTCCACCGCTTCGCGCGGGCCGACCCTGACGTCCCAGTCGGGCAGCAGCTCCTCAAGCTCGCCGGAGAGCACGGCCACATGGCCCGGCAGCACGATCACCTTCTTGCTCACTTTGTCGGCGACGCCGAACTCCTTGACCGACTTGGCGATGCGCTCCGCGTCGAACTTGCCCGCCGCCCACGCCGTGAGCACGCTCATGCCCTCCGCGTCGTTGACCAGCAGCCACGCCGGCATCCCCGACGCATCGACCTCGTTGGCGATGGCGAAGTAGGTGATGCTGAAGTTGGTCGTGGTCAGCACCGGCGATTCGGAGCCGGGATTGTTGATCTCGTACAGGCCCGGCGTCACCTGAATGGGCTTCTGTGGGTCGGTGTAGAGGTTCTCGCGCATCACCAGCAGCGGATACCACGCCGCCGGGTCGAAGTGGTCAAGCACGACGAAGCCGCCGTACTTGGCGATGGCGGTTGACGCCAGCGCCACCTCCCTGGCGGGGTCGCCCACGTCGCCGGGGAAGCTGAGGATCGGGTAGCCGAATGGGCGGAAGTTCTTCTTGAGCGCCATCCGCCGGATGACGGTGTTGGCGGTCAGCATCCCGTGCATGGTGCGCTGCCGGGGCGCAAGCGCGAGATTTTCATAGCCTGCGCCGGCGATTTTCTCGACCAGCGCGGCCATGTCATCCGCCGTGCCTGCCTCGACCGCGAGCGCGGCGTTGCGCTCTTTGGCGAGCGCGACCATCGCCTCCCAGTTGTCGGTGTTGGCCAGGCCGAGCATCGGCGCTTCGTCCGCGCCGAGCTTCGCCAGCCCGGCCTTCAGCGCCTCCGGCGCGCCGATCAGGATGAGCGGGCGCTTGCTGCCCGCGCGCACGGCCTCGACCGCCGCGCCCATGTCGCCGCCCCTGGCCTGCACCACGAACCCGTCAATCGTGAGCTTCATGCCCACGTAGTCCACCGCATAGGCGTCGGCTTCGGTGGCCTTCGCCTGGATTGCGTCGGCGGGTTCGTCGTCGTACATGCGCAGGAACAGCCCCGGCTTGTTGAAGAACCGCTTCTCGTGGCGGTGCAGCACGGTCTCGCCGCCGGCCTTCGCCTCAAAGCCGTCGCTCTTCAGCGCGACGACCTGCACCGGCGGGCGGGCCGCCGCCATCAGCGTGCCCTTCGCCTCGTCGGAGAGGTGCGGGCATTTCTCCGGTTCCTCCTGCTTGGCGGCGAGCTTCATGGCGAAGGCCAGGCAGGTAGGGTACCCGCAGTCCTTGCAGTTGGTTTGCGGCAACAGTTTGTAGATTTGGATGCCGGTGAGTGCCATGTCTCTATTCCTTCGTCAACAGGTCGGCGATGGCCTCACGGACGCGCTTGAGCGTCTCCGGGTGGCGCAACACGACGATGTTCGCCCCCGACTGGACCAGCCCGACGGCGGTCAGCGTCTCGAAGTTGATGGCGCGCCTCTGCCAGTCGCCCCAGGCTTCGGGGACGCCCGCGCCCACTTTGGACTCCTTGATGCGCCAGGCTTCCTCGCCGGGGGTCACCAGCATGGGCAGTTGGGTGGTGCTATCGCCTTGCAACGCGGCCAGGCGCAGGCGCTCCATGACCGAGTAGCCGTACTCGAAGCCGTAGCCCACCGCCGCCGTCGTCGGATCCATGATGATCCGGTCCAGCGGCAGGCCCATGTCGCTGAGCATGATGTTCAGTTGCTTGGAGAGGTTCACGTCCATCGACGCGCGCGCATCGACCAGGTGGCCGTTCGCCATCGCGGCGGCGGCGATGGTGCGGTAGTTCTTCTCTTCGCACAGGCCCAGCACCAGGCGCTCACCCTTGGTCGCCTCGGCGACCGGCACGAGCAATTCGTTGTCAAGCTCGGCCTGGCCCGGCCCGAAGACGATCAACGGCAGGCCGCTGGCTTCCAGCACGGACTTGACCGTCTTCACCGCGCGCTCCGGCGTGTTGCGGTTGCCCTGCGTATCAGCGAGCGAGAGCTTGAGCAGCAGCAGGTCCGCGCCGGCGTCTTCGGCGGCCTTCGCCCAGCGTGCGGGATCGTTCATCGCGTCGCCCCACGTTTCGAGCAGCAGCGGCGACCAGTCCTCCGGCTTGCGGTCCACGATCTCGATGGCGAGCGCAGGCGGGTGTGGCATCGCGCCCTCGAAGTGCAGATAGGGCATGGCGGTCTCGCCGCCGACGGTCACCGTCCGCGCGCGCGTGCCGCCGTCGGCGCGCGTGGCGCCGATGGTGACCTCGCGCACCCGGCCTGCCCACTTTTCTTTGACGACCTCGGTCTTGGTGTTGCCGTCAACCCAAAGCGGGTCGGGCGGCAATTCAACTCGCTTCGCCGGTTCGGGCATGGGTGTGACCGCGACCGGCGCGACTTCCGGCGGCGGCGCCACTGGCGCGGGCGCTGCCGGCATGGTCGGGGCCGGGGTTGCGAGCGCGGACAACGCCTCCGGCGTCAGGCCGCCCAGTTCTTTCAGGGCGGCGCTCAGCCCGGCGATCAGCGCGCGGCGGATCATCTCGACGGCCTGTGCAGCCTCGCCGTCGGCTGCCGGCGCCGCCGGTACAGCGGGCGCAACCGGTGGGGGCGTAGGCGCGGGCGGTGCAGGAGGCGCAGGCGGTTCGGCTGCCTTCGGCTTTTCGGGGGCCGAATCTGCCGCGAGTGCGAGTTCGGGTTGGGGTTTAGGCGCAGGAGCGGGCGCTTCAGCCTTCGGCGTCGGCGCGACGGCCCTGACCACCGGCTCAGCAACGGCCACAGCAGCCGGAGCCGCCGCGACCGCTACGGCTTCCGCGACCGGTTCAGGCTTGGGCGCGGCCTCCGCCGGTTGCATCAGGCCCATCTCCAGCACCGGGTGGTTCTTCTCTTTGAGCCAGGCTTGCAGTTGCGCCACGTCCTCAACCGAGTCGCCGTCGGCGATGCGGTCGATCAGGTCGGGGACGCCCACGCGCTCGGCCACGGCCTGTAGCTCGGCGCGCATGGTGTCTTTGAGGTTCTTGGACATCCACACGACGCGCTTGAAGCCGCCGTCGGCAGAGATGAACTTGGGACTGGTGAGATAGAACTTGCCCACGCCCATCACGCCGGGGGTCTGCATCCCGCCGCCAGCGATGCCGGCCAGCGTGCTGAACTTCATGCCAGCGGGGGTCATGCCGGTGTCCTCACGGCTGACGACCATCACGCCCTGCGCTTCGGGGATCAGCATCACGATGCACTCGAAGCAGCCGCACGCGGTCATGGGGTTCTCCATGATCGAGTACATGGAGACGTCCTGCACCGCGCCATGCGAGCCGACCTTCGCATAGGCCAGCGTGCCCTCCCAGTAGCCTTTCACCGGGTCGAGCAGCTTGCCAAGTTTGATCGGCTGGTTGGGGCCGGTGGGGTTGATCTGGTAGCTGGCCTTGCAGTCCAGCCAGTTGTAGGCGCCGCACAGCCCCAGCCGCTCCGGACTGACCACGCAGACATGGTTGGGGGCAAAGCTCTGGCACAGGGTGCAGGAATAGAACTCTTCCACCGCCTCGTCGGTCATCTCGGCCAGGCGTTTGTTGCGGTAATCATAAGCCAGGCGGGCTTTTTCCAGCCACTGGGCGTGCAGGGCCGGGTCGGTGATGATCTTGACCTGCACCTTGTCTACAATGGCTCCAAAGTCACCGTGGAAGCGGGCGTAGAGGATTTCGCCAAAGTGCTTCAGGGTAAAGCCCTTGTCGGCTGCCGTCTTGCTGATGCGGATCCAGGCGATGTCGCGCTGGCCGATGTGCTGGATGCCGGACGCGCCGTTGATAAAGTAGTGGATCTGCCGCTCCAGCACCGGCTCGAAATCCTCCTGCATTTTGCGCCCGGCCACCTCTACCAGGATACCCAGGTCCATCGCTTTGCCAACCGGCACGGTATCAAAATCGGGGCCGATCACCTCGATCTTGTGGTCTTCCACCTGGTCCAGGTCCACCATGCGCAGGTACTCGAAGCAGCGGGAGTATTTGCCGCCGAACTCGACGCGCATGTCCTCCTTGCGCACCCGCTCGCCCTCAAAGGCCGAGCCGTAGGGCACCGGGATCGGCACCTCGGTCACCTTGATCTTGACCCCGCGCACCTCGATGGCCTTTTGCACAAAGCGGGCTGCCTTTTCGGCGTCGTCGGCCCCTTCGATGTCATCCCACGGCATCGAGATGACATGCTCATACTGGGTGATGCCGGTGGGTCGGATTTCGGGGATGACGGTGTCGGCCAGGGCGGGGAAGCCGTAGGTGATGGCTCCGGCTGCCGTGGCATACTTCAGGTCGTCCACCTCGCCCAGGGCCAGGGCGAAGGCAAAGACGCGGTACTTGTTGTACAGCAGGATGTCGCGGGCCTGGCCCCCCTTCATGCCGCCGAAGGTCAGCGCCGAGCGGGTGGCAAAGCCCAGCGGATAGACGGTGGAGATGGTGTCCAGGCCAAAGGGCACGATGTAGGTGTCGTAGCCCATCTCCACCCCCTCTTCCATGAGCTGGTGGATGACGCTCCGCCCGTTGACGTTGCCGCTGAGGAAGATGAGGATGTTGCGCTGCTGGAGCTGGCGCACGATCTCGACGGCGGCCTGGTTGGTGCGGGCACAGCCGATGATGGCGGCAAAGCCGGGCATGCGGCCATCCACCAGTTGGATGCCCCAGCTTCGGAGCTGGATGTCGTCAATCGGGCCGTTCAGGTAGCCGGGGCCGGGTGCGCTGGAACCGGTCAGCTCCAGGCCGGGCATCTTTTGCGGCTCCAGCCCGTAGGCAAAGCGGATGCCCATGATCCCTTCCTCGGCCAGCAGGGTGGCCACGCCGGCATCCAGCGTCTCGCCCAGATAGGGCAGCCAGGTTTTATCGGCGGGCAGGTCGTGGAGCAGGGTGCGGCAATGGTCCAGCACCGGCCTCAGCCCCCCGACTGTGCTGACCTCTAGCCCGGTGTAACCCAGGATGGTGGGCAGGAAGTAGGCCGTATTGGTGAATTTGATCTCTTTATCAGGACCCAGCTCCTGGAGCGCCTTGGTCAACAGGGCCTCGAATTCGTTGACGATCAGATTCGCGCCACGCAGGGCCCGGGTGGCGATATAGCGGGACATTGATACCTCCTCCTTCGGATATTAGATAATTAGATATTGGATATTGGATATTGGATATTGGACATTGGATATTGGCGTTCTCAACCCTTAATATCTAATATCTAATATCTAATACCTAATACCTGACATCTATGTAGGCTTTGCGGCTGTACAGGTTGCGCTTTTCGGGTGGCACGGCAAAGAAGGCTGCCAGCGGGAGATCGCCGCTCTGGCCGTAGCGGGTTGGGTCATATTCGACCAGGCCCAGGGCCGCTCGCTTTTTGTCAATGTGCTCCAGGCTCTTGGCGACGATCTCCTCCCATTTGGGGTAGAATTCCAGCTTGCCGCCCACCTTGTTTTCCCACCCTTCCGAGATCAGACGGGTGACCTCTTCGCTGGCCAGGACCGGCGAATGGACGCCAAAGAGGACGTAGGCCCCCGAAGCCACGCAGTAGGTGCCGATGGCGATGGCCTTTTCGCACATATATTCCGGGCAGATGCCCACGGCCGGGATGTCGTCAATGTCCTCGCCCAGGCCGCCCTCGGTGGCCACCTGGGTCAGGACGGTCAGGATGCGGCTGTTGTCCACGCACGAGCCCAGGTGCAGCACCGGCGGGATGCCGATGGCTTCGCACACCTCGCGCAGGCCGGGCCCGGCGTTCCTCATCATCTCCGGGCTGAGGTAGCCATGCTTGCCCGAAGCGTGGGCGGCGCAACCGGTGACTACCACCAGCACGTCGTTTTTGATCAGCTCGCGGATGATGTTGATGATCCCTTCATCCTGGGCCACGCGGGCGTTGTTGCAGCCCACCACACCGGCCAGGCCGCGGATGCGCCCGGCAATGACCGCATCGTTCAAGGGGCGGAAGGAGCCCCGGTAGTGGCCGCCCTGCATGTAGCCGATATACTCGTGCGAAAAGCCGGCGACCAGCGGGCTGGTGAAAGGCGGAATATGGGTTTTGCCCCGGTTGGGATAGTTGTCAATCGCCCGGCGCACGATGGTTTTGGCCGAATCCAGGGCTTTGTGCTCATCGAACTGGATATGTACGGCTCCGGGGATCTTGGCCTTGGGCGAGGTGGTGATCAGCTCGGTGTGAAAGTGCCTGGCCAGGCTGGCCAGGGCCTGCATGATGCACTGCACATCCACGATCATCGCCTCTACTGCGCCGGTGATGATCGCCAGTTCCTGGTGCAAAAAGTTGCCGGCCGGTGGAATGCCGTGGCGCATCAGGATTTCGTTGGAGGTGCAGCAGATGCCGGCCAGGTTGATGCCTTTGGCCCCTTTGCTCCTGGCATATTCGATCAGCTCCGGGTCCTGGGCGGCGACGACGATCATCTCCGACAGGGTTGGCTCGTGGCCGTGGATGATAATGTTCACCTCATCGTCCTTCAGCACGCCCAGGTTGGCCTGGGTCTGGAGCGGGGTGGGGGTGCCGAACAGGATATCCGACAGGTCGGTGGCCAGCATCGAGCCGCCCCAGCCGTCGGCCAGCGCCGTGCGCATGGCTTGGTCCAGGATATTTTCCGGATCCAGGTCCACCCCCTCGTGGGTGCGGTGCAGGGTTTCGACCACTTCCCGGTCCACCCCCCGCGGCATGAGGCCCAGTTCGCGCCACAGTTTCTGGCGTTTGGGCGTCGCCCGCCGGGTGTAGAGCACCTCCCCTTTCTGCTGGCCGAACTGCTCCAGGGCTTTGGTGCCCACGTCCAGGGCGATCTCTTCGACCTTGCGGCCGACGGTAGGGATGTCCATATAGCGGGCTACGGCGTACAACTTGGCCACATCGCGGATGCGGTAGCCCTGTCCTTCGCCTTTGGCCACGGCGATGAGGGTAAAAGCCAGGTCGCGCCCGTGGTCCGAGTGGGCCGAAGCCCCGCCGGCTACCATCCGGGCAAAGTTGCGGGCCGCCACGGTGGCCAACGTGGCACCGCATACCCCGGTAGTGACTTTGCCCACCAGGCGACAGGGGCCCATAAAGCAGATTTTGCAGCAGGCCCCGTCCTCGCCGATGGGGCATGGCTTGATCTGTTCAGCCCGGCTAAACGCTGTATCCAATCCCGCCGCCTGAGCTACTTCCAGCATCTCCACGGCTGCGGGGTCAATGCTTTTCAATTCAGCCATCTAGTTTCCTCCTCTGGTCAATCTCTGATCTCTAATCTCTATTTCGGAGGGGGTGTTAGATATCAGATGTTAGATTAGATATTAATACTTGCGAAAATCTCCCGACATCTCCAGATCGCGCATGTCGGTCTCGGTGATCCGTTCCTGGAAGCGAAACCAGTCGGATGCGTCGTCAATGCGGGGTGGGTGGGTGGGCAGTTCGGGGGCCTTGGCGATTTCGTACCCTGCTTCGGCCAGCCTGGCTGCCAGGGCTTCGGGGGTCACCGCCGTCGGGTCGTAGGTGACCCACACATCCTTGTATAGGGAGCTGGCGACGACATTTTGGATGCCGCTCACCTGGCTCAACGCTTCACGCACGGCCAGGACGTGGTGGTCGGCCCACATGGCGGGGATGTTAAAAGTCACTCGTTCCATACAAATCTCTCCTTTGGTCGTATCCTTTTCTCTACAACCTTGTCCAAGGCAGACGTATTATAACACAGGATGACTGTGCCGCAAGTTACCAATCGAGATTGTCAGGTCTGATAATGGGGAGGGCTATTGCCCTCCCCAGTGCGGTCCACGTTTAGAACAGGCCCACCACCCGGCCGGTCTTCAGGTCCAGGTCCACATCGGTAAAGGCCGGGCGGGTGGGCAGGCCGGGCATGGTGCGCATCGTGCCGCACAGCGGGTAGAGGAAGCCGGCGCCCACGCTGGCCCGGATATCAACGACCGGCAATGTCCAACCGCGCGGTGCCCCTTTGATGGTCGGGTCGTGGGTGAAGGACAGGTGCGTTTTGGCCATGCAGATCGGCAGATGGCTCAGCCCCATGTTGGTAAAGAGCCTGATCTTTTCGTCCGCTTCCGGCGTATAGCTGACGGCGCTGGCGCGGTAGATCTCGGTGGCGATGATTTCGATCTTTTCCTTAATCGAGATGTCATCCGGGTAGAGGAAGTGGAAATTGGATGGTTTTTCGCAGGCCTTCATCACGGCCTGGGCCAGCTCGACCCCGCCGGCACCGCCGTCGGCCCACACCGTGCTGACCACCGCATCCTCGGCTCCACTTTCCTGGGCTCGCCTGCGGATCAGTTCGATCTCGGCTTCGGTGTCATCTTTGAAGCGGTTGATGGCCACCACCACCGGCACGCCGAACTTGAGCACATTTTCGACGTGCTGCATCAGGTTGGGCAGGCCCTTTTCCAGCAGTTCCAGGTTTTCCTGGGTGTAGGCTTTGTCCAGCGGCTTACCGGCGACCACCTTGGGGCCGCCGCCATGCATCTTCAGGGCGCGAACGGTGCAGACCAGCACCACGCAGTTGGGGATCAGGCCGCTGACACGACATTTGATATCCATGAACTTTTCCATGCCGCAGTCAGCACCAAAGCCCGATTCGGTGACCACATAGCCATCCGGCCCCACCAGTTTCAGGGCGATCCGATCGGCCAGGATCGAGTTGTTGCCCTGGGCGATGTTGGCAAAGGGACCGCAGTGAACAAAGGTGGGGCTGCCCATCAGGGTCTGCATCAGGTTGGGCATGATGGCATCCTTGAGCAGGACGGTCATGGCCCCGGCCACATTCAGATCTTCGGCGGTGATCGGTTCCCCTTTTTTGTTGGTGCCGATGATAATGCGCCCCATCCGTTCGCGCAGGTCTTCCAGTCCGCTGCACAGCGCCAGGGCGGCCATGATCTCCGAGGCAACGGTGATGTCGTAGCCGGCCTGGCGCGGGGGCCCATCGTTCACCGTACCCAACCCGCAGATGATGTTGCGCAGCGAAGCATCGCTGACATCCACCACCCGCCGCCACTGGATGGAATAGGGGTCAATGTCCAGGCGGAACATCCGCTCCCGGTCGGCCTCGCTCAGGTCGGAGGGCCTTTCCGATTGGATGCCCAGTTTGGCCAGGCGCTTGCGCATGGAAGGGGTATAGGTGTCGTCCGGGCAGAGGGCATTGGCCAGGAATTTGGTGCTCCAGCGCGATTCTTTTTGCAGGCGGTTGTCAATGGCTGCGGCCAGCAGGTTGTGGGCCGCTCCCACAGCGTGGATGTCACCGGTCAGGTGCAGATTAAAGTCCTCCATGGAAACGACCTGGGCATAGCCGCCGCCGGCCGCCCCCCCTTTGATGCCAAAGGTCGGCCCCTGGGAGGGCTGGCGGATGCAGGTGATGATCTTTTTGCCCAGGTAGGCCAATCCCTGGCTGAGGCCGATGGTGGTCACCGTCTTGCCTTCGCCCAAAGGAGTGGGGGTGATGGCCGTCACGTCAATATACTTGCCGTTGGGCCGGTCGGCCAGCCGGTCCAGGACGTTGAGATGGACCTTGGCTTTGTACTTGCCATACAGGTCCAGATCCTCTTCGTCCAGACCGACATCTCGGGCCACTTCTAAGATGGGCCGCATCCTGGCTTCCTGTGCGATCTCGATGTCGCTGGGTACGGGGCGCTTGATCTCGACGAGCATGTCATCCTCCTTATGTTTATTTTTAGCTTCTTTGCCACAGACTCTACAGGTTTATTGGGCTCATTTGTGACGGCAATCACAGGGTCCAGTTTACCACAGGCCTCCCTGATTGTCAAACAGAGCCGGTTTTAATGACTGCCGGTCAGTGAACCTCAGCCGGGCAGGGGCTGGCCGAGCTGCCGCCGGGCCGCCTCCAGCAAATTCAGGCACAGCATGACGTTGGTCATCGGCCCGGTGCCGCCCGGCACGGGGGTGATCAGGCCGGCCACTTCGACGGCCTCGGCGTAGGCCACGTCGCCGACCATTTTGCCGGCGACCTCGTTGACGCCAAAGTCCACCACGACGGCCCCCGGCTTGATCCAGTCGCCCCGGACCATCTCGGGCCGGCCCACGGCCACGCACAGGATATCGGCTCCCCGGCAGAGGCCGGGCAGGTCCTTGCTGCGCGAATGGCAGACGGTGACGGTGGCGTTCTCGCGCATCAGCAGCAGGGCCATCGGCTTGCCGACGATGTTGGAGCGGCCCAGGACGACGGCGTTCCGGCCGTTGAACTCGACTCCATAGCGGCGCATCAGCTCCAGGCCTCCGGCCGGGGTGGCCGGGACAAAGAAGGGCGCCACGCCCGCCGGGCGACCGACCGGCGCAGCCATGGCCAGCCGGCCGGCGTTGACCTCATGCACGCCGTCCACATCCTTGTCGGGGGAGAGGGCGGCCTTGACCACCCCCTCATCCACCCCCCTGGGCATGGGCTCCTGGACCATGATGCCGTGGACGGTGGGGTCGGCGTTCAGCCGGGCGACCAGGGCCACCATCTCCTCCTGGCTGGCCGTCTCCGGCAGGACATGGAGCCGGGCCTCCATGCCCCGGGCGGCCATCGTCTTTTGGATGGCGTTGGCGTACCACACCGAACCGGGGTCCTCGCCGGCCCGCACCACGGCGATGGTCGGCGTGACGCCGGTCTTGGCCTTGAACTCGGCCACGGCGGCATCGATCTCGCCCTGCATGGTTTTGGCCGTGGCTTTTCCGTCAAGAATGGTTGCAGTCATGGGTGTTCCCCTCCCCTCAGCTATCAGCCGTTGGCGATTTTACTCGCCACATAGTCATAGATCTCGTCGCGCATGGCCCCCTTGCCCGCCAGCAGCCGGTCGAGATGGGCCTGTTTTTCGGCGACAAAGGTTTCGTCTTTGATGCTGCCCAGGTTGATGAGCACATTGAGGGCTGCGCTGCGCAGGGCGGCCTCGGCCATGAGCACCGCTACGCCGGCATCGCTCACCGCCCATTTGTTGCCCTTTTCGGCGACCGGCCGGCATAGGTCCATGACCTTGACCGCCGCCTCGGCAATGTGCAGGGGCACCATCGTGGCGTTTTTCAACGCCGCCTGCATTGCTGCGGTGCGGGCTGCCTTTTGCTCCTCAGTATCCCTGGGCATTTTGGCCGTCTGGGAGTAGGCGGTGTAGGCCGCCACATCCGCCTCCAGCAGGCCGGTCAGCTCGGCCCGCAGCGCCTCCGATTTCTCCAGCAGGGCGGCAGTCTCCCCCTGGACCTCTTCGTAGCCCTTTTTGCCCAGGGTCAGGTTGCAGACCATGCTGACCAGGGCGGCGCCCAGGGCGCCGCTCAGGGCGGCCACGCTTCCCCCGCCGGGGGCGGGGGCGCTGCTGGCCAGTTCGTCCAAAAAGTTGGTGACAGGTTTGTCTGTGAGTTTCACGGTCTTGCTCCTCATCAAGTTTTGTGGGTCGGCTGATACCCGGTCGGGATCGCTCAGGCTGCCAGCAACCCTTTCCCTTTCAGCAGGCCGATGGCGTCGGAAAGGTGTTTGTCCAGTCCCAATGCCCTGGCATCCAGGCCGTAGGCCACCCCCATCAGTTGGGTAAAGTAGACGATCGGGATGTCGAACTCGCCCCCGTACTCGTCGTTGATCTGTTTCTGGCGCAGGTCCAGGTTGGCGTGGCACAGGGGGCAGGCGGTGACGATGAGATCGGCCCCGCACTCCAGGGCGTTCTGCAGGATTTTGTGGCTCAGGTCCAGGGCGACCTCCAGGGTGCTGAGGGATAGGGAACCGCCGCAGCAGTCGGTCTTGTACGACCAGTCCACCGCCTCGGCACCCAGGGCCTCCATCAGGCGGTCCATGTTGGTCGGGTACTCGTAATGCTCCTCGCCGGTCACTTCGGGGGGGCGGGTGAGCAGACAGCCGTAGTAGCAGGCCACCTTCAACCCGGTCAGGGGCCTGACCACCGGGCGGGTGGCGGCTTCATACCCCACCCGGTCGGTGATGGTCGTCAGGAGGCTGTCCACCTTGATGCCGCCAGTGTACTCGAACCCGATCTCGGCCGCGATCTTGCGGCGCAACTCCGGGTCGTGTTGGACCTCGTGGATGGCGATGCGGAAGCGGGAGAAGCAGGCGGCGCAGGGCATGGTCATGTAACTGTGCCCCAGTTCCTGGGCGATGGCCAGCGTTTCCATCGGCAATTTGATGGCCCGGTAGTGGTTGGTGTTGTGGGCCGGCGAGGTGCCGCAGCACTTCCACCCCTCCGGTTCCACCAGCTTCAGCCCCAGCTTCTGGGCCACAGCCACGGTCGAAAGGTGGTATTCGATGCCGGTGGCGTGCAGGCTACAGCCGGGATAGTAGGAGATGATGTCGCTCTGGGCAGGGGCCGCGGCGGGGGCCGGGCGCACCTCCGGGTAGGCAGGTACGCCGAGGGTATCCGCCTCAAGGGCCTCTGCCGGTTTCCGGCGGCGGCGGGGGCGGCGGGCGATGCTGGGCAGGATTTTCAGCTTGCCACTGCGGAACATCTTGAGGGCCATCGGCAGGTCATATTTGAAAAGCTGCCTGAAATTCAACTGCCCGGCCAGGAACTCGCGCAGGTATAGCTCGGCCATCAGCCCCAGTTCCCACATCCGCCCGAACCAGTTGATGCCCCGGTTGGCCGATTTGTAGAACATGGGCACGGTGGGCAC
Source organism: Anaerolineae bacterium (assembly GCA_034435455.1). Classification (GTDB taxonomy): domain Bacteria; phylum Chloroflexota; class Anaerolineae; order JAAYZQ01; family JAAYZQ01; genus DAOTXL01. The sequence continues at coordinate 12,851 of DAOTXL010000016.1, forward strand.
CTTGGGTTTGATCCCCATCTCCTGGGCCATGATCTCCAGTTCGTCCATGATGCGGGCGATGTCAATCCCCTGGGGGCAGCGGGTGGAACAGGTCTCGCAGGCGGCGCAGAGGGAGATGGTCCGCGAGTTGAGCACCAACTCGCTCTGTCCGAATTGACAGGCGCGCAGCACCTGGTTGGGGGTCAGGTCAAAGTAGGCCGCTACCGGGCAGCCGGCGGTACACTTTTTGCACTGGTAGCACAGGAACACATTCTCGCCGGAGCGTTTTTGTATTTCACGGGCCAGGTCGGTCTTGATCATGAACAACTCCTCATTGCGTGATTTGAGCAACTCTCCATCAATCAGGGCCTGCCGGTCGGCTTTTTCCAGGTGAAGATCGGCGGTCCATTTACGAGCCTATCCGAAAACCAGGCTTTCCAGCCTGCCCGGTCAAAGTCCTTAGAGCTGGTCTGAAAACCACTAAGGACACGAAGGACACAAAGAATTTCTGTCAATTTCCTCTCATTTCTTTGCCCTGTGCGCCTTCGTGGTAGACTTTTCAGACAAGCTCTTACCCGGCCTGCCGCTTGGGGTCGTACCTGGGGCCGATCTGGGCCTGTTTGACGATCTCGTTCACCGCCTCTTCCCATTCGATGGCCATGATGTGGACGCCGGCCACCCCTTCGATCTGTTTGCATTCGTTGATGATCTCGGCGCAGATCTTGATCCCCTCCGCTTCAGAGGCCTCCTGGCGCAGCCGCCTGGCTTCAGCAGCTTCCTGGGGGGGCATGGCCTTGATCTCGGCCAGCGAGGGCAGGCCCCTGGTGCAGTTGGTCATGCGCTCGATATATTCCGGGTCCACCTCCATCCCCGGTACCTTGGTGGCCATATATTTGGCCGCTGCCAGGCTTTTGATCGGGGCCACTCCGGCCAGGATATAGACCTGTTCGTGCACGCCCAGGTCCACCACGCGGCGCATAAACTCCCGGAACTTGGGCACATTAAAGATGATCTGGGTCTGGATGAAATCGGCGCCGGCCTTGACCTTTTTGGCCAGGCGATAGGGCCGGAACTCGAAAGGGTCGGCGAAGGGGTTGGCCGCGGCCCCCAGGAAGAAGCGGGGCTCCTGCCCTTTGATCGGCTCGCCGCATTGAAAGACCTTTTTGTCCCGCATGTCGCGGCACATCCTCAACAGCGAGATCGAATCCAGGTCGTGGACATTCTTGGACTGGGGATGGTTGCCGAAGGTTTGGTGGTCGCCGGTCAGGCACAGCAGGTTGCGGCAACCCAGGGCATAGGCCCCCAGCAGGTCGCTCTGGATGGCGATGCGGTTGCGGTCGCGGCAGGTCATCTGGATGTTGGGCTCAATGCCCAATTCCATGAGCATGATCGCCACCGAAATCGAAGACATGCGCACCACGGCGGTCTGGTTATCGGTGATATTGACCGATTCGACGATCCCTTTCAGGAACTGGGCCTTGTGTTCGATCACCTTGCGGTCGGCGCTTTGCGGTGGGCCGAGCTCGCCGGTGGCCACAAAGTAGCCGGCCTTGAGGGCTTTTTCCAGGTTGCTGCCGACGATGTATCCGTTGTCGCTCATAGTCGCAAATCCTCCCGCACGATCTTGCGCTGCCCGCCATCGCGGCTGGGGTGCCAGTTCTTCGGAGGGCGGATCTCCATCATTTTATCCAACTGGCCCAGCTCTTTCAGGCGGTGATAGATCTGGTCCCAGACACAGGGGGTCTCCCGCTCGGCGTACACCTCGCAGATGCCGCGCTGGGAGCCGCCACACGGCCCGTTGAGGAGGCTCTTGGCGCAGCGGGCGATGGGGCACAGGCCGCCGGTCAGGGCCAGGACGCAGTCGCCGCACGCCTGGCATCGCTCGACCCACACCCCCTGTTCGGTGGGCTGGCTCAGGCCGCTGGTGTTTAGCCCCGGTACGGTCAACTTTTCGGGGAACTGCTCATTCACGGTCTGGACGCCGATGCCGCACGCCAGCGAGACGACCAGATCGGCTTCGCGGATATAATCCGCCGCCAGTTCGTTGTACTCGTACTCGCATTGCCGCTGGACGGTGAACTCCAGGACCTCTTTCTCGTCTCCGTCCAGCCGGGTGGCCATCCTGAGCTGTGAGGCCAGGATCGAAACCTCTTTTTCGCCTCCGGCAAAGCAGACCGTCACGCAGGTGCCGCAGCCCAGGACCAGCACCTTTTTGGCATCGGCGATCATGGCTTTGATCTCTTCCAGGGGCTTTTGTTCCGCTACAATCATTCTTCAACCTCCCTTGGTTGTTGGATACCGTGGTGCAAGTGAGCCGGCTCGGCCTGCCCAGGTGTACCTCCGTCCCTTTTTCTGTTTTTCAGCGGATTCGGTCCCAACCGGCGGGCCCGCTCCGTCATTTCGGTCGCAATTTCTGCAAACCGGATCCCCTCTGCCGAGGAGAGAAAAAAGATCTCCAGCCGCTCCGGCTCCAGGCCGACCTCGGCCAGCAGTTTTTTGGCATAGGTTACCCGCCGTTCGGCGCCGAGATTACCTTCCAGGTAATGGCAGGTGCCTTTCAGTCAACCGGCGACAAACACCGCGTCGGCCCCTTTTTCAAAGGCACGTAGCAGATGGATGACATCCACCTTGCCGGTGCAGGGCAGGTACAGCACCTTGACATTGGGCGGATAGCTCAGCCGCATCGAGCCGGCCAGGTCCGCCGCCGCGTAGGCGCAATAGTGACAGGCAAAGGCCAACACCTGGGGTTCCAAGTCGGTCATACGCCCTCCCACACTCCTCTGCTTGCAGGCCCTCAGATATACTCCAGGTTGGGATCATCGCGGATGTAAGCCAGTTGCTGCCCCAGATAGGGCAGGGGCGGCAGGTGATGCCAACTCCGCAACAGGTGGTAGGTCGGCGAGGTCAGCAGCCGGCAGGCGTCTACCGCCTCGCGCCACTCCGGCTGCCGGATCTCGGCCACGGTGCGGAGGTCTGGCAGGATGCCGAAATCCCAGGCGGCGCAGAGACGCGCCAGGAAATCCACCCGCTCGGCCGGCGTCTCCAGCGCCACGGGTGGTTCCCTATCAGGGTAGAGCGCCCCGTCAATCCATCTCTGCCCGCCATTCTCAGAGCGCATTCAAAAACTCCTCCGCAAACCAGCGACGAACCGCTTCCGCTCCTGCCCGCTGCCCCGGATCGGCGATCTGGGCCAGTGGGCGGTGTTGGGCAATGCGGGCCAGATGGGTTTCCACGGCCAATCTGGCCCGGTTATGGTCTGCATCGCTGCCTGCCAGCTCCTGGCGGCGTTGCCAGAGCTCCCAGCAGCGTCGGGGTGTGATCAGATCGGCCTGCACCAGCGCATAGATATCGCGGAAATCACGGGGTGCTCCCCGTTCGACCAGGGCGACCATCTTGCTCGCCACCAGATCGGCGAGGCTATCCAGCCGGATGTCGGCCCACGGCAGCATGGCGGGCGGCTCCAGTTGCACAGGGCGGTGTGCGATCTGAAAACTGAAAACCGTCCGTCCCTCCGGTGCGAGTTCAATGCTGACGACATCGCCCCAGGTACGAATTTTAACCGGGCCAAAGGATTGGAGCGTGGCTTCGATGACCTGGATCACCCGACGCCGATCCTCTGCCGTAACCGATTGATCCCACCAGGCGTCCACATCATGGGTGGGGCGATAATCGAGGTAATGCAACAGGCCCACCGCCCCCCCCACCGAGATCCTGTCGCCCAGCCCGTGCCCGGCCAGGCTCTGCAAACATGCCTGCGCATAGTCGGATAGATGGATTGGGCGACGGGGATAAGGTGCAAAGGTCATGTCATGCCGCCAATGCCACGTCTATTGCCTCGAACAACGCCTCTTCCTTGGCCAGGATCTGCTCGTCGGTAAAGTGCTGCAACTGGATCGCCCTGGCCGGGCACTCGGCGGCGCACAGGCCGCAGCCCCGGCAGGCCGCCGCCGTGATCTGGGCTGCGCCGAGGATGCCGCCCACGCCGGTCAGCGCCGGGTTGATCTGCGGGGCGTTGAAGGGGCAGATGCGCACGCAGGTCAGGCAGCCGGTGCATTTTTCCGGGTCCACCGCCGCCACAACGCCGCCGACCTCCAGGGCATCCTTCGACAGGAGGCGGGCCGCCCGCGCCGCTGCCGCCCCGGCCTGGGCGATGGTCTCGTCCAGCAGCTTGGGATAGTGGCAACTGCCGGCCAGGAACAACCCCTCCGCCGGAAAGTCTACCGGCTGGAGCTTGACGTGGGCTTCCAGGAAAAAGCCCTCCAGGGTGCAGGAAAATTTCAGCATCTCGGCCAGCTCGCGGCTGCCGTCGGCCGGGACAACCGCCGCCGAGAGCACCAGCAGGTCGGGTTGGAGGGTCACCGGCCGGCCCAGCACCTCCTCCTGGACCGTGATCTCCAGCCGGCCCTCGGTCCTGATCTGAGGCCGGGTCCCCTCTGGATAGCGCACAAAGAGGACCCCTGCCTCTCGGGCCTGGGTGTAGAGCTTTTCGTTGAATCCGTAGGTGCGGATGTCGCGGTTATAGAGTACATAGACCTGCGCCGCCCGGTTCTGTTCCTTCAGCCGCAGGGCGTTTTTCGCCGCCACGGAGCAGCAGATGCGGCTGCAATAGAAGGGGCTGTCGCGGTCCTCCTCGTCCCAGGGGCCGACACATTGCAGCATCGCGATGGTTTGCGGCAGGTTGCCGGCGGCCAATACCTGTTCCAGGTCGTTTTGGGTGATGATGCGCGGATCATGGCCCAGGCCATAGGCCGGGCCGCGATATTCCTGCCCGCCGGTGGTGACCAGGGTGACCCCATGCTCGATCAGGCGCTGGGTAGGATCGGAGCGGCAGGCGACGGTGGTCTTGAAATTGCCCACAAAGCCGGACGATTTGACCACCTGATGGTCGGTCAGTACCTCGATGCGGGGGTGGTGGGTGACGCGGGCGATCAGGTCGCGGAGAAAAGCCTGCACGTCGGCACCCCGGCTGGTCACCGACAGGCGACGGGCCTGGCCGCCCAACTCCTTCTCCCGTTCGACCAGCGTCACCTCGTAGCCCTGGTCGGCCAGGTTGAGGGCTGCCGTCAGGCCCGCCACGCCCCCGCCGATGATCAAGGCGCTGTGGTGCAACGGCTGTTCCTGGGTGTAGAGCGGTCGGAGCAGCCGGGAGCGGGCTACGGCCATGCGCGTCAGGTCCCTGGCCTTTTGCGTCGCCCGTTCGGGTAATCGGGCGTGGACCCACGAATCCTGGTCGCGGATGTTGGCCATCTCGAACAGGTAGGGGTTCAGCCCGGCCTGGCGGATGGTATCGCGAAAGATCGGCTCGTGGGTGCGTGGCGTGCAGGAGGCGACGATGACCCGGTTCAGCCGCTTTTCCGCGATCCGCTCCTGGATCAGCTTCAGCGAGTCGGCAGAACAGGTGTAGATCGTATTTTCGGCGTGGACCACGTTGGGCAGGCCGGCCGCATACCGGGTCACGGCGGCTACATCCACCACACCGGCGATGTTGCTGCCGCAGGAGCAGATGAATACGCCGATGCGCGGCTCATCCTCCGGCCGCACCTCGATTTCGGAGGGGTATTCAGCCGGGCTGATCAGCGTGCCCCGCGCCTGGCCGATGGTGGCCAGGGCGGCGGCGGCAGCACCGCCGGCCTGGATGACGCTGTCGGGAATATCTTTGGGTTCGGCAAAAGCGCCGCAGACAAAGACGCCGGGCCGCGTCGTCTCGACAGGGTGGAACGGATGGGTGCGGGCAAAGCCCCACTCGTCCAACTCGATGCCCGCCGCCTGGGCCAGTTCCTCCGCGCCGACCGGCTTTTCCATGCCCACGCTCAGCACCACCAGATCGAAACGCTCCTGGCTCAACCTGCCTCCCTCGCCGACGAAATCAATCAGAATCTGGCTGGTTTTGGGGTCTTCTTTCAGGCTGGAAATTTTGCAACGGTGGTAGTGAATGCCGTGCGCCTTGCCGCGCTCGAAATAGCCGTCAAAGCCCTTGCTGAAGGCCCGCATGTCAATCTGAAAGATGTGGATTTCCACGCCCGGCGCATGTTCCAGGGCCAACATCGCCTCTTTGGTGGCGTACATGCAACACACCGATGAGCAGTAGCCATGCTCCTTGTCCCGCGAGCCGACGCATTGCAAGAAGGCGAGCCGCCGCAGCGGGGCGTGGTCCGACAGGCGATCGAGGTGGCCCTGGGTGGGGCCGGAGGCGCTCAGCAGCCGCTCGAATTCCAGGGCGGTGACGACGTTGGCATAGCGCCCGTAGCCCAACTCGGCGGCTCGTTCGGCGTCGAACAGCTCATAGCCGGGGGCCAGCACTACGGCCCCGACCTCCAAGGTTTCCTCGTAGGGCGCTTGCTGATGGTCAATGGCATGGGCTTTGCAGGCCAGGACGCACTGGTAGCACTCGGAGCAGAGGCCGCAGCTCAGGCAGCGGCGGGCTTCGGCCAGGGCCTGCTCCTCGCTCAGGCATAGCTCCACCTCGCGAAAGTCGCCCACGCGGGCTTCGACCGGTGTTTTGGGTATCTCGACGCGGGGCCTGGGGTCCACCTGGCCCTGGGTCACCATCTCGACGATCTCGTCGTGGGTCAGTTCGGCGGTGGGCAGGGGCACCTGCTCGCGGGGGGTGAGGAGCGGCACGCCCCGCAGATAACGGTCAATCGAAAGCGCCCCCCGTCGCCCGGCGGCGATGGCCTCGATGAGCGCCCCCGGCCCGGCGGCCGCGTCACCGCCGGCAAAGATGCCCGGCCGGTTGGTCTCCAGCGTCTGCGGATTGACCTTGAAGGTGCCCTGGCGGGTGATCTCCAGGCCGTGGTCGGGATCGAGGAAGCTGATCTCCGGGGCCTGGGCGATGGCTGCCACCAGAGCGTCGCAGGGGATGTCGAACTCGCTGCCTTCGATGGGGATCGGCCGCCGCCGGCCGCTGGCGTCGGGTTCGCCCAGTTGCATCCGCACGCAGCGGATGCCGGTGACGTGGCCGTTCTCGTGCAATACCTCGACCGGCTGGGCCAGGATCTCCAGCCTGATGCCTTCCTCCAACGCCTCTTCGATCTCCCAGGCGTTGGCCGGCATCTCGGCCCGGGTGCGGCGGTAGACGATGGTTACCTCTCTGGAGCCCAGGCGCAGGGCGGTGCGGGCCGTGTCTATGGCGGTGTTCCCCCCGCCGACCACCACCACCCGTTCCCCCAGGTGGGCTTGTTCGCCCAGGGCGACGGCCCGCAGGAAGGGGACGCCGTGAAACACCCCCTTGGCCTCCTCCTCGCCGGGGATGTGCAGCTTTTGCGGTTCGTGGGCACCGATGGCCAGGAAGATGGCGGCAAACCCTTCCTCGAACAGCTTGTTGACGTCCCGCACCGGATGGTTGAGCTTCAGGTCCACCCCCAGCTTGAGGATTTCGTCAATTTCGTGGTTCAGCACGTCGCGGGGCAGGCGGTAGGCCGGGATGCCGACGCGGGCCATGCCGCCGGCCACCGGCAGCGCCTCGAACACGGTGACGCGGTAGCCCATCCGCGCCAAAAAGTGGGCGGCTGAGAGCCCGGCCGGCCCGGCACCGACCACCGCCACCCGCCGTTTCTCCTCCGGCGGCAGTTCCACCGGCGCTTCCGGGTAGGGCGACAATTCCCTTGCTCCCTTGCCCCCCTGCTCCCTGGCATAAACCGTATCGGCCACGAACCGCTTCAGGGCACAGATCGCCACCGGTGCGTCCAGCTTGCCCCGGTTGCATTGGCCCTCACAGGGGTGGTGACAGACGCGGCCCACCGTGGCCGGGAAGGGGTTGTACTGTTTGATGACTTCCAGCGCCTCTTCATAGCGGCCCTGGGCAATGAGGGCGATGTAGCCCTGGGCGCTGGTGTCAGCCGGGCAGGTGGCTTTGCAGGGGCTGGTGCCCTTTTTGGAGATGACGTAGGCGCTGGGCACGGCCTGGGGGTAGGGTTTGTAGGTGGCATGGCGGGTGTTCAGGCCCACGTTGAACTCGTCGGGCACGGTGACCGGGCAGACCTCGACGCAGTCGTTGCAGGCGGTGCATTTTTCCAGGTCCACATAGCGCGGGCGGCGGCGGAGGGTGGCCCGGAAATGGCCCGGCCCGCCTTCCAGACGGAGCAGGTCGGTGGTGGTCAGGATCTCGATGTTGCGATGGCGGCCGGCTTCCACCAGCTTGGGCGACAGGATGCACATGGCGCAGTCGTTGGTGGGGAAGGTCTTGTCAAGCTGGGCCATCTTGCCCCCGATAGCCGGCCCACGCTCCACCAGGTAGACCTTGACCCCCGACTCGGCCAGGTCCAAGGCGGCCTGGACGCCGGCGATGCCGCCGCCGACGACCAGGGCCGCGCCGATCGGCTTCTCGTCTGCTGCTTCCGTCATCGGTTGTTCCTCCAACCCTTCCTGGCCGGCGGAAGCCGCCACCCTCCTTACCGTTACCGTTTCTTGCGCAACGGGCTCGGCCCCAGCTTGCGGACCCGCTCCGTCATCTCCTGGGCGGCACCGGCAAAGGCGTGGGCCTGGCTGCCGGACATGTAGAAAATGCCCAGCCGTTCCCCTTCAATGCCAACCTGCGCCAGAAGCTGGCGGGCATAGGCCAGGCGCTTGGTGGCCCGCACGTTGCCGTGCAGGTGGTGGCAGTTGCCGATGGAGCAGGCCACGATATACACCCCATCGGCCCCCTCTTCGAACGCTTTCAGGATATATTCCACATCCACTTTCCCGGTGCAGGGAAAGCGGAACAGCTTGACGTTGGCCGGATAGGAGACGCGCAACGCCCCGGCGGTATCGGCCGCCATACTGCCGCAGTAGATACAGGTAAAAGCTGTCAGCTCCGGCTCGAATTCATTCTCACTCATGGGTCCCTCTTGTGACCAACCAGCGGCCCAAGATCGGCTCTTCGGCCAGTACCAGTTGATCGTCACGGTAGTGGCGCAGTTGGATGGCATTGGCCGGGCACTCGCTGGTGCAGGTGCCACAACCGGTGCACAGGGAAGGTTCGATGTAGGCTGCGCCCAGGATGGCCCCCACGCCGGTGGCCCGGGGGTTGACTTTGGGGATGTGGAAGGGGCAGACGCGGACGCAGGTCAGGCAGCCGACACATTTGGCCTGATCCACAATGGCGATGGTCCCCCCCACTTCCAACTGCTCCTTGCTCAGGATGGTCATGGCCCGCCCGGCGGTGGCCAGGGCCTGGGCGATGGTCTCCTCGATGAACTTGGGATAGTGGGCCAGGCCGGCCAGGAACACCCCTTCCCGGGTAAAGTCCATGGGCCGCAGCTTCAGGTGCGCCTCCATGAAAAAGCCCTCGCTCGACAGCGGCACGTCCAATAGTCGGGCCAGTTCCGGGTTGGTCTCCGCCGGCATCGTCGCCATCGAAAGGGCCAGCAGATCGGGAGTGAGGGTCAGGGGTTGGTTCAGGATCACATCTTTGACCCGCACCTGGAGCTGCCCGTAACTGATCTGTACCTGGGGTGGATCGTCCGGTTCGTAGCGCAGGAAAATGACCCCCCGCTTCCGGGCCTCGGTGTAATACTCTTCGCGGAAGCCGTAGGTGATCAGGTCCTTGTACAGGACGTACACCTGGCAATCGGGGTTGATCTGCTTGATGCGGATGGCGTTCTTCATCGTATTGGTACAGCAGGTGCGGCTACAGTAGTGGATCTCCTGCTCCGGCGGGGTGACGCACTGGATCATCACCACTTCCCGCAGTTCGCGCGCTGCATCCACATCCTCCCACAGCCGTTTCTCCAGCTCCAACTGGGTGACAACGCGGGGGTCCTGGCCGTAGAGGTAGACATTGCCCTTGTACTCATAGCCGCCGGTCGCCACCACCGTCACGCCATGCCTGATCTCCCAGCAGCGAGGAGGCTCCCCATTGCCGGATGAGCTCAGGCGGGTGCGAAAGTTCCCCACATGCCCCTCGAAGCCGATGACCTGGGTGTTGTGATAGAGGGCGATCCGTTCGTGGCTGTGCACCCGTTTGATGAGGGTTTTGAGCAACCGTTGGGGGTTGGGGCTTTCGGCGGTCATGTACAGGTGGCGCAGGTTGCCGCCCAGCTGGTCGGTCTTTTCCACCAGATAGACATCGTACCCTTCGTCGGCGATCGACAGCGCTGCTGTCATGCCGGCCAGCCCCCCGCCGATGACCAGGGCCGACCGCTCGAAAGGCCGCTTTTCTTTGCTATACGGCTGCAGGTGCCGGGCCCGCGCCACCCCGACCCGCATCTCTTCCCTGGCTTTGCGCATGGCCCCCTTGGGATCATCCTGGTGGACCCAGGCGCAGTTATCGCGCAGGCTCACAAACTCCAGCAGTTGGGGGTTGAGCCCTGCCTGGCGGAGGGTGTGGTGGAACAGGGCCAGATGGGTGCGCGGGGTGCAGGCGCCGAGGACCACCCGGTTCAGGTTGTGCTCGCCGATGGCGGCCTGGATCGCCTCTGGGCCGCCGGGCAGGCAGCCATATTTCAGAGCCTGGACATGGACCACGCCGGGCAGGCCCTGGAGGAAGGCCAACAGGTCATCTACATCAATCACCCGGTCAATGGTCGGATGGCAATAGCAGGCAAAAACGCCGATGCGCGGTTCCTGGCCGCTCACATCCCGCTCTGGCGGATAGGCAGGGGGGGTGATCTCGGTCCCCGACTTGCCCGACAGGAGGGCCATGCACCGGGCAGCGGCCCCGCTGGCATCCATCACCGTCTCGGCGATCTCTTTGGGGGTGGCAAACGCCCCGGCCACAAACACCCCCGGCCGGCTGGTGTCCAACGGCTCGAACTTGTCGATCTTGCAAAAGCCGTACTCGTTGAGTTCGATCTGCATGTCCTCGGCCAGGGCCACCGCCTTGGGCGGCGGCTCGCTGCCGACCGACAATACCACCATATCAAACCGCTTTTGCCGCAGCACCCCTTTGCTATCCTGGTAGTGGAGGATCAGGTCGTGGGTAGCCGGGTCCTCTTTGATCTCGGAGATGCGGCAGCGCGTATACTCCACATGCCACAGCTCCTTCGATTGGTCAAAGTAGGCGGTGTACTCTTTGCTAAAGGCGCGCTCATCCATGATAAAGATTTCGCAGGTGACGCCCGGCAACCGCTCCTTGGCCAGCACCGCCTCTTTGGTGGCGTACATGCAGCAGATGGATGAGCAATAAGGGTGCTCCTGGTCCCGCGAACCGATGCACTGGAGCCAGGCGATCCGCTCCGGGATTTTGCCGTCGGACGGGCGCTCGATGATCCCCTCTGTCGGTCCGGAGCGGCTGGCCAGGCGTTCGAACTGGAGGCCGGTGACCACGTTGGGATAACGGCCATAGCCCAGCTCCTCGGCCGGGCTGGGGTCGTAGAGCCTGTACCCGACGGCCAGGATGATCGCCCCGACGTGGATCTCTTCGAGCCAGGGCTCTTCATCCAGATTGATGGCCCCGGTGGGGCACACCTCCTGGCACTTGCGGCAGTCGAGGCAGTAGGGCCCTTTTTCGATGGCATAGGCGTTGGGCACGGCCCGGACGGAAGGTTTGTAGGCCGCCTTGCGCATCACCAGCCCGGCCTGGTAGCCGCTGGGCAGCTCCACCGGGCAGATGCTGGTGCACTCGTTGCAGTTGATGCACAGCTTTGTATTTACATAACGGGGCTGGTGATGGACCTGGACGGTAAAGTCGCCGGGCAGGCCCCTGGCCCCGACGACGGTGCAATGGGTCATGATCTCGATGTTGGGGTGCTGGCTGTGGTCAAGCAAGAAGGGGGAGATGGATGGCCGCGAACAGCCATAGCCGTGGTCGGACGTGCCCCGGCACAGGACGCAGTCGTGAGTAGGGAACATAAAGCCCAACTGGGCTACGATCCCGCCGATGCTGGGCGCCGAATCCAGCAGGTATACTTTGTAGCCTGAATCGGCCAGGTCTACGGCGGCCCGCATCCCCCCTACGCCGGCGCCCACCACCATCACCGAACCAAGCATTCTTCGTTGAACCACCAAATTCCTCCTGTTCGACTAAAAAGAACAGAGCCCCTATACCTGGCAGGGGCTCGAAGGGCAAGCGATCCTGGGGGTACCCCGTGCTGCCGGCCGTTCTAGGGTCCCGGCGCACCTGTGGCCTCCCTCAACTCCCCTTCGAGTTCGATTCAATTGGCCAATCGGGCGCATTATACTTGATCTCCGGTCGGAATGCAAGAGTAGGACAACTGCTGGCAGTTATCCTACTCCCTGAGATGTCGGCAACAGGTCAACTTGCCAAGACCGGCAGAATGGTGTATGATATCGGCCAGGAATCTGGCCGTGCGCTTCTCTTGCTGTTGAGGGAGCAAAGGAGGTGAGGTGCATCGGGAGGGATCCGCACAAAACAGGCCGTTTCGATATTTTTCACTCAGAACTGAAAAGGAGAGAGGACAAGAATGAAAAAGAATGTTTGGTTTACCCCCTTTGTCTTGTTGAGCCTGCTGGCCCTGGTTCTGGTTGGCTGCGGCACGCCCAAGCTGGGCACGGCAGACAATCCCATCATCATGTCCTTTGTGCCCTCGGGCGATACTCAGCAGATCATTGCCAGCGGCGACCAGATCGCCAAGATGATCTCGGACAAGACGGGCCTGACGATCAAAGCCAACGTGGGCACCGACTTTGCTGCCGTGCGCGAGGCGATGGGCGCCAACAAGGCCCACATCGGCTGGCTCAACACCTTCAACTACATTCTGGCCCACGAAAAGTATGGCGTGAATGTGGCGCTGGTGACGCAGCGCTATGGCGCGACCACTTACAAGGGCCAGATCATCGTCCGCGCCGACAGCGGCATCACCTCCCTGGCCGACCTCAAGGGCAAGGTGATGTGCTGGGTGGACCCCAACTCCACCTCCGGCTATATCATCCCGCGCATCACGCTCAAGGCCAACGGCATTGACCCCGACAAGGACTTTGCCAAGACGGTCGAGGCCGGCTCCCACAACAACGTCGTCACCCAGGTTTACAACGGTGACTGCGACGCCGGGGCGACCTATGCCGATGCCCGTAGCTCCGTCGAGAAGGACCTGCCTGACGTGAAGGAAAAGGTCGTCGTCCTGGTCACCACCACCGACATCCCCAACGACAACGTGGCCTTCACCAAGGACTTTCCGGCCGACATGCGCGACAAGATCGTCACCGCCCTGCTGGAGATCGCCGGTACCGATGAGGGCAAAGCGGCGCTGAACACTCTCTACTCCATCGAGGGGCTGCAGAAGGCGGACGATACCTTCTACGATCCCTTCCGCGCCGATCTGAGCAAAGCCGGTATCAACATCGAAGATCTGATCAAGTAGCCGTCACGGTTTTGACAGGGGGGGCCGGACCAGGCTCTCCCTGTCACGCCTTCGGAAGGATGGAAGATGGGAAGGATGGCCTGCTGCCTTTCCCGTCTTTCATCCTTTCGCCGTTGTAGTGGGGCAGGCTTTTCGGCCTGCCCGGACCGGCCTGGAAAGGCCGTCCGTTTTCGGATAGGTTCTCACCGGACAGGCGGAGAGGAGGGGGTTGCTTGCTGCAAGTAGAAAACCTCACCAAAGTTTTCCCTGATGGGACGGTGGCGCTGAAAAACGTCAGTTTTGAGGTCAAAGATGGCGAATTCCTGGCCATCATTGGCCTGTCGGGTTCGGGCAAGTCCACCCTGCTGCGCTGCATCAACCGGTTGATCGATCCCACGGCAGGGCGGGTGATTTGGGATGGGGTGGACATCACCGCTGCTCAAGGTCGGGAATTGCGCCACATCCGCCGTCAGATCGGCATGATTTTCCAGCAGTTCAACCTGGTCAAGCGCAGCAGTGTCATGACCAATGTGCTGTCGGGGCGGCTGGGCTATGCCGATCCCCTTTGGAGCCTGGTCGGCCGTTTCTCGCCGGAGGACCGGCAGCGGGCCAGGGCTGCCCTGGAGCGGGTCGGCATCCCCGAAAAGGCTGATAGCCGCGCCGACCAGCTCTCCGGTGGGCAGCAGCAACGGGTGGGCATCGCCCGGGCGCTGATGCAGGAGCCGCGCCTGATGCTGGCCGACGAGCCGGTAGCCAGCCTGGACCCGGTGTTGGCCCATTCCATCCTGCAGTACCTGGAACTGCTCAACCGCCAGGATGGCATCACCGTGTTGTGCAGCCTCCATTTCCTGGACCTGGTGCATCGCTACGCCGGCCGGGTTGTGGGCCTCAAGAGTGGTGAACTGGTCTTTGACGGGCTGCCCTCAGAGTTGACCCGCGAGCGGTTCAAAGAGGTGTATGGCGAAGAGGCCGAAATGGTCACCGTGGGCGGCATGGGCCCGGGATAGGCAGGCCGGACAACATGTCTGAACGAAATCAACCCGATGAGCGTCCTTCTCCTCGCCCCAGGGTGCCGGCGGGGCTGGCGGCCTTGCTGTCGCTGGCCGTGCCGGGCGGCGGACAATTCCTTCTGGGGAACCGGGGGCGGGGCATCTGTTTGCTGGCGGCCGTCCTGGGCCTGGGTGCGTTGATCGTTTGGCAGGGGACCCCGGCGCTCCTGGCCCCTCTGCTCCTCCTGTGGCTGTGGGGCGCGTGGGATGCCTTCCGCCTTGCCGGTGGCCGTAGGGGGGGGGCGGCTCTGCCTGTCCTCCTGGGTGTGGTGACCCTCTATGGCCTGGGCCTGGTGGCCACCGAGGTGCGTCCGACCCGTCTGTTCACCGGCTGGTCAACCATGAAGCCCTACCTCGTGGCCCTGACCCAGCCGGAACTGCTGACCCATCAGACCGAGGATCAGATCGGGTTGGTACCGTTTCAGGTGCCCTGCGTCAGCCCGTTGCCCCCCCCGAACAAATCGGCCTCTAAACAACCCAGGGTCGTGCCCGACGTCCCCTGTGCCGAGGTGGGCGACACCATCACCCTCAGCGGCGAGGGCTTTTTCCCGAATTTTGCCGGGGAGGTGTGGTGGGTCAACCCCATCGGCGACGAACAGCGGATCTTTTGGGAAGGCAAGCCGCTGGAGTTCATGACCGACGACCAGGGGCGGTTTCAGGTCTCATTCCGGGTGCCGCTGGCCGTGCCCCTGACCAGCCTGCCCAAACCGGGCGAGACGCAGACCCACGTCATCCGCGCCGAACAGCACCGGCCCTATGGCCCCCTGGTGCCCACCCAGACGCTGAGCCTGGTGCTGGAAAAGATCGGCGAGACGGTGGCCCTGGCTTTCATGGCCACGGCCCTGGGCCTGGTCTTTGCCCTGCCGGTGAGCTTTCTGGCTGCCCGCAACCTGATGGGGGGGCATCCGGTCACGCGCGCCATCTACTATGTAGTGCGGACCTTCCTCAACATCGTGCGCTCCATCGAGACACTGATGTGGGCCATCGTCTTTGCCGTGTGGGTGGGGCTGGGACCTTTTGGCGGGATGTTGGCCCTGCTGTTCCACACCGTCGCTGCCCTGGGCAAGCTCTACTCCGAGGCGATTGAAAGCATTGACCCCGGCCCGATCGAGGCGATGCGGGCCACCGGCGCCACTTTTCCGCAGGTGGTGGTGTATGCCGTACTGCCCCAGATCGTGCCCACTTTTCTCTCGTTCACCCTCTACCGCTGGGACATCAATGTGCGCATGTCCACCGTCATCGGCCTGATCAGCGATGCTGGCCTGGGCTTTCTGGTCATCCAGTGGATCCGCCTCAACCGCTTCCGGGCCATGGCCACGGCCATTATCGCCATTGTGCTGGTGGTCGCCATCCTGGACTATGTGTCGGGCTGGCTGCGCGAACGGATCATCGCCGGCACGCCGGGGATGCGCCGGGCCGGCCCTGCGCGCCGGTACGTGACGACCGGCCTGGTGATCGCCATCCTGGGGGCCACGTTTGTCTGGTCGTGGAACGTATCCCGGATCAACTTTTACGATCTGGTCGAAGGGGCGCCGCGGGGCCTGAAGATGATGCGCGACTTTTTGGTGGCAGAATTTTTCACCCGGCCCACCGAGGAGCACCGCATCAGCGCCCCGTTGCCGGTGCCGTGCGGCACGGGCGAGGCCTCGCCACCCCAGGCAGGGCTCCCGCGCCTGGACCTCTCCCTGCCCTGCGGCAATGCCGGCGATCCGCTGGTTATCACCGGCCACGGCCTGCCGCCGAACGCCGATGTGTCGGTGCGCTGGGCGCTGTCCGACGGCGCTTTCCTGCGGGTCAAGGAAAACTGTTGCACCACCGACAGGGATGGCAATCTGACGGTAGAGACCCGGATCAGCCCCTTGATGGAGGTAAACCCGGAGGCAGGCCGGGCTGAACCGGGCCAGGTGGAGATCGTGTGGAAGGAGACGGTGGGTGGGCTGCAGTTCAGCGAGGCGGTTAAAACAACGGTCAACCTGTCGCTGGTGACGCTGCTCATGGCCCTCGTGGCCACCACGCTGGGCTCCATCCTTGCCGTCCCGTTGAGCTTTCTCGCCGCCCGCAACATGATGGGCCGCCATCCCATCGGGCGGGGTATCTACTACCTCTTTCGGACCCTCTTTAACCTGTGGCGCTCTATCGAGCCGATGATCCTGGCCCTCATCTGCTCGGCCTGGGTGGGGGTGGGGCCCTTTGCCGGCGTGTTGGCCCTGGCCCTCAACAACATCCCCAACCTGGGCAAGCTTTTCTCCGAGACGATTGAGGAGATTGATACCGGACCGGTCGAGGCGATCCTGGCCACGGGGGCCAACCGGTTGCAAACGCTGGTCTATGCCGTCGTTCCCCAACTGGTGCCCAAGTTCCTGGCCTTTATCCTCTATCAGTGGGATATCAACATCCGCATGTCCACGGTCATCGGTTATGTGGGGGGGGGCGGCATCGGCCAGTTCTTCCGCGTCCAGGTGCAGTTGAACCAGTATGGCGCCGCCGGCGCGGCGGTGTGGGCTATTGTGCTCATGGTCTGGATTATGGACTATGCCAGCGCCAAAGCGCGCGAAAGATTGACATAACAGCGGGCGAGTATGACCTTTAGCTTTACGTTGCTGCACACCGATCCCGATACCGGCGCCCGTCTGGGGCGGATCACCACTTCCCACGGTGAGATTTCGACGCCGGCCTTTGCCCCGGTGGGCACCCAGGCCACCGTCAAGGCCCTCGACCCCCGCGACCTGCACGAGCTGGGGGTAGAGCTCCTTCTGGCCAACACCTATCATCTCTACCTGCGCCCCGGCAGCGAGGTGGTGGCCGAACTGGGGGGGCTGCATCGCTTCATGGGCTGGGATGGCCCGATCCTGACCGATTCAGGCGGCTTCCAGGTGTTCAGCCTGGCCGAGAACCGCAAATTCACCGACGAGGGGGTGCTGTTCCGCTCGCACATTGACGGCTCGCAGCACCTCTTTACCCCCGAGTCGGTGATCCGGGCCCAGGAACAGTTGGGGGCCGACCTGATCATGTGCCTGGACGAGTGCGCCGAGCCGCACGACCGGGCTTATAACGAGCAGGCGCTGGCCCGTACCCATGCCTGGGCGGTGCGCTGCCGGGCGGCCCACACCCGCAGCGACCAGGCCCTGTTTGGCATCGTCCAGGGGGGGATCTTTGCCGACCTGCGGGCGCAGAGCGCCCAATTCCTGACCGGCCTCGACTTTCCCGGCTATGCCATCGGCGGCCTGAGTGTGGGCGAGACGAAAGAGCAGATGTACGCTATGCTCGACATAACCGTCCCGCTGTTGCCGGCGGACAGGCCGCGCTACCTGATGGGGGTCGGCGCGCCGGAGGACCTGCTGGAGGGGGTGGCCCGTGGGGTGGACCTGTTCGACTGTGTGCTGCCCACCCGGCTGGCCCGCAACGCGGCGCTCCTGACCCGGCAGGGGCGGATCAACCTGCGCAACGCCCGCTTTGAGCGCGATCCCGGTCCCATCGAGGCAGACTGTGCCTGCTATACCTGCCGGCACTTCTCGCTGGCCTACCTGCGGCACCTGTTCAAGGCCGAGGAGCTGCTGGCCTACCGGCTGGCGACCATCCACAATGTGCATTTTTTGCTGCAACTGATGCGCGAGATACGGGCTGCCATCTGCCAGGGTACGTTCCGGCAGTTCAGGGCCGCGCAAATGGAACGGCTCCGGCCAGGGGGGGAAGGGTGAACATCTGGCAAGCCATTCTCCTGGGCCTTGTCCAGGGGGCCACCGAGTTTATCCCGGTCTCCAGTTCAGGCCACCTGGTGCTGGTCCCGTGGCTGCTGGGCTGGGAGTTTGATCCTCAATCCGCTTTTCTCTTTGATGTGCTGGTGCAATGGGGCACGTTGTTGGCCCTGTTTGCCTACTTTGGGCGCGATCTGTGGGCCATTGTCCGGGGGGTAGTGCAGGGCCTGGCACGCCGTCGGCCCCTGGCCACAGCCGAGGCGCGGCTGGGCTGGCTCCTCGCCGTGGCCACGCTGCCGGCCGTGGTTTTCGGTTTGCTGCTCAAAGACACCGTGGAGCAGGCCTTTGGCTCACCGCCGGCGACGGCCGTTTTCCTGCTGGTGACCGCGCTGCTTCTGTTCGTCAGCGAGCGGCTGGGGCGGCGCACCCGGGGCCTGGCGACGCTGGGCTGGGGCGATGCCCTGTGGATCGGGTTCAGCCAGGTGTTGTCCCTCTTTCCGGGGATCAGCCGTTCGGGGGCGACCATGGCCGGCGGGCTGACGCGGGACCTGGAACGACCGGCGGCGGCGCGCTTTAGCTTTTTGATGTCGGTGCCGGCGCTCGTGGGTGCAGGCGCTGTGGCCGGTCTGGACCTCTTGGCTGCGCCGGATCTCGGGGCGCAGCTTGGCGTTGTGGCCGCCGGCTTGCTGGCAGCGGCGATCAGCGGCTATCTGTGCATCTGGGGCCTGTTGCGCTACCTGCAACGGGGCAGGCTGTATCCCTTTGCCGTCTATTGCGCTGGCGCAGGGGTGCTTTGTCTCGTCGTGGCCTTATTGCGCTAGGGTTGCTGTTGCCCGGCCTGGTGGCGGCCTGTGGCGAGCCGGTGCTGAGCACCCCGGAGCCGGTGTTCCTCCAGGCCAGCGGCTCGATGGCCCTGGCGCCCCTGGTCGAAGAACTGGCGGCAGCTTTCCACGAGCGTGAGCCTCTCGTCCATCTGGAGGTGAGCGGACTGGGCACGGCCTACGGCCTGGACGCCCTGCGCCGGGGGGAAGCCGACCTGGCCCTGGTCTCCTGGCTGCCTGCCGACCTGCCGGCCGATTGGCGGGCAACGGCCATCGCCCGCGATGGGATCGCCATCGTGGTCCATCCCGGCAACCCGGTGGACGGGCTTGGCCTGCTGCAGTTGCAGGATCTGTTCGGTGGGCGCACCGACGAGTGGCAGGCGGTTGGGGTTTCATTGTCCGGGGCGGTGCAGCCGGTCAGCCGCGAGGAAGGGTCGGGCACGCGGGCGGCGTTCGAGGCGCTGGTCATGGGCGACCGGCGTGTCACCCCGCGGGCGGTGGTCGCCCCTTCCGATCAGGCGGTGGTCGAATATGTGGCCGCGCATCCGGGGGCCATCGGCTACGTGGGCATGGTCTGGGCCTCGTCCGGCGTCAAGGTGCTAAAGGTCGAAGGGGAGCGGCCCTCCCCGCAGGGCGTAGAGCGGGGCAGCTATGCCCTGACGCGCGAGTTGTGGCTGGTGACGGCCGGTCCGCCGTCCGAAGCGGTGCAACGCTTCTTTGACTTTTCCCTCGGCCAGGCCGGTCAGCAGATCGTGGGGCAGCGCTACGGGCGGATCAGGTAGTTACCCGTCTGGCGGGCTTGCTTTTTTCCGATGGGCAGCGGCTGCCAGCTCGGCAAAGGTCGTGCGGCTCAGCAGGTCGGCCAGGCGGGCCTGCGCCTCGGCCCAGATGTCGTGGACCGGGCAGTGCCGGTCGCGGGGGCACATGCCCGGCTCGAGGACACAGCGGTTCAGCCGGATCGGCCCTTCCAGCGCCTCGATGACCTGTAGCAGGTTGATCTCTTCCGGGGGGCGGCTCAGTTCCACGCCGCCGGTAGCCCCCCGTTGGGTCACGATCAGGCCCGCCAGGGATAGTTGCGAGATGATTTTGGCCAGGAAGGGCAGGGGGATCTTTTGCCGTTCGGCGATCTCTTGGGTCGTAGCCCGGCTATTCTGCGGCAGGGTGGCCAGGTCCAGGATCACTCGAATCCCATAGTCGCCTCGTCTGCTGATCTCCATGAACGGTTCCCCCTTCCATCCGGCCAGGCCGGTTTGGGTCGGGTCTGCTGTCGGCCACAACGGGGTCAAGATAGGGTCAAACCGGACAGCTTTGGCCCGATTTCGGACATTATATCCGCCGCCTGCGATTTTGTCAAACCTACCTTTCGTGGGTATAATGCAGGTTGACGCCTGGTTCGGCAATGTGAAGTTCGGACGGTGACGTGGAAGGCGGGGGTGCTGTTCCATGTATCCGTGCTGATTGGCCGACAAATTTAACGTTGCGGACAAAACCAACCGCAGAGGCGCAGAGGACGCAGAGAAAACCCATAAAAACCTCTGCGCTCCCTGCGTCTTTGCGGTGAATGGTCAAATTTGTCAGTCAACCAGGTATCCGTGTCAGAATCTGTAATGGTCAAATTTGTCAGTCAACCAGGTATCCGTGTCAGAATCTGTGTTGTGTTTGTGCCAGGAGGGAGTCCACGATGATAAAGACCCAGGTAATCGGCCAGCGGCTATGGCGGCCTGACGCTGTGGATAAGGTGACCGGCCGGACACGGTTCCCCGGCGATCTGTCCATGGACGGGATGTTGTATGCCAAGGTGCTGTTCAGCGACCGTCCCCACGCCCGGATCCTCTCCATAGATACCTCGGCCGCGGAACAGGTCCCCGGTGTGGTGGCCGTATTGACCCACAAGGATGTGCCGGTGAACGAGTATGGCCTGATCTTCAAGGACCAGCCGGCTCTCAACGGCGACAAGGTGCGCTCGGTGTTCGACCGCGTGGCGCTGGTCATTGCCGAGACGGAGCGGGCCGCACGCCGGGCACGGGACCTGATCCGCGTCGAATATGAGGACCTGCCGGTGGTCACCGACCCGCGTGAGGCGATGAAACCGGGGGCACCGGTCATCCACGACCGCTGGCCGGATAACATCCAGACCCATCAGCACATCCGCAAAGGGGATGTGGAGGCCGTCTTTGCCCGCGATGATGTGGTCGTTGTGGAAGAGGAGTATTTCACGCCTCACCAGGAGCACGCCTACCTCCAGCCGGAGGCCGGCATCGGCTACATAGACGAGCAGGGGCGGGTGACGGTCCACTCGACCGGGCAATGGTCGCACGACGATCAGCATCAGATCGCCCACATGCTCAATCTGCCCCTTGATCGGGTGCGGGTGATTTATGCCCCGGCGGGTGGGGCCTTTGGCGGACGGGAGGATATGTCGCTCCAGCATCTGCTGGCGCTGGCGGCCTATTGCCTGGACAGGCGGGGCATCCGCCGCCCGGTCAAGATCGTCTGGGACCGCAAGGAGTCGTTTCGTGGGCACCACAAGCGCCATCCCTACTATATGCACTGCCGTTCGGCGGCGACGAAGGATGGCCGGTTGCTGGCGGTCGAGGCGACCCTCATCGCCGACATCGGGGCCTATAGCTCCTCCAGTTCGGCGGTGTTGAACAACGCCGTCAGCATCATCACCGGGCCTTACGAAGTGCCTAACGTCCGGGTGGACGGCTACAATGTGTTCACCAACAACCTTGTCGCCGGGGCGTTCCGGGGCTTTGGCGCTTTGCAGGCCACCTTTGCGGCCGAGTCCCAGATGTCCCGCCTGGCCGCCGCGCTGGGCATGGACCCGGTCGTCTTTCGCCTCAAGAACGCCCTGCGCGAAGGCTCGGTGCTGGCCACGCAGAGTGTGGTGCCGGCCGGGGTATCGGTCCGCGAGACGCTGCTGCATGCCGCCGAGGCTGCCGGCTGGACGGAGGCCGGCAAGCCCCGGCCCCAGGGGCAGGCCACGGCCGGCCGGCTGCGGGGGATCGGGGTGGCGGCGGGCTACAAAAATGTGTGCTACAGCTTTGGCTTCCCCGACAAGTGTACGGCCCGGTGTGAGTTATATGGCGAGCGGGCCATCGAGCAGGCGGTGGTCAAGATCGGCGTCTCCGAAGTGGGGCAGGGGGTGGTGGCCGCCCTGACGCAGGTTGCCGCCGAGACATTGGGGCTCCCGTATGACCGGGTGCAACTGGTCAATCAGGATACGGCTGAGGTGCCGGAGGCCGGAAGTTGCAGCGCCTCCCGCCTGTCGTTCATGGGCGGCAACGCGGTCAGACTGGCCTGTGAGGCGGCCCTGGAGGCGTGGAAGGCCGGGGAGCGCCCGGTGATTGTCGAGCGCACCTACCGTCCCCGGCCGACAACGATGTACGATCCGGAAACGGGCGTGTGTGACCCGCACGTGACCTATGGCTACGGGACGCAGATCGTCGAGGTGGAGGTGGATACCGAGACCGGCCAGGTACACCTGAAGCGGGTGTGGGCTGCTCACGATGTGGGCCGGGCCATCAACCCCATGCAGGTCGAAGGCCAGATCGAGGGGGCCGTTGTCCAGGCGGAAGGTTGGACGTTGCTGGAAGATTTCATCATGCGTGATGGACGGCTGGAGACCAGGAGCTATGCTGACTATTTGATCCCCACCGTTTATGATGTTCCCGATGAGATCCATCCGCTCATCCTGGAGATCGCCGATCCGCAGGGGCCGTATGGGGTGCGCGGCGTGGGGGAGATGCCGATGTTGGTGCTGGCCCCGGCCATCCTCGACGCCATCCACGATGCGACCGGGCTGTGGTTCAACAAACTGCCGGTTAAAGCGGAGGATGTGCTGTTGGCGTTGAAACAGAGGGGATAGCTTGTGTGCAGGCTTCCCGGCGGGTTTGTGTGGCCCTGCCGCCAACGGGCCGGGGGTCCCAGACCCCCGGCGAGCGAGGAGGGGCCGGTCAAAGTACGTTGAAACAGAGGGGGACAGCATGACTGCTGAGGCAAAAGTGACCTGGGTGGAGGAGCGGCGTTTCATCGGCCGGGCCTCGTCGGGCCATGCCATCGTGGTGGATGGCAGCCCCCAGAAGCTGGGGCCCTCGCCGATGGAACTGCTGCTTATCGGCATGGCCGGCTGCACCGCTTACGACGTGGTGGACATCCTGCATAAAAAGCGACAGGCGGTGACCGGCCTGGAGGTCATTGCCCGCGCCGCGCGGGCGGAGGAGCATCCCCGCGTCTATACGGAAATTGATGTCGAATATGTGGTCCGTGGACGGGAGATCAAGCCCAGGGCCGTGGAGGAGGCCATCCGCCTGTCGCAGGAAAAGTATTGTTCGGCCTCGATCATGTTGGGCAAGACGGCGAAGATCACGACCCATTATCGCATTGAAGAAGGATGAATTCCGATGGGCAGGCGTGGCGGCCCTATCCTGTTCCGGCTGGTGGCGATCTGGTTGTTGTTCTCTGCCCCGCTTGCGGCACAGGGGCCACCGACGGTCCAGGCGCAGGCCAATGAGGCCCGGGTCCATTTTCCAGAGGAGATAGCCTTTCATCTGGACCTGGCTGCTCCGTCTCCGGTGGATAAGGTTGAACTGGAGTACGGCATGGACAGGACATCCTGCAGTGAATCCTCCATCCGCGTTTCGCCGGATGTCACCCCCGACAGTCAGCAGCCGGGACACCTCCTGGCCGACTGGAGTTTCAAGTTGCGCCGTTCCGGCCCCATCCCCCCTGGAGCACGCCTGTGGTGGCGCTGGCGGGTCACCACCGGGAGCGGTGAGACCTGGTCCTCGCCGATGGAGTGGGTGTCGTTCGAGGATGACCGCCACGCCTGGCAGACCCAGGCTCTGGGCCAGATCGCCGTCCATTGGTATGAAGGAGGGGAGGCGTTTGGGCAGGAGATGCTTCAGACGGCGGTGGATGCTCAGGCCCGCCTGACGGCTGACCCGGGCGCCAATCTGGAAAAGCCGGTGCACCTCTATTTTTATGCCACCGCTGAGGATCTGCAGGATGCCCTGGTCTTTTCCCAGCGCTGGACCGGCGGGGTTGCCTTCCCCGACTATTATACCGTGCTGATCGCCGCCGATCCGGACAGCCTGGACTATGGCCGCCGGACGGTCGCTCACGAGTTGATGCACCTGGTGGTCCATCAACTGGCCTTCAATTGCTGGAGCGACCTGCCGACCTGGCTGGACGAGGGGCTGGCTTCGTGGGCCGAAGGTGAGCCGGATGCCGACCAGGAGGCGTTGCTGGCGGAGGCTATGGCCGGGAACAGATTGCTTTCCCTGCGTGGCCTGGGTGGCAGCTTTTCAGCCCACGCCGGACGCGCCGGTCTGGCCTATGCTCAGAGTTACAGTGTGGTCAATTTCCTGATCGAAGAGTATGGCCGGGAAAAGGTCCTGGAGTTGCTGGCTGCCTTCCGGCGCGGGGCTTCTTACGATGGAGCCTTGCAGCAGGTCTACGGCTTTGACACCGACGGCCTGGAGGATCGGTGGCGGGCGAAGGTTGGCGCTCAGCCCAGGCCCACAGCGGCTGCCCGTGGAGCGACCCCCACGGCGGTGCCCACTCTGGCGTTGTGGCAGGCAGAGCCGACGATTCCGTGGACGACGGCCACCCCTGTTGCCCTCTCGACACCCCGCCCAACGGCCACCGGTCGCCCGCAGCCGACGGCGATGGCAGCCGGGGCTTCGCCGACGGGAACGGTTGTGACGGCAGTGCCTGCCAGTCCCGTCCCCGCAGGTGGGGTGGTCGAAGGGGCGGGCGTGGACCGATGGCTCTACTACACGGTGGGCGGGGGGGCAGTCCTGATGGCCCTGCTGCTCGGGGTGGGGGCGATTCGATATGCCCGCCACCGGGGAGGAAAAGGATGAAAAGGCTCAAGGTATCGGGGATGGTGCTGATCCTGTGTTCCCTGCTGCTGGCCGGTTGTGGTCCGACGGCCACGCCTGCTCCGGTCCCGACCGACACGCCGTTGCCAACCCATACGTCGCCCCCGACGGCCACGCCCTTGCCGACCCATACGCCGACCCCGACGGCCACCCCCTCACCCACCCCAACCCTGGAACCGACAGCCACCCCCCGGCCAACCGAGACACCCCGCCCCAGCCCCACACCGCAGGGGTATTATGGCGATCCGGAGAACGGCTGGTCTCTTCAGTTCCCCGCCGACTGGGAGATGACCGAGACCGGCGACCCCTTCCCGGCGCTGACGATCACCGATCCCGATGGCCAGATTATGGTCCTGGCCGGCTGGGACTATTATCCCGAAGAGATCTCTTCTCTGGAGGAGATGGCCGGGATGCTGGCCGAAGAGATTGCCGCCGAGATCGGCGGAGTGGGGATGACCACCACTCAGCCGATCACCCTCGCCGGGGGCATACCGGCCTATCAGGTCACCCTCCTCAACACCCAGGAGCCGCCGGTGCAGCTCCAGATAGTGGTGGCGGCGCGAGGGGCGCGGGTGTACTTTTTGCTGATCGCAGCCAAAGCTTCCACCTTTGAGGAGCGTGTCCGGACCATTGAGGCCATCATCGGCAGCCTGACGCTGACGGCGTTGTGCCCTTATGATGTGGACCGCAACACAGCCCTGGTCCTGGCCGGCAGCGAGCCGTATGACCTGGACCCGGCCACGACCGAATCCTCGGCCGGGGGGTACATGGGCTATCTCTTCAGCGGGCTGGTCCGCTTCAATACAGAATTGCAGGTGGTGCCTGACCTGGCTGAACGGTGGGAGATCAGCCCCGATGGGCGGACCTATACCTTTTTCCTGCGTCCCCATGCTCTGTTCCACAACGGCCGGCCGGTGACCGCCGCCGATGTGAAATACTCCTGGGAGCGCGCGGCCAGCCCTGAAATCGGTTCGCCGAAGGTCAGCACCTACCTGGGTGACATTGTCGGTTTGCAGGAACGGCTCGCCGGCCAGGCGGACGAGATCGCGGGGGTGGTGGTGGTAGATGAGCACACCCTGCAGGTCACGATTGATGCGCCCAAGGTCTACTTTCTGGCCAAGCTTACCTGGCCGGTGGCTTTTGTCGTGGACCGCGAGAATGTGGAAAAGGGAGATGGGGAGAAGTGGTGGCGACAGCCGAACGGCACCGGTCCTTTTCGCCTGGAGCGGTGGGATGACCATGTGACTGTTCTGGCCCGCCATGAGGCCTATTATGGTCCGCTGCCCAAACTGGAACACCTGGTCTACCTGCTCGATGCCGGCCCTTCCCTGCGCCTGTACGAGAGCGGGGACATAGACATGGCCGGTGTGCCCACCGATCTGGTGGAACGGGTGGAAGACCCCACCGACCCGCTGCACGATGAATATCATGCTGTGACCGACCTGTGCACCATCCGGGTGACGCTGGATGCCAGCCGTCCACCCTTTGACGATCCACTGGTCCGTCAGGCGTTCAGCTATGCTGTGGACCGGGAGCGACTTCTCGACGTGGTGTTCAAGAAAACGGCCATCCCGGCTGCCGGCCCACTGCCACCGGGCATGCCCGGCTACAATCCGGAGCTGAAGGGGTATCGCTTTGATCCGGACCATGCCCGTGAGCTGATCGCCCGCTCATCCTATGGCGATCCGTCCAACCTGCCCCCCCTGACCTTCACCGATTCAGGCTACACCGAAGCCGACCCCACCACGATGGCGCTGATCGAGACCTGGGAGCAGGTCTTTGGCATTGACATCCAGGTCGAGTTGCTGGAACCGTTTGGCTTTGTGCAGAAAGTGCGGGACCATCACGGCCACATGTTCAGTCTGGCCTGGTGCGCCGACTATCCTGACCCCCAGAACTTTCTGGATGTGCTCTATCATAGCACGAGTGAGGAGAATCTGGGGCGGTATCGCGATCCGCAGGTGGACCTTCTCCTGGAACAGGCGCGCACCGAGCGCGACCCGGCTGCCCGCCTGGCGTTGTATCGGCAGGCCGAACAGAAGATCGTGGACGACGCTGCCGAGATCTGGCTGGCGCACAACATCAGCCGGATGCTCATCAAACCTTACGTGCACGGCTACCTGTTGCTGCCGGTGGATGTGCCGCAGATGCAGAACGTCTATCTGGACCCACATTGACAGGACGTATACAATGAGCGAAGCAATCTCCCGCCGGACGGCAACCTCAGCGTGCACCTGCAGCGGCTGGAGGAGGCGGGCTATGTGAGGGTGGAAAAGACCTTCATTCGTGGTTTTTACCTCTTCTCTGCGTTCTCTGCGTCCTTTGTTATGACATCAAGAGAGGTGACCCATGAGCATTGCGATAGAGGTCAATGAGCTGCACAAATTTTACGGCCCGGTGCGGGCCGTGGACGGTGTCTCCTTCACCGTGGAGGAGGGGGAGATTTTCGGCATGGTCGGCCCCAACGGCGCCGGGAAGACCACCACCATTGAGTGCGTGGAGGGGCTGCGCCGCCCCGACCGGGGGACCGTCCGGGTGCTGGGACTGGACCCCCAGCGGGACGGCTACGAACTCCGCCGCCGCATCGGCGTCCAGTTGCAGGAGGCAGCCCTCCACCCCCGGCTCAAGGTCTGGGAGGCGCTGGACCTCTTCGGTTCCTTCTACCCCCGCTGCGTGGACGGGAGGGCCCTGCTGGAGCAACTGGGGCTGGCGGATAAGTGGAACGCCGCCTTTGAGAAACTCTCCGGCGGGCAGAAACAGCGCCTCTTCATTGCCCTGGCGCTGGTCAACGACCCGGAACTGGTCTTTCTGGACGAACTCACCACCGGCCTGGACCCGCAGGCCCGCCGGGCGATATGGGACCTGGTCCGGGGCATCCGGGAGCGGGGCAAGACCGTCTTCCTGACCACCCATTTCATGGAGGAAGCAGAACGGCTCTGCGAGCGGGTGGCGATCATAGACCACGGGAAGATCGTCGCGCTGGATACCCCGGAGAACCTCATCCGCTCCCTGGGGGCGGAGCAGCGGGTGGTCTTTACGGCGGATGGGCAGTGGGACGATGCGCCTCTCCGGGGAGTGCCCGGCGTGATCCGCGTGGAGCATATCGGGGAACGGACGGTCGTCTACGGGCGGGGGGAGGGGCTGGTCGGCGGGGTCGTCGGCGCGCTGGAGGGGATGGGCGTGCGCTTCCGCGACCTGCGCACCGAACAGCCGACGCTGGAGGATGTCTTCCTGGCGCTGACCGGGAAAGAGATGCGGGAGTAAGGAGGCAAACGTGCGCGGTTTACTGAAATTGCTGCTGGTTCAGGCCAAACTCTACCTGCGGGAGCCCATCGCGACCTTCTTCACCATCTTCTACGCCCCGCTGGTGCTTCTGCTCTTCGGCGCCATCTACGGCAACGAGCCCACCCCTCTCTTCGGCGGTCGGGGGACGATGGATGTTGCGGTGCCCGCCTACATCGGGCTCATCATTGTCACGGTGGGGCTCATCGGCCTGCCCATCGGCGCGGCGGCAGCGCGGGAGAGCGGCGTCCTGCGGCGTTTCCGGGCCACCCCGCTCCATCCCCTGGCCTACATCCTCAGCGACATCGCCGTCTATCTCCTGATGACGGTCATCGGCGTCCTGCTGCTGATCCTGACCGGCAGTGCCGTCTTCCACATCCGGTTTGAGGGGGATGTCCTGAGCGTGCTGGCGGGCTTTCTGCTGGGGACGACGGCCTTTTTCGCGCTGGGGTATCTGATCGCCGGCCTGGCTCCTACCGCCCGCATCGCGCAGACCGTGGGGATGGTGCTGGCCTTCCCGATGATGTTCCTCTCCGGGGCAAGCCTGCCGCTTGAGGTGTTACCGGAGAAGGTACGGACCGTCAGCCAGTACATCCCACTGACCCACGTGGTGACGCTGATGAAGGGGTTGTGGTTCGGCGACCCGTGGGGCCAGCACTGGACAGAGGTCGCGGTGCTGGTGGGATGTCTGCTGGTGGGGGGTGCCATCGCGGCGAGGACGTTCCGGTGGGAATAACTCCCGCCCGCCGCAACCGCCGACCCACGACGACGGGAGGTAATTACGCCGGGTCAACAGGAGGATTTATGACAGAGACCCTGTCGGTGGAGATGATCCAGGCCGGTCTGGAGACCTCCTTTGTCGGGCGGAAGGTGGTTTACCTGTCCGAGACCGGCTCGACCAATGACGAGGCGCGGCGTCTGGCCAGGGCCGGTGCGCCGCAGGGCACGCTGGTTCTCGCCGACTATCAGACGGCCGGACGCGGGCGGTTGGGGCGGCGCTGGGAGGCGCCGGCCGGGAGCGGCCTGCTCCTGTCGCTCCTTTTTCGCCCGGACCTGGCCCCGCACCAGGCCAGCCGACTGACGATGCTCTGCGGGCTGGCCGTGGCCGATGCCATTGAAGGGCAAACCGGCCTGACCGTGGGCCTCAAATGGCCCAACGACATTCTCCTCGGTGGGGCCAAGGCGGGGGGAATTCTGACCGAAATCGAAGTGAGTGGCAGCCGGCTGGAGTATGGGGTGGTGGGCATTGGCCTCAATGTCAATCTTGACCCGGGCCAGCTTCCGGGCGGGCTGCTGATGCCGGCCACCAGCCTGTCCCATGCGCTGGGGCGGCCGGTGGACCGTCTGGCCCTGCTGTGGGCCTTGCTGAAGGCGGTGGAGAGGCGCTATCTGGCCCTGCAGTCTGGCCACTCCCCTCACGCCGAGTGGGCGCAACGGCTGGTGACGCTTCATCAACCGGTGACCGTCTCCGCAGCCGGCCTGTCCCTGGAAGGGATCGCCACAGGGGTGGATGCTGATGGGGCCTTGCTGGTGCGCCTGGATGACGGCCATCTGGAAAGGGTCGTGGCCGGTGACGTCACACTGCGGGCGCATGCTCTGCCTGGCCCGGCTTGACATTTCTCCAATTTCAGGGTATCCTATGCCTGGCAGTGTAGGGGGAAAGCACATGTTCGAATCACTGGACATTCGACACTGGCTGGTCATCGCCGTCCTGATTCTGATCAACGTGGTGATCTTTGGCTGCGTCATTTTGGTATTGGCCGGCAAGATCGCCCTGTAGATAGCTAACCGTCGAGGTAACTTGCTTTCCCGGCATTTGTTTACCGGGTCGCAGGTTGGATATGGCGGTCAGCAGCGGATAAAACCGGATCAAACCGGATGAACGGGTAAAAGCGGATAGAATCTGAGCGGGCCTCCGCCGTGCCTTCATGCCCCCTTTGTGATTCGTGTATTCGTGCCCCATTCGTGTCCCATTCGTGGCGGCATTCGTGTCCCATTCGTGGCGGCATTCGCGTATTCGTGTCCCATTCGTGGCGGCATTCGTGGATAATCATCGCCAGGCCCTGGATTGGCAAAGGGTGATTTTTTCTGCTATAATACGCACCGTTGCTCGCACAGACTGACAAGGGATCGGATGATTCGACAGATGAGGGATCTATTTTTTATGCCGCCAGCACGACGAGAGGTCAGAGCCTTGATCAGACTGATTCCCTGGGTGGCTGCCTCGTTGTTGCTGGCAGCGGGATTGTGGCGCGCCGATCTGGCAGCCAGTTCGGGGTTGTTCCAGTCGCCGCCCACGGCCACGCCGACCCCCTCGCCGACTACCCCTGCCCCGACCGATACACCGACGATAGAGCCGACGGAGGTGCCCACCGAGGAAGCGACCGCCGTCGAAGAGGCGACCGCCGTGCCCACCGAGGAGCCAACGGCCACCGAAGCCCCCACCCCCACGGCGGTGCCGCCGACTCCCACCGCGCTGCCGCCGACCATGACCCCTGTCCCAACGCCGACCGAGATGGCCACAGCAGGCAGCGACCGGCGCTACCCCCAGGGCGAGACGGACCTCAAGTTCGAGTGGGGCAAGTTGTTCGACGCGGTCGCCCTGGGAGTATCCTATCTCTGGTTGTGCTGTGGGGTTGTATTGCTCCCGCTTCTCCTGGTCTTCTTTGGGGTGTTGTGGACGGCCAGCCGTCGCCGCCGACAGCAGACGGGAGAAACAGGCGGCTCGGATTCCTGACAGGACAGGATGGGGGGCACGGCTATTCCTGGGCGGCTGGGGGCAAAAGCTCGCTGAACAGTTGGGGCGCGGGGATTCCAGGGAGAGGGACCCCGCGCCCTTGATTCTGAGGCGATGGGGACTGTGACGGGGTGGCGTTGGCGCTGGGCTATGGTTGGGTTGGTGGGGTTGGCCTTTGCCCTGCGCCTGTTTCGCCTCGATTTCCAGAGCCTGTGGCGCGACGAAGTAGACGCCGTCCGCTTTGCCTGTGCGCCCCTGGCCGATCTGGTGGGTGCCTTCGTCCGGCCCGGACAGAACGGGCCGCTGTACCATCTGCTGTTGCGGCCCTGGCTCCATCTGGCCGGGGATGGTGAATTTGGGCTGCGTTTCTTCTCGCTGATCTGGGGGGTCCTGGCCGTGCCGCTCACCTTCCGGCTGGCGCGGCGCATCTTCCCTTCGCTGCCTGGGGTTGCCTGCCTGGCGGCGCTGCTGGCCACGACATCGCCCTACCTGGTGTGGTACAGTCAGGAAGGCAAGATGTACACCCTGGTCGTGGCCCTGACCCTGCTCTCGATGGACCGCTACCTGGCAGCTTTGGAGCGGGGGGGGTGGGGGCGCTGGCTGGCCTACGGGGTGGTGACCGCTGTTGCCCCGTATGTCCATTTCCTGGCCGCCCTCATCATCCCGGCGCAAGGGCTGATCTTCTTTGCCCTGGATGGGCCGTGCCGCCGCCGCGGTTGGAAGCCGTGGCTGGCAAGCCTGGCGGTGCTCATTCTGCCCTATCTGCCGTTGTTGGTCTGGCAACTGCCGCTCTTGCTGCATCCGGGCGACACCGGTTTCCGGTTTGTGCCGCTGCCTGAGATGGTCTCCTCGCTTTTGTACAGCTACAGTCTGGGGGTGACATCGAGCCTTCCCTGGTGGGGGTTGGCCCCCTTTATCGGGCTGTTGCTGGCCGCCGGCCTGCTGTGGCGGGACCGGTTGGTGCGTCCGCTGTCGCTGGCGGCCCTGTTCTGCTGGCTGCTGGTGCCGGTGTTGGGCCTGTTCCTCATCAGCCTGAGCCGGCCGCTCTACACCGCCCGCTACTTGATCTTTGTGCTGCCCGCCTATCTGCTGCTGGTGGCCGGCGGGGGGATGGCTATTGCCCGCCGGAGCCGGATGCTGGCCGGCCTGCTGGTGGCGGTGCTCCTGGGGCTGAACGGCTGGGGCCTGTGGCTCCAGGCCACCACCCCGCTCAAGGCCGACTTTCGGGCGGCCACCCGCTATGTGCTGAGCCGTCTGTCGCCTTGGGAAGTGGTCCTCTTTCAGATCCCCTATGGTCGCTATTCCTTCGATTACTACGCCCGGCATCTCCCCCCAAAGGTGCCGGGTGCCGGGCGACCATCCTGGAAGCAACCGGCCGGGAGCTACCGCGCCTTTTTGCCCCAGGTGCTCAGGCCGGGCGGCGAACCTTATCGCTGGGCCGAAGGCCCCTATACCAACGCCGGCATGAGTGCTGCCGAGCTGGACCGCCGTATGGCCGAGATCGCCGCCGGCAGCCGGGCTGTGTGGCTGATCGCCACCGAGGTGGCGTTGTGGGACGAACGGGGGCTGGTGCAGGCCTGGCTGGAGCAGCACGCTGTGCTGAGGGATGAGGCTCAATGGGTGCGGGTGGCGGTGTATCTCTATGAATTGCGGTGAAAAACCCCTTGTCAAATTGCCCAAGATGTGATATACTTGTCTGTGACCAGGGCGCTCGCCGGCTTTAAAGATGGGCCACACCCTGTTTTGCTGGGGGGCGGAACCCCGTGCGCCGGCATCATCTCCTGAAACATCGTAAAGTGATCGGTACGGCCTGGAGAGTGGGCCCCGGCCTGTAAGATGAAAAGGGGGAAAAAAGATGAACAGGAAATGGATTGTGGTTGCAGCCTTGTTCCTGGCAGTGGTCGCTGCTGTCGTTGCCCTGCCCGGCATCCAACTGGCCGGCACGCCGGTGGAGCGCCTGACCAACGGCAACTTTGAGGAGGGGTTCTATTCGACACCGGTGGGCCTGGTCGGCAACGGCTGGCGTTGCTTCCACAACGGCGGCCACATCGAGTATGGCTTTTACGACGAGACCTGGACCCCGGTGATCTATGAGGGCAAACATGGGCAGATGATCGAACTGGACACCGTTGGCCAGGCCGGCTCGGAGGCCGACCGCTACGCCGGCATCTACCAGACGGTGGCCGTCGTGCCGGGCGAGGCCTATGACCTGTCGTTGCACGGCATGTTGCGCGCCCTGGAGGACGACCCCGACCGGGAGGGGTACAACTACCGGGTGCAGGTCGGGGTGGACTATGACGGGGGTACCGACTGGACCCGGGTGGACAACTGGGTCGAGTTGCCGTGGGATACCGTCTATCCCCGCCTGTCGCCCGGCGAGATGGACTCTTATACGGCCCGCCTCACGGCCACCGGCGAGCGGATGACCCTCTTTATCCGCGTCTGGAAAAAGTGGGGCACCGTTGGCCGCGAGCTGGACGTCAACCTGGACACCATCAGCCTCAAGGGGGCTATGCCGGCCGATACCGACAAACCGTCGGTGAGCCTGACCGTCCCCGACTTTCCGGTCGTCGGCTGGAACTATACCATCCCCGTGGCGGGCAGCAACGGCGTGGGCATCACCAGGCTGGAGCTGTACGATGGCAGTACGTTGCTGGGCAGCGTCGAGTATGAGGTCGGCCTGTTGAGCCTGTCCCACAACTTTGCCTGGAAGCCGGGAGCGGCCGGGTCCCACACCCTCAAAGCGGTGGCCTACGATGCCGGCGGCGCCAAGGGGACGGCGCAAGCCACCGTCAAGGTCGGCGAGGAAGGGCAATTCCTGAGCAACGGCGATTTTGAGGGCGGTTTCGTCCCGATCCCCCTGGGCAAGGTGGGCAAGGGCTGGAGCTGGTTCTACAACGATGCTGAGGCCGGCTATGGCTTCTACGACGAAACCTGGCCGCCGGCCGTCCAGGAGGGCGAACACTCGCAGATGATCGAGATCAACACCCTGGGCAAGGGCCGATCCGACCCGGATCGCTACGCCGGCATCTTCCAGACGGTGGACGGGTTGACCGTGGGGGCCACCTACCGGCTCTCGTTGTATGGCCTGTTGCGGGTGTTGGCCAACGATGTCGATCGGGTGGGCTACAACTACCGGGTGCAGTGGGGCTATGACCCTGCCGGAGGCACCGACTGGCAGGTTGTGGACAACTGGGTCGAGATCCCGTGGAACAGGGTAGACACCCGGCTGGACCCAGGGATGTTTAGCGCCTATACCGCCGAGGTCAAGGCCCCGGCGAGCAGGGTTACCCTCTTTATCCGGGTGTGGAAAAAGTGGGCCACCACCGACCGGGAGTTGGACGTCAACCTGGACCACATCAGCCTGACCGGGTACAAGTAGCCGCAACCCAGGTTCCAACGATGAAGCAGGCGATCACCTTCTGGCAGTGGATGGTCCTGCTTCTCGTCTTTCTGATGGCGGCGGGGATCTATTCGCTGCTGGCCCTGGTTCTGCTCCGTCAGCGAGGGGACCTGCAGGCTGCTGTTCCTGTGTCCCCTACTCCGCCGGGGGATGCGGTGCAGATCCTCGCCCCGCTGGATGGGGCGCTCATCCAGCACGGCACCACCCTCGCGGTCCGCGTCGCCATGGCTGAACCGGGATTCCTGCAGGCCGGGTTGCAGGTGGATGGGGTGACGGTCGGCGTCCACGTGAACCCCGACCCCCAGACAGTTCCTGCCATGGTGGAGTGGGCGGTGGACAATATCGGCGAGGGACCTCACCGGTTGGCCGTCCAGGCCCGCAAGGCCGGCGGAGAGGTGAAGGCATCGGCGACGGTGAGCGTGACGGTGGTGCCGCCGGGCCGGCTCCTCTTTGCCAGCAACCGCGAGGGGCCGTATGCCGTTTATGCGATGGGGACCGACGGCCTGGGGCTGAGCCGCCTGAGCAGCGGGCCGGGTGATGCCCGGCAGCCGGCCTGGCGCCCGGATGGAACGGTGGCCTTTGTGGCCGATAGCAGCAGCGGCGGGGTGATGATCCGCCAGGCGACGGGGGAGGGGGAACGGAACCTGTTCGCCGGGCGAGACCCGGCCTGGTCGCCCGATGGTTCGCGCCTGGCCTATACCGCCAGCGTAAGCGGGGTGAGCCAGGTGTTCGTGGCCGTGGTTGGTGAAGGGAACCCGGTGCAGGTGACCGCCGAACCGGGATATGCCGGACAGCCGGCCTGGTCGCCCGATGGTTTGCACCTGGCCTATGTCGCCGAGCGGGAGAAAAATATGGATATCTGGGTCGTTTCCCCCGGCGGAGACGACCCACCGATCCGCCTGACCGACGATCCGGCCGTGGATTGGGCCCCGGCCTGGTCCCACGATGGCAGCCATCTGGCTTTCGTCTCCAACCGGGGGGGAAGCCACCAGGTCTATGTCATGCAGGCCGATGGCCGCCAGGTGCGCCCGTTGACCGACCTTCCCCAGGGCGCTGAAGCGCCGACCTGGTCGCCCGACGGCTACTGGCTGGCCTTTGTGGCTTATACCGGCGAGGGGGCCGGGGTCAATGCCCGGGAACTGTATCTGATGCGCGCCGATGGCCAGAACCTGGTGCGCCTGACCCACAACGGTTACGATGACACAGACCCAGGCTGGGCCTGGGGACCCTAGCAGGTTTCCGGGATGGATAGTCATGTAGATGGGAAAATTGGGGCTCAAACCCGAATTCTCGTCTGCGGATCGGGGAGAAAAGATGCAACTGTTCGACTTTGAATGCCCCAATTGCGGGGCGCACGAGATGGTAGAAAACGACAGCCAGCAACTGCTGTGCTCCTTCTGTGGCAGCCTTTTCGGCGCGATCACCCGCCTGTGCCCTGAATGTGGCCATTACAACGAAGAACAGGTGCGTTACTGCACCCACTGTGGAGCAGCCCTGATCCGGG
This sequence comes from Anaerolineae bacterium, assembly GCA_034435455.1. GTDB lineage: Bacteria > Chloroflexota > Anaerolineae > JAAYZQ01 > JAAYZQ01 > DAOTXL01. The sequence goes on from DAOTXL010000016.1 coordinate 48,429, forward strand.
ACTGTCCGGTCTGCGGGGCCGACAACTGGGTTCTGGCCGACCATTGCAGCCAGTGTGGCCGTAACCTGACCCTGATCGAACAGGTGGTCCACCGCTGGCAGCAGAGTTCGCGGCAGTGGTTGCGCGAACGGGCGGCCAGCATCGCCGTGCTCAAAGAGCAGGAGGAGCAAGCCTCGCAGGAGCGGATGGCGGCGTTGCTGGAAGCGGAGCGGATCCGCCAGGAGGCGCTGGCCCTGGCGCGGGAGTCGCAGCAGAAGCGCGATCGCCAGATGATCCAGTTGCTGGGGGTGGCGATCCTGGTATTTCTGATCGTCGCTGTGTTGACCCTGGTATTGACGGCCATTGCCAGGTAGGGGCGAGGTTGCCTCGCCCTGGTCCCGGGGGCGAGGTTGCCTCGCCCTGGTCCCGGCCTTTAGATCATTTTGTGAGAGGAGATCCATGACAGAAGAAAAATCAGCCGAAGAACAGGTAGAACGGATCGTCCAGGCTGCCCAGGAGCTGGGGGTGGAGGTGGACGAGGCGGACGCCACTCAGTGGTTGACGGCTATGGCCGGAACCCAGTCCGCTGCTGGGGATCTGGTTGTTGACGTCCGGGCCGGCATCTTTGGCCATCGGGTCACGCTCCTGGATTTTGATCCCGCCGTCCTGGAGCGGTATCGCCGTCTGGCGGACATTGTCCAGATCCCCGACCGGCCCGGCGTGGAGACGGCCATCTCCCTGTCGGGCAGCGCCGCCCAGTCGAAGGTACAACTGTTTCCCGGCGATGCCGACTTTTTCGAGCGGGTGAACATCCAGGCAGCCACGCGGGAGGAGGCGTGCCGTATCCTGGCCGACCTGCTGCGCGACAAAGCCCTGTCCACCTTCAAGGGCGAAAACTATGAGCTGGTCGAGGTCAAGTGGGGCACCTTCTTGCAGGACGTGGTCCGCGATGGGAAGGAGCTAAAGATCGGCGCACCGATCTCGTGGAGTGCTGAGGAGGTCCAAAGAGGCTCCTTTGACCTGTTCACCCCCAAGGGGGAATCGCTGACCATCCACTGGGATTATGGCTGTCAGGAGCCCGGCTGGTGCAAGCTCGACTGGGTCATCGCCGAGCCGGAAGAGCGACGGGTGGTCCATGCCAGCAACATGCTTGACGTAACCTGGGAAACCCCGACGGGGGAGATCGTGCCCCTGGACGGCTTCCTCGACCCCTATTTCCAGGAGGTATACCTGGAAGCCCAGTCGATCCCCCTCTTTACCAAACTGGTCAAACATCTTTCCCCCGATGCGTTGCAGGACTATGTGGACCAGTTGCAGCATGAGGTGGCCAAATATAGCCGTCACGATCCGAAAAACTATGGCAAGGTGGCCAAGCGGCTGTACAACATCTTCCGGCTCACCGGCCGTTGGCCCGAAGCGGCCTTTATCCGCGAGCTGTTTGACGAGCCGGCTGCCCTCCTCTATCAGGTGGGGTCCTTGTTGGACACGGTGGAGGAGGCGATTACCGCCGGCGCCGCTGTGGATCGCAATACGTTGATTGACCAGGTAGACAGCCTGATCCGGACCGTGGTGCGGGTGGCCGAAGGGCCGGAGGAGGAGCAGATCGTGGATGCCCTGCTCCAACTGCGCGACGACCTGACGGGCCGCCGGGCACTGGGGGAGCAACGGGAGGAGCTGTTGCGGGCCTCCTACCAGAAGGTGAACGGCCTAGTGAACGATTACTTCAAGGCCCGCCTGTTCCTTCTGCCCGAAATCGTAACCTACCTGGAGACCTTGTCCGGCTGAGGGCCTGTCTGAAAACCACCAGAAACGCGAGGGATATCAACTGTTTTTTAGCTGTTTCCCTCGTGTTCCTTTGGGGCAAGCTGTTCAGGTTGTGAGGGAAAGGCCCTCACCCAGGGAGAGTTGCCGGTGGAAAGCCAGCCAGCAACGGATGCCGATGGCCGGTTCCCACACCGTGTATTGCGCCTGGAGTTGGGCCTGGCGCTCATCACCCTGGTGGTCAGCGCCGCGTTCGGTTTGGGAGGGCTTGGCCTTACCACGCCGGACCTGCTGCTGCCGCTGGCGGCCTTGCTGGCTGCCGCCTTTCTGTACAACGGCCTCTTGCTCTGGCTGGATCGGCGGCAGGTGCCGGAATGGGTGATTACGTGGGGGGCCAGGCTGGGCAATCTGGCCTTCCTGACGGGGGGAGTTGGCCTGACCGGCGGCTTTCGCAGTCCGTTCCTGTCGTTGTATGCCATCTATCTGGTCGTGGCCAGCCTGCGCTATGGCTGGCGTGGGGCCTGGCGCAGTTTTTTGCTCTGTTTGGGGAGCTGGCTGGTGTTGATCCTCCTCCGCCCGCCGGATGGGGCGCAGGGCTGGGCCTGGGTGGCCATGTCACTCGGTACCTTCTTGATGATCACTCTGGCGGTGGGGGCCCTGGCCGACCGCCATGTGGGGTTTTGGCAGGAATCGCTACAACGCAACCGGGAGTTGGCCTTTCTCAGCGAAGCAAGCCGCTTGCTGGGGGCCAGCCTCAATCCGCAAGAGGTGTTGGCCAGCACCCTGTCTGGCGTGAACCGGTTGTTGGATGTGGAGGCAGCTTCGCTGGCCCTGGTGGAGCCGGAGACCGGGCGCATTGTGCTGGAGTTGGCCATCGGCGGGGGCAACGAGGCGGTCAAGGGCCTGCGCCTGGAACCGGGGCAGGGGATCGTGGGCCGGGTCATTCAGGAGGGGCGCCCCCTGTTGGTGCCCGATGTCCGCGCCGACCCGCGCTGGTATGCCGGCGTGGACCGGGTGAGTGGCTACCAGACCCGGTCGGTCTTGTGTGTGCCGTTGCAGGTCAAAGGGCAGGTGATCGGCGCGCTGGAGGTGTTGAACAAGCGGGAGGGGACCTTTACCCTGCACGATCAGCGCCTGCTGTCGTCGCTGGCCGACTTGGCGGCGCAGTGCATCGAGAATGCTCGCCTGCACGAGCAGGTGCAGGTCCATGCTTCCCGGCTACAGACGGCCTATGACGAGGTGAGCCGGCTCGATAAGCTCAAGTCGGCATTTATCCGCAACGTATCCCACGAATTGCGCACTCCCCTGACGTTGATCAAGGGCTATGTGGAGCTGCTCCTGGATGGCCAGCTTGGTCCGTGGCTACCTGAGCAACGCCAGGGCCTGCTGGTGGTGATGGACAAGGCCAACCAATTGATCTCGATAGTCAATGACATCCTCACGCTGCAAACCATCGGGGCGATGGGGTTTGACCTGGAGGACCTGTCGGTGGTGTTGCTGGCCCAGAGCGCCCTGGATGCAGCTCGCGCCAGGGCAGAGAAGGCCAATATCCATCTGGAGATGGAGGTATTGAGGGCGGAGGACCGGCTGTCTGTGCGGGGGGATGCCCGGCGGCTGCGCCAGAGCCTTGACCATCTGTTGGACAATGCCATCAAGTTCAGCCCCGGGGGAGGGCGGGTGCTGCTGAGCGTGGGCCGGGAAGGCAACATGGTGCGGGTGAGCGTGCAGGACGAGGGGATCGGCCTGGATACCGATCAGCTAGAGCAGATCTGGGAGCGTTTTTACCAGGTAGACAGCAGCCCCACGCGGCGCTATGGTGGTCTCGGCCTGGGCCTGGCCCTGGTCAAAGAGGTGGTAGAGGCGCACGGCGGGACGGTGTGGGTAGAAAGTGCAGCGGGGCAGGGGAGCACCTTTTCCATCTTTTTGCCGGCTGCGGCAGAGGTCTGACAGGCCCCCGGCCCCCGGTCCCCTGGCACGGATCAGCGGCAATCGGCAGGCGGCTCCTTCCCTTTGTCGTTGGAAGTGGGTTTGTCCTTCTTTTTCTCTTCTTGTTCCTTCAGGCTCTCGGCGATTTCCGCCAGGCGGGCCATGACGCGGCCATGGATGGAATCGGGCGGGTAGGTGCCGTCCTCCTGCAACTCGCCGGCGGGCAGGCCGGTGAGGATTTCAATCCCCTCGTCCACGGTGTTCACAGGATAGATGTGGAATCTGCCTTCGGCCACGGCCTGACGCACATCGGCGCGGAGCATCAGGTTGACGACGTTCTGGGCGGGGATGATCACCCCTTGCTCGCCGGTCAGCCCCTTGTGTTGGCAGGTGAGGAAAAAGCCCTCGATCTTTTCGTTGACCCCGCCGATGGGTTGCACGTTGCCCTGCTGGTCTACCGAGCCGGTGACGGCAATACCCTGCTTCAGGGGCACCCCGCTCAGGCTGCTGAGGAGGGCGTACAACTCGGTCGAGCTGGCGCTGTCGCCCTCCACCTCCTCATATAATTGCTCGAAAGAGATAGAAGCCGACAGGCTCAGGGGGGTTTTGAGGGCATACTTGCCGCCCAGGTAGCCGGTCAGGGTCAGCACCCCTTTGTCGTAGATGCGGCCGCTCAGCTTGGCCTCGCGATCCAGGGAGACGAGGCCCGCCCGGCCGGTATAGGTCTGGGCGGTGATCCGCCCCGGCTTGCCAAAGGAGTAGTCGCCCAGGGAGACCACCGACAGGCCATTCACCTGGCCTACTACCTGGCCGGTGACCTGGATGCGCAGGCTGCCCTCTTTGATCATCTCCTGGATGCGCTCCTCGACCCGGTTGGCGCGGTATATTTTTTCTTCAACGGCTTTCTGCACGTCGGCGGCGGTGGTCCGTGCCCGGCCGGCGCGTTTGGCCCAGAAATCGGCCTCACGCACCAGGTCGGCGATCTCGCCAAAGCGCGTCGAAAGTTTCTTCTGATGCTCGGCCAGGCGGGAGCCATACTCCACCACCTGGGCCACCGCCTCGCGCTCAAAAGGCAGCAACCCCTCCTGCTGGCAGCGGGCGGCGATAAACCGGGCGTAGCAGCGGCAGGCTTCGGGGGTGCGGGCAAAGTCGGCGCCAAAGTCGGCTTTGACTTTGAACAGCTTGCGAAAGTCCTCGTCATACTCGTACAGCAGGTAGTAGGTCAGGGGATCGCCGATGAGCAGCACCTTGACGTCCAGGGGGATCGGCTCCGGTTCGAGGGTCACGGTGGAGATGAGTTGGAACTGCGCGCCCATCTCCTCGGTGCGGATAGAGCGGTTCTTGAGGGCTCGCTTGAGGCCTTCCCAGGCCAGCGGGTTGCTCAACAGGCCGCGCATTTCGACCACCAGGTAGCCGCCGTTGGCGCGGTGCAGAGCGCCCGGCTTGATCATGGTAAAGTCGGTGACCAGGGCGCCGAACTCGGCCCGGTGCTCGATGCGGCCGAGGAGGTTGCTGTAGGTGGGATTGGGTTCGGTGATGACCGGTGCGCCCTGTTGCGCACCGTTGTCCACAATGACGTTAACGGTGTAGCGTTTCAGCAACGCTTCGCGCTGGCCCGACTGCATGGCGGCGGCCAGCCCTTCGGCTGCCTCTTCCTCCTGGCTCTTGAAGCCCTCCACGTTGTCCACGATGTCGGCCTGGACCTCGTCCAGATATTCGGGTATCTCCTCCAGGTGGCCGTACTTTTGTTTCAGTTCCTCGATCAGGTGGCCGACGGCAAAGTTGGCGATCTCACGGTCGAAATCTTGCAGGCGGCGCTTGGTATTCTTTTCCAGGTCGCGGATGCGGCGTATCGTCTCGCTCACTTCCCCCTGGAGGAGCTGCTGGCGCTGTTCGATCTCTTGCTGCGTGGCCTCGTCGAGTTGCTGGTATGCCTCAGGGGTCACCACCTGGCCGTTGATCACCGGGGCGATGCCCATGCCCATCGCCGTCTTGAGCAGGGTGAAGCCGCGCTCGTTGAGTTTGCGCTCCAGGTGGAGGAACTCCTGGTTGCGCTGTTCCTGCATCTCCTGGAGGATCTTTTCGCGTTGTTTCTCGTACTCTTCGCTCTCAAAGGCGCGGGGGATGTCGCGTTGCAGGTCGCTGACCAGGTCTTGCATGTCGCGGCGGAACCGGACGGCCGTGCCCGGCGGCAGGGCAATGGCGCGGGGCTGGTTGGGGTCCACGAAATTGTTGACGTAAATCCAATCTTGGGGTACCGGCTGGCTGGCGGCCATGCGCTTCAGAAAGGTATGGATGGTGGTTGTGCGGCCGGTGCCGGTGTAGCCCAGGGCATAGATATTGAAGCCAAATCCGGCGATGCCCACCCCAAAGTCAATGGCATCCACCGCCCGGTCCTGGCCGATGATCGTCACCTCGCCTGAGAGGGTGGCGGTGGTCTCGAAATCCAAGTCGGCGGGGTCAAAGGGGGCCCACAGTTCGTCGGCGGTCAATTCCCTCGGTTTCTCGCTCATGGTGCTCTGTTGCCTCCGTGAAAGGTATAGGAGATTATAGTCGAAAATGGCGATTTTGGAAAATTGCCGATGGGCAAGGGGCCATTTTGTCCTGCCGCATTGTCCCTTGTGACATTTGTCAATTCGGGCAAGGTAGGGTATAATTTCGGTGTTTGACGGGGCGTAGCGCAGTTCGGTTCAGCGCGCACGGTTCGGGTCCGTGAGGTCGGAGGTTCAAATCCTCTCGCCCCGACTATGGGTCAGACTCTAGGGGCTCGCCGGCCCTTAGAGTCTGTTTGGTTGCGCTTTGATCAACTCCAGAAACAGGCATAGGACAGCCTTTCCTGGCTATCCGGGCAGGCCAAGTCTGCCCTGCGGGGACCCGTGGACCCCCTGCCCCCGCTGCAAGCAGGGGGTTCGTGGTGAGTGAGGTTGTATGCCCATGCATGTCCGGTTGGCCTATGGCCGGATGGGCCTTGAAATCGAGTTGCCGGACGACGTGCCGGTCACCGTGATCGAGCCGCCGTTTGTGCCTGGCCTGCCCAACGAACGCGCAGCCATCCGGGCCGCCCTGCGGTCGCCCATCCACTCGCTTCCTGTGGGGGAGCTGGTCGGGCCTGGGGATACGGTGGCTGTGGTGTTTAGCGACCTGACCCGCCCCATGCCCAACGATCGGGTGCTGCCGCCGCTGCTGGAGGAACTGGCCCTGGCCGGTGTGCCCGACGACCGGGTTGTGTTGATCAACGCTCTGGGCACCCACCGCCCTCAGACCGAGGCCGAGCTGCGGCGCATGCTGGGCGATGCGGTGGTGGAGCGGTATCGCATTGTGCAACACAACGCCTGGGACGATGAGAACCTGGTAGAAGTAACGCGAAACCGGGCCGGGAACCCGGTGCGCGTCAACCGCACGTACCTGGAGGCCACGGCGCGCATCCTGACCGGGTTCATCGAGCCCCACCTTTTTGCCGGCTTTAGCGGCGGCCCTAAAGCGGTGCTGCCCGGCCTGGCCGACATCGAAGCGATCCTGGACAACCACGGCCCGCCGATGATCGCCCATCCGCAGGCCACCTGGGCCGTGTTGGAGGGCAATCCGATCTGGGAGGAGATGTTGGCCGTTGCTCAGGCGACGGCTCCCACCTTTCTGCTCAATGTGACTCTGAATCGGGAGCGACAGATCACCGGCGTGTTTGCCGGCGACCTGCTGCCCGCCCACCGCGCCGGTGTCGCCTTTGTCCGCCAGACCGCCCTGCAACCTGTGCCGGAGTTGTTCGACCTGGTGATCACCTCCAACAGCGGCTATCCGCTGGACCTGAACCTCTATCAGGTGGTCAAGGGCATGTCGGCAGCGGCCCGTATCGTCAGGCCGGGAGGAGATATTCTCGTCGCTGCCGAGTGCTGGGATGGCATTCCCGACCACGGTGAATACAAGCGCCTGTTATGGGAGGCCGATTCGCCTGCGGACCTGCTGGCGCGGGTAATGGCCCCCGGTTTCCGCTGTCATGACCAGTGGGAGGCGCAGGTCCAGGCGCAGATCCAGCTCAAGGCCCGTGTCCATGTCTACGCCGGTGGGCTTTCCGCCGAGGAGCTGCGCCGGGCGCTGGTCATCCCCTGCCGCTCGATCGAGGAGACGGTGGCCGCCATACGCCGTGAGAAGCCGGGCGCGACCATAGCCGTGCTGCCCGATGGGCCGCAGACGGTGCCGTGTCTGGAGATTAGAGATTAGAGATTGGAGATTGGAGGGTGGAGAGAGGGTATCGGCCGGTGACGGCCGGCGTGGTGGCTGAACTGCGGGCCATCGTCGGCGAACAACAGGTGATTGATGGCGATCCGGAGCGGCTGGAGGGGTACTCCCATGACGAGGTGGCCGGGGCCGAGTATGCCCACCTGCCGGAGGTGGTGGTCAAACCGGATGGGGCAGCCCAGGTCGCCGCCATCCTGCGCCTGGCCAACCGGGAGCGGATCCCGGTGACGCCGCGCGGGGCCGGGTCGGGGTTGTCGTGTGGCGCCGTGCCGGTCTATGGTGGCATCCTGCTCTCGCTGGAGCGGATGAACCGCATCCTGGAGATTGACACGGCCAACATGACCGTCACCGTTGAACCGGGGGTGGTGACCAACGACATCAACGAAGCGGTCCGGCCCTATGGGCTGTTTTATGCCGGCTACCCGATGAGCCTGGAATCCTGTTTCATCGGGGGCAATGTGGCCGAGAACGCCGGGGGTGGGCGGGCTATCAAATATGGCGTCACCGGGCGCTATGTGTTGGGGTTGGAGGTCGTGTTGCCCACCGGCGAGATTGTGCACCTGGGCGGCAAGCGGGTCAAAGATGTGACCGGCTATGACCTGATCCATCTGCTGGTCGGCTCGGAGGGGACGCTGGGCATTTTTACCCAAATCACGCTTCGGCTCTTGCCTCTGCCGGCCGCGCGAGCGGTGCTGCTGGTGCCCTTTCCCGATGTGGCGACGGCCATTGCTGCTGTGCCGCGGGTGATGACCCAGGGCCACCTGCTGCCGGCCTCGGTCGAGTTCATGGACCGCCTGTCGGTTCAGACGGCCTATGCCTTCCTGGGCGAAAGCCCGCCGCACCCGGAGATCGGGGCCATGCTGCTCCTCGAAGTGGATGGCTATGACCAGGAACAGGTCGAACGGGAGATGGAGACGGTCGCGGAGGTGTGCCTGGCGGCCGGGGCGCTGGATGTCTATGTGGGCAACACGCCCGACACCGAGCGGCGGATGTGGCGGCCCCGGCAGAATCTGGCCGAGGCGTTCAAGGCTGTCTGCCCGGTGCAGAGCCTGGAAGATATTGTCGTGCCGCTGGCCCACATCCCCGACCTGATGCCGGAGCTGGAGCGGCTGGCGGAAAAGTACAATGTGCTCATCCCCTGCTACGGCCATGCTGGCGATGGCAACCTGCACGCCACGCCGATCAAGCGGCCGGAGATGCCGCTGGCCGAATGGCAGGCCCGGTTGCCGGCGCTGCTGGAAGAGTTGTATCGCGCCGTCGCCCGCCTGGGGGGGACTATCAGCGGTGAGCATGGGATCGGTTCTAAACGGGCGCACTACCTGCCGCTGGTCATGGACCCGACGGTGATCGCGCTGCAGCGGCGCATCAAGCAGGCCTTTGACCCGTTGAATATTCTGAATCCGGGAAAAATCTTTCCAGGGGAGATGTCATGCCCGGCTGGGCGCCACGAGGGATGAAAATGGTAGGGGCAGCCCTCGCGGCTGTCCAGGGGGCAGGGGCAAGCCCTGCTCCTACCGTCTGCCGTTTATTTTCGAGGGAGGGAGGTGAGGGGGATTAGAGAGTAGACATTTTTGCTCGTGGTGGAGGATACTCCGCCGCTATACCTGAGACCATCAAACAGCGAAGGAGGTGGAAAAATGGGGGCCAAAAAGATTCTGATGCTCGTCGGCGACTTTGTCGAGGACTATGAGGTGATGGTGCCGTTTCAGACGCTGCTGGCCGTCGGCCACCAGGTCCACGCCGTCTGCCCGGGCAAGAAGGCCGGGGAAAAGGTACGGACGGCGGTCCACGATTTTGAGGGGGACCAGACCTACAGCGAAAAGCCGGGGCACAACTTTACGCTAAACGCCACCTTTGATGAGGTAAACCCCAAAGACTATGACGCGCTGGTCATCCCCGGCGGGCGGGCGCCGGAATATATCCGTCTGAACGACAGGGTGCTGGAGATCGTGCGCCACTTTGCCGACCGGGACAAGCCGATCGCTGCCATCTGTCACGGGGCGCAGGTGCTGGCCGCAGCCGGTGTTCTCAAGGGCAAGGAGTGCTCGGCCTATCCGGCCGTCGGGCCGGACGTGAACCGCGCCGGGGGCAAGTATGTGGACATCCCGGTGGACAAGGCCCACGTAGATGGCAAGCTGGTCACGGCGCCGGCCTGGCCGGCTCACCCCGATTGGCTGGCCAGGTTTCTGAAAGTACTGGGGACCAAGATCGAACTGTAGGCCACAGGAAATAAGGGCCCCGCTCCCCAAGGGAGCGGGGTTTTGTTTGATGCGCCGGACCGCTTGCCGACCCTACGGGCTGGCGAGAAGAACAGCGACAACAGAGGGCCGGCAGCGAGTGGAAACGGATAAACGGATGCCTGGCGCCGGATGCCGGCCGGGAGACCAGCGATAACAGGGCGTTCTTCATTCGTCCACCGGGACGAAGCCGAACTCGAACACCCGCTCGGCCCGCTGCTGGGTGGGATAAAGCGTTGGGATAGAAGAACGGTAGCCAGGTGGGGGCAGCACATATACGAAAAACACTGCCTCCTTGGGGCAGCCGCCTATTAACCCTTCAAGGTGGCCTTCCCCCTTTCCGGCCCGGTGGGTCTCTTTCACGCCGACGCCTTCGTCTGGAACGAGGCCGGGCAACTGGTCTGCCCCGCCGGAAAGGTGTTGGAGCGGGTGGGCGGCCCGCGCAAGAACGGCGATGGATACCGTCGCCCAATTGATGGTCGCCTTCGTCTCCAACCTGGAGGCGCTGGCCCGCTACGCTTGAGAGAGGAGGGAAACCGGAGCAGAAGAAAGGGTCTGAACGGCCGAGAGAGTGGAAACTGAGGAGGGAGAGGTCGGCCGGCAGACGTCGCGCGGGGTTGCTGAGGGAGCAACAGGATGGTCGTGTTGCGCCTCGTGGACGATGAGGCCGGGCC
>DAOTXL010000017.1:0-4623 GCA_034435455.1 Anaerolineae bacterium
CCGCGGCAGGATGTGGTCGCCGCACTCCGCCTGGGCTGCGGAAAGGAGGTGCGATGAACATGGGATGAGTTGTTAAGGTGCGCTTACGCCGGGAGAGGGGAGAAGATGACCATTTTTTCAAGACTCTCTATACGGAATCCGTTTTTGTCTCTCAATAGGAGGGATATGCGGACTCCATATATCCCTCCCCAGGTTGACTTTTGCGGCATCCGGCCCTAAACCGGACCCGCCCTGGAAGAATGACCATGGAATCCTGGTGCCTTCGTGTCTTGGTGGTGAAAATGTCATCTATGGCACAAGTCCTGTTCTCGAATCCGTGTTCATCTGTGAAATCTGTGTCATCCGTGTCCTATAAAATCCTGAATTTTTGCCGACCCTTGAACCATCCCCCTAATCATTGTAGCATAAAGGGGCGGCCATGTCAAACCCCTGGCCCAAACCCTATGCCTGACCGCGAACCTCCTGTTCCAGCCGTTCGAAGAAGGCGACCATGAAGGCGTGACGCTCCCCGGCCAGCCGGCGGGCGCTGTCGGTCAGCAGGCGATCCTTGATCGCGACCAGCTTGTAGAGGTACTCGTGGACTGGCGTGTGCTCGTGAGCGGAGGCCTGGCTTTCCTGGGAGTCAGGCGGCACTTCAGCCCACAGTCGCCGCCCTTCATGCCCACCACAGGCAAAGGCCCGCGCCACGCCGATGGCCCCGATGGCGTCCAGCTTGTCGGCGTCGTGGAGCACTCTGGCTTCGAGGCTCTGCGGCGCAGGGCCGGTGCGGAAGCGATGGGCGGCAATGGCGTGGGCCACCGCTTCGACCTTTTCCGGCGGATGGCCGGCCAGCAGGCGGCGGGCCAGTTCAGCCCCGGCCTGGGCGTGATCACCCCCCTCTCCCCGCGCTGCGTCGTGAAGCAGCGTCGCGGGGCGGACGATCTCCAGGTCGGCCCCTTCGGCCAGGGCCAGGCGCTCGGCCAGGGCCAGCACGCGCAACACATAGTCGAAATCGTGGGCAGGGTCGGTGCCCTGATAGAGTTCACGGGCCTGTTCAATGCTGATCAACGGCGTTCCTCCAGTCTGGCCCATGAGTCACGGAAGGCGTGAAGCTCCTCGTCGTCAGGGGCCTGAGACAGTGCCCTGCCAACCTCGGCCAGGGCGGCTGCCGCAGAGCCTGTCTTGACATAAGCGTTGAGCAGGGCAGCACAGGGCCATTCTACCATACCTGGCCTGTATCTTCAAGTTGAACAACGGCTGGAGGGCCTTTGCCATCCTGATGCTCTTGGGGTATAATGATTGAAACATGGGCAGGAATGGTTCATACCAGGTTGACACCTGATGGGACATGGATAGCACGGCTGGAACGGATCGACCGATCATCCGTGTCCTGAATTCGTGGCTATGACGCTGGAACTTGGCAAGGTCGTACAACAGATTGACGAGATGAGCCGGGTGCTGGCCGAACGGGCCGGCCGGGAGCGGAAAGCCCTGCCTGCCGCCCGCGAGTTGTTGCGCCTCTTTGCCCACCGGCAGGAGGAGCTGCGTCGGGTGGCCGGCTCAGAGCCGGGGCAAAGGCTGCGCTGCGCCGGCCCCGGCGATGAGCCGTTAGACGCTGCTTTCCCTGCCCCGCCGCTGGACGGCCCGGTCACCCTCGTTGCCACCGACGGGTCGCAGATCTACCCCGACCGGCATGGCCTGGCTTTCTACTATGTGATCAATGTGGGCAGCATCCTCTTTCGCCACGGCAGCGGCCAGGCAGCACGTGCGGTCCAAAAGTATGCTGTCGCGCTAGCCCTGGCGCTCCCCGACCGCGAGGCCCTGGTCTCGGTGCTGACTCGCCTGCGGTCGTGTTTGATAGCTACCTGCCGGCTGAATCGGCGCAAGAAACATCCCAGTACCTATCAGTTGCTGCTCGATGTGCCTTAACTTGATGCATATGGGGCAGAGCGCCGCTCTGCCCCTACCGGTGCGATTTCCAATCGCCCGCGCCTTGATGCCAATGGGCGCTCGCCCCCCAGAGTTCGGAGGTTTCCGAGACATCCGAAATCTAAAAATCTAAAACAATTTGCATAGGAGGAAGAAGAAATGAGCGGAAGACAGTTTGCAATGGTTGTGGCCTTGAGCCTGCTGGGATTGGCCCTGGCTCTGCTTTGGCTGCCTGCCCTGAGCCTGGTCGAAGGGGCAGCCGAAGGGCTGGCCGGCCAGGCCGGCGCCACCCCCGACGGCGTGCTGACCGTCTGCCCGGCCGGCCCACCCGACTGCGACTATGTCGTCATCCAGGATGCGGTGGACGCGGCCGCCGACGGCGACATCATCAAGGTCGCTACCGGCGTCTACACTGGCGTGAACGACTATGACGGCCTGGCACAGGTGGTCTACATCAGCAAAACAATCACCCTGCGCGGCGGCTACACTGCCCCTGGCTTTTCCGAGCCGCCCGACCCCGTGGCCAACCCGACGACGCTGGATGCGCAGGGGCAGGGGCGGGTGATCTACATCACCGGTAATATCAGCCCCACGGTGGAGGGGCTGTGCATCACCGGGGGGAATGCCACCCCACTTGGAGGGCGTGGCGGCGGTGTATACATCAACTCCAGCCAGGTTACGCTGAGCAGTAACAAAGTGCAGGGCAACACTGCCAGCTACGGTGGTGGGCTGTACCTCTGGTCCGGCTCTGCCATGCTGATCGGCAATACCGTTTCTGACAATGCTGCCAGCAACTATGGCGGAGGGCTGTATCTGCGCTCCAGCGATGCAGCCGTTGACAGCAACGACATCTCTGGCAATACGGCCGGCTTCTCGGGCGGTGGGCTGTACCTCTACTCCAGTCCCGCCACACTCAGCGGAAATACAATTTCCGACAACACAGCGAGCAACAGCTATGGTGGCGGGTTATACCTGGATGGAAGCAGCGCCTTGCTTGACACCAATACCATCTCGGGCAACTTTGCGAACCTGAGTGGCGGGGGGGTGTCCTTGTCCGGGAGCGATGCCGTGATCAGCGGAAACACCATCATTTCCAATACCGCCGGGTTTGGCTGTGCGGGTGGTTGTTTCGGGGGAGGGCTGCACCTGGACCAAAGCAATGCTACGATCATCGAGAATGTGGTGAGTGGCAATGTCCTGCTCGATCCGCTAGGATGGGGTGCAGGGGCAGGACTTTGGTTCAGTGATGCCACGCTCGACGGCAATCTCATCAGCGGCAACTGGGGTAACTGGGTTGGCGGTGGGCTATCCCTATATCAGAGCGATGCCGCTCTTGGCGAGAACAGGATCGTGTCCAACACAGCCAGGTACGGCGGCGGGTTGTACGCCGAGCACAGCAGCCCGACTCTGATCAACACCATCGTCGCCGACAACCAGGCCAGCGGTGCAGGTAGTGGACTGTACCTCGCCGGCGCTGGTCTTGTCCATCTATCACACAGCACCATTGCCCGCAACACAGGCGGCGACGGCAGTGGAGTGTACGCCGGTGCGATGGTGTGGCTGACCAACACCATCCTGGTCAGCCACACTGTAGGCATCTATGTCGAAGGCGGTGACACGGCCACACTGGAAGCCACTCTGTGGGGCAGCGGGGAATGGGCCAACAACACCGACTGGGCCGGCCCGGGCACCATCCTTACCGGCACGGTCAACCTGTGGGGCGACCCGGCCTTCGTGGACCCCGACGCTGGCGACTACCACATCGGCCCTGGCAGCGCGGCGATTGACAGCGGGATAGATGCCGGCGTCACCACCGACATTGACGGCGAACCACGGCCTATGGGTGCCGGCTACGACATCGGCGCCGACGAGATGTTCGCAGGCCCTGCCCTGGCGGTCAGCAAGCAGGCTGAGCCCGACCCGGTGCAGACCGGGTCGCCGCTGACCTACACTCTGCGCGTCACCAACACCGGCACGGTGAGCCTCACCACCACCATCACCGACGAGTTGCCGCTCCACGTCACACCCGGCGGCAGTCTCGTCTGGACGCCGCCGCCCCTCCTGCCCGGCGAGGCCTGGACCGAAACGGTTCTCGTCACCGTCGAGATGGGCTACGTCGGCCCACTGACCAACGGGGTGCGGGTCAGCAGTGAGGAGGGTGCGACGGGCGCGTATACGAACACCGCCACCGTCACCGATGTACCCGTCGCCGGTCTCGTCGCGGCCAACGATAGCCCCACCGTGTTGGGCAACCCGACCACACTGACCGCGACCGTCATCGCCGGCAGCCACGTGAGCTACACCTGGGCCTTCGGTGACGGCGCGCCCGGCAGCGGGGCAGTGGTGACGCACACCTACCCGGCCGTTGGCGTCTACACGGCGGTCGTCACCGCCAGCAATCCGGTCAGCGAGCTGACGGCGACGACGACGGTGACCATCACCGGCCCTGGCTTTTCCATCTATCTCCCTGTGGTGATGCGGACTTCTCCCTGGCCGGGTAGTAACTCAGCCGATTGAAATCGCCCTCCCTGGGCACTTCGTGCCGGGTGTCGGCGAAGGCCGACACTCTTTATATGCATTGCACAGCGATGCGGTGATTTGTCAAATCCGACATGAAGCTCCATAGAATTGCGGCGGGCCGGTCTGGAGACGCATCGAATCAAGCCTGCTGCTGGTGCACTTTGCCAACTGCAGAACGGGAGAAAGTCTATGGCC
>DAOTXL010000018.1:0-17834 GCA_034435455.1 Anaerolineae bacterium
GAACTGCGCCCCGGCGCCCCGCCCCCGGCGGAGGCCAGACCGGCGCCGCCCGCCCCTGAGCCGGAGGAGGAGGCCCCTGCCTGGCTGGCCGAACTGCGCCCCGGCGCCCCGCCCCCGGCGGAGGCCAGACCGGCGCCGCCCGCCCCTGAGCCGGAGGAGGAGGCCCCCGACTGGCTGGCCGAACTGCGGCCGACAGAAGAGGCGCCCGAGTTTTCGGTTGGAACGACCAGGCCCTCGGCCTTGCCCGACTGGCTGGCCGAACTGGAGCCCAAACCCCTGGCCAAAGCCCCCAAGGCCGGAGAGGAGGCGTTGTGGGCAGAGGGGGAACTCCCCGATTGGTTGGTACCATCGGAGGAAGGGCTGGCAGAACTGGCGGAAGAGGAAACCCTGGAACGGGCGGAAATCCCCGACTGGCTGTTGGCCCTCAAGCCACGGGAACTGAGGAAAGAGGAGGTCAAAGCCCCGGCACCGGCGATAGAGGCTGCCGTAGAAGAAACCGGCCTGCTGGCCGGCATCCAGGGCGTCTTGCCGGTGGAGATGATCATCGCCCAGCCCAGAGCCGCCAGGGCCGGCGAGGAAGTAGCCCCCATCGTCGAGACGCCGCAGGCACGCCTGTTCGCCGAGATCGTGGCCCGGCCCCCGGCTGTCGCTCCTAAGGCCATGCCCCGACCCAGGGCCGGGATGCTGAGCCTGCTGCCGCGCTGGATCATCTTCCTCTCTCTCATCGCTGCCGTCACCCTGCCTCTCTTGCTGGACCGGCCGTTGCTGGCGCGGACCATCGAGCCACCGGCGACGGTGAGCGATCTGTATCGCCAGATCGCCACCCTGAAAAGTGGCGCTCGAGTGTTGGTGGCCTTTGATTACGACCCGACGGCCAGCGGTGAGATGGATGTCGTGGCACAAGCCCTGATCGGGCATTTGATGGACCGGCAGGCGCGGATCGTGGCCGTCAGCCTGTTGCCGGCCGGCGCGGGCAGGGCCGAACGCCTCCTCGCCGGGCAGGCGGCTTCCCGCCCAGGGTACAACGATGGATATGGCCGGCTTTACGTCAACCTGGGCTATCTGCCCGGACAGGTTACTGCCGTGCGGATGCTGGGAGAATCGCTGAGAACAGCCCTGCCTGCCGATTTCCATGGCACCTCCCTGGCCGACCTGGAAATCATGAACCAGGTGACGACAGTTCGAGACCTGGACCTGGTCCTGGAGCTGGCAGCCGGCCAGGATAGCCTGCGCTGGTGGATCGAACAGGTCGGCACCCCCTATGGCGTTCCGCTGGCAGCCGGTACCAGTGCTGTGGTCGAGCCTTTCGCCCGGGCCTACTACCAGACCGGGCGCCGGCAGTTGGTCGGGTTGGTGGCCGGGGTGCCGGATGCGGTTGCGTATGAAGCTCTGGCCGGCGGCAGCGCGGGGCTGACGGGCATCGCGGCAGCCCGCCTGGATTCCCAGTTGGGCGGTCACCTGGTGTTTATTCTGGTGATCCTGATCGGCAATGTAGCCTATCTAGTGCAGCGCAGGGGCGGGAGGAACCGCTGATGGACGCGAGTTTGCTCGACACGATCGGCACAGCCGTCGCCGTGATTTTGACCCTTTTTGTCTTCAGCTACCTGCTGGGCGATAACGTGCTCTACCGGCTGGCGGAGCACCTTTTCGTCGGCGTGGCTGTGGGCTACGGCGTGGTGGTCGCCTTTCACAGCGTCCTGGTAGCCCGGCTTCAAGCTCCCCTGGCCCAGGCTATAACGGAAGGGAACTGGGAACAGGTCCTGCTTCTGCTGGTTTCGCTGGGGCTGGGGTTGCTGGTGCTGTTCAAGCCGTCCAGGAGATTTTCGGGGTTAGGCAACCTGAGCCTGGCCGTGTTGGTGGGGGTAGGCACTGCGCTGGCCATCGGCGGAGCGATCACAGGCACGCTGCTCCCCCAGGTGGACGCCGCCGCCGACCTGACGCACTATGTAGACCGCTACGGGCCGGGCCTGGGGTTGTTCAGCGGCTTTGTCGTCCTGGTCGGCACGACGGGGGCCCTGCTCCACTTTTACTTCAACCGAAGCGAAGAGGGCCGTCTGGCCGGCCTGCGCCGGCAGTGGGTGTCGTCCTGGGGCGACCTGGGGCGGTGGTTCATCCTGATCGCCTTTGGTGCCATCCTGGCCGTGACCTTTCTGTCCCGTTTGTCCCTGTTGATGGGGCGGATCGAGTTCGTGTTGGACAGCGTGCGCGGGTTCGTCGGAGGGTAGTCCATGGTTGAAGAGTTTGCCATCGAATCGGTCCTGGCCATCGAGTGTGGCAGCACGACAACCAGCGCGCTCTTGATTGACCGGGTGGGTCAGGAATATCGTCTTATCGCCCGGGGCGAAGCGCCCACCACCACCGTTCCGCCGTGGAACGATATGACCGCGGCCGTGTACCAGGCCATCGAGCAATTGACCCAGGTAACCGGCCGGCACTTTCTGGACAAACAGGGGCGGATCATCCAGCCGGAGTACCAGGAAGGCGGTGTGGACGCGGTGGTGGCCATCACCAACGCCAGCGAACCCCTTCGCCTGCTGCTGAGCGGGATCATTAACGATGTCAGCCTGACCAGTGCCCGCCGTGCTCTGTGCGGCAGCTATGCTGTGGTGGAGGGGGTCATCTCCCTCGACCGGCGGGAAGGCCAAGTCTTGAATAGCGACATCGAGGGCCAGATCCGCCTGATCCGGGAGATCAAGCCCGACGCCGTGGTGATAGTGGGGGGCATAGATGGGGGGGCCAGGGGGCCGGTCCTGCAATCGGCCGAGGCCGTTGCCCTGGCCTGCTCTGTGCTGTCAGAACGGGCCCGCCCGGCCATCATTTATGCCGGCAATGCCGATCTGCGGACAGAGGTGGCCCAGATCGTCGGCACCGACGCTGAACTGCGGGCCATAGACAACGTGCGGCCCAGCATGGAGGTCGAAAACCCCGGCCCCCTCCAGGCCGAGATCGAAGAGTTGTATCTGCGGCACAAGATGGAGCGGCTGCCCGGCTTTGCCACCCTGGCCGGGTGGAGTCCTGTGAAGGTGCTGCCCACAGCCAAAGCCTTTGCCTATACCATCCAGTATCTCGCCGAAGCGGATGGGATCAACGTCCTGGGAGTGGACGTGGGCGGAGCGTCGGTGACCGTAGCGTCGGTGGTGGACAACCAGTTCGACCAGGTCATCCGCAGTGACTTGGGCCTGAGCTACAATGCTGCTCATCTGCTTGAGCATGTACCCCCCGAAGCAGTGCTGCGCTGGCTGCCTTTCGAGATCGAACCGGCCGGGATCCAGGACCTGGTGTACAACAAGATGCTACACCCCCGCTCGGTCCCCCAGACCCGCCAGGACCTGTTGCTGGAACAGGCGGTGGCCCGGGAGGTCCTGCGCCTGACCCTGGCCGACATCGCCCCCCACTGGCCGGCCGGCCTCTATCCTGGCCTGTTGCCCGGGTTCGACCTGATCGTGGGCCGGGGAGGTGTGTTGAGCAACGTGCCGAACTATGGCCAGGCCGCCTTGCTGCTGCTGGATGCCCTTCAACCGGTTGGCGTCACCGGCCTGGCCCTGGACCGGGCGGGGTTGTTGGCGCCCACAGGGGCGGTGGCCACCATCAACCCGGCGGCGGCGGCGCAACTCATGGCGCGGGATGCCATGATGAACCTGGGAACGGTCGTGGCCCCCGTGGGCACGGCCCGCGAAGGGGAAGTGGCGTTGACCTTCAAAATTCGGTACGCAGATGGGCGATCGCTGGAGGTAGAGGTGCCGTTCGGCTCGCTGGAGGTGATCCCCCTGCCCGCCCGCCAGGCCGCCACCCTGGAGCTCCGGCCCACCCGCCGTTTTGACATCGGGCTGGGGCGCAAGGGGCTGGCCGGCACAACCGAGGTTGAGGGAGGTGTCATCGGCATTATCATTGACGCCCGCGGACGGCCTCTGCCCATCGCCCAAGACCTGGCTGAACAGCGTGAAAAGATGCAGCGCTGGCTGTGGGACATGGGAGCGTAACTATGTATTACCCGGTCGAGACACGGATCACACCCTTGACCACCATCCGGCGAGAACGGTTGCTGCCCACCCGGGGCCAGGTCCTGGTCCGGCCCGGCGAAGTGGTGGGGGCGAACGATGTGGTGGCCCGTTGCCAGTTGCCGGGCGATCTCCTGGTGGTGGACGTGGCGCGGGCGCTGGGGGTTCGGCGGGAGCGGGTCGGCAAATTTCTGCGCAAGGCGGTGGGCGACCCGGTGCAGGCGGATGAGTTGTTGGCCGCTCCCCGTGGCCTCTTGGGCCGGTTCCGGCGCGGCTGTCGCGCCCCGGTGGACGGCCGGATTGCCGCCATCCGGGCCGGCGTGGTGCTGATTGAAGCCGCCGCCTCCACCCTGGAGTTGACCGCCCATATCCGGGGCCAGGTTACCAACGTGATGCCCAACCTGGGGGTGGTCATTTCGACCAGCGGAGCCCTGATCCAGGGGGTATGGGGTTCTGGAGGCGAAGCCGGAGGTGTGCTCAAGGTACTGGTGGATAATCCTCAGAAACCGCTGCGGGCCAGGGCTATTGACGTAAGCTGCCACGGCACCCTGCTGGTGGGAGGGCGGCTTCAAGATAAGCAGGCCCTGCAGCAAGCCATCGAAGCCAGGGTGCGGGGCATCATCGTGGGCAGCGTAAGCGCCGAGCTGATCCCGGATCTGCGGGCGCTCCCCCTCCCGGTCCTGATCACAGAGGGGTTCGGCACACTACCCATGTCGCCCTACACCTTTTCCCTGCTCCAGGCCAACCTGGGCCGCGAGGCGATGATCAGCGCCGATACTCAAACGCGTTGGGACGTCAAACGCCCAGAGGTGGTCATCCCCCTGCGCGCAGAGGAGATGCCTCAGGAAAAGCCCGGCCCCATGCCTCTAGAGGTGGGCACGAGAGTGCGGGTGGTGTACGGCCCGCACCTGGGCGCGATGGGCCATGTGACCGACCTGCCGGCGCTGCCCCAGGTGGTGGAATCGGGCGGCAGATTGTCGGTCGCCGAAGTAGAACTGGAAAAGGAAGGAAAAGTGCTGGTCCCCCTGGCCAACCTGGAACTGATCCGGTAGAAAGAAATGGAGGGAAAAGAGAATGTCTCAAGGCTTCCGTGATCTGTTGTCCAACCGCAAGTTCGCCATCCCGCTGATCGCCCTGCTGGCGCTGTGCTTTGTCGGATTGCTGCTGTTGGGGATCGCCTTCATCCTCCCTGCCCTGAAAGGGGGAAAGGTAGCCCAGGCAACGGCTACCCCCGCGGCCAGCGCCACGCAGATGCCCACCTCCACCCCTGTACCTACCAACACGCCAACGCCTAAACCCAGTCCTACTCCGGTGATCGTGTACACCTTCACGCCGGCGCCCACCGGCCAGCCAACGGCTGCTGTCGGAGCCACCGCCTCCCCCACCTCCCCCGGCACCGCGCCGGCCACCACCCAGCCGACGTCCGCTGCCTCGCCGACTGTAACACCGACCCCCACTTCCCAGGCAGAGGAAGGCGAACTGGCCCAGACCGGCGTGGGCTGGGGCCTGATCCTGTTCTCCGGCCTGGGCCTGGTCCTGTTGGCGTTCGTAGCCCGCCGTTTGCGGCTGGCCGGTTGAGTTGAACCCTGAGAACAACCCGGATGCTCCCCGATTTGCTCCGTCGTGAGGATGGGCTGTATATTCTGCAGCGGGTTGCCGAAGGCCGGTGCTGCGCCATCGTTGGCGTGAGCAACTCTGGCAAATCGGACCTGCTGCAACGGCTGGCCCGCCCACAGGTGAGGCAGCGGCTGTTGGACAGCCCGGCCGATGATCGGGTATTTGTCTACATGGATTTCAACCTGATGCTAGAGGCTAACGAGCAGGGCTTCTACGAGCTGATCCTGCGCTGCCTGATCGAAGAACTGGCACGCCTGCTCCCCTCGGCCGGGATCCTGGAGCACCTGCAGAGCACCTACCGGACCCTCGTGGCCCCCCCCAACCCCTTCCAGGTCTCCCTCAGCTTCAGCGAAGGGCTGACGGCCGCGTGCCAGAGCCTGACCAACGGCCTGGTCCTCCTGTTCGACGAATTCGACGAGCCGTTTGAGCAGATCGAGGGCCGGGCGTTCCTGAACCTGCGGGCGCTCAGGGACAAATATCGGGAAAAGTTGAGCTTTGTCACGGCCACCAACCACCCCCTGCCCAACATCCGGCGGGGCCGGGACGTAGACGAGTTCATCGAGCTATTCAACCCCTTCACCCGCCTCCTGGGGCCTCTCGGCCCGGAAGACAGAGAGCGGGTGATTGCCTGGATCGCCGATCAGGAACGATATACCTTTGACGACAACGACCGGGCGTTCATCAATCACCATGCCGACGGCCATCTGGGACTGCTGCTGGCAGTTTGCCGGGCATTGGGCAAAGTCACCGGCAAACCGGTGCGGGATGCCGGCCAGGATTGGCTCATTCACCGTCAGGTGCGGGAAAGGCTGGAAACCGATCCGCACGTCCAGGAGGAGTGCCGCAGCCTGTGGGAGGATTTGACAGAAGAACAGCGAGAAGCCCTGCTGGCCCTGGTGGGTGGGGGAGAGGAGCCGGCAGAGCCGGCGCTGGATTCGCTGCGGGAGAAGGGGTTGCTGCGCCAGGGGGAAGATCTGCTCCTTTCTCCTGTGTTTGAAGGGTTTGTCCGGCGTCAGAGGTTGACCCGCCGCCATCGGGTCGAGGGGGTGCGGGTGGATGTGGAAAGCGGCACCGTGTGGGTAGATGGCCGGCAGACCCCCACCCTGACCGACCTGGAATATCGCCTGCTCCTCCTGCTCTACGGCCGTCTGAACAGCCTCTGCGACAAGTACCAGATCGTCGAGACGGTGTGGGGCGAGGAATACATTGACCAGGTGGACGATGCCCGGATTGACAAGCTCCTCAGCCGGCTGCGGGCCAAGATCGAACCGGACCCCCAGAATCCTCGCTATCTGATCACGGTGCGAGGCCGGGGTTACAAGCTGGTCAACCCCTAGTCAGACCCTCCAGGCCAGGAGGGAGTAGGGCAACTGCTCGCAGTTGCCCAAGCTGGTCAACCCCTGGTCAGACCCTCCAGGCGTCAGCCGATTGTCAGTGCCCGGTCATGCACCGGCCACGACAGGAGGGTATAGTAGTGACCGATGACGAACGGCCAATGACCGATCGTCCATGACCAAACTTTTGAGGAGAGAAAAGAAATGGCAGATTTGATGAAAAAGATTCAGACGCTCATCGCCGCCAATCTGCACGCCATGGTGGATTCGGCGCTCAGATCCAACTCGATGGCGGTGTTCGACCAGTATGTCCGCGAAGTGGAGGACAACCTGGAGAACCTGCAAGATGCGGTGGCCACCGTGGGCGGCGAACTGAAAACGCTGCAGCGCAAAAAGGCGGATCTGGACCAAAAGGCCGCCGAACTGGACCGCAACATTGACATCTTTTTGCGGGAGGGCAAGGAAGACCTGGCCCTGGCCGCCCAGAGCAAGCTGAACTCGATCAACCGCCTGATCCAGAACTATGAGGAGATGATCCAGCGTCAGGAGGCCGAATTCCAGAGCCTGAAGGACGCCCGGCTCAAGCTGGAGGCCAAGCTGACCACGGTCAAGCAGGAACGGGAGGAGCTGCAAGCCTTGCTCGACCTGGCCCGCTCCAAAGAGCTCACGGCCAGGACCATCAGGTCGCTGGACGATCTGATGGGGTCGGGCGATGCCGACATCTCCCGCGTGGCGGAAGGGATCCGGGCGCGGCTGGACAAAGCCTCGGCACAGAGTGAAATGCTGGCCAGCAGCCTGGAAGCCCAGATGGACCAGGTGCTGGAAAAGAGCGCCCTGGAAGCCCAACTGGCCGAGCGCAAAGCACGCCTGGGGCTGGGCTAGGAGGTGCTGTAACTGCCTACCCTCCCGCAGGTTTGGGTGCAATGACCAGACCAGAGCACGCCCAGATGACCGGCTGCATCGGTTGTCAGCCCCTTTCTAACCTGCGGGAGGGTTCAGGGTAGGCAGTTACGAGGTGCTGAAAACATCCTCTGGAGTAAGAGATGAACCGAACACGCATCATTTTCTTTGCGATCGTTAGCCTGGCCATCCTGATCGTCGTCGGCGGCCTGATCTGGGGCCAGATGAACAAGACGGGGCCGGAACCGATCGAGCCAAAGGCCAGCAAGGAACCGCTGGAGGTCCAGATCGTCTGCGCCTTGCCGGTGGCCGACTGGGTGCAGGAAGCGGCCGGCGAGTTCAACGCCGCCGGACACAAGCTGGAGGGCCGGACCATTCACGTGACCGTCACACCGATGGATGGCCTGACGGCCAAGGGGCGTTACGAGCGGGACGAACTGACCCCCTTGCCCACCGCCTGGATCCCCGACAGCCGTTACCTGGTCGAACTGGTCAACGCGGCCTACAAGGAACGGCTGGGGCGCGATGTCTTTCTGACCGATGGCGAGTACCGCGCCCGTCCACTGGTCATTTCGCTGCTGGCCTGGGGGGTCTACACCAGCCGGGCCGACGTGTTGCAGGCCCGGTACGGCACCATCTCGTGGCAGACCATCCATGATGCGGCTCTTGCTCCCGGTGGATGGGCCGAGCTGGGCGGCCAGAGCGACTGGGGCTTCTTCAAACTGGCCATCTCCAACCCGCGCAAAAATATCAGCGGGCTGGCTGCCATGGTCGCCGCCGCCGGCGAATACTATGGTCGGACCACCATCACCGTCGAGGATGTGACCAACCCTCAGTTCCAAAAGTGGCTGGGCGAGATCCTGAGCTCGATGAGTGACCTGTCGGGCGGGACCTACACCGTGGCCGACCTGGCCCTCTTTGGCTATACCACCGGTGACGCCGGCCAACTGCTGGAAAGTGACCTGCTGGTCAACATGCAGGGGATTCAAACCCGCTGGGCCGACCCACTGCGCATTGTCTACCCCGAGTATGTGACCTGGTTCGACTTTCCCTTCACCGTGTGGATGGGGCCGGAGACGACGGCCGCAGAAAAGAACGCCGCCCTGGAATTTGAAAAATACCTGCTGTCGGCAGAGGTGCAAAAGAAGGCGCTGAGCTACGGCCTGCGGCCGGCCAACCCCGAAGTGCCGGTGATCGGAGAGGGCAGCCTGTTCGACCAGTGGGCCGGGCAGGGGGTACTGGGGGTGGTTCCCCGTACCACGGCCATGCGCTCGCCCGACCGGGAGGTATTGCAGGCACTGCTGCGCTGGTTCGACCTGAATGTGGCGGGGCGGTAGTGGCAGACTTGGTCACGAACAAGCCACCGGCCAATACACAACGGCCTGTGGCGTGGGGGTAGAAAAGAATGGGTAGACGGTATACACGTCCTGGGCAGCGCAGATCCGGCAACGTGCGGCTGACCCTTGGCCTGCTGGCCCTCAGCCTGTTCCTGCTGATCGGCCTGTGCTGCGGAGTCTATGCCCTGGTTGGCAAAATAGTGGACCGGGGCGAGACGGCGACGCCGGTGGCCGGATCGGCGTTGATCGTGGCCTGCTCGCCGGAAAAGGAACCGGTTTTCACGGCGCTGGTGGACCGGTTCAACCGCCAACTGTTCCAGACGACCGATGGGCAGACGATGAGGGTCATGGCAACCTGGCTCGATCCCGAGGCGATGCTGGCCGCCGTACTGGATGGCAGCGCCACCTTCCAGGCCATCACCCCCGATTCCTCGCTGTGGCTGGGGCAACTGGACCAGGCCTGGAGTCAGCAAAAGGGGGAGGGGGCCACTGTGGTGGGCGATATGGTGCGCTATGCCGTCAGCCCGGTGGTCATTGCCATGTGGGAAAGCCTGGCCCGCGAGATGGGCTGGCCGGACCGACCTGTTAGCTGGCAGGACCTGCTGGGGCGGGCGCAATCGGACCCCAGCTTTCGCTGGAGCCACCCCTCGACCAACTCTGCCAGCGGCCTGCTGGCTACCCTGGCCGAATTCTACGCCGGGGCCGGCAAGACCCGGGGCCTGACCATCGAGGATGTGAAAGACCAGGCTACGTTGGATTATGTCGCCACCCTGGAAAAAACGGTGCGCTACTACGGCGAAGGCAACGAACCGGCCCTGATCGAGCGGGCTCTGCAAGAGGGCCGGGCCTTCCTGGACGCCTTTGTGGTCCAGGAGCAGATGGTGGTCTACTTTAACACCCACCGCCGCGGCCAGGAACGGCTGGTGGCCCTCTACCCCGTGGAAGGGGCGCTGTGGGAGGACCACCCCCTGGCCCTACTGGAGACGGAGGGGGTAACCCCCTACCAGCGCCAGGTATTCGCCCGTTTCCGCGACTTTGTCCTTTCGGCTGAGGCCCAGCAGATCATCCTCCGCCACGGATATCGCCCCGCCGACCTGTCCATCCCCCTGAGCGGACCCGACTCGCCGTTGACCGCCGAGAACGGCGTGAACCCCGCCGAGCCCAAGACGGCGCTCCAGATCCCCGGCGCCAACGTGGTGCAGGTGGTGCGCGAGGTGTGGTGGTACACCAAACGCCACACCAACGTCTACCTGGTGGTGGACACCTCAGGCAGTATGCGGGGCGAGAAACTGGCCCAGGCCCAGGGGGCGCTGCGCCTCTTCCTGGACCAGATCCAGGGCGACATGGAACGGGTGGGGATGATCCAGTTCTCCTCAGGGATCCACAGCGTGATCTACCTGGATGAACTGGGCCACAACCGCGCTGCTCTGGAGGCGGCGGTGGACCAACTGGAGGCCGGCGGCGACACCGCCCTGCTGGATGCCATCTATGAGGCCTTTAAGCGGTTGCAGGACCTGGGCGACACCGACCGGATCAACGCCATCGTCGCCATGACCGATGGCCGGGAGAACAATTCAACCATCAGCCTCCACACCCTGCTGCGGCGGCTGGAGCGGGAAGCCCAGGTGCCGGTGGTCATCTTCTGCATCGCCTATGGCCAGGATGCCGACATGGAAATGCTCCAGGCGATCGTCGAACCGACGGGGGGGCGGGTGTACAAGGGCGACCTGGAGACGATCCAAAATCTGTACAAGATTCTGTCCACCTACTTTTAGCCGATGGCCAGGGAGAGCTTTCAGGACGAACTCGAAAAGCGGGCCGGGCGGGCCATCCTGACCCGGGCTGTTTACCGCTGGGAAAGTGCGGCCATCATCGCCCTGACCCTGATCCTCGTTGTGCTGGTCCGCCATCCGCTCCCCTTCTGGCAGCCGTGGTACTGGCTGATCCTGGGTGGGTTGGGGGAGATCGGCCTGATCTGGAGCAGCCTCCAGGACCCTGAATTCCGGGCCCAGGCGGTCGCCGAGATGTTCCATGAAAAGTTCAAGCCCCGACAGATTCGGAACGCGGCGCTGCGCAGCCAGGTGGAAAAGGCCCTGGAATATCGGGATCGGATTGACCAGGCGATCCACAAGGGCCGGGCCGGTGTGTTGCGCGACCACCTGAAGGACACCAGCCACGGCATCACCACCTGGATGGAGAGCGTCTTCCGGTTAGCCCAACGTCTGGACGCTTACCTGGCCGACCAGGTGATCCGCCAGGACCTGCAAGCGGTGGAACCGGCCATCGAGAGCCTGAAGAAACGGCTGGCCCTGGAGGACGACGAGGCCGTCAAGCGCCAGATCAGCCAGGCCATTGCCCAGCGGCAGATCCAGCGGGACAACCTGCGCAAGCTCCAGAACGTGATGGAGCGCGCCCAGTTCCAACTGGAGAGCACCCTGACGGCTATGGGCACCGTCTACTCGCAGATCATGATCCTCGGCTCGCGGGACGTAGCCTCGGGCCGGGCCGACCGCCTGCAACAGGAGATCGCCGACCAGGTGCAGGCCCTCCAGGACGTGGTCCAGACAGTGGACGAAGTGTATCAGGCCGGCCCCGACTCCCTGGGCCTGAGGGCGGTTGACCTGGCAACGTCCGGTGCCGCTGCACAACCGGCGCGCCAGAAAACCGCCGGGAATTAGTGTAGATTGAGGTGGAAACTATGAAAAATGCGGTTAAAACGACCCCTTTGCCTCTTGCCCCTTGCCTCTTGCTTCTTGTCTCTTGCCTCTTTTTGCTGAGTGCCTGCGGCGGCCCCCCAGAGCCGACCAAAGGGGAAGTGATCGTCTATGTCGCTGCGCCGCTGTCGGGTTTCCAGGCCAACGGGGGACAGACGGTGTTGGGTGGAGCACGGCTGGCTGCTGAACAGATCAACCGCGCCGGCGGCCTGTTGGGCTACAAGGTGACGGTCGTCGGCCTGGACGATGAATCGGACTCGGACCTGGCGATCCAGGTAGCAGGGGAGATCAAAGCAGCCATAGACCAGGGCAAGAAGGTGCTGGGGGTGATCGGCCATTACAACAGCGGCCAGACTCTGGCGGCGATGGAGATCTACAAAGACCTGCCGCTGGTGGTCATCACCCCCACCTCCAGTGAGGTGAGCCTGACGCAGAAAGGCTATCGCAACTTTTTCCGGGTCAACGCTAACGACGCCGCTCAGGCGCGGGTGGATGCGGCGTTCCTGGTCAACATGCTGGGGGCCAGGCGGGTGGCCGTCGTCCACAACGACGACCCCTACGGCCAGGGCCTGGGCCAATTGATTGCCGGCGAGTTGAAGGCCCTGGGCGCCGAGGTGGTGCTGACGTTGCAGGTGGCCGTGGAACAATCCACCTTTGCCGCCGAGGTACCGCAGATCGTGGCGGCCAGGCCCGACGCCATCTTTTACGCCGGCTACGAGGTAGAAGCGCCCTACCTGCGCCTGGCGCTGGTAGAAGCCGGGGTCAGCGTACCCTTCCTGGCCAGCGATGGCGCATTCCTGGCGGCCACCATTGACGAAGCGGGCAGCGCCGCCGAGGGCATCTATGTCTCGTCCTTTGCCCCCAGCCCCAAGGCGGTGGCCGACGAAGCCTGGATCCGGGCCTACCAGGCGGTGGAATATCGCAACCCCGACACCTACAGCATCAACGGCTACAGCGCCCTGCGCGTGCTGGCCGAGGGGGTGAAAAAGGCCGGCACCCTGGACGCCGTCCAGGTGACCAATGCCATCCGCAGCCTGAGCGCCATCGAGACCCCGATGGGGAAATTGAGCTACACCCCCGACGGTGACCTGAAGGAACAGACGATCTATATCTTCCAGGTGCGGCAGGGGGACTGGGTGCAGGTCTATCCGTAACCGCACCAGGGCAGGGGCAAGCCCTGCCCCTACCATGACATGATCCGGGGCGCTTCTGTAGGGGCGACCCTTGCGGTCGCCCTGGCATGGGGGGGCGGGGGAGTTGCCCCCGGCCCCCTGAACATCTATCTCCCCAGAACCTGCTCCACCGATACCGGCATCTCCACCGGGATCGGCGACTGCTTTTGGAACGTCAGGCCCTTGTCCTCGCCAGCCTCCTGACCCACATCGGCGATCACATGGTCGCCGGCCACGAACTCGCCGCGCAGGATGCGCCGCGACAGCGGGCTTTCGACGTAGCGTTGCAACGTGCGGCGCAGCGGCCGGGCCCCAAACGCCGGGTCGTAGCCCTCCCGGGCCAGCCACCGGCGAGCCGCTTCGGTCAACTCGATGCTCACCCCCCGTTCTGCCAGCCGTTCGCGGATCTCTTTCATCTGCAGGTCCACGATCTGCTCCATGTGCTCCAGGGTAAGGGGGTGGAAGATGATGATCTCGTCAATGCGGTTCAGGAATTCCGGCCGGAAGGTCTGTTTGAGCCCTTCCTCGATCTTTTTCTTGTTCTCCCGTTCCTCTTCATCGCCATTGGCCGAGCGCAGAAAGCCCAACGTGCCGCCCTGCCTGGCGTACTGGGTGCCGATGTTGGAGGTCATGATGATGATCGTGTTGCGGAAATCCACGACGCGCCCCTGACCATCGGTCAGGCGGCCATCCTCCAGAACCTGCAACAGTGCATTCCACACGTCGGGATGGGCCTTTTCGATCTCGTCGAACAGGACGATCTGGTAGGGTCGGCGGCGGACCGCCTCGGTGAGCTGGCCGCCTTCCTCGTAGCCGACGTAGCCCGGTGGCGCGCCGAACAGCCGGCTGACGGTGTGCTGCTCCCGGTACTCGCTCATGTCAATGCGGACCATGGCCTCTTCGTCGTCGAACATGAACGCGGCCAGCGCCCTGGCCAGCTCCGTTTTGCCCACGCCTGAACCGCCCAGGAAGATAAAGCTGCCGATCGGGCGGCGGGGGTCCTTCAAGCCGCTCCGGGCGCGGCGGATGGCGTCGGCCACGGCGTTGATCGCCTCGTCCTGGCCGACGATCCGGCTGTGGAGGTGCTCCTCCATGTGGAGCAGCTTTTCCGCTTCGGTCTGCAGCAGGTTGGTCACCGGAATGCCGGTCCAGGCCGACACCACCTCGGCGATGTCGGCGGCGTCCACGATCTCGTCCAGGCCGGTCTCCTGACGCCAGGCATCCCGTTTCTTGCTGAATTCAGATTCCAGGGCCAGCCGCTCGGCCTTGTACTGGGCAGCGCGCTCATAGTCGCGGTTGGCCCAGGCTGCCTCCTCCTCGGTGGCGAGTTTCGCCAGGCGGGATTTCATCTCCCTCAAGTCGGGGGGCATGGAATAGATGGCCACCCGCAGCTTGCTGGCCGCTTCGTCCATCAGGTCCACCGCCTTGTCGGGCAGGCGGCGGTCGGTGACGTAGCGGTGGGACAGGCGGGCAGCCGCCACCAGCGCCTCGTCGGTAAAGCGCACGTTATGGTGAGCTTCGTAGCGGTCCTGCAACCCCCGCAGCATCTCGATCGTCTCTTCCACCGACGGCTCATCCACCCAGATAGGGGCAAAACGGCGCTCCAGGGCACTGTCTTTTTCGATGTAGCGCCGGTACTCGTCGGGAGTTGTCGCCCCGATGCAACGTAGTTCCCCCCGGGCCAGGGCCGGTTTCATCATGCTCGAGGCGTCCAGAGCGCCCATGGCCCCGCCCGCGCCGACGACGCTGTGCAGTTCGTCAATAAAGAGGATGATCTCCCCCTCGGCCCGCTGGATCTCTTCCATCGCCCCCTTGAGCCGCTCTTCAAACTCGCCCCGGAAGCGGGTTCCGGCGACCATAGCCCCCAGGTCGAGCTGCACCACCCGCTTGCCCGACAGGATCTCCGGCACGTCATCTTCGGCAATTTTGCGGGCCAGCCCTTCGACGATGGCCGTCTTGCCCACCCCCGCCCCGCCGATGAGGACGGGGTTGTTTTTGGTGCGGCGGCTGAGCACCTGGATCACCCGCAGGATCTCCCCGTCCCGGCCGATGACCGGGTCGAGTTTGCCTTCGCGGGCCAGTTGGGTGAGGTCCCGGCTGAACTTTTCCAGCGTGCGGTAGCGGCTCTCGGCCTGGGGACTGGAGGCCTTTTGGCCGCCGCGCACCTCTTTGATGGCTTCCAGGATGCGGTCACGGGTCACCCCCACTTCGCTCAGGATGCGGGCCGCCGGGGTGTTTCGCTCTCCGGCAATGGCCAGGAACAGGTGCTCGGTGGAGATATAGTCATCCTTCAACCGGGCCGCTTCTTCGTTCGACAGATCGATCACCCGCTTGAGACGGGGGGTGATATACACCTGCCCCACGCCCCCGCCATAGATCTGGGAGCGCGGCGTGCGCCGCAATTCCTGGTCCAGCCGGCGGATGATCAGGTCCAAATCCACCCCTATCTGCGCCAGAATCTCCGGGATGACCCCTTCCGGCTGTTCGATCAGGGCCAGCAAAAAATGTTCGGTATCCACCTGGGTATGCCCATAACGTTGCAGGACTTCGTAGGCGCGCATCGCCGCGTCCTGCGCCCGTTCCGTAAATCGGTCAAATCGCATCATCGTTTCTAACCCTCTCCTGCCATCCTTATCCATTCCGCCGCAGCCATCCTTGCTGCATGGAATGGCCGGCGGCCAGTTTTATCTTATCGCTTCACGAGCCGTTTTTCCGTAGCAGGGACTACGCTGCCACGTCCTTTCCCTCGATTATACCCCGCTCCCGCCAGATTTGCAATCCGATGGCCAGGTCAGGTGCCCCCCGGCCAGGATCGCCGGTTTCAGGGAGTAGGGCCTGAAGAGTAGGCCCTGCTTCCTATGGGCCTTTCCACTGCCCGGCGCAGACCGGGAACTGGCACAAGGGGCCAGCCGTCTTTGTAATGCAGAGGACCAATGCATCCCAACCGTTGCCGGTCGCTCACAATCCAAAGGCAGGAGGTGCAAAATGTTCAAACGGTTTCTGTTTCTAACCGCCCTGGTCCTTTTGTCGGCAATGGCCGGCACTGCCTGGGCTCAGGGTGGCCAGCCTGAGCACTCGGACCCCACCTGGCAGGCGGCCTATTGGAACAACATGACCCTCAGCGGCCAGCCCGCTGTGCAGCGAGAGGAAGCCAGCCTCGACCACAACTGGGGGGGCGGCTCCCCCGATCCGGCCATCGGCGCCGACCATTTTTCGGCACGTTGGACCCGCTACCTCGACCTGACGCCCGGCCTGTACCGTTTCACGGCCACCAGCGACGACGGCATCCGCGTCTCGATGGACGGCGAGTGGATCATCAACGAGTGGTACGACCACCCGGCCAAGACGGTGTCGGTAGACCGGAATATCGGCGCCGGCCATCACCTGTTCGTCGTCGAGTTCTACGAAAATGGCGGTGATGCGGTGGCCCGCTTCTCCTGGGCGCCGGTGGGCGCTATCAACAACTGGCGCGGCGAATACTATAACAACAAGACCCTGAGCGGTTCTCCGGTGCTGGTGCGCGACGACGCCAGGATCGACTTTCGCTGGGGCAGTGGCTCGCCGGCGCCGGGCACCGTCCCGGCCGACGGGTTCTCGGTGCGCTGGACGCGCAACCTCAACCTGGCAGCCGGTTCCTATCGCTTCACCATGACTGTGGACGATGGTGGCCGGCTGTGGGTCAACGGCCACCTGCTGATTGATGCCTGGAAAGACCAGCCGCCCCGGACCTACACCGGAGTCATCTACCTGCCGGGCGGGGCCATCCCGGTCAAGATGGAGTATTATGAGAACACCGGCGGGGCTACCGCCCAACTGTCGTGGAAAAAGGCCGGCGCTCCTCCGGGCACCGTGATCGTGGACAACGGCGATCCCGGCTTTACCAAGGGTGGTTCCGCAAGCGGCTGGCATTATGTCGCCGAAGGATACGACGGGGACCTGCTGTGGACCAAGAACAACGACTATGTGCGGCCTAACTACAACTGGGCCCGCTGGTATCCCCGGTTGAGCGCCGGCCGGTATGAGGTATTCGTCTATATCCCGCACCGCTATTCGACGACGGCCCGCGCCCGCTATTGGATCTCCCACCGGGATGGCCTGACGCTGCGCATCGTGGACCAATCGGCCTACAGCGATCAGTGGGTTTCTCTGGGCACCTATCGCTTCCAGGGCAACAACAACGACTATGTCTCGCTGGCCGACGTAACCTACGAACCGTACCTGTCGCGGCTGATCGCTTTTGATGCGGTCAAGTGGGTGCCGCGCTGATCTGCCCTCTGTCCGGCAATGAGGCAAAAGGCCGGGGGATTCCTCCGGCCTTTTGCAGTTCCCTGCCCGCAACGGCCTCCACAACGGTATCACGGTTCACCGGTCCTTGTCCATTGGACCCTTGGTCATTCCTCAGGTATAATGGTGGTCAACAGCCCGGCCTGGAGGACCAAAACGCCGATGGGAGAAACAGAGATCGACCGGTTGCTGCGGGAGGGAATTGCCGCCGCCCGCGCCGGACAAAAAGAACGAGCACGGCAGCTCCTGCTCCAGGTGATCGCCGTCAATGAGGAGGTGGAGGCCGCCTGGCTGTGGCTCAGTGGCGTGGTGGAGGACCCCCAGGAACAGCAAATCTGCCTGGAAAACGTCCTGGCCCTCAATCCCGACAACAAGGCGGCGCAGGCGGGGTTGCGCTGGCTCAGAGAGCAGGGGCTGATCGGGCCCGTCGAGCCGGAGCCGGGGGGGGGGGGGGGGGGGGGGGGGGGGGGGGGGGGGG
>DAOTXL010000019.1:0-10445 GCA_034435455.1 Anaerolineae bacterium
TGTCAATTTTCGCCCCAATGACGCCACCGATTTTCGCCTCAAAGGGTGCCACCTGGACGTTGGCGGGCGGTCTGTTTTCTCGTTGTTCAAGTGCAAATCTGAGTGCTCATCAGCACGTTCAAAAGTCATGGAAAATCGTGTGCACAACCTGCTCCGGAGGGCTGCGTGGAGTGTGCATCTGCCCCTCACAGATTCTGTGTCGGCGGCGTCAACAATTGCCGCGAACGGGCGCGAAAACTCTCGCCAGTGATGGTCAGGGCGTGCGCGTTGTGGAACAACCGGTCCAGCCCGGCCGACGCCAACAGCGGATCGCCGAACAACTCCGGCCATTCGCTCAAGGCGCGATTGCTGGTGACCAGCATCGAGCCGCGCTCATACCGCTCGGCGATGAGATCGAACCAATCCTCCGGGGCCGGCGTCCGCAGCGGCTTGAGGCCAAAGTCGTCCACGATGAGCAAATCGGGCGCGAGATAGGCGTTGAGACGGCGGCTGTAGCTCCCGTCGGCGCGCCCGGCGTTGAGCTGTTGCAGCAGCTTGGGAGCGCTGACGAAGAGGACACTGTAGCCGCGCCGACATGCCTCGTGGCCCAATGCCTGGGCGAGATGGCTCTTGCCGACGCCGGTCGGCCCGCAGATCAGGACGTTCTCGTGACGCTGGATGTAGAGACCGGTCGCCAGGTCGAAGACGAATGAGCGGTTGATGGTGGGATTGAAGGAAAAGTCGAAGGTTTCGAGCGTCTTGTCACTGCGCAGGCCGGAGCGGCGCAGGCGCAACTGCAACTGCTTCTGCGCCCGCCGCTCGACCTCGTCCTGGAGTAGCCGTTCCAGGAATTCGAGGTAGGAGAGCCGCTCTTCGACCGCCTGGCGATTGCGCACCTCCAGGCTCTCCAACAGGCCGGAGAGGCGCAGGTGTTTGAGCTGGGGGACGAGTTGGGCCAGGGGCTCCATCATTCACCTCCTCCGGCGAGCAATTCCTGCGGGGTGCGGGCGAAGGTGGGCCGTCCCTGGCCGCCCGGCGGCTCCGCGACAGAGGGCGATTCGTCCCCTTCCAGACCGCTTTGCAGGATGCGCTTGACCGAGCCATAGGTGACTGCATCGAAGCGCAGGGCGCGGGCACAGGCCTGTTCCAGGCGGAGCGGGCCGTAGGAGTCGGCCAGGCGCAACAGCCGGCGCGCGCTGCGCAGACGGTCTACCGGCCGCTCGTCGAGCAATTGGGTCACCAGCCGGAGCGTGGCCGGGCCGATGCGCGCCGCCTCCTGGCGACAGCGTGCCGGCGTCAGTGTCAGCGCGTCGGCCTTGTCGGGCGGCAGGTGGTCGAGGTGGGTGATCCGCTCGCCCGGCGCAGCGGCGCGGGGATGGGTGGCAATGAGCACGTGATCGGCGTAGAGGCGCACCGTGCGGTCATCCCCACGCACCCACAGCGTCTGCCCGACGTAGCGGAAGGGGGCGGAGTAGTACGCTTTGTCGAAGTGGACGTAGCAGTCGCGATGGAGTTTGACCTGTTTCCAGACCGTCGGCTCAAAGGGGGTCTCCGGCAGGGGGAGCAGAGCGGCCTGCTCGAACTGCCGAAACTGCGTCAACGGCTGGCGGCGCGTGGTGCCGTGGATGCGCAGGCCGGCGGTCTGTTCGACCCACTTCAGCACTTTGAGATTGTTCTCCGGCAGCGGAGCCGGCTCGCGCCCGGCCAGAAAGTTGCGCTTGACGTAGTGGACGCCGCTCTCCACCTTGCCCTTCTGCTGTGGCTGCTGCGGGTCGCAGGGCGCGATGAGGAAGCCATAGTGCTCGGCGCACTCGCGGTAGGCACGTTGCACCTGCGGGTCGTCGAAGCAGGCTTTGATGATGCCGGCCTTGAGGTTGTCGAGGACGATGCGGCGCGGGACACCGCCGAAGTACTCGAAGGCGTGACGGTGCAGGCGCAGCCAGGTCTCGACTTTCTGGTCGAAGACAAATTCGACGTACTGGTGGCGGCTGTAGGCCAGCGTCATCACAAAGGCCCAGGCGCGGCGCAGCTGGCAGGTACGCGGATCGATCATCCACCCCGCGTAGCCGAAATCTACCTGCGCCTCCTCGCCGGGCTGGCGCTCGAGGCGGATCGTCACGTCAGGAGGGTGTGGCTCCAGGCGACTGACGAAACGGTGGACAGAAGCGTAGCTGCCGCTGTAGCCATAGTCGTCGTGCAGGCGTCGAAAGATGGCGGCAACCTCAACGCCGCGCTCACGCAGGTCGAGCACGATGGCGCGATACGGCTCGACAGAGGAAGGGGTGGAGGGGCGCGGCGTGGCGGTCTGTTCCTGGGTCAACAGCCGCGCCAGCTCCTCCGGGGTGGGGAGGGGGCCGGTCAGCAGATTATGGTGGGCGGCCCACTCGCGGTATTTGGCCACGGTCTTGCGGGTGAGGTGCAAGGCGTGGGCGATGCGCCGGTCGCTTTCACCGGCCTGGATGTGGCGAAGTAATTCACGGATGTCTAACACGTCGGTTCTCCTTCCTGTCATCGCGATACCTCCTGGGTAAGATGATCCCAGAGTATCGCTCAAGAGGAGAAAACAGGCAACCCGCAGCCTGCCGGAGGGTAGCACCCTATGGGTGAAAACCACTGGTATCCTATGGCCGAAAACCGGTGGCACCCTATGGCCGAAAAGCGATGGTACCCTATGGGTGAAAACCCATGGCGTATTATAGGGTGGTAATTGACAGTTTTCATCCCTGGCAGGTTTATGACCGATAATCTCGTCGTCTTTTTAGCCCTGTTAGTCGTCATTACCCTGACCTCCATCCTGTTCACCTGGATTTACAATAATACCAACGGCAGCGTTTTGGCCGCTCTTTTGACACATACTGCTATGAACTGGTCTATCTGGATAACCATACCTGAAATGAAAATGGACTTGCCCACTGTCGGCTCTATGGTGTTTTTCCTGGCAGTTGCAGTATTCGTTGTCGTAAAGAAATGGGGAGGGGCTCATCTGAGTCGCGACTAATCCGAGAGAGAGCGACTGGAATCGGTCGAGTTGAGCCATTGCTCAATCAGCCGGCTGTGCCCGGTGCAGCGCCTCGAACTCAGCCGGCGTCAGATAGCCCAGGGCCGAGTGGACACGCCTGGTCATGTAGACCTCATCCAGGAAACGGCCGATGTGTTGATAGGCATCGTCGTAGTCTTCGTAGTCGTTCAGATACACCTCCTCGTCTTTCAGGGTGCGGATGAGCCGTTCGGCGTAGGCATTCTCCGTGGGGCGACTGATTTGCGTGCCATGACTCTCCAACAGAGCCACGTAGCCGGATGCCGCATACTGGACCCCGTGATCGGAATGATGGATGTCTGGCGCGGGATGAGTGGCCAGGGCTCGCTCCAGCGCCGTGAGCACCAACGCTTCCGTCAGGTCGCGGCCCAAGTGCCAGCCGCGGATCGCGCGGGTAAAGATATCCATCAGCACGGCCAGGTACAGGAACTCGGAACGGACCCGGATGTAGGGGATGTCCCCGCACCAGATATGATTTGGTTCTATTGGTTCCAGATGTTTTATAAGGTTCGGATACCAGCCCAGGTTGTGCTGGCTGAAGGTGGTGCGCACATAGCGCTACGGATTACACGGAAAGTAGGGAGGCTGTTCCGTGCATCCGTGTCCGAATCCGTGTGGTACTTGCGCCCCCCATTCGGTGTCCACCCCTGCTTGACATTTCCCCTGAAGGCTGCTACAATAATGGGGTCGGCGGTCTATGCCAGGCCAAATCAAAGGCCGACAGAAAGGAGGTGAAAGGCGATGACAGAGGAATATGCCGCTCCGCCGGTCAGCGACATCACCGACAACGATAAGCTCATGGCTGCCCTGTCTTACCCCATCCCCATCGTCAGCATCATCATCCTCCTGGTCGAGGAGATGAAAGCCCGCCCCTTCCAGAAATACCACGCCGTGCAATCCCTGGCAGCCAACATCGTCCTGTGGATCGTCATCGTTGTGCTCGGTTGCATCCTGGCGGCCATCTCGGCCTTTGTCGGTGGGCTGTGCGGCCTGGGGGCTCTCCTGCTGTGGTTCATCACTCTCTACTGGGCCTACGAAGCCTACCAGGGCAAATACCTGGAAATCAAGTGGCTCACCGAGTTTCTGAAAAAGCAGAACTGGCTGTAAACCCGGGCTTGTAGCAGAGCGAGGGGGCGGTGTACCTCGCTCTTGCTTTTTGCAGGGAGATTCTGGCTTGGCCTTACCGTTGAAGCGGTGGCAGATCGCGCCGCCGGTGGCCGGACAACATCGGGCCCGCTTCCCCGACCTGTCGCCCCTGGTCGTTCAACTGCTCCACAACCGGGGGGTTGACGACCCGGCCCTGGCCGACGAATTCCTGGCCGGCCGTTTTACCGGCGACAACCCCTTTCAACTGAAAGGGATGGACCAGGCCGTGGGCCGCCTGCGGCACGCCATCCGCCAAAAAGAACCGATCGCCGTCTATGGCGACTTTGACACCGACGGCGTGACGGCCACGGTGCTGCTGGTCGAGGTGCTATCGGCCCTGGGTGCCCGGGTGGAGCCCTACATCCCCCACCGGGTGGACGAGGGCTATGGCCTGAACCTGGATTCGCTGCGGCGGCTTTACCGCCAGGGGGTGCGCCTGGTCGTCACCGTGGATTGCGGCATCCGCTCGGTCTATGAAGTGGAACAGGCCCGCCGCGGCCTGGACCTGATCATCACCGATCACCACTCGGTCGGGGCGGAGCTGCCGCCCGCCGTGGCGACCCTCAACCCCAAGCAGCCGGGATGCCCCTACCCTTTCAAAAACCTGTCGGGCGTGGGGCTGGCCTACAAGCTGGCCCAGGCCCTCCTCCGCGTGCAGGGGCAGATGGGCCGGCCGGCCGAACTGACCGAGGAATCGCTGCTCGACCTGGTGGCCCTGGGCACCGTCGCCGACCTGGCTCCCCTGCTGGGGGAAAACCGCTACCTGGTGCGACGGGGTCTGGAGGTGCTGAACCACCCCTCCCGCTCCGGCATCGAAGCGCTGATGGCCAACGCCGGGTTGCGGCGGGGGGAGGTGGACGCGACCGCCATCAGCTTCCAACTGGGGCCGCGCCTGAACGCCGCCGGCCGGCTCGATACCGCCATGCTCGCCTACCGGCTCCTCACCGGCCGCGATCCGCTGGAGACGCGGGAGCTGGCCGACCAGCTTGGCCGACTCAACCAGCATCGCCAGGAACTCACCGAACAGACCGTCGCCGCCGCCGAAGCCCAGGTGCTGGCCGATGACCCCGATGCCTGTCTGTACCTGGCCGCCAGCCCCGATTTCCTGCCGGGCATCGTCGGCCTGGCCGCCAGCCGCCTGACCGAAACCTACTACCGCCCCAGCGTCGTCGTCGAGGTGGGCGAAGAGGAGAGCCGCGGCTCGTGCCGCTCCATCCCCGAGTTCAACATCACCGCGGCGCTGGACCAATGCGCCGACCTGCTGATCCGCCACGGAGGGCACGCCGCCGCCGCCGGCTTTACCATCGCCACGGACCGGCTGGACCTCCTCCGGCAGCGGCTCAAAGCGATCGCCGCCGAACAGTTGGCCGGGGTGGAACTGCGCCCCGTGCTGAAAATAGATGCCGAAATCGAGTTGGAAGAGGTCAATTGGGCCACCCACGCCCTGCTAAGCCAGGTCGAACCGTGCGGCACGGGCAATCCCCAGCCGGTGCTCCTCAGCCGCAAGGTGGAGGTGCGCGAGGTGCGGGCTATGGGCAACGAGCAGAAACACCTCCGCCTCCTGCTGCGCGACGGGCGGGGGGTGGCCTGGGATGCGGTCTTTTTTCGCCAGGGCAGCCTGGCCGGTGAAATACCGGACCGGGTGGACGTGGCCTACACGCTGGAGGTCCACGAGTGGAACCAGGAGAAGCGGCTCCAACTCAACGTCCAGGACCTGAGGCCGGCCCGGCCTTGAGGTGAGGCCGGCCCGGCCTTGAGGTGAGGCTGGCCTTGGCGATTGGGCCGGTCTGTGGTAGAATCCAGTCACCGCAACGGCGGAGGAGGGTTGAGATGCTGATTACCCACGGTACGTTGGTGACGATGGGCACGCCCAACCAGATCATCCCCGACGGCGCGCTCTATATCGAGGGCGAACAGATCGCCGACCTGGGCCCCAGCGCCGAGTTGGAGGCCCGCTACCCGGCCGCCGGGCGCCTGGATGCCGCCGGGCGCCTGGTGCTGCCCGGCCTTCTGTGCGCCCACACCCATTTCTACGGCGCATTCGCCCGAGGCATGGCCCTGCCCGGCGAACCGGCCGCCAACTTTCCCGAAATCCTGGAAAAGCTGTGGTGGCGGCTGGACAAGGCGCTGTGGCCCGACGACGTACACTATAGCGCCCTGGCCTGCCTGGTGGACGCCATCCGCCACGGCACGACAACCCTGATCGACCACCACGCCAGCCAGGGGCATATCGCCGGCAGCCTGGACCAGATCGCGGCGGCCGTGGACCAGGCCGGGGTGCGGGCCTGCCTGTGCTACGAAGTGACCGACCGCGACGGGGAGGAAGCAACCCACGCCGGCATCCGGGAAAACGCCCGTTTCATCCAGTTAGCCAGAGAGCGCCAACGCCAGGGCGACAACCGGATCGCCGCCACCTTTGGCCTGCATGCCTCCCTCACCCTGTCCGACCAGACGCTGCGCACCTGCGTCGAGCTGGCCGGGCAACTGAACACCGGCTTTCACCTCCACGTGGCCGAAGACAGGGCCGACGTAAAAGACAGCCTGCGCAGGAGCGGCCTGCGCGTGGTAGAGCGCCTGAAAAAGGCCGGCGTGTTGGGACCCTCCACCCTGGCTGCCCATTGCGTCCACGTGGACCGCCTCGAAATCGAGATGCTCCTCGACAGCGGGACGATGGTCGTCCACAACCCGCGCTCCAACATGAACAACGCCGTGGGCACCGCCGACCTGCCCTGGATGCTGCACATCGGCATCCCGGTAGGGCTGGGCAACGATGGCTTTTCTAACAACCTGTTCACCGAGATGGCCGCGGCCTACCTGGTCCATAAACAGGCCAGCGGCGATCCCCGGGCCCTGCCCGCCGATCAGGTGATCCGGATGCAGTGGCAGCACAACGCCCGTATCGCCCGCACCTTTTTCCCCGGTCTGGGGGAGCGGTTCGGCCAACTGGCCCCAGGCGCGCCCGCCGACCTCATCCTGGTGGACTATGACCCCCCCACCCCGCTGACCGCCGGCAACCTGCCGTGGCACATCCTCTTTGGCCTGGACGGCACCGGCGTGGACACCACCATCGTCGCCGGGCGGGTGCTGATGCGCGGCCGCGAGCTGCTGACCCTGGACGAAGGGGCGATCATGGCCCGGGCGCGAGAGCTGGCCGGCAGGCTGTGGCAGAGGATTTGAAGGATGAAACGGAACCAGGACACCTTCCTCGTAGAAAAAAACCGGCAGCGGGCCTTTTGGGCCCTGGTTATCGTCGGCTTTATGGCCCTGGTCAGCACCGTGCTGCTGCTGACCGGCCTGCTGAGCCGCTCCGGCATCCTGTGGACGGTGGTGTGGCTGGGGGCGGCGGGCCTGATCGGCTTTGGAGCCAGTGCCGCTATGGTCATCCAAACCATGCGCGCGCCGTGGCATCTGGCCCTCAACCCCACCCACCTGATGCTGCATACCCCCACCTACCGCCTCCAGGTGCCGTGGCCGAACATCGCCGGCATCGCCGTGGATGAGGTGAACTTTCGCCACGGCTGCGTGTTGATCTTTGAAGACCCGGCCGCCGTGGCCCGTGAAGCCCACTTCCTGGTCCGCTCCCACCGCCCCGACCTGGTCACCAACAGCCAGACCATGCTGGCCCGCATGGAGGAGAATTATGACAAGCTGGGCTACCACCTGGGCATCCCCGGCCGCATCCTGGAGAAAGGGCCGGAAGAGCTGGCCGAACTGTTGACCCAGGCGCGGACCGGCCGGCTGTGGGAACAGGAGGGAAAGGGATGAAACGGCTCTGGACACGGCTGAGCGGCCCGGTCAAGATCGGCCTGGCGCTGGGGTTGATCGGCGCCCTGCTGACCGTCATCGGGCTCTGTACCGGAAACTTGGCCCCCCTGACCCTCCGCTCGCTGCTGTTGGGCATCCTCCTGGGGGGCGGGTCGTGGGGCGTGGTCAGTTGGGCCATCGCCGCGGCCGCCGCCGATGCAATGGGCGATCCCGATGGATGAGCCAGGGCGCTACCGGGAACGGCTCAGCCGGCTGCAGATCGAGACCTACCGGACATGGGACAGCGCCCGCAAGTTGCGGGCCATGTTTGGCATGTTCGAAATGGCCAAGATCTGGGTGCGGATCGGCGTCCGCACCCGCCATCCCGACTGGGATGACGAACAGGTCGAACGCCAGATGCGCGAGCTTGTGACCGGCCAGCCGCTGATCCGCGACAGGGAGCCGGAGGATCGGGTCAGAGGTTGAACAGCACTGCACCTTTGCCGGTGTCGTTGACGTGCTGGAAGCCTTTGGTGTCGAGTACATGACGGCAGAATAGGGCTATCCGACCAGGAACACAATCGCCGCTGCGGCGGTCAGCAACAGCGCTGCCGGCAGGAGCCGCCGGTAGATCCCCCCCCATTCGGCCTGGAAATAGGTGCGGGTTAGCGCCAGGCAGAGGTGCATGGGCGACAGCAGGATGCCCACCAGGCCGCCGGCGTAGGCCAGCACCCCCCAACCGTTGCCCACCGGATCGGGGCCGCACAGGGGCAGGCCGATGGGAAAGCCGAT
Source organism: Anaerolineae bacterium (assembly GCA_034435455.1). Lineage (GTDB taxonomy): Bacteria > Chloroflexota > Anaerolineae > JAAYZQ01 > JAAYZQ01 > DAOTXL01. The sequence goes on from DAOTXL010000019.1 coordinate 8,699, forward strand.
GGCAAAGGCCGCCGTGAGCAGCCCGGTCAGCAGGCCGGAGAGAAAGGGAGCCAGAAAGACGATCAGGGGCAGGGGGATGCCCAGGTTGCCGAGCGACGCCGAAGCAACCTCCACCGCGCCGCTGGCCTCCAGCACCTGACGAAAGATCATCGCCCCGACGATGATGGGAGCCACGCCCAGGGGCATGTGCCGCGCCAGTTCCCACAGGCGGCGGGGGCGCAGGCGCCGGACGACGACGAGGGCGGCAATGGTGATCAGGAGCGACAGGATCAGGTCCAGGCCGAGCAGCAGGGCCAGGACCAGCACCAGGGCAATAGGCCAGACGCTCTTGAAAAGCAGAAGCAGGGTCTCCTTCCGCTCGGGCCGGCCGCCGTCGGGGGCGCTGTTGCGCCGAATGCCGACCAGGCCAAAGAGGATGCCGCCGGCCAGGGCAGCCAGGAAGAGGGGCCACTGGGTGACCGCCAGCCGACGGACCGGCACACTCAACAGAGCCGCCGCCAGAACCAGGGAAGGGTAGAGGGGGAAGACGCTCTCCAGGACGTGGCGAAACCAATAGTTGACGAATGTCCGGCGCTCGCGGTTCAGGTCCAGGCCCCGGCTGGCTTCCTCCACCATCGGCGCCGAAAAGATCGCCCCGCCGACCATGGGCAACAGGCCGATGAGCATCGGCAGCAGGACCAGCAACCAGCGCCGGTCCACAAACAGGTCGGTCAGGGAGTGGATCAACCCCTCCAGTTGCAGCGTGCTGCGCAGGAGCTCCCCCAGGAAGGTGATCAGCAGGACGATGGCTACCAGCCGCAGGGTCAGGGGATCGACCGCCGCCGTCAGCGCATCAACGGCGCGGCGGTTGAGCCGCCAGCGCAGGGCCGGAAGCCCGACCGCAGGGAGAGCTTCCAGGCCCAGGCTGGTCGGCTCCAACCGCTGGTTATGCGGACGCGAGCGGAGCGAGCGGGAGCATACCCAGCGGCGGAGCCGCCGCGCCGTTATACGGACGCGAAGCGTCCGTATAACGAGTGGCGGCTGAGCGGCAGCGCCGAAGGCGCTGTCCGCTCCAGCTGCTTGTTGGGCGCTTACTTCTGCTTCCCTATCGCTGCCCAATATTGTTTTAGTTGCGGCAATCGCGCATCATGAGCATAAATAACAGCTGCTTCCATTGGGACAGTTCATAAACTGGTTGAAACTTTGAATGTCGCCGGATGCCGCTCGATTGAAATCGGCCCCTTTTGGAGCTTCGCCAGGTATCGGCCTGCACTGACACGCCTGTAAGCGCGCAGCAGAGAGGCCAGCGAAGCCCGACCATTGGTCGCAGGGCACACGCGCCGACTTTCAGTCAGCGCTGTGGGCAGACAAGGGAGTAGATTGGCAGTTTTGGCTGTGCGTACCCAGAATTCTGCTAATCTTGCTTCGGCTTTCGGGTGGCACCATGAACCAATGTGCGCAGAAGCGCAACCACAAATCCTCCGGTTAGCATGCCCAAGAGATAAACGCCCAGCATCAGTACGGAGAGTGGAAGCGTGAGGTTTGATGAGAAGAAAGACACCGTAACACTCGCCAGGTTCTGAAACACGAAAAGAAGCAACACGACTGTGATAGCAAAAATGAGCAAGATGTAGACGTACCGCATTGGAAATCCTCCTCTCTGAATTTAGAAATGCATCCTCTACCGATGCTCTATCCAAAGCAACGCGCCCAACGGCGCGGCGGTTGAGCCGCCAGCGCAGGGCCGGAAGCCCGACCGCAGGGAGGG
>DAOTXL010000020.1:0-23136 GCA_034435455.1 Anaerolineae bacterium
CCCCCACGCCGACCGAGACACCGACCCTCACCCCGACGCCGGTGTGGCCCACCTGGACACCCAGGCCCAAGACGACCCCCACCGACACGCCGACCCCTGCACCCACCCTCGCGCCACCGACGCTGCAGGAGCCGCAGGACAAGGCGCCGTTTAGTGGAGAAAAGAGCATCGTCAAGCTGGTCTGGAGCAGCGGCTATTCGTTAAAGCCGAACGAGTGTTTTCTGGTGGTGATACGCTATACCCGGCAAGGGGTGGAGGAGACCCGGCAGGTGTGCGTCCAGAACCTCTACTGGATCGTGGACAGCGCCCTTTATCCCCTGGCCGACCTGTCCAGTGGCCGGGTTTACCATTGGAGCGTGCGCCTGGCCCGGCGGGAAACCGATGCCAACGGCAATGAGGTCTTTGTGCCGCTCAGCCCCCCCAGCGAGGAGTGGTCTTTTTCCTGGCAGTAAAGCCAGCCCGGAAACCTGTAGGGCAGGCTTTCCAGCCTGCCCCGATCGCCTGGGAAGGCCGGCCCTCACCCATTTTCGGATAGTTTCTAAAGCCAGCCCGGGCCGGCCTGGGAGACCGGTCCGGGCTGGGGTTCGAGCGTGGCGTGCGCCTACACCTGGCGGACGTCCACAATGTTGTGCCCCTCGATCTTGGACAGGGCTGCGACCAACACCTCGCGGTCCACATGGCGGACTTTGAGGACGATCCCCCATTTGGTGGGGTCCTCGGCCATAAAGGTGCCGCAGGCGGCGATGTACCCTCCCTGGTCGGCGATGGCCTGGGCGACTTTGGCCAGCTCCCCTTCCCGGTCAGGCACCTCGATCGTGACGCGCAGGCCCTTCTGCCGGGCGGCGAACAGCTCCATGAAGGTGCGAAACATGTCGCTCTCGGTGATGATCCCCACCAACTGATCGCCGCGCATCACCGGCAGGGAGCCGATCTTGTGCTCCAGCATCAGTTGGGCAGCCTCCTCGATGGGGGTATCCTCGGTGGTGGTGATCACGTCGCGCACCATCACCGATCTCACTTTGACCTTGTTCAGCAACGAGTGGATCTCCCACACGCTGAGGCTGGTTGCAGTCGAAGGCTCAGCCTTGAGCAGGTCCTCTTCGGCGATGATGCCCACCAGCCTGCCGGTTTTGTCCACCACCGGCAGGTGCCGGATGTGCTGCTCCTCCATGTAGCGGTGCGCCTCGGAGACAGATTCCTCCTCGCCAATCGTGAGTGGATGTTTGGTCATTCGGTCCCCTACAAACATTTCTTCCTCCTGGTATCATAGATTTGGTTGGGATCGCCGGGCAGGAGGCATCCATAGCTCCCATGCCCGCCGTGCCGGATGGGATGGCCCAGGTGACAAGGTCCGGCTCACCTCGTCGTCGCCCAGGGTGGCGGTGGCCTGGAGCAACCGGCCATCGGCAGCCAGGACAGCACCTCCCGACCGGTTGCGGGCCGACCAGGCCAGGTCCACCCCGACGAAACGCATGGCTCAGGAAGACGGCGACTCGCCGAACTCGGTCAGGTCCACCACCGAGTCGTAGGAGCCGTACGGATTCTCCACATGGTCGTCGGCGCGCCAGTCGTTGAGCCATTCCTTCCCATCCACCAGGTACCGGAAACGGTAACGCCGGCCGGCTTCTAGCTCGACGGTGGCTTTCCAGTTCGCGTCGGAGCGGGTGCGCGTCATCGGCGTGGCGGTAGTGTCCCAGTCGTTGAACTCCCCCACCAGGTTGGCCCGCTCGGCCCACAGGCTAGAGGACAGCTCAAAGGTAACCAGTACTTTGCCCTTTTCCTTTGCAGGTTCTTTCTTGATCATGGCTACTCCTCCCCCTGTTCGCGGAACACCAACACCCGCGCCGGCGCCCCATCCCCCTCTTCGACCTTGAGGGGCAAACAGACCAGATGACAGGGCCCGACCGGCACCCTGCTGAGATCCAGCCCTTCGACGACAATCACGCCGGCTCCCAGCAGCGTGTGGTGAACCCGATGGTCGGGGGTGTCAACCGCTTCCACCGACAGGTAATCCAGGCCGATCAGACGGACGCCTTGCTCGACCAGCCAAAGGGCAGCATCGGGCGTCAGGTGGACATACTCGGATTGAAAGTTGCTCTCCCGTTTCTCCCAGAAGCGGGAGTTGGCGGTCTTGAGCAGGAGGCGGGTCGTGGCCGGAGGCAAAGACAGGGCATCCAGGTCATCCGGCCGGACCGCCTGGCCCTCCAGCCCGGTCAACCCGGCGACAAAGGCGGGACCGATGAGCAGGTTCAGCGGCAGGCGGTCTACCGTCAGGCCCTGGTGGATGAAATGGGCCGGCGCGTCCACGTGGGTGCCGGTGTGGCTGCTCAGGCTGAGCCGCGACAGGTTGAGCGGATCGCCCCGGTCGGTGCGCGCCTGCCACTCGATCTCGACTCTGCGGTCGCCCGGCCAGACCGGCATCTGCCTGGTGATCGGTACCGTGACGTCGTAACAGGTGAACAAGGGCCTCCATCCTTTTCACTTTGTTGCGGCACGATTATAACGCACTTGAGGCCGGATGTCAACCCGATATCGGGAGCGTTGAGGGTTACTTCCCTGGCACCCTCATTTGCCTATCCGAAAGCGGCAGGCCGGGTCACCCACGGCGATACACGCCACCTCCTCCACCAGGTGCTTTTCCCCGGTGATCCACTCCATCATTTCGTCCAGGATCGCCGCCGGGATGTGGCACACCGGTTTGCTGACCGCCTTGTTCTGTTCCTGGCTGCGGCGGGCGATCTCGGCGCAGTAGGGGCAGTGAGTGATCTCGAACAAGAAGGCGTCATCCTCTTCGTGAAGGTGATAGGTCGCGCCATACATCTCCTGCCCCTGTTCCGCCAGCTTGTCCAGCACGATCCGCATCCGTTTGGCGCCGGGCAACAGCTTGAGGGCTGTGCCGGCGATGGCAAACTGGGCCGGCCGTTGACGTCGCAACTCGATGGCCCCCATCCGCCCACCCCGGAGAAAGATCGGCCTGGCTCCCCGCACCCCAAAGATGTCATAGATGTTGGCCAGCAGTTTCGAGTATTCCGCCACGGTGATACTGGGGCTGTCGTCCAGAGGGGGGATGTTGTTGATATACTCCGGCAGGTCCGCCTGGCGCAGCAACATGATCAGGCTGCGCCGGCCCATCATCTCGTCCACCTGACTGAACAGGATGTTAAGCAGCATCGAGGGGATCCGTTTTTCCTCCATGGGCACCTCCTCCCGTCTTGGTAGCCCGTCTATTGTACCACAAACCCGGACAAATGCCAAGGTTACAGGACAACCCCTGGGCCCGCCTATCCCTCTCTCCGCCGATGGACTCGACCTGTTATGGGAGGAGCGGGGCTGTTCTGCTGTCAAGTTTAACGGTCTTCTAATACATTTATAACACAATTCTAACGTTGATGTGGTATGATAGGGTCGGCAGGAAGAGCAGGGAACGGGAGGTGAGCTATGAAAAATTCGGTGCGCTTGGTCAAGATATTCGGTATCCCGATTGGGATTAACTATACCTGGTTCATTATCTTTGCCTTGGTGACATTGTCGCTGGCCACAGCCTACTTTCCCGGCCGCTATCCGGGTTGGAGTCCGGCCGGTTACTGGGGGGTGGGCCTGCTGACCAGCCTGCTCTTTTTCGGATCGGTGTTGTTTCATGAGCTGGCCCATAGCGTCGTGGCCCTGGCGTGGGGCATCCCGGTGCGGAGCATCACGCTGTTCATCTTTGGCGGCGTGGCCAGCATCGGCCGGGAGCCGGAGCGGCCGCTGGCCGAGTTCCTGGTCGCCATTGCCGGCCCTCTGGCCAGCCTGGCGTTGGCTTTGGGGTTCGGCCTGCTGTGGCTGGCGGGGCAGTTCGCCGGGCTGGCGCCCCTGGCAGCCCTGGGCCTCTATCTGGGGGGCATCAACTTGAGCCTGGCCCTGTTCAACATGCTGCCCGGCTTCCCACTGGACGGTGGGCGGGTGTTCCGCTCGGTGGTGTGGGCCCTGACCGGCAACATGGCGCGGGCCACCCGCTGGGCGGCGGCCACCGGGCGGGGGGTGGCGGCGCTGATGATCATCGGCGGGGTGATGATGATCTTGCAGGGGAACTGGTCCAGCGGCCTGTGGCTGGCCTTCATCGGCTGGTTCCTGGACAACGCCGCCGGCCAGAGCGCCCTACAGGCATGGGTGCGTGAGGCCCTGGAGGGGTACACGGCCGGCGATTTTGCCGGGGCCGGTTGCCAGGCGGTGGACAGCAACCTGCCGCTCGACTGGATCGTGCGCGATTATGTGCTGCCCCAGGGTCAGAGCTGTTTTCTGGTGACCGACGGGCTCCAGGCCAAAGGGGTGGCCACGCTGGGCCAGATCCAGCAGGTGCCGCGGCAGAGGTGGGGCTGGACGCCCATCCGCCAGATCATGATCCCGTTGAGCGCCCTCAAGCCGGTGCCGGCCGGTGAGGCCGCTTATCGGGTGTTGGAGCGGATGCTGGCCGAAGGGCAGAGCCTGGTGCCGGTGGTGGATGACGACCGTCTGCTGGGCCTGGTGCATCAGGATAGCCTGCTGCGCTTTGCCCAAAGGCGCGCCGCATTGGGGCTATAGCCGATAGAAGCCCACCGGCGACTTCATGGTGTCCCATTGGCTAAAAAAGGGAGCAGCGACATCACCTACATCCCGATGCGCAGGGGCTTTCTGTACCTGGTGGCCATCCTCGACCGGTTCAGTCGCCACGTACTGGCCTGGCAGTTGTCGAACACGTTGGGATGGGGCTGCATGGCCACTTCCGGTTCTACAACTACGAGCGCCCCCATCAGAGCCTGGGCGACCGAACCCCGGCCGAGGTGCACTATGCCTGAGCGGTGCCTGGCCGGCCTGCTGGTATGTGTATTCGACCAACGCAAAGACCTACCCACGAAAGAGCAGGGGCGAGGGAGGACTTGACCGGCCCGCATTCATGTGCTACAATCTTGTTGTGCATCGCACCAACTCATCTTGCCGACGTCGGATAGAAGGGATGGAAAGAGCACCTTGTCTGGCCAATGGGAGAGCCTGGCACAGACCGACGGCCTGTGTATCTATCTGCTGGGTTCACCCCGGGTCGAGTGGGCCACTTGCCCCCTGGCTATCCCCCGCCGCCAGGCCCGCGCCCTGCTCTACCGCCTGGCCGCCCATCTGGAGCCCGTCCCCCGGGAACACCTGTGCTTCCTCTTCTGGCCCGATCTCCCCGAATCCGTTGCGCGTCGCAACCTGAGCCACCTGCTGACCCACCTGCGCCGCGCCCTGCCCGACTCAGAGGCGCTACTCGACATAGATGATCATGTCGAGCTGGACCCCCGGCGTGCCTGGTCGGATACGGCGGCTTTTGAGAAGCTGTGCGTCAACCTCACCCCACCCCCCTCAACCCCCTCTCCCTTCTCCTCAAAAGAGAGGGGAAAGGAGGCAGAAGGAGGGAGGGGAGAGGCTCTCCAACAGGCCGTGGACCTCTACCGGGGGCCGTTTCTGGCCGGTTTCTCCCTGCCCACCAGCCCCGAATTCGAGGCGTGGGCCACCCTGGAGCGCTATAGCCGGGAACACCTCTATCTGAAGGCGCTGGCAGCCTTGATCGAGGAATGGGCAGCCAGGGGAGAGTACCAGGCAGCGATCGCCTGCGCCCTCCGCTACCTGGCGACCGATGATCTGGCCGAGGATGTACACCGCCGCCTGATCGAGCTCTATGCTGCGGCCGGCGACCGGAGCGCGGCCCTGCGCCAGTTTGAATGCTGCAGTGTCATCCTGGAACGCGAACTGGGGGTCAACCCCCTGCCCCAGACGCGAGCCGTCTATCAGGCCATCTTGAAAGGCCAACCGTCGCCGCCGGCGGTCAGGCCTGCCTGGACGACCCTGCCGGGGCTGAGTGTGCCCCTGCTCGGGCGAGACAGAGCCCTGCGCATCCTGGAGCAGGCATACCGCCAGGCCCAGGCAGGCCGGGGAGGGGTGGCCCTGATTTCCGGCGAGGCGGGCCTTGGCAAGTCGCGCCTGATGCAAGAGTTCGCCACCCGCCTGGCGGGCCGGGCGCTGGTCCTGGCCGGCGCCGGCCACTCTGCCACGCAGACGATCCCTTATCAGCCGATCATCGAGGCCCTGCGCGCCGCCCTGGGCCAAGGGGCAGAGGAGCAGGAGGGGGATGCCCCCCTCCTCCCACCCCCCTCGGCCCCGATCTGGCTGTCTGAGGCCTCCCGGCTGCTGCCTGAACTGCGCGACCTCTATCCCGACCTGCCACCGCCGTCCCCGGCGGAGCCAGACGAGGCCCGTGGCCACCTGTTTGAAGCCTTGTGCCAGATCATCCTGGGCCTGGCCGCTTCCCCCACTCCTCCCTGGAAGGTGAGGGAAAACTCCCCTTTGCTCCTCTGCCTCGACGACCTCCAGTGGGCCGATGCCTCTACCCTGGAGTGGTTGGCGTACCTGGGACGACGGCTGGGGGGGCACCGGGTGCTGGTCATCGGTGCCTATCGCGGCGAAGAGGCCGAAATGGTGGCCCGATTGCGCTACAGCCTGAGCCGATATGGTGTCCTCTCGGAAGTGGATTTGGAAGGGCTGGACAAGGCCACCGTGTTTCTGTTGCTGCATCACCTCCCCCCACTTCCCTCCCCTCCCCCCCTTCTATCTTCAGAGGAGGAAGAGGGGGCACAGGGGGTAAAAAGTAGGGTTGCCCTGGCCGACCGGCTCCATCGCACCACCGGCGGCAACCCCTTCTTCCTCCTGGAGATCCTCCGGGTGCTCCTGGAGTCCGGTTGGCCGTTGGATAGGCCGATCGGTCCGGTAGACCTGCCCCTGCCCGATACCGTTCGAGCGGTGGTGGAGGCACGCCTGGCCCTTCTTGGCCCGGTGGCCCGACAGGTGCTGGAAGCCGGCGCCGTCCTGGGCCCATGCTTCGGTTTCGATCTGGTGCGTCTGACGGCAGGACGCCGGGAAATGGAAACGATGGAGGGCCTGGACGAACTGGTCGCCCGGCAACTGCTGGTAGAGACTCAACCCCTCCGGTATTGCTTTCACCACAACCTCACCCAACGGGTGGTCGAGATGGGGTTGAGCCCGGTACGTTGCCAGTTGCTGCATCGGCGGGCCGGCCGCGCCCTGGAGCGGCTTGCCCCGAACGAGGTAACGGCTCTGGCGCACCACTTTGATACCGGCGGCGAGGTAAAGAAAGCGCTGCACTATCACGGCCTGGCAGCGCAACAGGCCGAGGCGTTGTTTGCCTGGCGGGAAGCCGAAGAACATCAGAGCCGTATGCTGATTCTCCTGGACCGGCTTGACCCCGATCATCGGCAACCGGACTGCCTGGCCCAACGCGGGCAGGTGCTGATGGCCCGGGCCCACCAGCGCTACCTGCAGGGTCGGCTGGCGGAATGGGAAGCCGATCTGGCGGCGCTGGCGGCCCTGGCCGAGGTCGGCGACCACGAGGAACTCCGCTTGCAGGCATTGCTCCAGCGAGCCCGTTATCTGAACCTGAGCGGCCGATACCGGGAGGCCATCGCTGTGGCCCAGGAGGCCCCACCCTCCCTCCCGCCGATCTCCCCATCAGCCAGGTCAACCCTTTGCCACCTCCTGGTCGAGGTCGGCTTTGCCCACTACCTGCTGGGCCAACCCCGGCAGGGGCTTGCCGCCCTGGGGTCTGCCCTCGCCATAGCCGGAGAAAAGGCTGAGCCCGAGATCCAGGGGCCGATCGCCCACAACCTGGGCTACATGTACCTCCACATGGGGGAGTATGCCCGGGCTCTTGCCTGCCAACAGGAAGCGTATGCCTGCCACCGGGCGGCCGGCGACTATAACGGGATGGCCTGGGCCGGGTTAGACATCGGCTTTGTGCACCTGAAACTGGGGCACCTGGGCAAAGCCGGGCAATACCTGACCGAGAGCCTGACCCTGGCACGGCGGATCGGTGCCCGGCCGGCCGAGGCATACGCCCTGACCTACTCCGGCTACCTGGAACTATACCGGGGTAACTATGCCGCTGCCGCCGACCGCCTGCGGCAGACCCTGCCCATGCACCAGGCAATGTGTCAGGAGCACGGCACGGTAGCAGCCGAGGCCGGCTTAGGGCTGGCCCTGTACCATCTGGGCCGCTATGCCGAGGCCCGGAGCCGGCTGCAGGATGCCGTCGAACGGGCCCGCGCCGTGACCCATCGCCGGCGCCTGGTCGAGGCACTCATCGGACTGGGGCTGGTGGAGCTGGCGGATGACCAGGCCCGTGTAGCCCGGCGATGTCTGACCGAGGCGGTGGAGTTGGCCCGGACCAGCGAGTGCTACGAAGGGCTGGTAGCAGGGCTGGTGGCCCTGGCCCGCGCCGAGCGGGAGAGCCGTGACCATGCCCGTGCTCTCATCCACGCCGGGGAAGCCCTCCGCATCGCCCGACAAAACACGCTGCCCCTGTGGGAGATGTGGGGCGAAGTGGAGGCCAGCCTGACCCTGTTGGCTCAGGGCGATCCCGCCGCCGCCCTGGAGCACACCGAACGGGCTGTAACCCTGGTACCCGGATCCCCTGAGGGATGGATCGGCACCGAAGAGATCCACCTGGCCCACGCCCGCGTCCTGCGTGCTCTGGGCCAGGCCGATCGGGCCGACAACCACGACCGACAGGCCGCACAGATCATTCAGGCCAAAGCCGATCGGATCCCCGATCTCCGGCAACGGCAGCACTACCTCCAATCTAAACCTGGAATCCGTCAGGCACACCAGCTTGAGGCCGCGTTTGGATAGTTCAATTTGCCGAGAAAATTGGTTGACACTTTTTGCGGGCGTTAAAAATTGCCGACGTTGCCCTCACCCCACCCCTGCCCTTCCCCTCTCCCGCTCGCGGAGGGAGAGGGGAAGGGGGCCGGGGGGCAGGGGACGAGCGATTGTGTTCAAGAACAGCTACTGAGGAAAGGATGCATCCCCAGGGAGCCGGTCAGGGGCCGGCCCCCTGTGCTTCTCCGACGTGGATGGGGGGAGGTCAACGGTTCCGCAGCCCCACCGGCAGGAACACCGCGTTCGGCACCCACCTGCGGCCATAGATGTGCCGGTACACCGTCGGATCGCCCTGGGAATCCGCTGCGTACACGATCAGCGCCGAGGCTCCGCCCCAGGCTACCCCCGGATTCTCACTAGCCCAAAACGCCACGTTGGCCACCTCGAAGAAGCTGGGCGTCATGTCGCCCCACCGGCCCGCTTCGATCGTCTCCCCGGAAGAGGTCGTTCGCTGCCAGGTGACCAGGTAGTCGCGTATCGGTCCGGCCCGGGCCGCCACGGCCGGATCCGTCTCGTCGTCCGTAGAGCTCGCGATAGTAAACTCGCTGCCCTCCGGGTTGCCGGCTACGTCGAGCTCCTGGCCACGGATGTCCCAGTCGCAGCAGGGGCCGGGGAAGGCGTGCTGCCAGACCACCAGGTAGCGGTGCTGGTCGTTGGTGGTCACGGCCGGCGATTGCTGGTCCTCGGGCTTGTTATTGATGACGAACTCGCCGGGCGGATTGATCACTGCGCCATTGTCCCCCCGCAGGCGGGCGCCCCTGATGTCCCCGTCGGCGGTGGTCCACATCCGCCGCCAGACCACCAGGTACTCGTCGGCCGCGACGTTGTAGGCGATGTCGCCCTGGTGCGGCTTGTCGACCTGGGACTGGGAGATCGGGCTGCCCGCGTAGGGGGTAGAGCCATCGGCCATCACCCGCCGGCCAGACACGTCGTTCGCCAGGCTGGTGACGGTGTCGAAACCATTGGCAATCACCAGGTACTCGTTGCGGTAGCTATTCCAGGCCACGCGGGGGGTCCAGAAACCCCGGTTGGGCCAGGCAAAGATCTGGAACTCGGGGCCCATAGAAGAGCCGTTCCAGGCAACCGTCCGGCCCCAGACTTCGTAGTGGGTGCCATCGCCCTGGGCATCGTACATCCACACCACCAGGTACTCATCGGTCGCGGCGTTGTATGCCACGTCCGGCTGGAAGCGATCATGGGAGCCAGCAGAGACGGCGAACCAGCTCTTGAGTTGGCCATTGCTGGACACGCGCCGGGCATAGACGTCGCGGTGACCATCGGGCCACTTGTTGTGCCAGACGACCAGGTACTCGTCGTGGACATAGTTGTAGGCCACAGCCGGCAGATACCGGTCGCATTCGGGCGAAGTGGGGTCGGAAATTTGCAATTCAGAACCAAGGTAAGAGGCAGGGTTTGAGGGGGTGTCGAGGCCGGCCTTACCGGCCCGGGCATTCATCCCGGCGTTCAGCCCTGCGGCCAGCAGGATGGCACCGCCGGTCAGGATGATCCAAAGGGTTCGTTTCGCAGACATTTCTTCTCCTTGAATACCTTGACCCTATCCACATTCCTCCGCCGGGGGCTGCAGCGCTTTCGAGTCTGCCGCCTGCCGGCGCAGAAAGCCCAGCACCTCGTCCAGAGTGTCAAATGTCCAGCGCCGTCCGCTCTGGATGTGCTCGACCTCGCTGTGCCAGGCTCCCTCCTCCGCCAGGGGATGGGCTGGGGGAGAGGTACGCCACAGCCGGATGAGGAACGAGGCGTACTCGACAGGGGTAGACATTGCGATCTTCTCTCCCCGGCTTGTTGCGTCCGACCACAGCCGGGTTGAATCAAGCCTGGGTGCCGCCACTATTCAAGATCATCGGCGTCGAAAATAAAGAAATCCACTTCCAGGAGCCCCGTACCGCCGATCAGGATGGGGTTGGGGTCGTCTAAACCTTCAGAGCATGGATACCCGCAACCCAGCACCTTATCGAGGATCGGATCGACAATAAATGCATAAAATGAATAGCAGCCGGGCCATAATCTGATTGCATATCCGGTGAAATCGAACTCGAAGAAATAGATCTCTTCCCTATTTTCATCCACGGTTAAAATGACAACCCATTTTTCCTCCTCGTCCAGGAGCAGATCGGTCAAGTCCACGAAAAACTCTTCTGCGACAAACCGGCCTGTCAGGAGAACAGGGGGCTCTATCGGCACACCGGTCCTGGGAATGGAGAGAGCGCCGGCGAGATCGGGGATTTCCCGGTAGTATCCTTGCGAGTTCACGGCAATCCCTTGTCGGGCCTGCCGGCCGGTCCGATAATCCTGCCAGATATCCCCAAGGATCTCGGCCACTTTGCCTACGACAGGGGGCGCCAGGGCCACCATGGCGGCTAGCAAATCCATTTGAGAGCCTCCGTTTCGTCATCAGAGGGGGACGGTCGGTTACAAGACAAAAACTGCTGTCCACCCTGAACAGCAGTATAGCAGAGGGATGGCTACAAAATGGCTACAAACGGAGGGCAAAACACAGGCCCCTGCCCCTGCACTCCCTGGCCTGCCATCAGGAGGGGGTGCGGCCGCGGCTCCTCCACCAGGGCAGGGAACAAAAAAGGGCGAGAAAAGCTCTCGCCCTGTAGATCGGTCGGTTTTTCAGGCTACAGGCCCATCATCTCCAGCCCCAGGCCCAGTTCAGGCAACGGCTCCTCATCTTCCTCCTTGCCGAACTGCAGCCGCTCGGCATCCTCGTCCAGCACCTCCACGGCCAGGGCCAGCGATTGCAACTCTTTGACCAGCACGCGGAACGATTCGGGCACGCCCGGCTCGATGATCTCCTCGCCCTTGACGATGGCCTCGTAGGTTTTGGTCCGACCCAACACGTCGTCCGACTTGACGGTGAGCATCTCCTGCAGGGTATGGGCCGCGCCGTAGGCTTCCAGCGCCCAAACCTCCATCTCGCCGAATCGCTGGCCGCCGAACTGGGCCTTGCCACCCAGCGGCTGCTGCGTCACCAGCGAGTAGGGGCCGGTGGACCGGGCATGGACCTTGTCCTCCACCAGGTGGGCCAGCTTCATCATGGTGATCACGCCCACGGTCACCGGCTGGTCGAACGGCTCCCCCGTCTTGCCGTCGTACAGGATCATCTTGCCGCTGATGGGCATCGGATAACCGGTCCGCTGGCTGAGCTTGAGGGCCGTGATCTGGACCTCGTGGTCGCCCTCCGGCTCCAGGGGAAGATCTTCGGGCCAGGGTTGCTCCAGGCTTTCCAGTTCTTCGCGGACATAGTGGAGCCACTCGCGCAGACAGACGATCCGGGCCCGCTCGCGGCTTTTGATCCGCTGCTCCAGGGGGCGGGGTTGGAAGCTAAAGCTGATGAGTTGATCGGGATCGTAGCCCCGCTCCCGCAGCCAGGCCTGCATCACCACCTGGCGGGCATACCGGCGGTCTGAGGCCAGCCGCTCCTCGTCGTAGGGGCCACCCCCCAGCCACTCCAACAGGTACAGGCCGACTATCTCCTCGTCATCGAGCGACCCGGTTTCGAGTTTTACCTCGTCGGCCCACGCCCGTGCCCGGTCGGTGACCACATCCCAGGCGCGGTCCATCAGCCAGGCCCGGGCCAGCTCGGCCTCGATCTCCGGCTCATCAGCGCCGTCAAAGACGGGCGATATGGCCTTGAAGCCCAGCCGGTCGGCGGCCCAGCCCAGGTGGGTCTCCAGGATCTGGCCGATGTTCATGCGGGCCGGCACGCCCAGGGGGTTGAGGATCAGCTCCACCGGCGTCCCATCGGCCAGGAACGGCATATCCTCGACCGGCACCACCTGGCTGATGACCCCCTTGTTGCCGTGGCGGCCGGCCATCTTGTCCCCCTCGGTCACCTTCCGCCGCTGGGCGACCATCACCCGCACTGTCTTTTCCACACCGGCCGGCAGGTCGCGGTGCTCGTCGCGGGAGAACTCTTTGACATCCACGACGATGCCATGCTCGCCGTGGGGCAGGCGCAGGCTGGAATCCTTGACCTCACGGGCCTTTTCGCCAAAGATCGCCCGCAGCAGCTTCTCTTCCGGCGTCAACTCGGTCTCCCCCTTGGGCGTGATCTTGCCCACCAGGATGTCGCCCGGCCCCACCTCGGCCCCAATGCGGATGATGCCCGACTCGTCCAGGTCTTTCAGCGCATCCTCGCCCACGTTGGGGATGTCGCGGGTGATCTCTTCCGGCCCCAGTTTGGTGTCGCGGGCCTCCACTTCGTGCTTTTCGATGTGGATCGAGGCGAATTTGTCGTCACGCACCACCTGTTCGCTGACCAGCACCGCGTCCTCATAATTGCCGCCCTCCCAACTCATAAAGGCAACCAGCACATTCTGGCCCAGGGCCAGCTCCCCATGGTCGGTGGAGGAGGAATCGACGAGCACGTCGCCGGCCTTGACCTGTTGGCCCTTGAAGACGATAGGCCGCTGATCCAGGCAGGTGCTCTGGTTCGAGCGCCGGAAGCGCCGCAGTTTGTAGGTACGGCAGCCCTTTGCGCCCTGGACCACAACGGCATCGCCCGTGACGCTGACCACTTCCCCATCCTCTTCGGCGATGACGATCTGGCCCGAATCGGCGGCCACCTGCGCTTCGATGCCGGTGCCTACCAGCGGCGCGTCGGGTTGGAGCAACGGCACGGCCTGGCGTTGCATGTTGGAGCCCATCAGGGCGCGGTTGGCGTCGTCGTGTTCCAGGAAGGGGATAAGGGCCGCCGTCACCCCCACGATCTGTTTGGGCGACACGTCCATATATTCCACCTTGTCCACCGACTCTTCCATGAACTCCTGCATGCGCCGCACCGAAACGCGGTCGGAGACAAACTGCCCTTCCTCGTCCAACTGGGCGTTGGCCTGGGCAATGGTGTGGCGGTCCTCTTCGTCGGCGGGCAGATAGACGATCTCGTTGGTGGCCATGGGCCGGATCTTGACCTCCGGCAGCTCGGCGAACAGGCCGGCCAGGCGGTCGGCCATCGCTTCGTCCACCCGCTGGTTGGGCTCCGCAATCACCTCCCCCGTGGCGGGCTCCACGATCCGCTCCCGCAACGTCTTGCCCAACAGCCGATCCTTGCGGTTGGGCACGGTATGGATCACCTTGCGGTAGGGGGTTTCGATAAAGCCATATTCGTTAATGCGGGCATAGGTGCCCATGGAGCCGATGAGGCCGATGTTGGGCCCTTCCGGCGTTTCGATGGGGCAGATACGGCCATAGTGCGAGTGGTGTACGTCGCGCACGTCAAAGCCGGCCCGCTCACGCCGCAGGCCCCCCGGCCCCAAGGCGCTGAGCCGGCGCTTATGGGTCAGTTCATCCAGCGGGTTGGTCTGTTGCATGAACTGCGAAAGCTGGCTGCCGCCGAAAAACTCGCGCACCGCGGCCACGACCGGCCGCACATTGATGAGCGAGATGGGGGTCATCTGCTCCGGCTCCCGGATGCTCATCCGCTCGCGGACCACCCGCTCCATGCGCAGCAGGCCGATGCGCAGTTGGTTCTGGATCAACTCGCCCATGGTCTTGACCCGCCGGTTGCCCAGGTGGTCAATGTCGTCCCCCCCCTCCACGCCGTTGTTGACCTGGATCATCCGCTCCACCACGCGAGCCAGGTCCTCTGGGGTCAGGATGCGCCGATCCAGGGGGATCTCCAGCCCCAGGCGCTTGTTCAGCTTGTGGCGTCCCACCCGCCCCAGGTCGTAACGGCGCGGCGAAAAGAGCAGGGACTGGATAAAGTTTTCGGCGTTCTCTCGGGTGGGGGGATCGCCCGGGCGCAGCTTTTTGTAGAACTCGATCAGCGCCTCCTCCATCGTCTTGGTCGGGTCGCGTTCAATGGTGGACCGGATGTAGGGGTGGTCGGGCATGGTGTCCACCGGTTCAAAGCGAGCGTATAGCTCCTCGTCGGTGCCATACCCCACCGCCCGCAACAGGACCGTCACCGGCAGCTTGCGCTTGCGGTCCACCTTGACCGACAGCACATCCCGCTTGGAGGTCTCGAACTCAAGCCAGGCTCCCCGGTTGGGGATCAACTTGGCCATGCACAGCCCGCGCCCGGTGATCCGGTCCTCTTCCACAGTGAAATAGATCCCCGGCGAACGGATAAGTTGGCTGACCACCACCCGCTCTGCCCCGTTGATGATAAAGGTGCCATGTTCGGTCATCAGGGGAAAGTCGCCCATGAACACATCTTGAGCCGTCCACTGGTCACTTTCCTTATTCCACAGGGCGACCCGCACATACAGAGGGGCAGCATAGGTCATGTCCCGGTCGAGACACTCCTCCTGCGAGTATTTCGGCTCCTCAAAGTGATACCCCAGGCCAAACCTTTCGTTGATCTCCTGGTTGAACCCAGGGAAGTGGAGCTCCAGGTTGCCGTTAAAACTCTCGATCGGCGAGATCTCGTCAAACAACTCGCGCAGCCCCTCTTCCTGGAAGGCGCGGTACGAGTCCAACTGGACCTGGATCAGATCGGGTAAGGGCAGAACGTCAGGAATGCGCGCATACGACTTGCGCTGGACTTGATTCGGCATTCAACTCACTCCCTTAAAAATAAACGGCGGACCGGTAGGGGCAGGGCTTGCCCCTGCCCCCTGGGCAGCCGCGAGGGCTGCCCCTACCATTTTCATTCATCGTGGTGCCCCACCGGGCATGTTGACTCCTTAGCTATTCCGGGTGAAACAATGGCAGAGGGTATAGCCCCCGGCCCCACTCCATCGTCCTGGCCAGGGACAACGACCCGGCGATTGCGCCCGGGACCGGACCAGGGGAAACCGGGCAGCCGGCAACGCAGAAGGGCGGCACGGTCTCTTGAGCATGGTTTCGATCCCACAGGCGCACAGGTATACCCGCGGCCTGTCCAGGCCGCAAAGAAATAGTATACCACAATCTCTTGCTCTGTCAAATTTTCCAGGGAGGATGGCGTGCTCTTCAGGCAAGCTGGCTTTTCAGCCAGGCAACTTCTGCCGCCAGCCCATCGTGCAGGCTTACCTGTGGGACAAACCCCAATACCTGCGCCGCGGCTGAGGAGTCGGCCCAGGTGTGGCGCTGGTCGCCGGCCTGCCAGCCGTACCGGTGTACCCGGGCCGGCCGGCCCACCAGCTCCTCCAGCGCGGCGATGACCTGATTCACCGTTACCCGCGACCCCCCAGAGATGTTAAAGACACGGCCCGGCGGCGCGTCCACGGCCCGGAGGTTGGCCTCGATCACGTCGGCGACGAAGGTGAAATCGCGGGTCTGCTCCCCATCGCCGTACAGGGGCAGGGGTTCGTCGCGGAGCATGGCCCGGATGAACTTGTGGAAGGCCATGTCGGGACGCTGGCGGGGCCCGTAGACGGTAAAGTACCGCAGGCTGACGGTGGGCACCCCCAGACCGCTCCAGTAGAGGGAGCAGAGGTGTTCGGCAGCCAGCTTGGTCACGCCGTAGGGTGAGACGGGGTGGGGCAATGTCTCTTCGGTGATCGGCAGCAACTGGACGTCGCCATAGATCGAACTCGATGAGGCAAAGACAAACCGATGCAGACGGCAGCCCTTGACCGCCTCCAGCAGCCGTTGCGTGGCCAGCACGTTGTGGTGGGTATAGACCTCAAAGTTGGTCCCCCAACTGGCCCGCACCCCCGCCTGCCCGGCCTGATGAAAGATGACATCCACCCCGGCCACCCACGCCGCCAGATCGGCGGTCACCAGGTCCCCTTCGACAAAGGTAAAACGCGGATGGCGGCGGAAGGCCGCCAGGTTCTGCTCCTTGATCGAACGCGCATAATAATCGGTAAAACAATCCACGCCGATGACCTGCCAGCCGTCGGCCAGCAGCCGTTCGGCCAGATGTGAGCCGATAAAGCCGGCCACGCCGGTGACCAATGCCGTTTGGGTCATGTCCGCGCCTCCTGCATGCCCTGGATGATATACAAAACCGCCCCGATCAACGCGGTGATCCACAGGGTGATGAGGTAGGCCAGCGCCAGGGCTCCGGCCCGGTTGGCGTCGGCCACCTGACCGAACAGGAACGTGGTCGCCCCTTCCCGGACCCCCAGCCCCCCTACCGAGGGGATCATGAGCAAAACCGAGATGATGGGGACAAACAGGAAAAAGTACCCCACCGCCAGGTTGATCCCCACCGCCCGCGCCAGGAGGTAGTAACCCAGGATCAGGATCAGGTTCCAGGCCAGCGAGGCCAGGGTGGCCTTCCCCAGCGCCTGCGGACCATACTCATGCAGCGAGGCATACAGCTCCCGCACGAGTTTCATCCGGTTCAGCAGCCGGGTCAGGCCCAGGCGCCGCCCCCAGGCTTCGAGCCAGGTGCGCTGCAACAGCACCGCTCCCCCCAACAGGGTGGCAATAAACACCGCCGCGATCAGGACCCGTACCTGGAGCGGCACCAGTTGGTAGCTGAACAGCAGGGCCACCAGGGCCATGGCAAACAGGATCAGAAGCCCCAGGAAGCGGTCAACCAGGACCGAGCTGATGGCGGCCGCTGCCTTCCGGTCGGTGCGGGACAGTTCGTACATCTTGACGGCATCGCCCCCCATGCCGGTAGGGAGAAATTGGTTAAAGAAGGTGCCCACCAGGTAGAGTTGCACCAGCCGCCACCACCCCACCTGCCCGCCCAGCGCCCAGACCAGCACCCCCCAACGGTAGGCCCGCACGAACGAGCCGCTCAAAAACAGGGCCAGCGCCACCAGAAAGGGGAGCCAATGCATCTCTTGCAGGAGCCGGAGCACCTGATCCACCTCCACCTGGCGGAGGAACAGCACCAGCACCCCCAGGCTAATGGCGACCTTGAGGAGGTTCAGGATCCGATCCCTCCTCTTTTTCCGGTCCAAGGTCATGAGTCCCCTCTCAGGCGCTGCCGGGCCAGCGTGTAGGCTTTTAGCAACTGCCGGGCGGTGTTCTGCCAGGAAAACCGCTCGACCACCCGCCGGCGGAGCTCTATCCCCAACTGCCGGGCGCGTTCCGGCTCCTCCAGCAGGCCGGCGATGGCATCGGCCAGGGCGGCCACGTCGCCGCGCGGCACATACACGCCCAGGTCCCCCAGGATCTCGCGGCTGGGCGGCGTGTCAAAGGCCACCGTGGGCAGCGCGCAGGCCATATAGTTGTACAGCTTGCCGTTGGACTCGGTTTCTGACAATTTGGGTCCGACGGCCACCTCCCCCAGCGCCAGATAGCGGGGGGCCTGGTTGTAATCAATCCGCCCCGGCATGATCACCCGGTCGGCCACGCCCAGGTCACGGGCCTTCTGCCGATACTTTTCCTCATCCGGGTAGCCCATCACCAGAAAAAAGGCTTCGGGTACGCGGGCCAGCACGCGGGGGATCGCCTCCAGGAGATAGTCCACCCCCTGATAGGCGCTCAGGATACCCAGGTAGACCACTACCCGGCAGCCCGGCGGCAGCAATGAGCGGAGAGGGCCGACCTCGACATCGGGGCGGAAGGCCTCTGTGTCCACACCGTCTAGCGCCACGATCACCTCGCGCACGCCAAACCGCTCTTTCAGCTCGCGGGCCACGTCGCTGCACGAGGCGACGGCCACCTGAGGCAGACGGTCAATCCACCTTTCGTTGCCGGCCCAAAAGCGATAGAGCCACCCCTGACCTTTGATGAACCTGTGGGCCTGCATCTCCCCCGAAAGGCTGCCCTGAAAGTCGGCCACTACCGGCACCCGCAACCCCTTGCCCACCGCCCAGCCGATGGCTGCCCCTTCGTGCAGGTGTCCATGCAGCACGTCAGGCCGGAAGCGCCGGGCGACAGCCCAGGTTTTGAGCAGCAGCAAGGCGTCAATGTACAGCTTGTGCCAGGAAGGGCCGGCCGCGAGCTTGCGGTACCAGGGGACAGGCAGGGTACGGTGGATAGAAATGCCCGGCCGGTCGCGGCCCAGATGGTAGGTGCAGATCTCGACGTGGCAACCCAGTGCCTGCAAAGCCCGTGCCTGCTCGTAAATGCGCACGTGGCAGCCCCGATCGGCAAAGAAGGGGGTCGGGGCGATCATGAGCACGCGCAGGGGCAAGAAGCCAGGTGCCTCTTCCCTCATTCCACGCCCCTCTGGTCGCCTGCCCCCTGTTCCCCACCCAACTCTTCGCGCACGGTGTAGATCGGTTTGCCCTGGCTCTCATAGTAGGTGCGGCTCACCAGCTCGGCCAGCAGGCCAGAGGTAATGAGTTGCACACCGAGCATGGTCAACAGGACGGCCAGCAGCGTCAGGGGCCGGTCGCCGATCGGTTGGAGCAGGAAGAGCCGCACGACGGCCAGGTAGAGGAGCAGCACGCCGCCGATCAGCAGCGAACCCAGCCCCAACAGGCCAAAGATGTGGATGGGCCGGGTGGAAAAGCTCATCAGAAAGCGGACGGCCAGGATGTCGAGGAGGACCTTGATCGTGCGGGACAGGCCATATTTCGTCCGACCATAGCGGCGGGGATGGTGGCGCACCGGGATCTCGGTCACGCGAGCCCCGGCAGCGTGGGCCAAGGCCGGGATAAAGCGATGCAGTTCCCCGTACAGGCGGATGTCGGCCAGCACCTCGCGGCGGTAGGCCTTGAGGGAGCAGCCATAGTCGTGGATGTGCACCCCGGTAGCCAGGCGGATCAGGCCGTTGGCCAGGAGCGAGGGCAGCCGCCGGTCGAGAAAACGGTCCTGGCGGTCCACCCGCCAGCCGCTGACCACGTCATAGCCCTCGGCCATCCTGGCCAGCAGCGCCGGGATGTCGGCCGGGTCGTTCTGCAGGTCGGCGTCGAGGGTGATGACCACATCCCCCCGCGCCCGGTCGAACCCGGCGGCAAAGGCAGCTGTCTGGCCATAGTTGCGCCGAAAACGCACCACGCGCAGATGTTCATCCTGCGCCTGGAGGCGGCGCATGATCTCAAAACTGCCGTCGGTGCTGCCATCATCCACCAAAATGATCTCGTAGCGATAGCCACTTGGGGCCAACACCTCGGTCAGGCGTTGGTGGAGGAGGGGCAGGCTCTCCTCCTCATTCAACACAGGGACAACGATCGAGATATCCAACGGTCCTCTCCGTATGCCAGATAGCGCCGCCATTATAACACTACCACCAGGGGGTGTCAACCACAGCCCGGCGCAGGGGGGCCAGGGGGCATATGCGTCAACTCAAGCCCGTAGGACCGCCTTTCCAGGCCGTCCGGGCAGGCTGAAGGCCTGCCCTACATGTCTCCGATTTCCAACTTCCGGCTTCCGGTGGTATAATCGGCGCGGGAGAGGAGGCCATGACCCTTGAAGAGCAGATCGGCAATTTGCTGAGAGTCCAGGGCTTGACCCTGGCCACAGCCGAGTCGTGCACCGGCGGGCTGGTGGCCCACCGCATCACCAATGTTCCAGGCAGCTCGGCCTACTACTTGGGCGGCTTTGTAGCCTATTCCAACCGGGCCAAAGAGCAGTTCCTGGCCATGCGCCACGAAACGGTGCTGGCCCACGGCGCCGTGAGCGAGGAGGTGGCCCGGGAGATGGCCCGGGGGGCCCGGCAGCAGATGCAGGCCGACGTAGCCGTGGCGGTCACCGGCATTGCCGGGCCAGGCGGCGGCACCCCCGAAAAACCGGTGGGGTTGGTCTATGTCGCCCTGTCGGCGGCCGATACGGAGCAGTGCCGGCGTTACCTGTGGCAGGGGGACCGGCTGGCCAACAAGGAACAATCGGCAGAGGCAGCGTTGCGCCTGCTGTTGGCCTACCTGCAGGAGCGGGGGAGAGAGATGATAGAATTCGTCAACGAACCGGCGGAGGTCGAGGTGCAGTTGCGCCGGGATGGCACGGCCCTGCCCGTGGCCTTTGTCTGGCGGGGGCGCCACTACCCGATCGAATCGTGGGGCCGGGAAAGCGTCGAGGAAAAAGAGGGCCGCACGGTACACTGCTACCTGGTCCAAACCGCCGGATGGGAGACCTGGGAATTGGGCCGGGAACTCGAAACCGGCCGGTGGACAGTCCTCCGCCACTGGGCCAGGGGACCCCGGATCCTCTGAGAGCCAGTCTGAAAAGGTAGCCACAAAGGCCAAGATCGCAAAGGAACACAAAGGAATAGCCCCAAAATCTTGTGTCCTTCGTGTCCTTGGTGGTTTTCAGACAAGCTCTGAGACAGCCGGTTTAACCGATGGGCCCCCTGGTTTTCTGGGCCACCCGCTCGCTGAACCTGGAGAGGTGAATGATGGCCCGCTCGTGGATCCCTTCCCCCACCACCTCCACGCCGTCGTGGGCCTGGACGCGGAAGGTCAACCTGCGCCCCTCCACCTCGATTAACTCGGCGGTGGCCGTGACCTCGAACCCGATGGGGGTCGGGGCCAGGTGGCGGACATCCAGGCGGGCGCCGACGGTGCGGTATCCTTCCGGCAGCAGGGGGTCCACCGCAGCGAGGCTGGCCCGTTCCATGAGCAGGATCATCTGCGGTGTGGCCAGCACCTTCACCCCGCCGCTGCCGATGTGCCTGGCGGTGTGCTCCTCGGCGACGACCAGGCGGGTTTCCCCCTTCAGGCCGGGCTGAATCGCCTCAAAGGTCATGCCTCGGCCCCGCCTTCCGGTCCAGCCTGGGGAGGTTCCTTCTTTTCCAGCGAAGCGATCAATTTCGCCAGTTGCTCATTCAGCTCGCGCAGGCCGCTGACCAGGCCCTGTTCCACCTTGCCGGCGATGTCACTTTCGCGGGCCTTGTCCACCGTCTCCTTCACCTGGGCGCTGAATTGTCTGGCGGCCTCGCTTTCCTGGGCCGATTTGATCGCCGTATCGATCTGCCGGCCCAACCCGGCGAACCCCTCTGCGATCTCCTGACGTAGCCTGCGGCTGTCCTCGCTCTCCCACAGCGACCTGACCGCCGTGGCCAGCTTTTGCCCCAGCGACTCGATCTCACCCAGGATCTCGCTGCGTGGTTTCTGTTCTTCTGTCATCGTTCCTCCTTCTGGCGAAATGGATAACGAAACGACCCTTGTTGCTATACGTCCGAAATACAAAAAGGTTCTCCTGGCAACGACCTACTCTCCCAGGGACCTGCGTCCCAAGTACCATCGGCGCTGGAGGGCTTAACTACCTGGTTCGGTATGGAGCAGGGTGTTTCCCCTCCGCTAGAGTCACCAGAAGAACCTTTTATCCGATTGTCAACCGGTTTGGCACCTAAAAACTGAACAGGATGCGTGGCGCTTCCGCCAACTTATGGAAGCGAATTAAGCCCTCGGCCATTAGTACGGCTAAGCTGAACCCATTACTGGGCTTACACCCGCCGCCTATCCAGCAGGTAGTCTACCTGCGGCCTTACTCCCACGAGGGGATGGGGGATCTCATCTTGGGGCGTGCTTCCCACTTAGATGCTTTCAGCGGTTATCACTGCCAGACTTGGCTACCCAGCGATGCCGTTGGCACGACAACTGGCACACCAGAGGTCTGTCCACCCCGGTCCTCTCGTACTAGGGGCAGCCCCCCTCAAATCCCCTACGCCCACAGCGGATAGAGACCGACCTGTCTCACGACGGTCTGAACCCAGCTCGCGTGCCGCTTTAATGGGCGAACAGCCCAACCCTTGGAAGCTATTCCACCTCCAGGATGCGACGAGCCGACATCGAGGTGCCGAGCGAGACCGTCGCTGTGAACGCTTGGGTCTCACCAGCCTGTTATCCCCGGGGTAGCTTTTATCCGATTGCCACGGCCCTTCCACGCGGTACCGTGGGATCACTAAGCCCGACTTTCGTCTCTGTCCGACTTGTAGGTCTCACAGTCAAGCTCCCTTGTGCCTTTACACTCAGCGGCTGGTTTCCATTCAGCCTGAGGGAACCTTTGGGCGCCTCCGTTACCTTTTAGGAGGCGACCGCCCCAGTCAAACTGCCCGCCTGGCATTGTTCGTCCGCCGGATTACGGCTGGACGTTAGGGTCGAAATTTCTTGAGGCTGGTATTTCAAGGTTGGCTCCACCGAGCCCGCAAGCCCAGTTTCTCCGCCTCCCAGCTATCCTACGCACAACAAACCTCAACTCAGTGCCAAGGTACAGTAAAGCTCCACGGGGTCTTTTTGTCCTAGTGCGGGTAAATGGCATCTTCACCACTAATTCAATTTCGCCGGGTCCCCCGTTGAGACAGCGCTCAACTTGTTACTCCTTTCGTGCGGGTCGGAACTTCGCTTTGATCTTGTCTTTCGACAAGCGCAGACTATAGCTTGATCTCGTCTTTCGAGTACTTGCGTTTGCTGGATGGATTCATCTCGAACACCAATTCGATAATGGCTTTGAAACCTTCGCGGGTTCGATGTTCGTCGTAATAGATTTTACGACAAACTTTAGCGAAGAGTTCAAAATCGCGTTGCTTGCTTGACAGGAGCGGATATTTTTCAAAGTGAGGAATCACGCGCTCCACCAGTTCTGCCACGCTTCGCACTTCGAACTTGAGTGTTCGATCTGACCGATCTGGACGGATAGTGCCACAGCCGAATTCTTGCTTGAACATCTCAAGCA
>DAOTXL010000021.1:0-10783 GCA_034435455.1 Anaerolineae bacterium
CAGGCGGCCATGGGCGAGATGACGGCCGAGGAACTGGAGGCGCAACGGGCCGAAGGGGTGCCGGCCTGGCTGCAAGAACTGGTCGGCAGGGAGGAGGCTCCCGCCGCCGTAGAAGCCCCACCGGCAGCCGAGGTCGCCCCGGCAGAGGAGGTGCCCGCCTGGCTGCGGGAACTGGAAGCCCCCCCGGAGGCCGAGGCCGCCCCGGCGGAGGAGGTGCCCGCCTGGCTGCGGGAACTGGAAGCCCCGCCAGTGGCCGAGGCCGCCCCGGCGGAGGAGATGCCCGCCTGGCTGCGGGAACTGGAGGCCCCACCGGCAGCCGAGGCCGCCCCGGCAGAGGAGATGCCCGCCTGGCTGCGGGAACTGGAAGCCCCACCGGCAGCCGAGGCCGCCCCGGCGGAGGAGGTGCCCGCCTGGCTGCGGGAACTGGAGGTGACAGAGGCAGAGGTCATCCCGCCGTTGGTCGAGGCCGCGCTTGAGGAGGAAGTGGCGGCGTGGCTGCGGGAGTTGGAGGCCCCGGAAACAGAGGCCGTCCCGCCGATGGCAGAGGCTGCCCCGGTGTGGCTGCGAGAGCTGGAGGTCCCGGCGGCCGAATCGGTGGCAGAGGAGCTACCCCCGGTCGAAGAAGGGGTTGTGCCAGAAGCGGAAATGCCGCCCACGGGGATCGAGATGGTTGCCCCTATGGAGCGGATCGAGGTGGAAGAGGAAATCGCTCCGCCGTCGCGGCTGGAGATGCTGTTGGCTCAGCTCAAGGCCCGTCCCCGCAACTATCAGGCACGCCTGGAGCTGGCTCGCCTGTACCGGGATGAGCAGGATTGGACTGCAGCCCTGACTCACTACGAAAAGCTGGTCTCGGCCCGCAAACTTTTGCCGGCGGTTATCGGAGACCTGACCCTCATGCTCCAGGAGGGGCAGGAACAAGCCCGGCTGTGCCAGTTGCTGGGCGATGCCTATGTGCAAGAGGATCGCCTGGACGAGGCCCTGAACATGTATCGCCTGGCGCGCCAGGCACTCCTGAAACGTTGACACCCACCAAGAGAGAGGGAGAAGGCATGGAGCGCACGTTGGTCATCCTCAAGCCGGATGCCGTCCAACGAGGCCTCATCGGCGAGATCCTCAGCCGGTTGGAACGCCGGGGGCTGAGGTTTGCCGCCCTGAAGCTAATGCAGATCACCCCCGAATTGGCAGCCCGCCACTATGCCATCCACCAGGGCAAACCTTTCTACGACGGGCTCGTCCGGTTCATCACCGGCGGCCCGGTGGTGGTGGCCGTTGTCGAAGGAAAAGATGCTATCAGCCTGGTACGCAAGACCATGGGCGCCACCGACCCGGCCCGCGCCGAACCGGGCACCATCCGCGCCGATTTTGCCCTGGAGGTCGGCCGCAATCTGATCCACGGCTCCGACGGCCCAGACACCGCCGCTTATGAAATCCCCCTGTTTTTCGACGATGACGAGATCTTGAGCTATCGGCGGGCCATAGACGACTGGATCACCGAGCAGGATCGGTAGCAACGTTCAAGGGCCTGGAGGCCGGCCGCAGCCACCTCCAGGCCCTTTGAGAGCTTGAGCGAAAAACCGGTAGGGCAGGCTGCCCCGCCTGCGCCGAACAGCCTGAAAGGCTGTCTTACGTCTGTTTTCGGTAGGGCAGGCTTTGAAGGGCTATTTGACCTGGATCTCGACTACCCCCTTGACCTGGACATTGCCGGGGAAACCGGGCGCGACGATGCTAAAACCGCCCTGATTGCGGAAGGCGACGATGCAGTTGGCGCAGGCTTGAATGTCGGCCAGGGGCGCTTCGGCGGTATAGCCGTCATCGGCGACAAAGACCAGGGTCGTAGCCCCCTCCTTGGGGCCGGCCTTGGCCAGCAGGTCGCTGAGGCGCACGCCGGTGTAGGTCTGCGTTTCCCCTTGCTTGTTGGTCGCCTGAGCTTCGATGGTCTCCATAGAACGGATCTTGTCCTCGGTCCAGCCCACCTGCGTCTTGACGTTGCCTGTGATCTTGAGGGCAGCGTTGTCGGGCACGCCGGCGGCCTGGGTGTTGACCTGAAGCTCCATCAGTTGAAAGACCCAGCGGTTGGCCGGCGTGTGGGGGCAGACCAGGCGGATGGGGCCGTGGTCCGGGTCGGTTTCGGCGATCCACTTGCCGTTCTCCTTCAGGGCGACGATGGCGCCTTCCAGCTCATCCTTGCCGATCTCGATGGCATAGCCGTCGCCGGCTACAGCGGTGAGGCTGACATAGTCGGCGGCACCCGCCTTGCTCAGCAAATCGGTCAGGGCCACGCCGCCCCAGTCGCCGGTGGTATCCTCCCCCACCGACTTTTCCATCAGGATCCCCTTCAGCTCGGTCTGAGGCATCCCGGCCAGGTCGGCAAAGCTCAGGCTCAGCGGCGTGCTCACCGCCCCACCGATCTTGAGCGTCCAATCCACTTTGGGCGCTGCTCCCCCACAGCCGGCCAGCACCAGGGCCAACAACAAAGTAACCACCCAAACTCCCGTCTTGTTCATTCTTCCTCCTTTTTCTACTTGTTTATCACCCAAACAGGAATGAACATATCGCGCTCGATCAGGTTTCCGTGATTGCCCAACCTCCCTTCTTCTTCGACCCGGTGCATCCCGTGGTCGGCCAGGATGACGATCAGCGTGTCGGCCGGCAGCGATGCGAGCAACCGGCCCGCCGCTGCATCTACCTCGCGGATTTTGGCCTCTTCCTCCGGCGAGCCGGGGCCATAGGTATGCCCGGCGTCGTCAATGCCGTGAAAGTGGACGAAGAGCAGGTCCGGCATCCCGGCCTGAAGCGTGGCCAGGGCGTTGGTCAGTACATTGTCGTCGGTGCTGCCGTTCCCATCCCGGTCGCCGGAAAGGCGGACCTCGGCATGGCGCAGGTTGAAGGCCAGCGACTCACCCTCCACGGCCACGGCCTTCCGCCCGGCAGCAGCCACCACGTCGAACAGGGTCTCGGCTCTGGTGTCGCGCTCCTCGCGCCCGTTCACGCCGTTGACCTGAGGGGGTGCGCCGGTCAGCAGCGCCGCCGTGGCGACGCGGGTGCCGGGCGGATATTCGGTCAGGCCGAGCAGCGGTGTGGGCAAGGCGGCCAGATTGGGGATCAGCCCGGCTTCCAACGCCTCGCTGTAGCGCAGGTAGCCAAACCCGTCGAGAAGGAGCAGGAGCACATGGTCCGTGGCGGAGGGTTCCAGGACCTGCCCGGTTGCCTGGGCCGGAGCGGGCAGCCCCAGCGCGGCGGCGATGGTCGGCGCGAGGTCGGTCACGTGTACCTGGACCTCCGTCAGCCGTGCCGGGGGCTCGGCCTCTATGCGGATCACCGGGAGGGTCCGACCGCCGATCTCGACCCGGCCCTCTTGCTGCCACCAGGCATCCCCGGCCACGGCCGCCCATTCGAATTCGTGGCGAGCGCCTTCCGGCCCGGTCAGTACCAGCCGTTCGACGACAGAATGGCCTGCCGTCCACAGCACCCGCTCCAGCGGGACGCCCCGCTCTGCGTCGGCAAAGGCTGAGAGGTTGTCGAGGAGCCTGGGGGCAACGGCCAGGTCGCGGCCGTCGGGGGCGACGACCACCGCCTGCCGGCCGTGGCCGCAGCCGGCCAGGACGATGCACAGCACAACACAAACGCCCACGACGGACCCCCATCCACCGCCGCGTCGGCCGTCGGACCGTGGTCCGGTGGGAGCAGAAGGCAGGGATCGCATCCTCATTCCTCCGAGACCAGTTCGACGATGTCGGTGATCCACAGCGCCCGGCCCCGCTCCGGCAGCACCAACACGATGTCAGAGCCCATCTGGGCCAACACGGCCCCCCGCGCCTCGGCGGCGGTCAGCACCTGCTCGCCGCCCGTCCGGTCGCGGACCCGCAGCGTCTCAAAGTCGGGATCGGCCACGATGTTGCTCAGGGCTACCCCTTCGATGCGGGCGGCGGTCCTGGCCCGGCGGACCTGGCCGTCGGCCTTGCTGCGCAGCATCACCTCGGTCTGGTCAACCGTCACCCCGGCGGTCGGCCCCAGCAACAGGCGCCCCATCGAAGTGCGGTAGCCGTCCAGCGTTAGCGGCCTGTCGGGGCCGACGACGACGATGCGCCACACCCCCTTGAGCCAGGTCGAAACGTGGAGGTCGTCGGCGGCAAAGCGCACGCCATCCACGTAGGGCAGAAGCAGCGCCTCGGCGGTCAGGTCCTCCCGCCGGATGGTGATCCAGCCTCCGTCGCGGGAGGCCAGGGTCACGCTCTCGAAATCGGTCACGCCGTGGTCGGCCAACAGGTCGAGCAGCGCCACATGGGTGCCCGGCTGGTCCCGGTAGGGCAAAATTTCGTTGATCGGGATATAGCCCGGCTCGGGCACATCGCCCTGCAGCAGAATCAGGTCATTGAAAGGCACGCCCGCCAGCTCGGTGGAACCATGCTCATCGTGGCAGGTGGTGCAGCGATGGAACTTGTCCGGCTCGTGGCACTCGACGCAGTGGTTCATGGTCGCCGCTTCGTCGGCCACCATGCTCCACGGAAAGTGGAACACGGTCCGCGCCGGTGCCAGGGCCCTGGCACCCAGGGCTATGGCTGTAGCCCCACCGCCTGCGGCCAGCGCAACCACAACGATCATCAGGATGGACCCCCTTCGCGACATGCTATCCCCCTATCTTCAGATGCCGATCCATACGGCTGTCGCAACACCCACCAGCAGCAAAAGGAGGGCCAGCCCGTCCAGCCAGGTGAGGCGGACCTGGCGGGCAAAGGTGCGGGTGGGATATTTGCCAAAGCAGCGGCCTTCCATCGAGACGGCCAGGGCGTCCACCTTGCCCAACGCCGAGACCAGCAGCGGCAGGAAAAATTGGCGGCCCAGGGTCAGGAAGCGGCGCGGGCTGCGGACGTCATATTGCACCCCGCGCGCCACCTGGGCATGGTAGACGGTCTGCCCTTCCTGCTCAAAGACCGGCACCAGGCGCAGGGCGGTGATCAGGGCAAAGCCGTAGCGGTAGGGCAGACCGGCGCGCATCAGGGCGTAGGCCAGGTCGTTGGGCTCGGTGGTCAGGACAAAGAGATAGCTCAGCAGGATCACGCTCAAAAAGCGGCCGGCCACATACACCCCCGCCTGGATCCCACCTCCGGTCACGGTCAGGGGGCCGATCTGGGCGATGGACCGCCCTTCATGGACGAACAGGACCTGCAACAGCCCCAGCAAGAGGGCGGTGGTGGCAAACAGGCGTGTCCCCCGCACACGGCCCAGGCGTACTCCGATCGGCGGGAAGGCCAGCCCCAGCAGCGCCACCATCACCGCCACCACCCAGGGGCTGCGGACGGCAAAAACCAGGATGGTGCCGAAGAGCAGCCAGGCCAGCTTGACCAGGGGGTGCAGGCGATGGAGGATGGAGTGGCCGGGGTGGTACATGATGCGCCGGGACCCGTCAGGAGTGGGGGACATAGGCCTCCTTGCCCATAGCTCTCAACTGTTCAAAGGCGACCCCGGTTGGTGCATCCACGACGACCTGGCCGTCGTGGAAGAACAGCACGCGGTCGGCGTAGCGGCGGGTAACCTCAGGGGCGTGGTTGACCATGATCACCGTGTCCCCCTGCTCCACCCGCTCGCGCAGCAGTTCCAGAAGAAAGGCAGCGTTGCCGGCATCCTGGCCGATGAGCAGTTCGTCCAACAGGATGAGCCGTGGAGCATGGGCCAACACCGAAATCAGGTTCAGCCGGCGCTTTTCGCCGTAGCTGAGCCGGTAGGGGTGATCGTTGCGGCGGTTGTCCAGGCCGCAGTGCGCCAGGAGTTCCCCTACCCGCGCCTCGGTCTTGCCGTTCAACACGCCGAAATTGCGGGAGGCGAAGGTAGCCTCGCCCCACACACTATCGGCAAAAAGCTGGTGGTCCGGGTTTTGAAAGACAAAGCCCACCCCCCGGGCCAGGTGGGAGACCGGCACCCGGCGGGTATCGTGGCCCAGGACCTGGACCCGGCCCCGGTCCGGCTTGAGCAAGCCCAGCAGGCTGTACAGCAGGGTGGTTTTGCCGGAGCCGTTGTCGCCCATCACCGCCACGAATTCGCCGGGAGCCACCTCCAGGGAAACGCCCCGCAGCACCGGTCGGCCGTTGTAGCCGATGTGCAGGTCCTCGACGCGGACGAGGAGGGGATTGGACGCCGCATAGGGGGGGCTGGAGGGGGAAGGGTGGCGGCTGCTGTTTGCGGCTTCCAGGACGCCGTCGTACACGATCTGCCCGGCGTCCATGGCCACCAGGCGCGGCGCAAAGGGCAGCAAATAATCCACCTTGTGCTCGATGACCACCACGGTGATGCCGGCTTTGGCCCGGATGTGCTCGATGACCTTAAAGACCTCAGCCGTAGCGGTGGGGTCCAGATTGGAGGTTGGCTCGTCAAAGATGAGGACCTGGGGCTTGGCAGCCATCATGGCGGCAATGGCCACCTTTTGCTTTTCTCCGCCGGAGAGGGTTGCCAGGGAACGGTCGGCCAGGTGTTCCGCGCCGACGATGCTCAGGGCCCAGGCGATCCGTTTCTCGATCTCGGCAGGGGGCAGGCAGCGGTTCTCCAGGCCAAAGGCCACCTCGTCGCGCACGGTGAGGGTGCAGAATTGGGCCTCTGGATTCTGCTGCACCAGCCCCACCACTTCGGCCAGGTCGTAGATCGGCTGCCGGCGCACATCCATGCCGGCGACGGTCACCGCGCCCTGGAACTCGCCCTCAGAGTGCCCTCGCTGCGACAGGTAGCCGCCGATGGCCAGCGCCAGGGTGCTCTTGCCGCAGCCCGAAGGCCCGGTGATGACCACGAACTCGCCGGTCTGGATCGTCAGATTCAGGTCGCGCAGGGCATAGCGTTCGCTGCCCCGGAAGCGGTAACTCAACCCCTCGATCTGGATCACAGGTTCTTATTTAACCTCGATCTCCGTCACCTGGGCGGCGAGCACCCGGCCATCCATGCGGGCCAGGGCAAAGGTGACGTCGTCCTCGCCGATGATGGTGAACAGGCGCAGGTCCTCGTCATTCAGCACCTCGGCCAGGGGGAGCGAGATCGACCCGTCGCCGGTGTGCACCACCACCGTCGTCGCCGCGGGGCGCGGTTCCATCGCCAGGAGCACCTTGCCCAGAGGGACCCCCTGGACCTTGCGCGGGCCGTCGCCCAGGTCCAGGCGGGTGCTGTCCATGTCGAACTGCCAGTGGTTGGGGTCATAGGGGGCGGGCGCGTCCAGCGCGCCGCCCACTTGCAGCGTGGCCGCACCGATGACGATCAACTCGCTCACCCCGCGCACCCACGCTTTGCTGTTCAACGCCCCGACGACGTTGTATGACACCTGGTCGCCCTCGCCCTGGGGTGACAGCAACAGGGCGTCGTTGTCGCGCACCTCATCCAGGCCGATGAAGAAGGAATATCCATCGGTGGCGCGGATCAGGAGGAGAGAGGCGGTGGGGTGAGGTCGGGCGCGGGCGATCAGGTCGCGCACAGGGACGCCGCTGTAGCTGGCCGTCACGTCGCGCAACGTGCCTTCCGCCGTCCTGGTGCCCAGGTCGTTGTGCTCCCTCGGATAGTCATAGGGCGCATCCACCGCCCCACCGATGTGGACCGTCGCCGGCCCGCGCAGGGCACCCCGCAGGTAGACGGTCAGCGCCACGGTGAGCAGGGCGACAGCCACCAAAAAGATGGGGTAGGCGCGACGGCCCATTGGCGCCGGCGGCGCGTCCCTGACCACGCCGGCCCGGCGCAGGGCGTTGAGCAGCCCCCGGCTCAGCAGGCCGGCAAACAACACCCCGGAGAGAAAAGCCACGCCCGCCACCAGCAGGATGGCCCAATAGGCCAGCGTGTCGGCCGGCACCGAGGCGAACAGTTGAAAAACAAAGACGTTGGAGGCCGAGGCCAACCCCCCGGCCAGACAATAGGCCGCTGGCGAGTCCTTTTTGCGAAAGGGGAGGAAGCCCAGGTCCACCAGCAGCCCGGCCACGAGGTCCACCAGCACGACCAGCAAGCCGTGGGTGTTGCCGGTGAGCAACTCGACGCCCCCCTTGAGGAGGCCGGTCAGGGTCCCGGCCCCCTGCTTGCCGGTCAGCCCCACGGCCAGGGTCAGCCACAGGGCATGCAGGCCGGCAGCCCACTGCGTCGTCCCGGCGAAACCCAGAACGGATTGAAAAAAGTCGCCGATGGCATTGATATAGGTGCTGACCACCCCGCCCAGGGCGGCCAAGGCAGCCATCATCAACAGGTCGCGGGTGGTGAAATAGACCCGTCGTTGATTCAACTTCCCTCCCTTAAAAATAAACGGCGGACCGGTAGGGGCAGGGCTTGCCCCTGCCCCCTGGGCAGCCGCGAGGGCTGCCCCTACCATTTTCATTCATCGTGGTGCCCCACCGGGCATGTTGACTCCTCAAAAAAAGACGGCGCATCGCAAAGGAGGCACCGTCCCAGGCAGGTTCAACCCTCCGGCAAGAAAAACGGCGTCTCCAGGAGACGCCGCGCCGGCCCTACAAACGGCGCATCTCCTTTCCAAAGCTGGGAGGCATCGCCGTTTCCAGCGATACCCTACCGGCCTCACACCATAAACCTTTCCCTGTTCTTAGGCCATGAGGCTCGGAGATGCTGCAATTTCAGTTATCCAAAGAACCGGTAAGAGATGTAACACAATTTGAGTTAGATGTCAAATTTCTACCTGACAAAAGTCATAGACGGCGGGGCGCGTGGCCGGTATAATGGGGGGGAGGTTGGAGGTGGAAAAGATGATAGAAGTTCGGTTGTTCGGGCACCTGCGGCGCTACGTGCCCGGCTCGACCCCGGTGAGCGATACGGTGCTGTACCTGCCGGTGGATAGCGCCCAGACGGTCGGGCAGGTCTTTGCCCAGGTGGGCATCGAACCGACGGAGGTGGGCAACGTGTTCATCAACGGCCGCCTGCTGCCCCGCTCCCTTTATCCGATCACGTTGGGCTATCCCCTGGCGGCCGAAGGTCCGCTGACGCCGGAGAAATATCTGGACGCGCCCGTGCGGCCCGGAGATCGGGTGGGTGTTTTTCCCCGCAACATGAGCGCGGTGGTGGTCTGAAACCAGCGATGCGGTGATTTGTCAAATCCGACATGAAGCTCCATAGAATTGCGGCGGGCCGGTCTGGAGACGCATCGAATCAAGCCTGCTGCTGGTGCACTTTGCCAACTGCAGAACGGGAGAAAGTCTATGGCCAGGCGTCAGGCGCCTGGATGGAGGAGGCGTTGAGTCGCTATGGCCTCCTGGGCTGATACGGTTGGTTGGTTGTCAGCAGCCGTACCACCAGCCGCACCAGCTTGCGGGCGGTGAGCACGAGGGCGCGCTTATGTTGATGTTGGCGTACCTCGTGATACTTGCGCTCGTAGTAGGCCGCGTAGTCCGGGTCGCGCATCCGCACCGCGTTAGCGGCCTCACAGAAGTAATAGCGCAAGTAGCGGTTGCCGCTCCGGGTCAGTCGCGTCTCCTCCGCCTGGAAGTCAGCCGATTGATGGTGACGCCACTTCAAGCCAGCGAATTTGGCCACCTTGGCCTGGTCGTAGTTGAAACGCTCCACGCCGGCGATTTCGGTGATGATGCCCGCGGAGAAGACCGGGCCGAAGCCGGGGATCGTATCCAGGGTGTGGGGGATGGCGGCCATCCCCTCGGCGATGGCCCTGTTGAGCCGCTTCTCCTGCTGCTCCAGGGAAGTGATGGTGGCCAGGCTCATCCCCAGAACGAGGTTGACCGGCTGTTGGAGCGCCTTCGGCAGCGGGTAGGAGTCGCGGGCGACCTGCTGGAGCTTGCGGGCATTCGCCGTCGGGTCAGGGAAACGCCGTTTGCCCTGGCGGTCGATGTACTCGACCAGCTCGTCGAAGGGCAGGGCGGCGATCTCTTCGAGGGAGGCGAATTCCTGCAGCACGGCGCGGCTGGCCGCGCCAAAGAGGTTGGCGAAGGGTTCCAGGCGGGTGTACTCGCTGGCCTTGAGGTAGAGGATAGCCAGGCAATAGGCCTTCTCGCGCGCCAGGTTGTGGACGAGGTGGTAGCGATAGCGGGTGAGCAGCCGCACCGGGAAGTAGCGCTCCTCGTAGTGGAAAGGGGCGGGGAGGTCGCGTCCCAGGCGCAGCCGGTCGGCGGCGACGAAAGCGTCAATGGGGTCGCAGTGATCCAGGTCCACATAGGTGCGCTTGAAGTTGGCCGTCAGACGGGGGTTGAAGGGATAGAGTGCGAGCGGCCACCGGTTCAGGAAGGGATCCTGGTCGAGGGTGCGGAAGAAGTGGTACCAGTACCAGCCGGTGGCCTCGGCTGCGATGTGGATGGCGTCGAAGTGGCCGGCCACCACTTGCTGGGCGACCCGTTGGATGAAGGCCTCGGTGCCGGGGCGGTTGTTGTCCACCGTGAAGCGGAGGCCGATTTCCTGACCCTGGCGGTCCATCAGACAAACAGTGTTGCTCTTGCGGTGGACATCCACGCCCACCAGGAGGGGATTGGACATCGTGGCTCTCTCCTTTCTTTTAGGGTGTTGGGTATTCGCCCAAGGAGGAGGAATCCCTGGCTCCCGATGAGCTCAACAGCCTCGCGGGCAATGAGAACTCCCCCAGCTGTGGGGATGCGCCCTGGGTCTGCTGCCCCAGGCCACAGCAGGTTGCGAACAAGATGCGAGTGAGAAGTACCCATCGGGTCGAGGGGCGCACGCTGTGACAGAAGTCACCCTGCCGGGTGCAACAAGGAGGTGCAGCGCTACCCTCCCTGGGCCAGCCCCCAGGATGCCAGAGATTCCCGATCTTGTCAAGTGGGCAGCGGGCTGGCGCCCCCACCAGGCACATATTATACGA
>DAOTXL010000022.1:0-17311 GCA_034435455.1 Anaerolineae bacterium
AGATCTTCGTCCTCCAGCAATCCCTGGCGCTGTACGACTTTTACTCCGCTCAAATCGAGCTCTGCAACGCCGAGGTTGAACGCCAATTCGCCGCCGTCAAGCCCCGTTGGGACGCCCCCGCCGGGCTGCCTGCCCTCCCCCCGGTCAAGGCCGGTTCCAAAACCGAGAACAAGCCGGCCGACTCCACACGCCAGGAGCTGTTCCGCATCACCGGCGTTGACCTTGTGGCGGTGGATGGCATCAGCGCCGGCCTGGCGCTGACCATCATCAGCGAGATCGGAACGGATCCGATTCCGCTTTCGGCGCGTTCTACCGGCGCAAGAAGGCCCAGATCGGCCCGATGCAGGCCCTGGTCGCCACCGCGCACAAGATCGCCCGCACGGTCTACTTTATGCTGAAGCACAAAGCCGCCTACCAGGACGTCGGCGCACAGGGCTACGAGGCCGCCCGGCGGGAACGCGAGCTCGCTGCTCTCCAGCGCAAGGCCGCCAGGCTCGGCTTCGACCTCACCCCCAAGACCACGCCTGCCTGAAGCCAGACCGTTCGCTCACCTCCCCCCAACGCGCGAGCATCCTTGCCGATGGTCGCGTGCTTTGCGTTGCGTGAAAACACCCCCGGCGAGCTGAAGATCGGGCCGGGCCGCGTACAAAACCTGCTTCCGGCCTCTCTTGCCGGCCACGAGGCCTGTTTTCCCCCGATTTTGCCCGCCTCCTGCCGTCCCTTTGCACTGTGCCCCCGGCGGCCGTTTCTCAGGAACGCCGAACGGGGCCTCCTCTTCCCGCGCATCACCTCCGATCTGATCCCCCTGGCCTCCCATCCGGCCAACCGCTTCCCCTGGGACCGGGCGTTCGCTCCGGACTTTGCCCGCATCGGCGACCTCATCCGCTCGGCGGGGATGCACATCTCCATGCATCCGGTCCAGTACACCCTGCTCAACTCCCCCCGCCCGGAGGGGGTGGAGGCGGAGCTGCGCCGACCTGGCCTGCCACGCCCGCGTCCTGGACCTGCTGGGGAAAGCCAGTCTGTAGGACAACTGCGAGCAGTTGTCCTACAGGTGTGGAAAAAGAGGAATCCCGGTAGGCGGGATGGAAACCGGTGAAAGTGCCTGGCACCTGAACGAGGTGTCAGGCACTTGTGGGTGGAGGAACCTGCCTCCTGTTTCCTGCCCCCTGCCTCACCATAGACTGGGATGGGCGGCAGTGCCGGGCAACTTGCAATGCCATCGCGACTGAGGTAAAATTGGTGGACGGATATGAAGGCGCGCCGCACCTGGGCGGGCAACAGGGGGGGGCAATGAAGAACTTTTCATTCTGGCAAAGATGGTCGTTTGTTCTCGCCATAGCCATTTCTATTTTTGGAGTCATGATGGCACTCCTGAGCAGCACACCCCTTTTTGATCTGTTCCATCGCCAGATTGATCCGGCTTTCTGGGGTGCCAATGCGGTGAACCGTGCGACACGACAATTTCAGCAGTGGGTTTATGGAGCCTGGGGGGCCACCATCGCAGGATGGGGAATCGTCCTGACCTGCATGGTGCGATACCCGTTTCGTCAGAAAAAGCGATGGGCGTGGAACTGCCTGGTTTTCGGATTGCTCCTCTGGTTTGTTCTGGATACCTCGCTCTCCCTATTCTGCCGGGTGTATTTCAATGCCGCCTTCAATACGGCGATCCTCATCCTGACAGGGTTGCCGCTTGGGTTCACCCGGAAAGAGTTTGCCTGAGTGTAAAAAAGTGCGTTGCACCTGAGTAGATAAAGATGGTAAGAGGCGCCCCCGTGGCTGCCCAAAGGAGGGTGAGACAATGGCCATGACTGAGCGGGTGGCCCGCCTGCGGCAGCAGAGCCTGGAGGCGGTGCCCACCCTTTCGACCGAACGGGCGGAGCTGTTGACCGAATTTTACCGGCAGCACACCGAACTGACCTCGATGCCGGTCAAACGGGCCCTGGCTTTTCACTACCTGCTGACGCACAAGGCGATCTATCTCGGTGACGGGGAGCTGATCGTCGGCGAAAAGGGGCCGGCCCCCAAGGCGACCCCCACCTACCCGGAGCTGTGCTGTCACACTCTGGAAGACCTGGACATCCTGGACTCCAGGGAAAAGATCCCGTTCAGGGTCAGCCCCCAGGCGCGACAGCTCTATGCCGGGACGATCATCCCCTTCTGGCGGGGCCGGACGATGCGGGAGCTGATCTTCCGCGAGATGACCGATGAGTGGCTGGCGGCCTACCAGGCCGGCGTCTTTACCGAGTTCATGGAGCAGCGGTCGCCGGGGCATACGGTGCTCGACGACAAGATCTATCACAAAGGGATGGAGGAGTTCAAGGCCGAGATCCGGCGCAGCCTGGCCGGGCTGGACTACCAGAACGATCCGCAGGCCTACGCCCGGCAGGAGGAGCTGAAGGCGATGCTCATCTGCGCCGATGCCCTGATCGCTTTTGCCCACCGCCATGCCGACAAAGCCCTGGCGCTGGCCCGCCAGGAGGCCGATCCGCAGCGGCGGGCGGAACTGGAGCGCATTGCCCGGGTGTGCCGCCGCGTCCCGGCCCACGCCCCCCGCGACTTTTGGGAGGCGCTGCAGGCCTACTGGTTTGTGCATCTGGGGGTGACCATCGAACTGAACCCCTGGGATGCCTTCTGCCCCGGCAGGCTGGACCAGCACCTCTACCCGTTCTACAAAAAGGGCCTGGAGGAGGGGACGCTGAGCCGCGAACAGGCCGAGGAACTGCTGCAATGCCTGTGGATCAAATTCAACAACCAGCCCGCGCCGCCCAAAGTGGGGGTCACGGCGGCGGAGAGCAGCACCTACACCGACTTTGCCCAGATCAACCTGGGCGGCGTCCGGCCCGACGGCTCTGATGCGGTCAACGAGGTCACCTACCTGCTGCTGGATGTGATCGAAGAGATGAGGCTGCTCCAGCCCAGTTCCTCCATCCAGGTCAGCAAAAAGAACCCGGATCGGTTTATCAAACGGGCGGCGAGCATCATCCGCACCGGCTTCGGCCAGCCCTCGGTGTTCAACGCTGACCTGATCGTCCAGGAACTGGTGCGCATGGGCAAATCGGTGGCCGATGCCCGCTGTGGCGGCTCCAGCGGCTGCGTGGAGGTGGGGGCTTTCGGCAAAGAGAGCTACATCCTGACCGGCTATTTCAACATGCCCAAAGTGCTGGAGCTGACCCTGAACAACGGCCTGGACCCCCGCACCGGCCGGCGGATCGGCCTGGAGATGGGCGATCCGACGCAATTCCAGAGCTTCGAGGAGCTGTTTGAAGCTTACAGAAAGCAGTTGAACTATTTTGTGGATCTGAAGGTGCGGGGCAACAATGTCATCGAGCGGCTGTACGCCGCCTATATGCCCGCCCCCTTTTTGTCACTGCTGATTGACGACTGTATTGCCCGGGGGCGGGATTATCACGACGGCGGAGCGCGCTACAACACCACCTACATCCAGGGGGTGGGGCTGGGGACGATGGCCGACGCGCTGACGGCCCTCCGCTACCATGTCTTCGACCACCAGACGCTGACCATGGCCGACCTGCTGGCTGCGCTGCGGGCCGATTTTGCCGGTCAGGAAGGGCTGCGCCAGATGCTGTTGCACAAGACGCCCCGCTACGGCAACGACGACGACTATGCCGATGAGGTGATGCGCGCCGTCTTTGAAGCCTACTTCCAGGCGGTGGACGGCCGGCCCAACACCAAAGGGGGCCATTACCACATCAATCTGCTGCCGACGACGGTCCATGTCTATTTCGGCTCGGTGGTGGGCGCCACGCCCGATGGCCGGCGGGCATGGACTCCCCTGTCGGAGGGGATTTCGCCGGTGCAGGGGGCCGATCGGCATGGCCCGACGGCCGTCCTCAAGTCGGCGGCCAAAATGGACCATGTCCGCACCGGCGGCACGCTGCTCAATCAGAAATTCACCCCCCACCTGCTGCGCGACGACAAGGGGCTGGACAACCTGGTCCACCTGGTGCGCGGCTACTTCCGGCTGGACGGCCACCACATCCAGTTCAACGTGGTGGACGCGGCCACGCTGCGCGCCGCCCAACAGCACCCGGACCAGTACCGCAACCTGATCGTGCGGGTGGCCGGCTACAGCGACTACTTTTGTGACCTGAGCCGGGCGCTGCAAGATGAGATCATCGCCCGGACGGAGCATCAATCGTTCTGAGAGCCAGTCTGAAAACCACTAAGGACACGAAGGACACAAAGAATTTCTGTCAATTTCCTCTCACTTCTTTGCCCTGTGCGCCTTCGTGGTAGACTTTTCAGACAAGCTCTGAGGGCTGCTCAGCCGCGCACCGTCACCAGGTTGCCCGACTCGTAGCGGCGCAACCCCCGCTGAAAGAGGGCTCGTGCCAGGAGGGTCATCCCGCCGGTGACGGCCAGCAACACACCCAGGCGGCCCCAATGGAACTCACTCAACAGCCCGGCCGGCATCGAGCCGATAAAGGCCGCCGGGATGAGGGTATAGAGCAGCAGTTGCACGGCGCCGGGAAAGATCTCAACCGGGTACAGGCCAAAGGTGATGATGGCATTGACCGCCTGAGCGGCCAGGTTGTCGGCGTTGCCCACCCAGAAAGCCAGGGAGCCCACCAGCACGGCAAAGGCCACCAGCAGCAGGCCCGACAGCAGGCCCAGCAGCAGGAACAGCGGCAAGCCGACCCAGCGGTTGGGCGCAGCGAACAGAAAGACGAGCAGGCCAAAGAGCATATCCCCCCAGGCTGAAAGGGACATGCGCGAGACCAGCAGGTGGACCAGCGGATCGGCCGGCAGGGCCAGGTAGTAGTCCAGGTCACCCCGGACGATCAGGCGGGCCACCAGAAAGGCGTTGCCGCACACCACATTGGCCAGGCCAAAGCCAAAGGCGACCAGGGCGTACAGGACCATCACCTGAGTCAGGTTCCAGCCGCGCAGCGTCGGCAGCCGGGTGAACAGGACCCACCAGAAAAAGAGGAGCATGGTGTTGTTGAGCATCATGCCGACGACCTGCAACAGAAACGCTCCCCGGTAGGCCATGGCCGACATCAGGTTGTGCCGCAGGTACCCCAGCACCAGGCGAACGGTCTTCATCACACCTCCCCCGGACCGATACTATCCTCCGTGGATCACCATCCGCCGCTGCGCCCGGTGCCAGACCAGCAGCACCAGCGCCGTACAGGCCGCGATGTATGCGACCTGGCCGATGATCCCTTGCAGGACGCCCTCCGGCTCAAAGGCCACAAAGGCGCGGGCCGGAGCGTAGACAATGAACTGGAACGGCAGCCACCGGACGGCGCGTTGCAGTGGCTCCGGGAACATCTCCAGGGGCAGGAACAGCCCCCCCACCGTGAACAGCAGCTTGTTGTAGATCCAATAGACGGGGCTTACCTCTTCGATCCAAAAGGCCGCTAGGCCGATGATCACGGCGATCAGAGCATCCAGCAACAGCGCCAGCGCCGCCAGGACCAGGAAGGCTGCCAGCCCCACCGGGCTGCCGGCCACTTGCCTCGTGCCCAGGGCCACCACTGCCGACGCCGTCAGCAGGTTCAGCACCAGCTTGGGCACTGAACCACCCAGCGAGTTGGCGACCTGGAAAAAGGGATAGCGGAGGGGGCGGGTCAGAGTGTAGGCCAGGTCGCCGGCCTTGACCGCCTCGCTGATCTCCAAAAAGATGCGCGAGGTAGAGAGGACCACCGTCTCGGACATGGCCAGGTACCAGACCATCTGCCCCACGCTATAGCCGGCCAGCTCCGCCCGCCCGCTGACGCCGTAGGCCGTGGTCCACAGGGCCATAAACACGCCCATGAACAGCACTATCTGCACAGCGCGGGCCACGATCTCGCTGCGGTAGATCCACTGCTGCCGGGCCGAGGTCCATAGCACAAAGCCGTACCGTCCCATCTTCCCCCTTATCCTTTACGTTTTACCCCTCACCCCTCCCGCTCGTAAATGCGGGCAATGATCTCCTCCATCGGCGGGTTATCCACGTTAATGTCGGCGATGGCGTACCGGGCCAGGAGCCGGCCGATGACCTCCTCGATGGGCACGACGTTGGTATCCACCTGCAGCTTGACACCATACCCTTTGTGCTTGAGCACCTGCACGCCGGGGCTGTCGAACCCCTGCCACGGCTCGGCCAGCTTGAGGGAAACCGTCTTGCTGTGGATATAGTCCCGCTTCAGGGTCGAAACCCGCCCGTCGAAAATGACCTCGCCGTGGTTGATGACCATCGCCCGCTTGCACAACACCTCGACATCGCCGGCATCGTGGGAGGTGAGAAAGACGGTCACCCCCTCCTGTTGGTTTAGCTCCAGGATCAGGTCCCGGATGCGCTGTTTGACGACCACGTCCAGGCCGATGGTCGGCTCGTCGAGGAAGAGGATGCGCGGCCGGTGCAGCAGCGAGGCGGCGATCTCGCAGCGCATCCGCTCGCCCAGAGAGAGCTTGCGCACCGGCGTCTGCAAATGCTCGCCGATCTCAAACAGCTCCACCAGGTGGGCTAATCTTTGCCGATAGGCCGCCGGGGCAACCTCGTAGATGCGGGCCAGCAGGTCAAAGGAATCCTGAGGCGGCAGGTGATACCAGAGCTGCGACTTTTGGCCGAACACGGCGCCGATCTGATAGGCCAGCTTCTGACGCTCCTGCCAGGGGGTCAGGCCCAACACCTGGGCCTGGCCGGAGGTGGGGTGGAGGATGCCGACCAGCATCTTGATGGTCGTGGACTTGCCCGCGCCGTTGGGGCCGATGAAAGCCACCCGCTCCCCCTCCTCTACGGTGAAGGAGATGGCCTTCACTGCCTGGACTTCGCACCGGGTGGGGCGGAACAGGGCGCGGATGCTGTGGCGCAGCCCCGGTTGCTTCTCGCGGGTGATAAAGGTCTTGCTCAATTGTTGTACCTGGATAATGGCCAAAGAGACCTCCCCAAACCGTTGCTGGCGACCAGTGTATCACATTTTTCGATTTTGTTCCACCGGGCGGTAGCAAGAGGTGAGGGATGAGGGGGGGAGGGAGGGAGACTTGACATCTCCCGGCTTTGCTGATATGATCGGGGAAGGGATCAGGGGGGAGGGGTGCTGGACCCGTTCGATCTGGGCTGATAGGATGGTCAACGCTTTCTGGCGCCCTTGCTCCCTGCCAAGGAAGGGGGACGTTCCATGTCGGAAAGAGAGATTTCTCGCGGGATGTGTGTGTTCTGCAAGCAGCTCTATACCGGGTCGGGGATGGGGCGCCACCTGCAGGCCTGCCCGGCACGCCAGGCTGCCATTGCCGCCGAACAGAAAGCCAGAGGGACCCCAAAGACCCTGTTTCACCTGTACGTGAAGGGAACCTATGCTCCCCTGTTCTGGATGCATCTGGAACTGCCGGCCACGGCTACCCTGTGGGAACTGGACCGGTTCCTCCGCGACACCTGGCTGGAATGCTGCGGACACCTGAGTGCCTTTACCATCGAGGGCACGAGCTACGAGCTGGATACCGACGGCATAGATGGCATGTGGCCGGAATTTTTCGGCCAGAGGGAGCGGCCCAAGAGCATGGAGGTCCGGTTGGGCTCGGTTCTACGCCCCGGCCTCAGCTTTTCCCACGAATATGACTTTGGCTCCACCACCTACCTGACCCTGAAGGTCATCGCCGCGCGGAAGGGGGTGTGGCAGAAACAGGACTGGATCCGGATTCTGGCCCGCAACGAACTACCCGACTTTCGCTGTCAGAAGTGCGGCCGCCCGGCCGTGTGGATTGATACCTTTAGGGGCTATGACCTGCTCTGCGAAGAATGTGCCAGGGAGAGGGACGAAGAGGGCTTCCTGCCGGTGGTGAACTCGCCGCGCATGGGGGTGTGCGGCTATACCGGCGAGGCGTATTGATCACAGGGCCTGTTGGATCTCCTGCCGCACCCACCCATCGGCTTCGCCGGGCAGGGCTTCCTGCAGGGCCTGGCGGGCGTCGGGGGTGGCGATGCGCCCCAATGCCCAGGCCGCGTGCCCGCGCACCAGCGGCTCGACATCGTGCAGCGCCTGGACCAATGCCGGCACCGCGGCCAGATCGCCCCAATTGCCCAACGCCACAGCGACGTTGCGCAGCAGGCCGCGCCTTTTTGCCCGTTTCACCGGGCTGTTCCCAAACCGCTGCCGGAAGCCGTCGTCATCCAGGGCGATGAGCTCCAGCAACCGGGGGGCGATGCTTTCGGGCCTGGGCTGGAAGGCCGGTTCGGTGGTGGGCCGCGCAAAGCGCCGGTTCCACGGACAGACCTCCTGGCAGAGATCACAGCCAAAGATGCGGTTGCCCAGCAGGGGCCGCAGCTCGCCGGGGATAGGCCCTTTCAGCTCGATGGTCAGGTAGGAGATGCAGCGCCGGGCGTCCAGCAGGTAGGGGGCTATGAGGGCGCCGGTCGGACAGGCATCCAGGCAGCGGGTACAGCGCCCGCACGGAGAGGGGGACCTCCCCTCGGCGGATGGAGTCTGCTCCGTCTCGATGTCCACGGTGAGGAGCAGTTCGCCCAGGAACAACCACGATCCCAGTCGGGGGTGGATCAGGTTGGTGTTCTTGCCGATGAACCCCAACCCGGCGCGGACGGCCAGCTCTCGCTCCAACAGGGGGGCGGTGTCCACACAGGCACGAAAGGCAACGGCCCCGTGGCTCTCGGCCTCGATCACGGTTCCCAATTGACATAATCGAGACAAAAGCAGGGGGTGATAATCGTCGCCCCAGGCGTAGCGGGCCAAAACGCCGCGCGAGGGGTCTTGCAGGTCGGCGGAGGGGGGAGGGGGGTAATAGCTGGCC
The DNA here is from genome assembly GCA_034435455.1 of Anaerolineae bacterium. Classification (GTDB taxonomy): domain Bacteria; phylum Chloroflexota; class Anaerolineae; order JAAYZQ01; family JAAYZQ01; genus DAOTXL01. Next base: position 8,758 of record DAOTXL010000022.1, read on the forward strand.
GCCACCACCACCACCGAGCGCACGCCCGGCAGCAGAAGGGCCAGATCGCCCCGCCTGGCCACCGCCTCCGGTCGGGCCAGGTAGGTCATCTCGCCGTGATACCCGCCCTCCAGCCAGGCACGGTAGTGGCCGATTGTGGTCGGAGGTGTGGCAGGGGCCAGGCCCACCAGGTCAAAACCCAGGCGGCGTGCCTCCGCCTCGATGCGGTTCAATAACCCTGTCTCCATCTCTTGTAAGCGGGACAACTGCGAGCAGTTGCCATACAGAGCAGGACAACTGCGAGCAGTTGTCCTACAAGGGTTGACGGCAGGCGCGATCTCTGGTATACTAGAGCCGTCCTGTCGTGCGCCTGTAGCTCAATGGACAGAGCATCGGTCTTCGGAACCGATGGCTGCAGGTTCGAGCCCTGCCAGGCGCGCCTGGAAAAGCCGCCGCCGGATGGGATGTGCCATCCGGCGGTTTGCCTTTACCGTGGCAGGTGCAACGCCTCTCCGCGCACCGCCAGCGCCGCCTCGCGCACCGCCTCGCCCAGGGTGGGGTGGCCGTGCAGGGTGGCGATCAGCTCCTCGATTGTCGCCTCCAGGGCCAGCGCCAGCCCGCCCTCGTGGATCAACTCGCCGGCATGGGGGGCTATCAGGTGCAGGCCCAACAGTTCGCCAAAGCGCGCTTCGCTGACCACCTTGACAAAGCCGTCGGTTTCGCCCCAGGTCAGCGCCCGTCCGTTGGCGTTCAGCGGAAAGCGGCCGACCCGCACCTGGTACCCCTGTTCCCGCGCCTGCGCTTCGCTCAGGCCGACGCTGGCCACCTCCGGATCGGTGTAGACACACCAGGGGACCGTTTTGAGGTGGAGGTGGGCGGTGTGCCCCAGGATGTTTTCGGCTGCCACTTCGCCGCCGCGCATGGCCACGTGGGCCAGTTGTGGGCCGCCGGTCACGTCGCCCACGGCATAGATGCCGGGCACGTTGGTCTGCATCCGGCCATCTACCGGGATGCCCGGCCTGTCACAGCGAACCCCGGCCCTCTCCAGCCCCAGCTCTTCGACATTGGGCCGCCGCCCCACGGCCACCAGCACGCGGTCGGCCTCGATGATCGTTTCCCCGGTGGGGGTGACGACGGTGGCCCGCAGGCCGCTTTCCGCCGCATCCAGGCGGGTCACCCGGCTGCCGACATACACCTGGACCCCACGCTGCCCCATTGTCCAGGCCAACGCCGGCCCCAGGTCGGCCTCCATCAGCGGCAGCAGCCGGTCCAGCATCTCCACGACCGTCACCTGCACGCCAAAGGCGTTGAACAGGTCGGCAAACTCGACGCCGATCACCCCGCCGCCGATGATGAGCAGGCGGGGGGGCAGCTCTTCCAGCATCAGCGCCCCAGTCGAATCAATCACGCCGGGCAGTTCCATGCCGGGCAGGGGCAACTGGATCGGGCGTGAGCCGGTGGCGATGATCACCCCTTTCCCGGCCTCGACCGGCTCTGCTCCTGTTGCCGTGCTCACTTCCAGCCGGTGAGGGGCGATGAAGCGCCCCCGGCCGCGAAGCACCTGCACGCCGGCCTTGCGCAACAACGTCTCTACGCCGCCGACCAGTTGGCGGACAATCGCCTCTTTGCGCCCCTGGATCGCCGGCCAGTCGGGTGTGAGGCGGCCCTCCAGCCGCAAGCCAAAGGTCTCGGCGCGGCGAAAGGCCCGGTAGACCCCGGCGCTGCGCAGCAATGCCTTGGTGGGGATGCAGCCCACATTCAGGCATACCCCCCCCACCGCCTTTTCTTCGATCAGCGCCACGCGAGCGCCCAGTTGTGCGGCCCGCAGCGCTGCCACATAGCCCCCCGGCCCGCCTCCCAAAACCACCACATCTGCCTGGATCATCTTTTCCACCCTCTGTCTGCATGGCTCGACGATGTTGAATTCACATCAATTAGACTGGGCGGACCTCACCCTATCCCCCAACCCCCTTCCCCTCCCCTCCGAATTCCGAATTCGGAATTCCGAATTCGGAAAGGGAAGGGGGCCAGGGGATAGCAGGCTGACCACAAAGGCACCAAGACACGGAGAATGACCATGAAATCTTGGTGCCTTCGTGTCTTGGTGGTGAACATGTCGTAAGCCCTGTTCGATCATCCGTGTCCTAAATTTTTGCCGATCCAGGATCAGCCCAGCAACAGATACGGGTTCTCGATCAGCCTCTTGATCCGCTGCAGGAACCGGGCCGCCGGCGCGCCATCCACCAGCCGATGGTCAAAAGCCAGGCTCAGGGTCCACATCTGGCGCACCACGATCTCCCCTTCCCGCACGACCGGCCTGGGTTGGATGCGCCCCACGCCCAGGATGGCCGCCTCCGGCAGGTTGATGATCGGCGTGAAGGCATCAATCTCGTACATGCCCAGGTTGGTGAGGGTGAAGGTGCCGCCTGTCAGGTCGTCGGGCAGCGATTTGCCGGCCCGCGCCCGCTCCACCAGTGCCCGCAGTTCGGTCCCCAGGGCGCGTAGACCCTTCCGGTCGGCGTCGCGGATGACCGGCACCAGCAGGCCGCGCTCAGTATCCACCGCCAGACCCAGATTCACGAACGGCAGCCGCTCGATGCTCTGCCCATCTTCAGCCAGGCGGGCGTTCATGTAGGGGAACTCGCGCAGGGCACGGGCGACGATCAGGGCCAGCAGGTCGTTGTAGCCGGGGGCAAAGCCCCATTCCTCCTCCACAGCGGCTTTGATCTGCTCGCGGGCTGCGACAAAGGGGGTGGCATCGGCCTCGGTGACCAGGGTGACGCGGGCGGTCTGTGTGTGGCTGGCAGCCATCCGCCCGGCGATGATGCGCCGCAACCCGGTGAGGGGTACGCTTTCGACGGCAGGCGTGGTCGGCGGGACGGGGAGGGGGGGCGGGGCCGCTGCCTCCACATCGGCCCTGGTGATCCGCCCGCCGATCCCTGTGCCGCGGACCGCGCCCAGGTCCACGCCCAACGCCTGGGCAGCTTTGGCAGCCAGCGGTGTTGCCTTCCCTCTCTCTTCGGCAGGCAGAGGGGGGCGTGCAGCCATACGCCCGGCATAGGCCAGCACGTCGCGCTCGACGATGCGCCCGTCGGGGCCGCTGCCGGTCACCTGCGCCAGGTCCACCCCCTTTTCCTGCGCCCTCTTGCGGGCGCGGGGCGAGGCGAACAGCCGGCCAGGGCGGGGCGCGGCAGGCGCGGGCGTTGGCGCGGCAGTGGACAGGGGAGCCTGGACTGTGGGTCCGGGCGGCGGCGTTTCTGCGCCACGGGGGGTATCGAGCGGTTCGTCGGCGGTGCTGGTGAGGAGGGCCACGACGGTCAGCACCGGCACCTTCTGGCCGGCCGGCACCAGGATCTGGCGCAGGTAGCCGGTGGCCGTTGCCTCGACCTCCAGCACGGCCTTGTCCGATTCAACGGTAAAGAGCGGCTCACCCCGGCTGACCGCATCCCCTTCCTTCTTGAGCCATTCGACAATGGCTCCCTCTTCCATTGTCTGGCCCAACTTGGGTAGAATGACTTCGGTGATCATGACCATCCCTCTTTCTATGCGCTGGACAGGAGCCTGCGTTACGCGAGCGCACGCCGGATGCCGGCGATAATGGCGGCCACCCCAGGGATCGCGGCATCTTCCAACGACTCGGCCATCGGCACCGGCACATCGGCCGCCGCCACGCGGACGATGGGCGCATCCAGCCAGTCGAATGCCTGCTCCTGGATGAGGGCGATCAGTTCGCTGAGGAATGAACCGGTCCTGTAGGCTTCGGTCACGCCCACCACCCGTCCTGTCTTGCGCACCGAGGCGAGGAGGGTGTCCAGGTCCAGCGGCTTGAGGGTGCGCAGGTCAATCACTTCGACGCTGATCCCCTCGCCGGCCAGCAGTTCGGCGGCTTCCAGGGCGCGGTGCACCATGCGCGAATAGGTGATGACGGTCACATCGTTGCCCGGGCGCTTGATGTCGGCCACGCCAAAGGGGATGATATAGTCCTCGTCCGGGACATAGCCCTCCACGCCGTAGAGCATCTTGTGCTCGATGAACATGACCGGGTTGTCGTCGCGGATGGCGGCTTTGAGCAGCCCCTTGGCGTCGAACGGCGTGCTGGGCATGACCACATAGATGCCGGGGAAGTGGGTCCACAGGGCCTCCAGGCTCTGCGAGTGGTGGGCGGCGATGCTCCGTCCGGCCCCTCCCTCGGTGCGGATGACCATCGGCACCACCGTCTTGCCGCCGAACATGTAGCGGTTCTTGGCCCCCTGGTTGGCGATCTGGTCCATAGCCAGGGGGGTAAAGTCCACGTACATGATCTCGGCCACCGGGCGCATGCCGGCCATGGCTGCACCCACCGCCGCTCCGCCGATGGTCGCTTCGGAGATGGGGGTATCGCGCACCCGCTCCGGACCGAACTCGTCGAACAGGCCGCGTGTCGCGCCATAGGCCCCGCCGTACAGCCCCACATCCTCGCCCATCACAAAAACGGTCGGGTCGCGCAGCATCTCTTCGCGCAGTGCATCGCGGATCGCTTCCCAGTACCGGACTTTGCGCGTGCCATCGCCGCCGAGGCGGCATCGTTCCCGCCATTCACGCTCGCGGGCATAGTCGGCCGCCGTCCATCTGGCAGGGGCATAGACGAACTTTTCCAGCTCTTCAGCCGGTGGCATCGGGGATTGCAGGGCAAAGTCGGTCGCCTGGTCCAGGGAGTGCTGGACCTTTTTTTCCAGAGCGTCTATCTCCTCTTCGCTGCAAATGCCATTTTCCACCAGCCAGGCGGCGAACCGGGGGATGGGGTCGCGGGCTTTCCACTCGGCTTCTTCCTGTTTGGTGCGATACTTGCGGGGATCGGAGCGGGAGTGGCCATACCAGCGATAGGTCTGGCATTCGATGAGGCTGGGCCCTTCGCCCCGGCGGGCGCGCTCTACGGCGCGGTCCACCGCCTGGCGGACGGCCAGCACATCCATGCCGTCCACCACTTCGCCCGGCATGTCATAGGCGCAGGCCCGGTCGGCGATGTTCAGTTTGGCCGCTGCTTTGGTAATCGGTACCGACATGCCATACAGGTTGTTCTCGACGATATAGACCACGGGCAGCTTCCACAGGCTGGCCAGGTTGAGCGACTCGTGAAAGTTGCCGGTCTGGGCCGCGCCGTCGCCAAAGAAGCAGAGCACTACCCGGTCGGTGCCCTGCATCTGTTGGGCCAGTGCCGCGCCGGTGGCCACCGGGATGTTCCCGCCGACGATGCCGGTGGCGCCCAGATTGCCCTTTTCGACGTCGGCGATGTGCATCGAGCCGCCGCGCCCCAGGCAGTAGCCGGTTTGTCGGCCGCATAGTTCAGCCATCATCTTGTTATAATGCGTCTGTCGTTCCTCCTCGGTGCGCACCAGAGAAGCGCCCCGGGCGTGACAATGGCCGTGGCCGCGATGGGTGCTGGTGATCAGGTCGTCGTCGCGCAGGACCGAGATGGCTCCCACGGCCACGGCTTCCTCGCCGGCATACAGGTGGGATGCGCCCTTGATGATGTTGCGCCCCAGCAGGTCGTAGACCCGGTCCTCGAACAGGCGGATCTCCCACATCTGCCGCAGCAGGTCCAGGGCCTTTTCCCTGGTCAGTCCGTATGGTTCCAGTGGATTGTCAGGCATCGTTTCTCCTCAAAAAAGGGATAGGGGATAAGGGTCAAGGGATAAGGGCAGAGGTTTCTCTGGCGCTCCCATTGGCTCTGCCCGGGCGAAGCGGTGCTCCACCCCGATCCCCTCCCTGATCCCCTTTTCCTTTTCCCTTATCCCTTGTCTCTCATGAAATGATTTTGCTGCCAAAGGTATCCTGGCCTTCCTTTTGTTTCCAGAGTAGTTGATATAGCCGTTAAGGATCATCTCAATCTCCTTCCCCAGGTTATAGAGCTCAGCATGCCGGCTGTCATCGGTATAGTGCAGATCGTGAGCAGTGATGATGTGATTGATCGTCTCAGTCAAAGAGCCTCGCGCGTAGTAAAAAAAGCGCAACTTGTCTACGTAATGATAACGGCCATACCCCTCAGCGATGTTGGCCATGACGCTCTTGGATGAGCGCCGGATCTGGCTGGTCAGGTCGTACTTTTCCTCGCGTGGGAAGCCCTGGGTCAGTTTGTGGCACTCGTTCATCAACCGCCGTGCTAACTGCCACACCTTCAGATCGTCGAAACTCTGAGTCCCCATTGTCCCTTCCCCCTTACTCCCTTATTATCCCTTATCCCCTCCCTATCTCATCTCCTGCCCCCCGGTCACGTTAATCGCCTGGCCGGTCATATAACCGGCCTGGTCGGAGGCCAGGAAGACGATGACATTGGTCACGTCGTCGTAGGTGCAACCCCGTTTCATCGGCACCTGGTCAATATATTTCTGCCGCACCTCTTCCTCGCTGATGCCCCACTTTTTGGCATACTGGGCATAGAGCGAGTCCACCCACAGCGGCGAATCGAGCAGATTGCCGGGGCAGACGGCGTTGACCCGCACCCCATATTCGGCCAGCTCCAGGGCGATGGACTGGGTCAGGCCGATGCCGCCAAACTTGCTGGCCGCATAGGCCGAGTTCTTGTAGCTGCCCTTCTTGCCCGATTTCGAGTTCACCTGGATGATGACCCCGCTGCGTTGGGCCTTCATCACCCGGGCCGCATGTTTGGCGCACAGAAAGTAGCCCACCAGGTTGACCTCAATGACCGCCCGCCACCTGTCAGCCGGAAATTCATCCACCGCCTCGGCGATCAGGATGCCGGCGTTGGCGACCAGGATGTCCAGCCGGCCAAACTCCTCCAGGGCGCGCCGGATCATGGCTTCAACCTGGGCTTCGTCGGTCACGTCGGCACGGACGGCCACGGCCCGGCGGTCGGTCTGAGCCATGATCTCGGCGGCCACACGCTCCGCCCTCTTCAGGTTCAAATCGGCGACGACGACATGGGCCCCCTCCCGCGCCAGGCGGTGGCAGATGGCTGCCCCCAACCCCTGTGCGCCTCCGGTCACAACGGCGATTCGGTCTTGCAGGATCATTACCTTCCTCCCTGTCATAACTCGAGTTTTGCGATAGGCCCAGGCCACTGCCTGGCTAACAGTTGACATATTTGCAATATAGTGGCATTCCTAAACAGACCAAGTCTGCTGGAGGTGCCACTATGATACCAATAGTACGTTTTCCTCGGACGGTTGAGCAGCATGCACCGTGGTTTGATGCAGTGTTTGCCACCGACGAACAGCGCAAGCATTTCCGAGAATACGTGACCGGCCTGATCGTGGGCGATCAAGCAACGGTCACGGCCATTAACAATCTGTTCCTGGAGCGCAACGACCAGAGTGCCCTCAACAAGTTCCTGACCCGGGCTGCTTGGGATGAACAAGAGCTCAATTGGCGCCGGGTGCAGTGGGAACTTGGCCGGCTGCGGCGCCGCCCGGTGAGTGCGGATGCCGGACGCCTGGTGATTGATGATACCCTCGCCCACCACACTCGTTGTCGGATGGACTGGCTGGCTTACCTATGGGATCACACCTGCAAGCAGTACGTTTGGGCCCATGATGTGGTCACCAGCTACTACGTGAATCGGGCGGACCAGTTTCCCGTTGACTTTCGACTGTGGTACCAGTTCCAGGCGAAAAAGGAGCGGCAACGGTTGCAGCAAGTTGCCCAACACTTAAACAGCCAGCCGAGCCTGGTTGGGTATCATCAATATCTGGCTGACCTGCTGGTATTCCACCTGCGCGGGCAGATCTATCGCACCAAGACGGTCCTGGCTGCCGATTTGGTAGTCAGTGCTGTGCATATGAATGTGCCCTTCAGTGTCGTGGTGTTTGATGGCTGGTTCTTGCACAACGAGTTGATCGACCCGATCGAGGCCGCCGGCAAGGATTGGATCGGCGGATGTCCCAAAGATCGCCTGGTACTGGTGGATGGTCGGTGGATTCAGCTTCAAGAGCACCTCCAGACCATTCCGCCGGCAGCCTATCGCCCCACTCGGGTTCACGACCATCTCTATTGGACCTTTACCAAGGTGCTGACCGTCAAGAGCCTGCGCCGACGCTGCATTCGGGTTGTCGCGTCTTTTGATAACCCTGACTTGAAAGGCGATCCGCGCTTGCTGGCTTCCAACCGCAAGGATTGGGAAGCCACCCGAATTCTGTTGACCTATGGCGACCGATGGCCAACCGAAACTTTCAACGAGGATACCAAGGGGCACTTGGGCTTTGAAGACTATCAGCTACGTCAGCTACGTGGTATCAGGCGTCACTGGTACTTGGGCTTCGTAGCGTATTCTCTTCTCAGTGACCAAGGCCAGCCGGGTCGCTCTCGTAAGGGAGTTCGCGCGCCGTTTGAGTCGACGGGGCAGCGGTGCCGTGCAGTCGCCAATGAGACGCTGTACCACTTGGTCGAGTGGATCGCACAGCGCCTGGAGGAGGGGCTACCTGCTACCACCATTATACAAACGTTGCTAGCCTGAATGCCCGGCAACCATCTGCTTCAGCCTGCCGGGCGAACATGGTGTTGAAAAACGCCCCAGTTTCGGCTGGCTTTTTGTGTTGGTAAGGTGCCCGGCCAAGTACTTGACCGGTATCAGTTACTCAGA
>DAOTXL010000023.1:0-19448 GCA_034435455.1 Anaerolineae bacterium
TTGAAGGCCTGGTCCAGGGCGGGGTGGTTCCACTGCACCCCGGTGTCAATGTTGGCCACCACGATGCCGTCGCCCTGCACGCCAAAGGCGGACCAGAACTGGTCGGCCTTGACATCCAGGATGCCCCAGGCCAGCGCGTTGGGGGAATCCGGGGTGCTGGGGGCGGTCTCGATGATGGGGTCCACGTAGTAGGTGCGGGTGGTGCGGATGAAATAGACCTCGGGCAGGGCGGCCAGGGCGTTGGCCACCTGCAGGTTGCCGGCCCAGACATACAGCTCGTTGCCGGCGATGAAGGTCTGGTACTTGAGGCCGTTGGCCTCCAGCAGGGCTTTGGCGTGGGCCTGGCTGCGCTCGGCGGTTTCTTTGAGGGTGTTGTAGACAAACTCGCCGCGGGCGTTCCAATCCATCTGGTAGGCCGGCGACAGGTCGGCCTGTTCAGCAAAGTGAACAATAAAATCGGCCGTGCCTTCGGCGGCGAATTTGTCCAGCAGTTCCGTTTCGATTTTAGCCGTCGCTTCCGTCTGACCGGCGTCCTTCTGAGCAATGCTCAGAAAGGGCAGCAGGCAAAGGAGCAACAAAACGGCAACGGCATAAACAAGCACCTTTCGCCACGTCATGCTGTCATCCTCCTTTCCGATCGGTTCAAAAGTCGTGAATACGGGGTTTGTTTTGTTCTCTGTTCACCTCCCTTCCTGTTGTTTCAGGCATGCCGGATCCAGATAGCCTCGCCGGCCACGGATCGCCAGTCTGGTCAGGTGGAGTTAAGCCCAGACGGAAAAAGAAAACCGGGCAGGGCAGCCTTCAGACGCGCTGCCCCGGCCCGGTCTGTTTACTGCGGAGGATGGTATTCGCCCACGTGTGAGCGTTTCCCCTACCCAATGCCATTCCGAGCGCCAACCCTTTCCTCTCCCTCCATTGCTCTTGTGGCGAGGCGAGCCATTGGTCACTCTAACATAGTCTATTATAAGGCAAAAGCCCGGCTTTGTCAAATCGGCCAGAGTCAGTATGCCCGCGCCCAGCAGGACCATTCTGCCGCCGGCCGACCACAGACGACGCACACCCCCGGCCCGGCTCCCTCCTGGTCCAGCGGGATGCAGCGATTGGTGGCCCTGGTGTCCTCTTTGATCCGCGCCTCGCACTCCAGGTCGCCGCACCAGTAGGCCCTGGCCCATCCGTTGGCGACGATTTCCTTCAATTCCTCATAGTTTCTGGCTTCGTGGATGTGGGCGTCGCGGAAGGCAGTAGCGGCGGCCAGCATGTTGGCCTGGATGGCTTCGAGGGTGTGGCCCACCGCGTCGGCCAGGCTGGCCAGCGGCACGGAGGATTTGCCTGCCTTGCCGGGCAGGTCGCGCCGGGCCAGGACCCCCGTGCCCTGCTCCACGTCGCGGGGGCCGATCTCCAGGCGCAGCGGCACGCCGCGCAGTTCCCACTCGTTGAACTTCCAGCCGGGGGTGAACTCTTCCCGGGCATCCACCTTGACCCGGAAGCGCCCGGCCAGGGCCAGCCGGGCCTGCTCCGTGGCCGCCAGTACGGCGGCTTTCTGCTCCTCCTGTTGCCAGATGGGGATGATGATCACCTGGAGCGGGGCCAGTTTCGGCGGCAACTTGAGCCCCTGGTCGTCGCCGTGGACCATGATGATGGCCCCGATCATCCGCGTGCTGAGCCCCCAGCTCGTCGTCCAGCAGTATTGCAGCTCGTTGTTCCGGTCCAGGTAGCGGATGTCGAAGGCGCGGGCAAAGTTTTGCCCCAGGTTGTGGCTGGTCCCGGCTTGCAGCGCCCGCCTGTCCCCCATCATCGCCTCGATGCTGAAACTGGCGTCGGCCCCGGCGAACTTTTCCGTCGCGCTCTTGCGGCCCTTGACCACGGGGATGGCTGCATCGTTGACCGCAAAGTCGGCGTAGACGTTCAACATGCGCAGCGTCTCCTCCTGGGCCTCCTCGTGGGTGGCGTGGGCGGTGTGGCCTTCCTGCCAGTAGAACTCCAGGGTACGCAGGAACAACCGGGTCCTCATCTCCCAGCGCACGACGTTGCCCCACTGGTTGATCAGGATCGGCAGGTCGCGATAAGAGCGGATCCACCGGGCATACATGTGGCCGATAACGGTCTCGGAGGTGGGCCGCACGACCAGCGGTTCTTCCAACTCTTTGCCGCCACCGTGGGTGACGACGGCCAGTTCGGGCGCAAAGCCCGCGACGTGTTCTTTTTCCTTTTCAAAGAATGACATGGGGATCAGCAGCGGGAACAGGGCATTCTGATGCCCCGTCTCTTTGAAGCGCCGGTCGAGGCCTTGCTGGCAGTTCTCCCACAGGGCGGTGCCGTAGGGCCGGACGACCATGCAGCCGCGCACCGGCGCATAGTCGGCCAGCTCGGCGCGGACCACCACTTCGTTGTACCATGTCGCAAAGTCTTGGCTTCTCGGCGTTAACTTTTCGTCAGCCATGATTCTCCTCCTGACCATCGGACATTTGCCTGGCGTTATCTTTTACTCTGTTTATCTCTGATCTGAGCTGCTTCTTGCCCGGCCCCCGGCTAAACTCCCTGGAGAACTCGGCGGCTGCCTGCTCCAGGGGGACCTCTTGGCCATACCGCTCGGTGAGGTAGTGCCGATGCTCGATGATCCACAGGTACAGGTCTGCCTCGGTGTGGCCTGGAAAGTCGTCCAGGATTTCCTCTTCGCGGATGATCTGGATCACCGGCAGATAGACCTCGCGATACCAGCGGGACACCGCCTCTGGATAGGGGATCTCCCGTTGCTCGCGCAGCCCCAGGAAGTAGCGGTGGACGGCAATGTGCTCCAACAGCTTCTGATACTGGCCGGGCAGGCTGAATTCGATCTGCTGGTCGGGTTCCAGTTCATCCAGGCCGGTCTCGGCCAGAAAGTGGGCGTATTCCTCCTTGAGGTCCAGATCGGCTTCGTCGGTGTCGGGCGACAGGGGGATCGGCGTCTCCAGTTCGGTGACGGCGGCCTCGATGGTGGTAGCGCCCAGTTCTTTGAGCACCGACACCCGGTGGTGCCCGTCGCGCACAAAATAGACATCGCCGATCTTGTATACGTCAATGGGGGGAAATCCTGCCTGGCCGTGGGCCGCTTCGTACACCCGCATCCAACGCTCGCGGATAAAGTCCTGGGTTGGCAGGAAAGCCCGGTTGAACTCGGTGTAGCGGCCGGCGCTGCCGACGATCTTGTCAATGGGGATGGTCTGGACGCCGACGTAATGCTGCCCCCGGATTTTGAGCTTGTCGCGGACGTGCTCAAAAGAGAGCAGGTTCCCCGGTTGATGGCCGGTGAAAAAGCCCAGAATGCGCTGGAAGAAGGCTCGCCGTCGGGCCTGGGAAAAGGCTTCGCCCGCCTTGTAGCGGGCCACGGTGTGAAACATCAAATCGAGCCCTCGTCGATCTCCAGGGTTCGGTACCCGTAGGTGTTGATCACGCGGGTATGGCGATAGACCGTTTCTACTGCACCAAGCGGGTAGTAGATATGGACGTGGCCGTGGAGCAGATAGCGGGGCCGGAAGCGGTCCATCAGCGTCACCAGCGCCCGGAAGCCCCGGTGGCACAGGTCTGGTCGGTCGTGGATGCCGGCCGGCGGGGCGTGGCTGATCAGGATGTCCAGGTAGCGCCCATGCAGCAGTTTGTTCAGCACCAGCCAGGGAGCCAGTTGCCACACTTTCCAGGCCATCTCCCGTTCGGTGTACTGAAAGTATGGATTGTTGTTGTAGCGCATTGAACCCTCCAACCCGGCGATGAGCAGCCCCCGGTAGCGGACTAGTCGCCCATCTATGTTCTCGCACCCTGCAGGGTAGACCCACTCTTCTTTGGGGGCGTATAGCTGCCGCACCTCGTTGGCGTGGTTGCCGATGACATAAAAGAGCGGTCCGCCCAACATGCTCACAATGAACTCCAGGTAATAGTACGGCAGATCCCCACAGCTCAACACCAGGTCCACATCGCCGAACAGGTGTTTGATGGCCGGGCTGTAGAGCAACTCGTCCACCCTGTCACTGATTGTCAGAATCTTCATCGTCCCAATGCGGCATCGCTATCCGATACAACAAAAGGCCTGCTCTCAACCTGGTCTGGAGAGCGGGCCTGTAAAAGAGAGTGGAGGCGCGGGCAAGCTATCCAGACCAAAGGCCTGGCGGCAGACACGGGCTGGTAGGGCGGCAAGCTGCCGCCGACGAACCGATCGGTAGCGCGCTCATAACGCCCTGCACCTCAACGGGACCCAGTATACCATATAAGCGGCATCCTGTAAAGTCCGGCAGGCAGACCTGATCCCTGTGCCCTGGCAGCGGGGACGGGTAAATTGAGCCTGGACAGGCTTTGTGCTATAATGGGGCCACTTTTAGGATGGAGGCGAACCATGGTGAGTCAGGAACTGCTCGAGATCCTGCGGTGTCCCTATTGCGTCAGCGGGCCGACCCGCAAAGCGGGGGACGATCCGGGCCGGTTGGAGCTGGTCAGGGGGGTGTGGCTGGTGTGCCAGGAACCCGACTGTGGCCGAAAATACCCCATTATTGACGATATCCCACGGATGCTCATCGAAATCGGCGACAAATATATCAACACGCCGGTTGAGGAACTGGGGGAGCCGAAAGAGTAACACGTATCGCCTTAGAGCTAGTTTGAAAACCACGAAGGACACAAGGAATTTCTGTCAATTTCCTCTCATTTCTTTGCCCTGTGCGCCTTCGTGGTAGACTTTTCAGACAAGCTCTTACGTTTTACGCCCTGCGTTCTACCCGCACTAGAGGGGCATCGCGCCGAATCTGGAAATGGTCCAGGTCGCGGGCCACAAGGGTGGCGGGAAAGATCGGCGTCGCTTCGTCCAGGATCTCGTGCTCGGCGTAGCGGCGGGAGATGTGGTGCAGGATCAGGTGGCGCACCCCGGCTGCTGCGGCCAGTTCCGCCGCCTGCCGGGCGGTGAGGTGGCCGAATTCGCGGGCCACGTCGGCTTCCACCGAGGTATAAGTCGCCTCGATGACCAGGGCGTCGGCATCGCGGGCCGGTGCTACCAGGTCCTCGGTGCGCGAAGCATCGCCGATGAACACGAATTTGGTGCCCGGCCGCGCCGGCCCCAGGACCTCGTCGGGGTGGATGGTGCGCCCATCGGCCAGCTTCACCCGCTGGCCATGCACCAGCCGGGCGCGTTCAGGGCCGGCGGGCACCCCCAGGGCCTCGGCCTTGTCCACCAGGAAGGGCCGGCGGGGCTTTTCTTGAAAGGTGAAGCCAAAGTTATCCGGCCCGCGGTGGGTGACAGGGAAGGCCAGCAGTTGAAACGAGTCATCTTCCAGCACCACGCCGGGCCGGAGGTCGGTCAGCACCAGGCGGATGGGGGGGCGAGAGCGGCCAAAGACGACGTTCATCAGCGCCTCCACCCGGTCCAGCGCCCACTTTCCGCCATAGATCTCCATGCGGTCGATCATCTCCCAGCGGGAAAAGGTAGAGGCCAGGCCGGCCAGCCCCAGAATGTGGTCCAGGTGGCCGTGGGTCAGCAAGATTTTGTCCAGGCGGCGGAAGCCCAGCCCGCTGAACAGCAGTTGGCGTTGCGTGCCTTCGCCGCAGTCCACCAGGAAGCGGTACTCTTTGTGCATGACCACCGCGGCCGGCAGCCCACGCCGGATGGAGGGCGCAGAGGCCGAAGTGCCGAGAAAGACGACTTCAAACATGGGGCTATTGTAGCACAAAAGGGGTGAAACGGAAAGTGGGGCCCCCACAGGCGACCGATCGCCCTGGCCTTGCCTCGCCGCTGCTTTTCGGCTACAATACCCCCGCATCCTGATGAGGAGAATAGGGTATGAAACACTTGTGGTCGCCCTGGCGGCTGGAATATCTGACTGCGCCCAAGACAGACGGTTGCATCTTTTGCTATGCGGTCCAATGCGCCGAGGATCGGGAGAACCTTGTGCTCCTGCGGGGCGAGCGGGGGTTCCTCCTGCTCAACCGCTTCCCTTACAACAACGGCCATTTTATGGTAGTGCCCTATGCCCATGTCCCCAGCCTGGAAGATCTGGACACACCAACCCTGACCGAGATGATGTTGCTCCTCAACCGGGGGCTGGCCGCCCTGCGGACGGCGATGCGCCCCGACGGCTTTAACGTGGGGGTCAACCTGGGGCAGGCGGCAGGTGCGGGGGTTGCCGACCATGTGCACATCCACGCGGTGCCGCGCTGGCTGGGCGACACCAACTTTATGCCGGTGGTCGGCAATATGCGGGTGGTGCCCGCCACCTGGTTGCAGACCTACGATCTTTTGAAAGCGGCCCTGGACAGCCAGCACAACGCCGGGGGACGGGTTGAAACGCCCTAGACGCACCGGCCGGCCGGGGGGCGGGGTTCGGGCCCTGCTCCGCTCCGTGGGGCAACGTCTGCCGTGGTATGCCCCGGCCCATACGCGCGAAGGGCGCAATATCCGCAACCTCTACGCTGAAACCGTCTGGTTTGGCCTGCTGAGCGGCCTGGCCGGCACCTTTGTCAGCGTCTTTGCCCTGCGGCTGGGAGCCACCACCGGTCAGGTGGGCTGGCTCACCGCCCTGCCGGCGCTGGTCAACATTGTGTGGCTGGTGCCCGCGGCCCGGCTTCTTGAGCGCCAGCGCCGCCGGCTGCCCTTTATCCTGCTGACCGGGTTCCTGCAGCGGCTCGGCTACCTGGCTATGGCCCTGATGCCCTTTATCCTGATCACCGGCCGGGTCGAGGCGCTCATCCTCCTCAATGCGCTCGTCACCCTGCCGGCCGGGGTGATCAACACCGGCATCACAGCCCTCCTGCCCGATCTGGCCTCGCCGGAGAAGCGGGGGCAGGTGATCGGCGTGCGCTGGCTGATCCTTTCCGCCATGGCGACCCTGGCGGCGTTGGTCGGGGGCCGGCTGCTGGACCTGATGCCGGTGCCGCTCAACTATCAGGTCTTGCTGGGGGGTGGGGCCCTCCTCTCGATGCTCAGCCTCTACTACCTGCGCCGCATCCGGTTGCCCGACGAGGGGCCGGCCCGGCGGGCCTCCCGGCCCAGGCGGCGGAATGGCCGGCCACGGCTGCGCCACAGCCTGGCCGACATCTGGGCCCAGCGGGCGTTTGTGCGTTTTGCGGCGGCTGCCTTTGTGTTTCACTGGGGCCTCTACCTGCCGGCTGCCTTGTGGTCGGTGCTGCGGGTGCGGGAACTGGCCGCCAGCGACACCTGGATCGGCCTTATCGCGGTGGTGGTGGATGCCTGTACCATTGTCGGGTACTTTTTCTGGGGAAAGGTCGGCGCCAGATGGGGAGACCGCCGGGTGCTGGTCGTCGCCACCCTGGGGGTGACCACGTATGCCTTTGTCACGGCCGCGGTGCCATCTCTGGAGTGGATGCTCCTCACCTCCGTCCTGGGCGGCCTGTCGTGGGCCGGCTGCAACCTGGCGCTGTTCAACGTCCTGCTGAGCGCCTGCCCCGAGGACCGCCGGCCTACCTACATAGCCCTCTATACGGCGCTGATGAACATCACCGCCTTCGCCGGCCCGTTGTTGGGGACGGCGCTGGCCGACTGGATCGGCATCCGCATCGCCTTTGCCGTTGCCGGTGGGGTGCGGCTGGTGGGGGCACTGCTTTTCCTGTGGCTGGTGCGGGGTTGACGTGGGTGGGGGTTCAAGGTTGTCGAGGGGGAGGAAGGAGGCGCTGCTGCTGGCGCTCATCCTGGCCGTGGGTGCCGCCCTGCGGCTCTACGGGCTGGACTGGGATGGCGGGCACTGGCTTCACCCCGACGAACGCAAGATCTATTTCATCACCCTGGGGCTGGGCTGGCCCCGCAGCCTGGCCGAGGCCCTGAGCCCGGCCAGCCCCCTCAACCCCCATTTTTTCGCTTACGGCTCCCTGTCCTTCTACCTGCTCAGGCTGGTCGCCGCCGGGGTGGGGCTCCTCTGGCCCGGCTTCCAACCTGCGGACCACCTGCACCTGGTGGGGCGCCCGCTGGCCACCCTCTTTGACCTGGGGACGGTCTATCTCACCTGGCGGCTGGCCCGGCGGCTGGCGATCGGGCCTTCGCTCCTGGTGGCGGCCCTGGTCAGCCTGGCAGTCCTGCCCGTGCAGCTTGCCCATTTTTATACCGCGGACCCACTTCTCACCTTTTTCGTCCTGCTCACCCTGAACCTGGCCGCCGATGTGGCCCAGGGGGCCGGCCGATGCCGTCAGGTTGCCCTGAGCGTCGCTCTGGGCCTGGCCCTGGCCACCAAAATCACCGCCTTTCCCTTGCTCCTGGCCGTGCTCGTAGCGTACAAGACACAAGCTCGAATCTCGAATCTCCACCTGCCTGGCTGCCTGGCCGTGGCCGGGTTTACATTTTTCCTGGCCCAACCCTACGCCCTGATCGATTGGCCGACCTTTGTGGACCACGCCCTGCAGGAGTCGCAGATCGCGTGGGGCAGGCTGGAAGCCCCCTACACGCTCCAATATGCCGGGACGGCCCCCTTTCTCTACTCCATGTGGCAGACGGCCCTGTGGGGGCTGGGCTTGCCGCTGGGCCCGGTGGCCTGGGCCGGCCTGGCCGTTGCCCTTCTGCACTGGCTGCGCCACGGCTCCTGGACCGACGCTCTGCTCCTGGCCTGGGCCGGGCCCTACTTTTTGCTCGTCGGCCTGCTCCACGCCCGCTACCTGCGCTACATGCTGCCCCTGGTGCCGGTCCTGTACCTGATGGCGGGTCGCCTTTTGGAAGCGTTAAACGTAAAACGTAAAGCGTTATGGGGGATCGGCCCCTGCCTGGGGGTTGTTTTCTCCCTGGTCTATGCCCTGGCATTCGTGACGATCTACGCAGCTCCGCATTCATGGATCGTCGCTTCCGAGTGGATTTACCGGGAGGTGCCCCCCGGCAGCACCCTGGCCGTGGAGGATTGGGACACCGCCCTGCCCCTGCCCCTGGAGGTAGAGGGCCGTCCGCGCCACATCGAGGAGTACCGGGTGCGAACCCTGCTCCTCTACGACGAGCCGGACGACGCTGCCAAGTGGCGCGCCCTGGCCGCCGATCTGGCCGCCAGCGATTACCTGGTCGTCGCCAGCCGACGGCTCTACGGCTCGATCCCCCGCGCGCCGGGGCGCTACCCGGTGGCGACCCGCTATTACGACCTGCTCTTTGCCGGCGACCTGGGCTTCGAGTTGGCCGGCGAGTTCAGCCGGGGGCCGGCCTGGCTCAACCCTCGCCTTCCGCCCCTGCCGGGCGCGGCCCCGGCCCTGTTCCGCCCCGACGAAAGCTTTGTCGTCTACGACCACCCCCGGGCGCTCATCTTCCGCAATGCCGGCCGTCTGTCCGCCGGGGAACTATTGCATCGGCTGGGTGTTCCGTAACGGCTTGCCCGGCTGGGGCAGGTATGGTATAATCTGGGCACAGAAGGCGGATGGCTGATAGCCAGGGAGGGGCAATGTCAACTTTTCGGGATGCCGATCAGTTTTACAAAATCATGGACGCCGTCTTTTGCCGTGTCCAACAGACCCCCGAAGTGGCCCAGGCCTTGCGGGCCGGGGATCTCGTGGTCCGCTTCCGTTACCACGACCCCCAGGCCGAGATCACTGTGGACCTGACCCGCGACCCCATTACCTGGACCTTCGGCCCCAGCGATCGGCCCGCCGACGTGGAGATGAGCCAGTCGGGCGATACCTCCCACCTGTTCTGGCTGGGCCGGCTGAACGTGCCGCGCGCCATCGCCACGCGCCAGGTGGTGGCCCGGGGGTCTGTGCCCAAGGCGCTGGCCCTGCTGCCGGCCGTCAGGCCGGTGTTCGGCCTCTACGAGCAGGTGTTGCGCGAGATGGGGTACGAGGCACTGATCCCACGGGTCGAGGTGAAAAAGGGCAAAAGAGGGCTGAAGGAGCTGAAAAAGCTATTTCGGCGGGCGGAAGCACCAGAAGTGGATTACGAGGCGCTGAACCGGCACCTGATCCCGCTGCTGGAAGGAGAGGTGCCGGAGCCAGAGGTCGTTTTCCTCCAGCCTGACCTGCCGGCCGACGAGAGGGCGCTCCGGGTCGAGATGCTGCGGCGGATGCGCCTCATCCGCGCCTTTGAAGAAAAGCTGGCCCAGGCCAACGCCCAGGGCCAGATCCCCACCGAGGCCATCCACCTGTCTATCGGCCAGGAGGCGACGGCGGTAGGCGCCTGCCTGGCCCTGCGCGGCGACGACTACATGGCCACCACCCACCGCGGCCACGGCCATATGCTGGCCAAAGGCGCCGACCTGCGGGGCATGATGGCCGAGCTGCTGGGCAAGGCCACCGGCCTGTGCGGCGGCAAGGGGGGCTCGATGCATGTCACCCAGGCGACGGTGGGGGCCTTGGGGGCCAACGGCATCGTCGGCGCGCCGGGCCTCATCGCCGTCGGCGCCGCCCTGAGCGCCCGACACCGGCACAGCGGGCAGGTGGCCGTCGCCTTTATGGGCGACGGCGCCACCAACCAGGGAATGTTCCACGAGGCCCTCAACCTGGCCGCCGTGCTGGACCTGCCGGTCGTCTTTGTGGTGGAAAACAACCTGTATGGCGAATTCACCCCCCTGGCCCGTCACACCCGCGTCACCCGCCTGGCCGACCGGGCCGCTGCCTACGGCATCCCCGGCGTGCAGGCCGATGGCAACGATGTTTGGGCTGTCTATACAGCCATGCGCCAGGCGGTGGACCGTGCCCGGCGCGGCAACGGACCGACGCTGCTGGAATGTCTCACCTACCGCTGGCACGGCCACATGGAGGGGGAAACCGCCCGCTACCGCGACGAGGCCGAGATCGCCGCCTGGAAGGCCCGCTGCCCCATCGCCCACCTGGAGCGCGAGCTGCTGGCCGCCGGCATCCTGACGCCGGAGCAGGCTGCTGCTATCGCCGCCGAAGCGGCGCGGCTGGTAGACGACGCCTTTGCCGCCGCCCAGGCCGGCCCCGAGCCGCCGCCCTCGGACCTGACCGGGCACGTCTATGCCCCCGACCCCGCCTCCCTCTACCGCCCAATCCCCGCCCTCCAATCTCCAGCCCCTACCCGCACTCTGACCTGTTCTGCCGCCCTGTGGGAAGCCCTGGCCGAGGAGATGGCCCGCGACGAGCGCGTCTTTCTCCTGGGCGAGGATGTGACCACCGGCGGTTACTTTAACGTCAGCGCCGGCCTGGTTGACGAGTTTGGGCCGGGGCGGGTGGTGGATACGCCCATCAGCGAATATGCCATCGTCGGCGCGGCGGTGGGGGCGGCCATGACCGGGATGCGGCCGGTGGCCGAGATCCTCTTTTCCGATTTCCTGACCTGCTGCATGGACCCGCTGGTCAACCAGGCGGCCAAGCTGCGCTATATGAGCGGCGGGCAATACCGCCTGCCGCTGGTGGTCCGCACACCGGGCGGCGCGGGCCTGGGCATGGCTGCCCAGCACTCGCAAAGCCTGGAGGCGCTGCTGACCGGCATCCCCGGCCTTCTGGTCGTCGCCCCCGGCACCCCGGCCGACGCCAAAGGGCTGTTGAAGGCCGCCATCCGCAGCAACAACCCGGTGCTCTTTTTCGAAAACAAGCTGCTCTACCTGACCACCGGGCCGGTGCCGGAGGGGGAGTACCTGGTGCCGCTGGGCGTAGCCGACATCAAACGTGCCGGGTGCGACGTGACCCTGGTGACCGTCGGTGCGGTAGTAACCATTGCCCTGGAGGCCGCCGAGGCCCTGGCCCAGGAAGGGATCGAGGTCGAAGTAGTAGACCTGAGGACCCTCGTGCCCTGTGATTGGGCGACGGTGGTCCGCTCTGCCGTCAAAACGGGGCGGCTGGCGGTGGTGGAGGAGGGGGCGCTGACCCACGGCTTTGGGGCCGAGGTGGTGGCCCGCGTGGCCGGCGTCGCCTGGCGGGCGCTCAGGGCCGCGCCGGTGCGCGTGGCGGGCCTGGATGTGCCCATCCCCTACAACCGGGGCCTGGAGAGGGCTGCCCTGCCCGACGTGGAGCGGATTGTCGCCGCGGTACGACGGTTGATGGGGTGAGTGGTCCGCTTTGAGCGCGGAGATTGGATCTACCAAGTCTGTGATGAGTGCCCCTCACAGGCCAGGCGCAGGAAAAGTGTCCGGTAGTGAAGGTTGTGCTATGAAGGTAAAAGTCCAAAACCCCCAGGGGGAGTGGGCGCTGGCGCCCAACGGCTTGCCGGCCAGCAGCACCTGGCTGTTCCCGGAATACGACTTTGCCGCTATGGAACCGGAGCAGTACGCGGGAGTCATCGTCGAGCGAATGCTGGAGCGCGGCTCGTGGGCCGAGTTGCGCTGGCTGTTTGCCCGTTACGGTGAAAGCCGGGTGGCCGACTGGGTGCGACAACACGGATTCCGGCTGTTAAGCCGACGCTCATTCGCCCTATGGCGGTTGGCCCTGGGGGTACAAGATTACACCGCACCGCCTTGGGCTGTAGAAGCAAAGGCTGATGAAGCATGGTAGCGTTCTACGAGTCCGCCACTACACCTGCCTGCCGTCAGGCGATGGACTATCTGCGCCGGCAGCCCTTCATGCGCGATTTTGACCTGGCCGGCGGCACAGCCCTTGCTCTTCAGCTCGGGCATCGCATCTCCACCGACCTGGACTGGTTCAGTGCCGAACGCCGTCTCCTGGCACCGGAACGGGAGGCGATCGGCGAAGCCCTGGCAGCCAGTGGCCAGTTCGACATCGCTTCGGAACAGGATGGAATGCTCTTTACTCGTCTGTTCGGAGCGGATGTGAGCTTTATCTACCAGCGCCATCCACTTCTGGAGCCTACTGTGGAATACGAGGGTCTGCGGCTGGCTTCGTGTACCGGCATCGGGTTGATGAAACTGGCGGCGGTGAACTCGCGGGGAACGCGGCGCGACTTTGTTGACCTGTACTGCTTGCGGGACCTGGTGACGTTGGACCGGTTGCTGGAGTTGGCAGCTACCAAATATGCTGACCGGCCCAGTTTCCTGGCCATTGCTGTCCGGGCGCTGGCTTATTTTGAGGATGCAGAGCAGCAGCCGATGCCGAGGCTGTTGAGACCGGTACAGTGGGCCGAAGTGCGGGCTTATTGTGAGGCAGCGGCTTGCACCTTAGCACGGTCCTTTAGTGGATTGCCTTGAGGCTGTTAGCCTGTCATGAGCGCCGGGCATTTTGCAGAGAATCGCAGGCCGAATGGTATAGAACGTCGGCTGCGCAGGAAATGGCACCTTGCCTTGCTCATCCTGCTCGCGCTCCTGCCCCTGCCCCCCCTCCACGCTCAAACCCCCGAAGCCGACCTGGAAGCCCGCGTCCAGGCCCTGCTGTCGGCCATGAGCGTAGAAGACCGGGTGGGCCAACTGTTTCTGGTGGCCTTTGTCGGCAACGACCCCGGCCCCGGCACCGACATCGCCAAACTGATCCGCCAGGACCGCATCGGCGGGGTGGTGCTGCTGGCCAGCAACTCGAATTTTCTCAACGATGGCGACACGCCCCGCCAGGTGGCCCGTCTGGCCAACGGACTCCAGGAACTGGCCCTGAACGGCGGCAGCCGGGTGCCCCTCTTGATCGCCGTGGACCATGAAGGGGACGGCTATCCCTACACCCGCATCACCGGCGGCACGACCCCCCTGCCCAACGCGATGGCCATCGGGGCCACCTGGGACCCGGCCAACGCCCGCGCCGTGGGCCAGGTCGCCGGCCGTGAGCTGGCGGCGATGGGCATCAACCTGCTGTTGGGGCCGGCGGTGGATGTGTTGAACAACCCCCGGCCCACCGGCCAGGGAGACATCGGCACGCGGACCTTTGGCGGCGACCCGTGGTGGGTGGGGCAGATGGGCCGGGCCTATATCGAGGGGGTGCATCAGGGCAGCGGCGGCCGGGTGGCGACGGTAGCCAAGCATTTCCCCGGCCACGGCGGCTCGGACCGCCTGCCCGATGAAGAGGTGGCCACGGTGGACAAGTCGCTTCAGGAGCTAAAACGGATCGAACTGGCCCCCTTTTTCGCCGTGACCCGTGCCGATGGCAACGCCGAGGCCGTGACCGATGCCCTGATGTCCTCCCACATCCGCTACCGGGGTTTCCAGGGCAACATCCGACAGTTCACCGCCCCCATCAGCTTTGATGCCAAGGGCATGAGCGCCATCCTCGATCTGGAAGAGTTTGCCGACTGGCGTGTCCACGGCCTGATGGTGTCCGACAGCCTGGGCGTGCCGGCCGTGCGCAAATATTTTGACCCGACCCTGACGTCGTTCCCCCACCGCCGCATCGCCAAAGAGGCCCTCCTGGCCGGCAACGACCTGCTGCTGCTGTCGCAATTCGATCTGCACAATGTATGGGCCGATCAGTTCCGCAATATCCGCGATACGATCGCCTATTTCCGCGATGAATACCGCGCCAACCCGGCCTTTGCCGCCCGCGTGGATGCCGCGGTGGCCAAAATCCTGCGCCTCAAACTCAAACTGTACCCCGAGTTCAGCCTGGAAACGATCCAGGTGGACGCCGATGCTGCGCTCCAGACCTGCGGCCGTGGCGGCGCGATCGTCCAGCACATCGCCAACCAGGCGATCACCCTCCTCTACCCCGATGCCAATGCCCTGCCTGCACCGCCCCGCCGGGGGGAAAAGATCCTCATCTTTACCGATGCCCGGCCCGTGCGCGAATGTTTCACCGAACAGTGCCAGACCTTCTCCCCCCTGAGCCAGACGGCCGTGGAGGAGGCCATCCTGCGGATCTATGGCCCCGACGGCACGGGGCAGATCGCCCCGGAGGATGTCACCAGCCTGATGTTCGGCCAGCTCAAAAAGTTCCTGGCCGGGACTCTGGAAGTTGGGGAGGGGCAGCCCGATGTAGGGGCCTTGCTCCGGGAGGCGGATTGGGTCCTGTTTGCCTCTCAGGACCTGAACCCGACCAAAGGCCCCAACTCCGATGCCGTCAAGCTCTTTCTGGACCAGGGGCTGGGGGCGGCCTACAATGCCCGGCTGGTGGTGCTGGCCTTTAACGCCCCCTATTACCTGGATACTACCGAGATCAGCAAGCTGAGCCTCTACCTGGCGGCCTACAGCAAGATCACCCCCTTTGTCGAGGCGGCGGTGCGGGCGTTGTTCGGGGAGCTGCCTCCCCAGGGCGCTTCGCCGGTGGATGTGGATGGCATCAACTATGACCTGCTGCGCCAGCTTGCCCCGGATCCTGCCCAACAGATCCCGCTGGTCCAGGTGGCACCGGCCTTGGATGCCCTCCTCCTGCCGCCGCTGAGCGTGCGCCTCCAGGCCGGCCCCGTCCTGGATAGCAATGGCCATGTCGTGCCCGATGGCACGCTGGTGACCTTTTATGCGGAAACCCAGGATGGCACCTATCTACCGCCCCGGTCGGCGGCGACGGTGGGCGGCCTGGCCGAGGCGACCATGACCCTGAATGCCGCCGGGCGGGTCCGGTTCCGCGCCGAGAGCGGCGATGCCCTGCGCTCTCAGACCGTCGAGGTGGTCGTCCAGCCCCTCCCCACCGACACCCCCACCCCGTCTGCGCCAGGGGCGCAGCCACAGACGGCGCCGGCGACCCTGACCCCGACGGCTCCCCCCAGAACCCTCCCCGCCCCTACGGCCCTGCCCACGGCCACACCTCCGCCCGGCCCGACCCCCGGCCCCCCGACTCCCTCGGCCGGTGCAGCCGTGCCGGGCAGCAGGGACATGAGCGGCCTCGATCTGGCCCTGGCAGCCGGCATCACCCTGCTGGGGGGGCTGGCCGGCCTCCTGCTGCTTGGGCAGCGGAGAGGGCAGCGCCCGCTTTTGGTGCGCTGCCTGCTGCTGCCGATCATCGGCGGGATGGGGACCTACATTCTGTATGCGGTGCGGTTGATCCGCCCCGATCTCTGGGGATTCCTGCCCGAAGCGGCCTGGAGCCCCCGGTGGGTGATGGGGGGGGTGGTGGCCATCGGCGCCCTGCTGCCCTTGCTGGCTGCGGTGCACAGGCGATGACCGGGCAAGAAGCTCTCCTGGCCCAGGGCGTTGCTGCCGCCAGGGCCGGCGACCGCAGCACGGCGCGCCGACTCCTCAGCCGGGCAGTGCGCCGCAACCCCGAGTCGGAGGTGGCCTGGCTGTGGCTCGGCTCTGTCCTCGACACGCCCCAGGGCCGGGCCTTTTGCCTGCGCCGGGTGCTGGCCCTCAATCCGGACAATCGGATGGCGCAGCAGGGCCTGGCAGCCCTGGAAAAGGCCCCACCCGCGCCCGTCGTCGTCGCCCAACCTCCCCCGGCCGCTGCCCCACGCCCTGTCCCGGCCGGCCGCCTTTCCGCACTGATCCGCCGCCTGCCGGTCCGGCCCGGCTCCCTCCGCGCCCTTGTCAGCCCTCTTCCTGCCCCACGCGAGCTGGTCGGTCAGCCGCGCTTCTGGCAGGTCGTCGTTGGTTGCCTGGCCGCTGTTGCCCTTGGCCTGGTTGGGATATTGGCGTATGCCCTCCCCGGCGGGCCCGGTGCTGCCAACAAGGATGCCCTGGCCGCTGTCGGGCCCAGCCCCACCCTCGGCCCACGGGGCACGCTGCGCCCGACCTTTACCGCCACTCCAACCGACACCCCCACCCCCACCCCCACGCCAACCGATACCCCCACCCCTACGCCGACCTGGACGCCTAGCACCACCCCGACCGACACCCCCACTCCCGCCCCTACCCCCACGCGCCGCCCCCGCTACCATCCCCCGACCGCCACCCCCACCCTGGTGCCCACACCGCGCCCGACGCTGCCGCCGCTGTGGTGGGACCCGCGCTTGAACGACCTGGGCGTCCGCGTCGAGCCGGCGGCCGTGGCCCAGGGCCAGCCCTACTGGCGTCTGGTGGAGGCCCGCTGGACCAACGAGCGCGAGTCGGCGGGCAAACACAGCATCTATGTCGAGGTGATTGATGTCTATGGCAAACGGGTGGTCGGCCAGCCGGTGGTGGTGCAATGGGCCGGCGGCAGCCAGACCCTGCCGGTTGAGGACCGCCCTCCCCCGGACTGGGGCGTAAACTTTCCCATGTACAACACCCTCGGCTCCTATGCCGTCAGCGTCGGCGGCGCACCCAGCGACCGCATCGTCGGCCTGGGCCTGGGCACCGCCGAAGCCCCTGCCTTCACCATCCACACCAGCTTCTACCTCACCTTCCGCTGGGTATACTGGTAGGGTTGACAAACCGGCGGCCCGATGCTAAAATTCAGGTCCGGCACGACGCACGACTTGGGAGAAGAATGACATGGGAACCCTGAATCCCGACATCCCATCCGAAGAACTGACCCGCGCCCTCCACCAGGCGGCGACGATCATGCGCGGCTTCCGCCAGGCGGTGATGATGCCGGAGCACCTGCTGCTGGCCTTCCTCGACAACAAGGAGTATGCCGCCCACCGCCTGTTGGAACGCTTTGCCGGGGAGCGGGGCTTCCGGTTGGACCAACTGACCCGCACCGTCGAAGACCAGGTCCGGACCCGACGCGCCGTCAATGTAGACTTCGATTTCGTGGCCCGGGATGGCAGCCGCGTGCCCCTGGGCAACGAGATGCTGACGGTGCTGGACGAAGGACGGGCCATCGCCCGTGCCCGCGACGAAATCTGGGTCGGCACCGAAGACGCCCTGGCTGCCATGAGCCAGTCGGGGGTCTCGACGGCAGGCCTGCTCCAGCAGCGGGGGATCACCCCCCGCGCCCTGAGCGCCCTGCTGTCCGACGCGGCCCTGGCCCGCCAGACCACCGCCCGCGACCTGGTCGCTCTGGCCCGGGAAGGTCAGCTCCAACCGGTCTACTACCGCCAGGAGCTATTGCGCGACCTGCTCAACCTGCTGAACCTGGCCCGCGACCGGCATGTCATCCTGGTCGGGCCGACAGGCGTGGGCAAACGCTCGCTGGTCCACAGCCTGGCGTTGCTCATCGCCGAGGGGCAGGGGCCGAAAGATCTGCGCTCGGTGATCGAGATCGCCGAACCGGCCCTGCTGACCGACGCCGCCCAGGCGGTGCAGGCCGGGCGGCGCAAGGCGGCAGGCGGTGTCCTGTTTCTGCCGCATATCCATCGCTTCTTTGGGACCGCCCTGCAGGTCGAGTTCCCCAAGGCCCAGGCCGACGTGCAGCGCGCCCTTCTCGACGACCGGGTCGTGGTCATCGGCACGGCCCTCGAAGCCGACTACCAGGCGCGTCTGGCGGCCAATTCGGTTCTGGCCGAGCACAGCCACCTGCTCAAGGTGCCGGAGCCGGCTCAGGAAGAGGCCGTCGAGATCCTGCGCATCCACAAGCCCCGCCTCGAGGCCGATTATGAACTGGCCATCGCCGACGAGGCGTTGGTCGCGGCGGCGACCCTGTCCAAACGCTATCTGGCCGAGGCGGTGCTGCCGGCCGGTGCGTTGCAACTGCTGCACCGCGCCTGTGCCCTGCTGCGCATGGGGACCCAATCCCACCTGCCGGAGACGGCCTTTGACAGGCAGCTCGATGCCGATGATGTGACCCTGGCTGCCAGCCTGATGACCGGCATCCCCGTCGCCCGGCTGGGCGCCGATGAGCGCAGCCGCTATGCCCATATGGTCGAATACCTGCACCAACGCATCATCGGTCAGGAGGAGGCGGTGCTGGCCGTCAGCCGGGCGGTCAAAACGGCCCGCGTCGGCCTGAAAGACCCCCGGCGGCCCATCGGCTGCTTCCTTTTCCTGGGGCCGACCGGGGTGGGCAAGACCGAGCTGGCCAAAGCCCTGGCCGAGTTCCTGTTCGGCAACGAGGAGGCGACGGTCACGCTGGACATGAGCGAGTACCAGCAGGAGCACACCGTCAACCGGCTCATCGGTGCGCCGCCCGGCTACGTCGGTTATGAGAGCGGCGGGCAGCTCACCGATGCCGTGCGCCAGAAACCCTACACCGTCGTCCTCCTCGACGAGGTGGAAAAGGCCCACCCCCGCGTGCTCGACATCCTGTTGCAGGTGATGGAGGAAGGGCGCCTGACCGACGGCCAGGGCCGCACGGCCAGCTTTAGCGAGGCGGTGATCATCATGACCAGCAACCTGGGCTCCGAATACCTGGATGAGCCGGTGCTGACCGACCGGGCGCGGGAGCTGGTGATGGGGGTGGTGCGGGCGACCTTCCGCCCCGAATTCCTCAACCGCCTGGATGAGATCATCCTCTTCCATCCCCTCACCCCGGAGCAGTTGCGGCTGATCCTGGGGCTGATGCTCCAGAAGGAGGCCCGGCTGCTGGAAGCGCGGGGGGTGGGTCTGGAGGTAAGCCAGGCGGCCTGCACCTGGCTGCTGGCCCAGAACGACCATCCCGAGTGGGGCGCCCGGCCCCTGCGGCGCATCATCGGCCGCCACCTGCGTGAGCCGCTGGCCGACTTTTTGCTGACCGCCGACCCCAAGCCGGGGACCAGAGTTTTCGTGGATGCCAATGAGCAGGGGCTGACTTTTCAAATGACACCGGGCCCTTCCCTCTCCCCTGGAGGGTGCTTAAGAAGTAGGCAAGGTATGGCGGTCATGGTATAATAAGTCATCCTTCCTGGAAGTCAAGCAGCTATGTTGAGAGAGAATTACTATCGGGAACCCACAGAGTTGGACCTTTTGGTTTATGAG